>NZ_JAGTUT010000001.1:1353340-2030010 GCF_025685605.1 Granulicella arctica
GGAGGCAATCTTCGAGGCTTCGCTGCTGCGCTTTAGGCCCATTCTTATGACGACACTTTGCGCCCTCTTCGCGGGTATTCCCCTGGCCTTCGGCTCGGGCATTGGTTCGGAGCTGCGACGCCCTCTTGGTATCGCCATGGTGGGCGGCCTGCTGGTCAGTCAGGTTCTTACCCTGTACACCACACCCGTCATCTACGTCTTCTTCGACCGGCTTGCGCAACGTTTCGCTCGCACGCCGAAACATACGTTCACGAATCCCCATCCGGCGGAGCAACCATGAATCTCTCAGCTATCTTCATCAGGCGGCCGGTCGCCACAATTCTGATGGTCATCGCGATTACTCTTGCCGGAGCCATCGCCTTCAAGGCCCTGCCGGTCGCGTCACTCCCGCAAGTAGACTTTGCGACCATCACCGTGGCAGCTACTCTTCCCGGCGCCAGCCCCGAGGTGATGGCTTCGTCAGTAGCGACACCCCTTGAGCGTCAGTTCGGCCATATCGCCGGCGTCACACAGATGACCTCCTCAAGCACTCTCGGCACCACAGGGATCACACTGCAGTTTGACTACAGCCGTGATGTCGATGGCGCAGCGCGCGACGTGCAGGCTGCCATCAATGCCGCCCGCACCTACCTGCCTTCGAATCTCCCCTCGAACCCGACCTACAGGAAAGTCAACTCTTCCGCTTTCCCTGCCGCCGTACTTTACATGACCTCGCCCATTCATACCAAGGGCGAATTGTTCGACACCGCCGCCTCCATCGTTCAGCAAAAGCTCTCCCAGCTTTCTGGCGTCGGGCAGGTCCAGGTCGTCGGAGGTTCGCTGCCCGCGGTCCGAATTGATCTCAATCCGCAGCAGCTCAACAGCTATGGCATTGGCACTACCGATGTCGCGCGGACTCTATCACTGCAGAACTCGAATCGTCCCAAGGGTCAAATCAGCGACGACTTCATCACGGCCGATATCAACGCCAACGATCAGATCATGAAGGCTAAGGACTACGCCCCGCTCGTCATTGGTACTAACACCAGCACGGGCGCAATCGTACATCTGAGCGATGTAGCGCAACTCTCTGACTCCACCCAGACCACACGTTCCGCAGGCTATGCGAACAGCCAACCTTGCGTGGTCCTCCTCGTCTATAGGCTTCCCAACGCGAACGTTATCAAGGTCGTGGACAGTATCAAGAAGGCGCTTCCGGGTATCAGCGCGTCCATCCCCGTCGCCGACAAACTCGAGATCGCCATCGACACCACGACTACCATCCGCGCCTCCGTCAAGGATGTTGAGACCACCATGGTTCTCTCCATCATCCTTGTCGTGGCAGTGGTCTTCATCTTTCTTCGCAGCCCCCAAGCCACGCTCATTCCAGCAGTGGCTGTCACGACATCGCTCATCGGCACCTTCGCGGGAATGTACCTTCTTGGCTATAGTGTCAACAATTTATCTCTCATGGCGCTCACCGTCTCTACCGGCTTTGTCGTGGATGACGCCATCGTCGTCATGGAGAACATTACACGCTTCATCGAAATGGGCTACTCCCCGTGGGAGGCATCGCTTAAGGGTGCACAAGAGGTCAGCTTCACCGTGCTCTCGATGAGTCTCTCTCTCATTGCCGTCTTCGTGCCTCTCCTATTCATGGGTGGTCTCATAGGGCGCCTCTTTCATGAGTTCTCGATGACTCTCTGCATCTCGATCGCGGTGTCGATGGTCATCTCTCTTACCGTGACTCCAATGATGTGTGTCTATCTATTGAAGCCGGCGGGCCCGGAGCAGCATGGCCGCTTCTATCGCATCAGCGAGGGCGCATTCACCGCGCTCCTTAGCGGGTATCGACGATCGCTTACCTGGACACTCAAGCATCCGATCTTGGTCATCCTCAGCCTCGTTGCGACGCTTGCCCTCAATGTGCTTCTACTGATCTACGTCCCCAAGGGACTCTTCCCAATGCAGGACACTAGCCTCATCTTCGGCGGTCTCCAAGGCTCCCAGGACTCATCATTTCCCTCCATGCGAGACTCCTTACTGGATGTGCAGCGCATCATCGGTGCTGACCCGGCCGTGCGTACCGTAGCGGGCTTTACAGGTGGTGGCGGGGGTGCCAGCAACAGCGCATTCGTCTTCCTCTCGCTCAAGCCCAAGAATCAGCGCGATGCCACTGCAGGCCAGGTCGTCGATCGACTTCGCCCCAAACTCGCCGCACTGACGGGAGCTTCAACATTTCTACAGGCCGCACAGGATATTGGCGTTGGCGGGCGTCAGAGTAACGCTCAGTACCAGTACCAGCTCTCAGGCGATACAGTCGACGATCTCGGCACCTGGGGCCCATTGCTGTACAAGCAGATGCTGAAGATGCCGCAGCTCAAAGATGTCACCACCGATCAGCAGAACGGTGGCCTCCAGATGCTGTTGAACTATGATCGCGCTACGGCCTCGCGCTTCGGCATTACGCCGCAACTGATCGATCAGTCACTCTTCTACGAGTTCGGTGAAGCCCCGGTGTCGACCATCTACACCTCGCTGAACCAGTACTACGTCGTTATGGAGGCTGCGCCGCAATTCTACCGCGATCCAACCACTCTCAACTCCACCTACATCCACTCGTCGGGACCGAAGTCCGTACCGCTGCAGGCCTTCACGAAAGCCCACGCAGCAACGTCTCCGCTCGCAGTAAATCACTCATCGTTCTTCCCCTCGGTGACGATCTCCTTCAATCTCGCCCCTAGCACCTCACTTGGCCAGGCGACCACGGACATCAACCAGATGCAGCAGCGAATCGGAACACCGCCTTCAGTGCGCAGCCAGTTCGCCGGAACAGCCCAGGCATTCCTAGCATCCTTGTCGACCGAGCCGATGTTGGTCATTGCAGCGCTGCTCTCCATCTACATCGTCCTCGGCGTGCTGTACGAGAGCTTCATTCATCCCATCACCATTCTCACCACGCTGCCGTCCGCAGGCGTAGGCGCGATCTTCGCACTGCTAATCTTTCATAGCGAATTCGATGTTATCTCCGTCATCGGTATCTTCCTGCTGATAGGCATCGTCAAGAAGAACGCGATTCTAATGATTGACTTCGCCCTTCTCGCAGAACGGGAACAGGGTATGAGCACCGAAGACTCGATCTTCGAAGCCGCCATGCTGCGCTTCCGGCCCATTCTGATGACCACCCTTGCGGCATTCTTCGGAGCGCTCCCGCTTGCCCTTGGTACCGGCACCGGTTCGGAGTTGCGCCGGCCTCTGGGTATCGCGATCTGCGGCGGACTCCTCTTCAGTCAAGTGCTGACGCTCTACACAACGCCCGTTATCTACCTCTACTTCGATCGTTTCAGCCAGTGGATGAGGCGTCGGCGCGGCATCAGGAACCCAGGCATCCCAAACCCTATAATTGCTAACCATCCAGCCAGTTAGGAAGCCAGTATGAGAGTCAAAAAGACACACAGACAAGATGTTCAAACACTCCCCTCCATGGCCATGCTGGCGATCGCGGCATGGATGCTGCTTCTTGAGGGATGTGTCGTCGGCCCACGCTATGTGGCCCCCGTCACCCAGGCGTCCCCAGCCTACAAAGAAACCTTGCCACAGCTATCGTCCGACGGCACTCCGTGGATTCCCGCCACACCCCAGGACACGACCCTGAGGGGCAACTGGTGGGAGCTTTATCAGGAGCCGGAACTCAATGCGTTGGAAGAAAAGCTCAACACCTCGAACCAAAATATTGCGCAGTCCTTTCAGAACTTCATGGCCGCCCGTGCCCAGGTCAAACAGGCGCGCGCTTCCTACTATCCAACTGTGAGCGTGGGCCCATCCTATACACGAGGCCGCACCTCCGGCGGCGAGGCAACGCAGATCGCCGGCATCAATCCAAATAGCAATGACTTCAGCTTGCCTTTCGATGTTTCATGGGAGCCGGACGTATGGGGCCGCATCCGCAACACCGTTCGCGAGTACGCCAACGCCGCCCAGGTAAGCGCCGCCGACCTCGCGAATGAACGTCTCAGCCAGCAGGCCAATCTGGCCGAATACTACTTCGAACTACGAGGTCAGGACGCCCTCATCGCCCTTTACGGAAGAACCGTCGCAGCCTATCGCGAGAATCTGAAACTGACCCAGGTACGCAGTCGAACTGGTGTGGATACAGAGCAATCGGTCGCCGAAGCGGAACTGAACCTCAAGAGCGCCATAGCCTCGACCACGAATCTCCGAATCGCCCGTGCGCAGTACGAACACGCGATCGCCCTTCTCACAGGCCAGGCTGCGTCCTCCTTTTCGATGCCCACACGTTCGCTCGAGACGGCCATTCCGGCGATTCCGCTCGGCGTCCCTTCGCAGATTCTGCAACGCCGGCCCGACATCGCAGCCGCCGAAAGGAGCATGGCCCAGGCCAACGCCCTCATCGGCGTCGAGACGGCGGCCTATTATCCAACCTTCAACATCGGTGGCGACGTCGGCTTGCAGAGCGCCACGATTGGCAAGCTGTTTACCTGGCCAAGCCGCTTCTTTTCAGTTGGCCCCTCGGCGTCTGAAACACTCTTTGATGGCGGCCTCCGTCGAGGGCTCCTCAATCAGTACAAGGCGCAGTATGAGGCCAATGCCGCCTCATATCGGCAGACCGTGCTTACTGCCTTTCAACAAGCCGAAGACTACCTCGCAGCCGCACGACTCCTGGGTCAACAGAGGAAAGAGCAGCAGGACGCCGTCGTGGCCGCACAGCGTTACTACGCCCTCTCCAACGTTCGCTACAAGACCGGCGTCGACACGTACCTCAATGTCTTCACCGCGGAGACAAGTCTCCTCAGCAATCAGCAGACAGGCATCAATATCTACGTCCAGCAACTCACTAGCACAGTGCAGCTGATCGAGGCACTCGGCGGCGGTTGGGACAACTCGCAACTTCCGTCAGAAAAGGCAGTCGCAGCAAAATAATCGAATAGCCAAACAGAAATGCTATGGACCTTGACCGCAGCAACCTGATCCGTGCCAAAATCGTCACCCATCCTCAACGAGTGACAAATCACCAATGCGCTCACGAGCGAAGAAAGATGCGAGTTCCTAAGAGATTGGAGACCGCCAGTACCGTGGGTACCGCCCACACTGTGCCCTAGAAGAGTGTCAACGGCGGCAGAGGCGCTTCCGCAACCGGGTCAAGGAGATGAGGGCCGTTACCATTGAGCTTCGCGATCTTCCACGCTTTCATCCCCTCTGCAGGATAGTTTCGTACGAGATCGACTGGTAGCTGCCCAGGACAGGAAACCCAACCAGCAGGCAATCGCAAGACGCAGAAGAGTTCGCACGGGTACTGTCGACTTATTGCATCCTTATGGATCTAAAGGCCTGCGGATGACACCTGCTAATCGGCTTCTTGGCAACGTCAGGAACAGCGGGCCCGACCTGTCGCGGAGAGCGGAGGGTGTGCGGAACGAACCCAATGTGATCTGCGCTGAAAAGCGATGGTACGGTTTACCGACTATGCTACGAATTCTGAATGGAAAGCCGGAAACGATGGCTGCCAGCGAGACTATACAGACTCTAGAGGCTTCGCTAAGCCGTTCATTTTGTTTGTTTTATGTTGATTCGAGGTTAGTTGCAAAGATATGGCGGTGGACGCAGTCCCGAGCGAACCCGTCTCTGGTTGCATCTCCCTGCTAACAGGGATTTTTACAGGGAATGACGCAAGAAAGAGGACTTCCTTGGGGCACCTTGGATCGTATCTCTCTATTGAGCAGCGGTTTAGTGACGTGAAGGCATTTGACGGAACAGGGAATGGATATCGGCGAACAGGGATTCACCTTCCCGTTGGTCAGATCTGTTCGGGCTACGCAGTTCTACAATTGCTCAGCAATGAGAATCACGGTGGCTTCTCTCTGGAGGTATCCCGTCAAGAGTATGGGCGGTGAGGAATTGCCTTCCGCGCTCTAACGAGTCACGGCATCTTGGGAGATCGGGAATACGCGTTTGAGAGCACCGGTGCCCAGCGAGGATGCTCCGAGTCAGTGGGAGTGAACGACGGGACCTGCTCCGCTACCGTGCATCCACGGGAGATACTGGAGTCATAGTTGTGAGCCCAGCGGGTTCGGTTCTCTCGGTACACGATACAAACCTTCTCCATGACTTACCCACTCTGCATACCTTGACTTTGACCCGGTCCTCGCTTCCACAGACAGACTGCCGTCCACTTGCTTTGATCTCAACGCAGACGATTCAGCACCTCTCGTCCGAGCTGGGCCACTTTCTTGCTGCACGTCGTTTTCGGGCAAACTTTTATCTTGATGCGCCTGCACCGTTTGCAGAAGACCGACTGGTAGGCAAAACGATCCGCCTGGGCTCGGATGCGGTCATTCGGCTCACCGAGCGGGATCCTCGTTGTCGTTTTATCACTCTCAACCCTGACAGTACCGAACCGTTCCCAGAGCTAATGTAGGTTCTCGACCGGCACCACCAAGGTCGCGCGGGCATCTATGCCGCGGTCGTCGAGACTGGAGTCGTTCGGCAGGGAGACGTTTGTCGCATTCTTTGCGCGGCCGCACGCTGAGCGGAGTACAGCTCTCATTTGCTTACGGCCTCCGAGACCAGTTCCGTTTTCTACACCGGGGGTTCAAATCCCCATTTGCCTCCATCCATGCCTATCCTAGCTCGATGAGCGCACTGCCCTGTCCGCAGACTGATATTCTCGGCATGACGTTCTTGTGGCCTGAAGGCGATGCGCGATCTCGAATTGATAGTTGCATCCCCCAGATAGACCTTCCGAGCCGCGAAGTTTTCTCTTGCTCCGCCGCTCTTAGCTGGATACAGTTCCTCCACATGGCATCTCCGGCTCCCAGCATCGGCGAACCCTTCGTCCCGCCGAGCTTGCCCCCTTGAGAAGGGATCAAAGCTGTGACGGCATCCGATCCGCTTCCTCCCATCCCGGTAGCTGATTCCATCGCGTCAGCAGACTCCACAGATTTTCAGGGTGCCGAGCGCAACGCTGTCGGCGACCACGCTACTGACGTTGACAGCTTGGGCTTCTCCCCATACGTCGAGGCCATTGCCGCCTTCCTCACTTCGCCTGCCACCGAACCGCCACTCACCATCTCCATCGAGGGAGAATGGGGCAGCGGCAAATCTTCTTTCATGCTGCAGCTGGAAAAAACCATCGCCGGCCCCTCACGCCGCGCCGTCTTCTTCAAGGAGTTGCCGACCGCGCTCTCAATAGCGGCGTTCGTGAGACCATCACGTTCAAGGTTGATCGAACGGGCGTAACGAGGGGCAACAGATATCAGTTCGCTTAGTTGATGCATTAGACCCCCGTCACAGCAGAATGCGTGTCCGCGTAATGAGTTCTCAACCATTGGAGGGAATCGATGATTCCTTCTTTGCGATATACCTGCTTCAATCCCGCTCCTTCTGTGTAGCTAAGGGCTCCACTGGTAGCGAAACTTAGTTGCTCAAGCCGTTCAATAAGGCTGTTCTCATCGAGCTTGAATACCGTCCCAGGACTATTCTGCGAGTATGCAATTTCACTAAACGCCAAGCTGGTTGCCGCAGAGCCAGTGCTCTCCCAGAACTGCATGAGACAGAACGCAAAGACATGATCACTCAACGTGCTCTTAGGGCCGCGACGAATCTTCAGCAGACTTGTTCCAGACATCTCCTCCAGAAGGTTTAGTTCCGTTAAAGGGCAATCGAGAGAGTCCTCAATTGCGCTTGTACGGTTTCCCCGTCCGCTAAGATACGTCCGTACAAATACCTCAATGTCACGCTTGAGGGTGCTTTCGCTAGGCACCGGCAGATTGATACGCCGGATCTCATCCTCAACACTCTGTAGAAGACCTTCACGTGTGAACTCGTTAGAGGGAAAGCGATTGAACGCCCATTGCCAAGTGGTGCTGCGTTCTGCATTCGAGATCAATAGCCAATGAAGCAGCCAGAGGGTATTTGGATCTTCTAAAAACGGATCGACACCAAAGGAATCATCACCATTACCAAACAGAAATTGCCCGAAGGCGGAAACCTGCATTGCGGTGCCTCGGCTCTTGGGCTCCTCTTGCAGAATCCCTGCTGCCAAACCCCAATGGCGAATCGAACGAACCATGTTTTTTCCGACACCAAGAGTGACGATTGCATCGTCTTTTCCAAAAACGCGCGGATCTGCCTTGACAGCATCGACGGCTTTCTTGAGCCAGGTGTACCGAAACACGAAAGTCTCATGGCCGGAGAACGAAAATGAATGCCCTGCTAGATCGAATGAACCCATCTCACATCCCTAACGGCAGCTGGAGCTGCCCTGCTTCCAGATCGTTCAGAAGCCGTTCGACTGCTACCCTCACAATCACTGATTTGTGCACCATCCGTTTTTTAGACACCGCAGCAAGCGCACTGCTGAGATCATCCGCTAGGTAAACCGTAAAAGGTTTACCCGTCCTTTTCACGGGCGGAATCGGGACAAGCTTTCGGGCTTTTCGGGTTGCCAAGATGCGCTCCGTAACAACATGTAATGACACGCATGTACACAGTATCCTTTTTAGGGATGTGGATGCAAAGATATCCCAAAACGAACCAGCGCAGGCATCAACCCCAGCGAGATGCGGAAACCACCTTGGATCAGCACCAAACGACACCCATAGCCCGCTACAGGACCGCAATGAAGCGGTATTCGCTTTCTCGCCCACTGGCACTCGCCGTCGCGCACCAAGTGATTTCGGCAGAGCGGAGTGTCTTCGATTATGGCTGTGGCAGAGGTGCTGACGTAAGCCTGCTACGGAAGGCTGGAATCAGGGCGGCTGGGTGGGACCCTTATTTCCATCCTGAGGAGCCAATCACTTCAGCGGATTGCGTCAGTTTGGGATACGTGCTCAACGTTATTGAAGACCCAAGTGAACGAGAGGTTACGCTAAAGAAGGCTTTTGAGCTGGCTGGAACGGTGCTAATAGTCGCGGTCCGAGTAGACCAAGCTCTCGACGATGCCGCTGAGTTTGCAGATGGCGTCCTCACGAAGGTTGGGTCGTTTCAAAAGCTCTACACCCAAAGCGAATTCAAGGAATACCTTCGAGCGATTCTGGGGCGGACACCCCAAATGTCGAGCCTCGGAATCGCATACGTCTTCAAGAACGAAGCAGTAGAAGCACAATACCTTGCTCAACTCTCTCTTTATCGTCCCCAGAGCTTCCGCGAAGAGGTACGAGCGGCGTTTTCGAAAGATAGAATCGCACAGCGGTACTTGGCCCTCACTCGTTCGCTGGGCCGGACGCCGTTACCCTCAGAGTTCAAGGCTTTCCCCAAGTTGCTTGACCGGTTCGGTTCGGTCCAACGAATCGAACGCATCGCATCTAGCTTGCTGGACTCAAATGTGCTGGCCTCTGCGCAAGAAGAGCGGAGGGTCAACATTCTGACCTACATGGCGATGTTGCGTTTGCAGGGGCTTACGCCACCGCCAATCAGAAGCCTTACAGACGAGGTTCAGGCCGATATCAAAATGCTGTGGCCGAGCTACAAAGCCTCAATACAAGCGGGGATGGATTTTCTCTTCGATCTCGGACGGCCAGGACGAATCCAGCAGGAATGCAAGCAATCGCCTGTCGGAAAGAAGTTGCCCGACGCCCTTTACATCCACCGATCCGCAGAAGATCAGCTATCTCCGTTGTTGCGGTTGATGATCCTCACGGCGCGACAGATCGTTGGCGAAGTCGAATACGATCTCGTGAAGATTGCTTTGGACGGGAAAAAGCTCTCTTTCCTTGCCTATAAGGAGTTTGAGGAAGTGCCTCATCCAACGCTCAACTACAGCGTGAAAATCTACCTCCCAACCGCCTCATACGACATTCGGAGCTACGTTGCATCTCTAAATCCTCCCATCCTGCATCGCAAGGAAACCTTCCTGGACCCTCTTCATCCTCGCTACGCGGATTTTGCGAGACTTTCTGCAAAAGAAGAAGCGTTGGGACTTCTTTCACGGACGGATATTGGTACTCGCAGGGGCTGGGAAGACCTTCTGAAGTCCAAAGGACTGCGTATCGACGGTGTAGACCTTATATCCGAAGGCGATGGTAGTCTCGGGGAACCCAATCTGGAGACAGCATGAACGTTGTTCAGCTTCAACGGTGGTCGGGTGAGCGACCTGCGCGGAAATTCGATTGGGAGACGGTATCCATTCAAGATGCCATGAGGCTTGAGGGGCCGTTTCGATGTCCTGAGTGCCGTCAGCCGGTTAGGCTTCACAAAGCTTCGCGTGACGGATCTAATCCTGCTCATGCTGAGCATAGAGTTGGCAGCACTACGTGTTCGCTTGCTTACCGCTTTGAGAATACAGCACCCGTATAAACTGATATACGTTTATCGCCTTATCATTTTGATCGCACTTTCGGCAGTTCATCCCATCGTGTCGTCCATCGAGGCGAGCGATGCTCTGCCCTGAGCTTCCAGGCTGCGTCCTTGGGACCGGCACCGAGGATGCGGACGGTATCGCGCCCGAGGGTGGAGTTGAGCTTGTCCATGGCTCTCCAGGCCCGTTCCCTCTTCTCACGATCCATCTCGCCCCATAAGGCTGGTTGCCGGATGGTTTCGGGCAGCAGCTCCGTAATCATCACGCCGCACTTCGAGTAGCGGAAGCCGTCGCGCCAGAGCCGTTCGCCCAGGCGCACGGCCAGGGCGACCACTTCCCCGGTGTCGTTGGTCGTCTCGGAGAACCGTGCCGATGCTCCATTCGAATAGAACGGGTCGTTGTTGAAGGTATTCGTGTGCATGAAGACGAAGATGTTTTCGGCGGCGACCTTGTACCGGCGCATCTTCTCCGCTGCTCAGGTGGCGTAGCTCGCGATGGCCTCGCGCATCTCCTGCCAGGACGTAACCGGAGCCCCGAAGCTGCGCGTAACGGCGATTCCCTTCCTGGTCGGCTCCGTCAGTTCGAGTGGCAGGCAGGAGATCCCGCGCAGCTCAAAGACCGTGCGGCCACCCGTCACAGTCATCAGCGCCCGCGCATTGTCCGGGTCGGGCGCGGCGAGGTAGCGGCCGTTGCCTCTGCGATTTTTTACCAGTTCAAATGGATAAACTGGTAAACGTTTATCAGGATAACCAGCAATCCAAAGTGTCGTCGATCCTTGTAGCCAAGCATCGACAAGTGACGCCAACACTCAGCCGCTCCAATAATCCCGCGGAAGAGCACCAAGGGTTAGCCGGCTTATTCTCCTTTATTTATCCGATCTCGCCGCAATCAAAAGTTTTTCGTTCAACGGGCCGCTCAAACCTCTAAATGGAAGCACTCTTGCCCCACGCTGCGTCTGATCGAGAAAGTCAGCCCAGTCCTGCATCATCTTGGAGCGAGGCTCAAGGTAGAGCGCATGATTATAGGCAGCACTCACTGCGTTGCGAGGAGCGTGCGCAAGCTGCAATTCGATGTGTTCATGACCGTAGCCGCGTTCGTGCAGGATGGTGGACGCCAGCCCTCTAAAGCCATGGCCTGTCATCTTCCCCTTGTAACCCATCCGCTCGAGAGCCTTAAGAATGGTGTTGTTGCTCATCGGTTTAGCTACGTTTCGGTCTCCGGGGAACAGCCAGTCGCTCCCTCCCGTCAACTCACGCAAGGTGTCAAGAATTTCGAGAGCTTGCCTTGCGAGTGGCACGACATGCGGTGTTCTCATCTTCATGCGATCGGCTGGAATGTTCCACCGGGCAGCTTCCAGGTCAAACTCTGACCAGGTTGCGCCGATTAGCTCACTGGTACGAACGAACGTCAGCGCGATCAGCTTGATCGCGAAGCGAGTGACGTGGGTTCCCGGATAAACCTCGATCTGCCTGAGGAGGTTCGGGAGTTCCTTAGCCTCTATTCGGGCGTAATTACTTTTCAGCGAGGCTTTGAGGATGTCCCGAGGGCGAACGTCAGTTGCAGGGTTGCGCTTGGCGTAACCATGGGCGATGGCATAGCGAAAGATCTGCCCGGTCGTCTCAAGGGCTCGCTTTGCAACATCCCGAGCGCCCCGTGCCTCAACTGCCCTGACCATTGCGACAATGTCAGGCGCCTCGATCTCCGTCATCTGGAGCAAACCCAAACTCGGCAAGATGTTCGCCGCTAGCCGCCTGCGCGTAGAGTCCACATGTCGAGGGCTCTTATCATCTTGCCAGTGTTCCACCCACTTCACCGAGACACTCGCGAAAGAGTTTTCACTCGAGATCTGCTCCGCGGACTTGCTGATCTTTCGTGCCGCCATGGGGTCCACGCCGGTCTCCAACAGTTTGCGACCTTCTGCGTGACGCTCTCAGGCCAACGCGAGCGTCACGGCGGGGTACTTTCCGAGCGCCATCAGCTTCTCTTTACCGTCGAAGTTGTAAGCCCAACGCCAAAGTTTGCCGCCGGATGGCGTGACCCAAAGATAGAGACTATGGCTATCGCTGACGCGATAAGCCTTTTCTGCCGCCTTGGCTTTACGCACTTCGGTATCGGTCAATCCCATTGAAAACCTCTAAAAGCGCGTTTTGAAAAGTACCCCCCGGAGGAAATCCACATACCCCCCAAAGTACCCCCGCAAGCGCTTGGCTTCCATCGTACGCTGTAGGACGGTAAAAACACTAAACCCCAGCGTTTGCTGGGGTTTGATGAGTTTCTTTGGATGTCTTTGGAAGACATAAAACAAGGTCATGGCGGAGAGTGGGGGATTCGAACCCCCGATAGAACTTTTGGTCCTATAACGGTTTAGCAAACCGCCGCCTTCAGCCACTCGGCCAACTCTCCGGCTGTTCTGTCCGGCTGCTGATTACGAATGCCGGGAACTTGCTGATTATAGCTTGGGGCAAGGTCATGAAGGCAAATCAGATAGATTTGTCTCTATAAATACATCTGTCTCATGAGCGAAGGAGCGAGGGTTGGAGCTTTCTGTCAGCACGACAGCCAGGCGCAAGATGCGCTTGTTACCCCTGATTGGCGCGACCTATTTCATGGTCTCTGGCGGGCCTTATGGGCTTGAGGACATCATTGGCAAGGCTGGTTACGGACGAGCGCTGCTGCTGCTGTTGCTCATCCCGCTGGTGTGGAGCTTTCCTACCTCGCTGATGGTCGGTGAACTGGCTTCGGCGCTTCCTGAAGAGGGTGGTTATTATCGGTGGGTTCGGCGAGGTTTGGGACGGTTCTGGGGGTTTCAGGAGGCCTGGCTCTCGCTTGCAGCCAGTGTGTTCGACATGGCGATCTATCCGGTCACGTTTGTGCTCTATCTTGGGCGAATTGCGCCCGCGTGGACGGAAGGGTATCGCGGGACGCTTTGGGCGCTTGCGGTGGTTATTGCTTGCGCGGTTTGGAACCTTTACGGGGCGAAGGCTGTTGGTGAAGGTTCGGTCGGGATGTTCTGCGTGTTGTTGGCTCCATTTGCTGTACTCGTCGCGGTTAGTTTGTGGCGAGCACTTACGGGAGTGCATGTTTCCGGCGTCGCTTCTGTGCCGATCGAGCGTGACATGGCTGGAGCTGTTTCGGTTGCGCTCTGGAACTACATGGGTTGGGATAATGCGTCGACCGTGGCTCAGGAGGTCGAGGAACCGCAGCGGAACTATCCTCGGGCGATGCTGATTGCGGCTTTGCTGGTCGCTGTCACGTATATTCTGCCGCTTGCTGCTGTGGCGTTAGCTGGGATTTCTGCGGACCGCTTTTCTACTGGAGCCTGGACTGACGCTGCGCGGACGCTCGCTGGACCTTGGCTTGCGCTTGCGGTGGTGCTTGGCGGCGCAATCAGTGGGTTTGGGATGTTCAATGCGCTTACGTTGAGCTATACGCGCGTTCCTTTTGCTCTTGCGGAGGAGGGTTTGCTGCCGCAGATCTTGACTCGGCGGACGTCGCGAGGAGTTCCGTGGCTGAGTGTTCTGGTTTGCAGCGCAGCCTGGGCGATGGCTTTGCGGTTCAGCTTTGAACGGTTGATCTCGATTGACCTGGTGCTTTACGGCGCTGCGCTGCTGCTCGAGTTTGTAGCGCTTGTGGTTTTGCGGGTTCGTGAGCCTGAACTTGTGCGGCCGTTTCGGGTTCCTGGAGGTGTTTCAGGAGCGGTCGTTTGCGGGATTGGACCGGCTTTTTTGATTGCGTTTGCGATGTGGGCTGCCCGGGGAGAGCGGGTTGCGGGATTGCCTGCGCTGGTCTTTGCGGGGCTGGTGGCTGCTTCCGGGCCGGTTGCTTTTGGACTGGCGCGCCTCGGTCAGCGACGGCGGGAGCGGGCGCTGGCTGGTGCTTCCTGAGAGGTACCGCCACCCCCCGTACTTGAAGTACGAAAGTCTTCAAAACAAGGGACTTAGAGGTGGACTAAGTACTCCCTCAAGTACCTCCAGAGTCTCAAAGTCTTGAGGCTGCTGGAGTTGACTCGGCGTGAGGTGCACTTTGTTTGAGGAGGCGGGGAGTTAATTACGTGATTAATATGGAGTGTGCCCGCAAGGCAGAGCCAAGGGCAACCGCAAGCTCTTCGACTTCGCCCAGGATGACAGGGTTGGGCAACGGGAACGAGCCGATGCTGGTGGCATCGGCTCGTTCGTTGTGAGATTTATGGGCCCGAACTACTCGATTGGGATTGGCTTTGGTTCGGGGTTGATCTTGTTGTCGATGAAGCGCTGCTGAGCTTCGACGACCTTGTTGCGGGCGAAGGAGGCGTCGCGCCAGCCTTTTACTTCGACGCGCTTGCCTTCAAGATCTTTGTAGATGGCGAAGAAGTGAGTGATCTCCTTGAGCATGTGGGGGTAGATCTCGGAGAAGTTCCAGACATCTTTGTAGCGGGGATTGCCCTTGCCGACGCAGAGGACCTTCTCATCGCCTAAGCCCTGATCGAGCATTTCGAGGAGACCAATGGGGCGGACTTCCATAACGCAGCCGGGAAAGCTGGGTGTATCGACGAGCACGAGGACATCGAGTGGGTCGCCGTCATCACCGAGCGTGCTGGGGATGAAGCCGTAGTCGCCGGGGTAGTGGACGGGCGAGTAGAGGTTGCGGTCGAGCCGGAAGACGTGGAGGTCCTTGTCGTACTCGTACTTGCTGATGCCCTCGCTGGGAATCTCGATCACACAGTTGACTACTTCGGGCGACTTTGGCCCAACGGGCAACTCAAGGTAATTCGGCATAAGGTCTGTAATCTCTCGTAACTAAAGATTGTTGGAGCTGGCGGGACCTGTCGATCCCGTGTTGCCATGCTGGTCCTCGTGGAACGCCATACAGTCCGTGGACGACTGGGGAGACGACGTATCGCGGGAAGAACAGGCCGCACACGTTTATAATCGGACACAATGAAGGCCCATGTCTATGTCACGCTCAAACGGACTGTTCTCGATGCCCAAGGCAAGACCGTCTCTGACGCTCTCCGTCGCATGGAATACAAAGGGGTTGCCGATGTTCGGCAAGGCAAGTACTTCCTGCTTACGCTCGAGGATGAACTCTCCGAAGAGGCGCACGAAAAAGAGATCGAGCGGATTGCACGCGAGGTTTTAACGAACCCTGTAATTGAAGAATTTACCTTCCGACTCGAGAAGTAACGACTGACGTCTGACCCTGTTGTACTGTCGTATACCTTCTGCCTTATGTAGCCTTCTGGTTGATCGTTGATGGATACGCTCTCTGGTGCTGTGTGCCGGGAACGCTCAATCGTGCAGGCGCAGTGCGCTTGTGGACATTCATTCATCACGATCGGGGATAATCATGCCGTTCCTTCGTAATACCTCATTGCTGTTCCTTTTCCTGGGATTGATGCTGTTCGAAGCGCCGCAAGTGCAAGGGCAATCCAGAATAACCGCCGACAAGGCAGCAGGACTGGATGCATTTGGCGGCTTTACCGGGCTCGATAACGATTACTATGGCCCGGACAAGAACTATGGCGTTACATTGGGCGGGGACTACACCCACTACATCAAGCGATTTCGTGGCCTGATCGTGCCCGCGTTTGAGGTTCGTGGAACCGTGACGCCGGGGGGAACAGTCGGCGAGCGAACACTGGAAGGCGGCCTGAAACTGGGAACGACCTTCCGCAGGCTGCAGCCTTACGGCGATTTCATGATCGGCAACGGGGTCATTACGTTTCCCCTGCCCGCCGTGGTGGAGCCGGGAGTGACGTATCGCACGCGAGATAGCTCTTTCCTTTACATCTATGGGGGTGGGCTGACGTACGATTTGGGACCGAGGCTGTCGCTTCTCGTGGACTATCAACGTCAGTACTGGGATCTTGGTAAGTCGGGAAGAACCACGCCGGACCGCTTCTACCCGCAGGCAGTGACTCTTGGCGTGCTGTATCGCATTCCTTTCAAAGCATATAAGACCCGATAGCCTGCCCGCCTCGGTGGTCTGAATTTGGACCGCGTGAAACGGGATTCATCCTGCCGTACTGTGGCTGCAGCATGGTGCTACGCTCGGTGTGTGGATACTTTTTTGTTGAATGCGAACGCACAGGCTGCGTCGGCGGTTGAGGTCGAGAGCGGCTCAAGCAGGTTTATCCGTGCGTGTCTGCGGCAGCCTGTGGACCGCACGCCAGTATGGTTCCTGCGGCAGGCGGGGCGGTATATGCCGGAGTATATGGCGGTGCGGAAGCATCATTCCCTGCTGGACATTTGCAGAACGCCTGAGATCGCTGCCGAAGTGACGATTACCGCGGCGGAGCGGCTGGGCGTTGATGCCGCGATCATCTTTGCCGATCTGCTGCTGCCGTTCACACCGATGGGGCTGGACTTCGAGTTTGTGGCCGGTGAAGGGCCGCAGGTGCATACGCCGGTACGGTCTCTTGAACAGGTTGAGGCGCTGCGAACGGATCGGGCGGATGAGCTTGGCTATGTGGCGCGGGCGATCGAGAAGGTATCGGCTCACTTCGCGGGACCGCGTGCCGATGGGGATACGCTAGGGATCATTGGCTTCTGCGGCGCGCCCTTTACGCTGGCGAGCTACATGATCGAAGGCGGCTCGTCGCGGAACTACATCGATACGAAAAAGATGATGTACTCGGGCGGCAGGGCATGGCCGCTGCTGATGGAAAAGTTGATTACGGTGTTGGTGGCGTTTGCGACACAGCAGGTGGAGGCTGGCGCCGATGTGATCCAGATATTTGATAGCTGGGCGGGTGCGCTGAGTGTTACGGACTATCGCGAATACTGCCTGCCAGCAACGACGGAGCTGGTGCAGCGGGTGCGGGCGCTTGGGGTGCCGGTAATCTACTTTGGCGTGGATACGGCTTCGATGCTGCCGGCGATGCGGGAGACGGGTGCGGATGTGCTGGGGTTGGACTGGCGGATTCCGCTGAGTGAGGGCTGGAAGGCTGTTGGGCCAGGATGCGGGGTTCAGGGAAATCTGGACCCAATTACCTTGTTTGCTCCGCAGGATGTGCTGAAGGCACGGGTGGATGAGGTGCTGCGTGAGGCGGCTGGGCGATCTGGGCACATCTTCAACCTTGGGCATGGAATTGTGCCGGGAACGCCGGTTGAGAATGTGATCGAAGTGGTGAAGTGGGTGAAGGAGTTCGCGCTATGAGTTCGCTCGTACAAACGGAGACGCCGGTCCTTCTGCTGGCTCATGGAACGCCGGATGTGCTGGGGGAGATGGCCGAGTACCTGAGCAAGGTGACGGGCGGGCGGCAGCTTCCGCAGAGTGTGGTGGAGGAGTTGCAGCATCGGTATGGTGAGATCGGCCTGGGGGAGACGCCGGGTGTGGAGCCTCCGCCGCTGACGAAGTGGACCCTGGCGCAGGGTCGGCTGCTGGGCGAGGCGCTGGGCGCGAAGGTGTACGTGGGGATGCGGAACTGGCACCCGTACATCGCCGACACGATCCAGCAGATGCGGGCAGATGGAGTGACAAAGTTCAAGGCGATCTGCCTGGCTCCGCAGAACTCGCGGACGAGTGTGGGACTGTATCGGCGGGCGATGCTTGAAGCTTCGCTCGATATGGAGAGCGAGTTTGTGGCTGGTTGGGCGGACAATCCTACGCTGGCGCTGGCGTTTGCGGATCGACTTTGGCCGCGGTGGGCGGAGGCGTGTGCGTCTACCGGGACGCGGGTACCGGTGCTGTTTACGGCGCATGCGGTTCCCTGCCGGACGATCATGTCGGGACAGGTGAGTACGGCGGCCAGCCCTTCGCAGCGACCGGGCGGGCCGGTGCCTGCGGATGGGATCCAGTACTACGGGGAGAGGACGGCTCCCGATCCTTACCCGGTGGAGTGCAAGCGGACGGCGATCCATGTGGCAGAGGCGCTGCGTCCGGTGGGGATGACGGATCGGGACTGGTACTTCGCGTTCCAGAGCCAGGGGATTGCCGGTGCTCCGTGGATTGGGCCGACGGTGGAGGATACGCTGAAGGCGCTGGCGGCGGAGGGGCACAAGGGCGTGGTGATGCAGCCGATCGGATTCCTGTGCGATCACGTGGAGATTTTGTACGACATCGATATTGCGTTCAGGGAGACGGCGCGGGAGTTGGGGCTGCAGCTTTGGCGTGCGGAGAGTCTGAACGACTCGCCGGTTCTGATTCGTGCGCTGGAGCAGGTGGCTACGGGCGCGTTTGCCGCGGATGTGGATGAGCGAGTGGTTCCGGAGTCTGTGACGGCTTGAAGCGCGTCGCCATTGTGGGTGGTGGGATCGCCGGGGTGACGGCTGCTTATGCGCTGGCCTCGTCGGGCGAGCCGGTCGAGGCTGTGCTGTTCGAGGCTTCGGGACGGCTGGGTGGGATCGTTGAGACGGTGCGGGAGCGGGGGTTCGTCATCGAGTGCGGGCCGGATGGTTGGGTGACGGAGAAGCCGTGGGCGCAGGAGCTGGCCGAGGAGCTAGGGCTTGGCGGCGAAGTGATCTCGTCCAACGACGCTACGCGGAAGACGTACATCCTGAAGAATGGCGCGCTGGTAGCGATGCCGGACGGTATGCGGATGATGGTGCCGGGCGACCTTGGGACCGTGGACGCCTCCTCCCTGTTCAGCGATACGGCGAAGCGGGCGTTCCACGAGGAACTGACGCGGACTGCGGAGTTGATGGCTTCGGCTCCGGAGAATGACGAGAGCGTGGCTTCATTTGTGCGACGTCACTTTGGGGATGAGGTGCTGGACACGGTGGGTGCTCCGCTGCTGAGCGGGGTGTTCGGCGGGGATGTTGAGACGCTGAGCGTGCGGGCTGTGATGGGGCCGTTCGTGGCGATGGAGCGGCAGTACGGGTCGCTGATTCGGGCTACGCGAGTGAGGGCTACAGCGGGAACGAGGCCGGTGTTTACGACGCTGCGGAGTGGGGTTGGGGCGCTGGTGGAGGGGATGGTAGCGGCGATTCCCTGCTCGTGGGTGCGGTTGGGGACGGCGGTAAGCTCCCTTACTCGGACGGGAGATGGCTGGAGCGTAGGGACTGCTGCGGGTGATGAGGAGTTCGATGTGGTGCTGCTGGCTGCGCCGGTAGATGTTGCGGGAGCGCTGTTGCGCGGGAGCGATGAACAGGCGGCTGAGTTGATGCGGATGGAGGCCAGTTCGGCGGTTGTGGTGGCGTTTGGATTTTTGGAAAGCTTTGTGTTGCCGGGTGGGTTTGGGTTCCTGGTGCCTCCAGGTGGCGCGGGCGACTCCCTGCTGGCGGCTACGTTTGTCGATCAGAAGTTCGATGGACGGGTACCGGAGGGTGGGCGGCTGCTGCGGGCCTTCTTCGGGGGGGCAGTTGGGGCTCGGCTGTTGGGGGCCTCGGATGAGGCGGTTACAGTGCTTGCTCGCGAGCAGTTGGAGAGGATTCTTGGGCCGCTGCCTGGGGCTGCTGTGACCGTGGTTCGGCGATGGCCGCGATCGTTGCCGCAGTACGCCGTGGGGCATCTGGAGCGAATGGCAGAGTTGGACGAACTTGTGCGCGGGATGGGCCGGATTTGGCTGCTGGGGAATGGGTATCGCGGGGTTGGGTTGCCGGATCTTATTCGGGATGCGCGGTCGGCGGTACGGGAGTGTCTCGGCTAGCTTCTTAGGAGAATGGGAAGGTTTGGGCTGACTCCCACGGGCCATTGCGGTAGCGCCAGAGGCTTAGGCCAGTGGCTTCGATCTGGCAAGAGGTGAAGGTGGCTTGAAGTTGTTGCAGGAGGAGCTTTGCGGCCTCGGCTGTGACTTTGTTCTGGACGACGATGTGGGGCTTGAATCGCTGGCGGTCCTGTGGGATCAGGTCGTCGGCGAAGGCAACGGCTAAGCGGCTGTGGAGTGCGAGGAGGGCCGAGCTCTCCAAGGTGTAAGCCAAACCTTTGCCGAGCGACCTGAGGCCTGTGACGTCTATCGGGAAGCTTGCGAGTGTGGATGCGCTAGCGAGTTCTTCGAGGACGTAACCCTTTTCCGGCAGGTTGTGGAAGAGGGTTACGTGGGCGTCGATGTAGTTGCGGTCGGATGGAAAGTGTTGCTGGCGCAGGTGATTGAAGTGCTCCTGGGAGGCCGGATCGAGTTGCAGGGAAAGGATGTAGCTCACGGCGACTAATCGGGGAACTGCCAGCTTACGAGAGTCTTGGCGAGGGTGGCGTGTCCTGTTGAAGGACCGCTTGTGGCCTTGGCCATGTCGGGGAAGGCAGCTTCTACCTCCGGGGTCTTGGCCCAGACCGGTACATCTTTAATGATGTAGCTGTAGATGACCTGAGTTTCGGGGAAGCCGCCTTTGGCGACGACGGGCGGCGTGAAGCTTTCGATGCCGGTGATTTCGCGGTGACCGTAGCAGAAGCGCGGGACGGCGCGAGCTCCCGTGGTGGTGGCAGTGTAGCGGCTGACGTGGATGCTGGGTTCCTGCGCGACGGTGAGGAGTTGCGCCTTGACGAGGGAGTTCATCTGCTTCGTCTTGTCGGGATCGCTGGTCTCGTAGGGGAAGCGCGGAGCATCCGGCATGAGGCACTCGGAGTGCTCAAGGTAGTGAGCGTTGAGCGCCTGGATGAAGTTATCGGGAGTGGCCGCTGTCTTCGAATGACAGCCTGCGAGCAAAAGCGCTACAAAGGCTACGGAAAGGGTTGCGCGTACATGGACCATGGTCTCTCCTGCTGGGCAATGGATGCCTGTGCTGTTATCTTCTCCTAATCTTGGATGCAGCCGAGCGTAGGCAAAGGGCGAAGCGTGCAAGGATGTGCCATTTGTGGATAATGGAGGGCATGATCCGGCCTTGTTTTCTTGTTATCGACCGTGAGTTCCCCGGCAGCATCTCGACCCGCAAACTGGTGATCGAGACTGCAAAGTTCAACGTGCTGACTGCATATAGCGGTGTGGAGGCGCGCGAGATGTTTGAGCGGTTTCCGGCCATCAACGGGGCGGTGCTGGACGCCGGGATCGAGGACGTACCGTGTGCGAGTCTCGTTCACGAGTTCAAGATCAAACGACCGTCCATGCCGGTGATCATGATTGGGGCGCCCGGGAGCATGGATTGTCCTGAGGCTGACTATCGGCTGGAATCGTTTCTGCCTTCGAAGCTGCTGGATATTCTCAGAAGCCTGATGCCGAAGGAGACAGAGATCATTGAGCAGCGCAATGAAGATCTGAGCCGGGAGCAGTTGAGCTAGAGCTAGGCTGAGGAAGCGTGGTCGGCCTTGACGTCGTTGCCGCCCCAGATCTTTTGTGCGGTCCATGGCTGGCCGGGTGCGGACCAGAAGCGATCTGTGGCGGGCAGGCCAAGCGGCAGCCAGGCGGCGGCGCAGAGATAGCAGCTCCCTGTGGAGATGTACGGTTCGCCGATCGATGGTTGATGGCCGGCGAAGCCGATGGTGAGCCAGCCCTTGCCGTCGAAGGTGCCGGGCATCTCGATCATGCGGCGCATGACAGCGGTGAGAGCGGAGCGGACCTGCTCGGGCGTGAGTTCCTCGGGTAGCTGGCGGCGGAGGGAGACCTCTGCGAGGTGGTGGAAGGCACCAAAACGGTAGGCGAGCGAACGCCCAATAGCTGGAAAAGTCGCCTCGGGGCTGATGAGACGTTCCTGAATGACAGCGTAGCGCTGTGCCCGGGCGAGGATTGCAGGGCGAAGTGGCTCCCATGTTTGCGACTGTTTCGCCACGGCATCGAGGATCGTAAGGAGCATGGGCTGGATGACGAAGCTGTTGTAGTAGTCCCAGTGGAAGTGGGGGCCGTCCCCGTAGGTGCCATCCCCGACAAACCACTGCTCGTGCTGCTGGATGGCGTAGTCGATGCGCATACGATCCCAGTCTTCCCCGAGGGTGCAAAGACAGGCCTCGATCATTGCAGAGAAGAGGAGCCAATTGGAGCGGCCGGGAAGGATTTTACGGGTGACGATAAGGGCTGCGACGAGGTTGCGTTGTGTGGGTGGATCGAGACGCTTCCAGAGCTGGGTCGGGGCGCGGACGATGGCGAGGGCAAGAAAGGCTGTGTCGACAAGAGATTGCCCGGTCGCGCCAAAGTTGAGGTAGTCAGGCGATGAAGGATTGGTGCCATGCTGGATGCCGGCTCGAGCCTGTTCTCTGTAGTGCGTTTGGAGGGTCGCCTCAGCGCCAGTGAGGCCTTCGAGTTCGAGCCATGGTGCAAGCCCGCAGAGAAGACGGGCGAACGCTTCCAGATGAGAGCACTGGCGACGTGATTCAGCGTTGCCGCCGGGGGCAAGCTCGACGGGCATAGTGGCGCGGAGTTGCTGGCTGGCGATGGCAGCGAGGACAGGGGTGGTGATGCGCTCAAGCGTGTGGAGCCAATAGGCGCGGTCGTCTCTGGAGGTCGGAGCGACTGTAGGCAGTGCCTGGACGAAGGGGGAGGCTGCAGCTCCGGCGGCTGTTGCGAGAGCGGCTTTGAGGAGAGCACGACGAGGTACGTTGGGGTTCATGGATGGCCTGCAGGCATGAAGATCCCGCTGAGCCACTATAGCTTCAGCGGGACGCCTTGCGTGTAGCTCTGCGTCAGCTAGACCACGGACAGGGTGACGTCGATATTGCCGCGGGTTGCGTTTGAGTATGGGCAGACCTCGTGAGCTTCGTGGACCAGGGCCTCTGCCTTGGCGTGATCGATGCCGGGCAGGGTGACCTTGAGGTCGACGTCGACGCTGAAGCCTTTGGCTCCGCCGACTCGTGGACCGAAGGCTACGGACGCGGCGATGGAGGCGTCGGGCGGGAGTTGAATCTCCTGCGTTGCGGCGACGTGCTTGATGGCTCCGATGAAGCAGGCTGCGTAGCCGGCTGCGAAGAGCTGCTCGGGGTTGGTACCGTCCCCATTGCCGCCCATGGCTTTGGGCAGGTTGAGCTTGACGTCGAGTTTGCCGTCGTCGGACCTGGCGATACCATCACGACCGCCGGTAGCGGTGGCGTGTGCGGTGTATACGATCTTGTCGAGTGCCATTGGGTTCCCTTTCGAAGTGCTGAAGGGTTGGATGCCGTGTGCTGGATGGCTACACTATTTGGCTGATGATTTGGCCTCGTGCGCGGCGGTCAGCTGTTTCATGAAGTCGGTCATAAGCTGTCGCATTTGCGGCTGAAGCTGTTGCGCGTGGGCGTTGACGATCAGGCCAGATTTCGTGAGGAGTTCCGGGGTCTTCTCGAGCATGGTTTGCCCGACGGCAGATTTGTAGAAGGTCAGGATGCCGTCGATCTCCGGTTCGGTGTATTCGGAGGCATAGAGGTTGACGTACTCCGGCCTGATCTTCTCCCAATCCAGTGCTTCGCTGACGAGAGCAACGGACTTCGCTGTGTAGTCATCCACCATCTTCTTGTCGGCGTCGGTCATCGGCTGATCGCCGAAGATGCCTTTTGCCATCTGCTGCCCCTGGGTGGTGCTCTGGGCGATCATCTGTTTCATGGTGCGGTCCATCTTCATGACTACAAACAGCTCTTCGATCTTGGCTCGCTTGCTGGACTCGTCGGCATGGGCTACAGAGGTTGCGACCAGGAGAATGGCGATGAGGGTGAGGATCTGGCGTTTCATGGATATCCTTTTTGGGAACTTATTCAAGGCTATGAACCACTCTCGAGTGGTTTGCGGGCGAAGTAGTAGAGGCTGAAGGCGAGGGCGGCGAACATGAGGACGCTGACGTAGTCGTGGTGGAAGGGATTGTGGGCGGAGAAGCGGGGGATGCTGCGGTCGGTGGCCGCTTCGTACAGCTTGACGCAGACGCCTAGCAGGCCGACGATGCCACCTGCGGCGATGAGGCCTGAGGCGTAGAGGCTGCCGGGGCTGATCTCGCTTTCAAGGTCGTGGACGGGGTTGACGCTGGTAGGGACGGGCAGGCCGGTTGCTGGATCGAGGTGGTCGGGGTTGGTCTCATCGAAGTGCGGGTTGGCGGTGAGCCAGGAGGGGCGGTCGGCGTGCCAGAGAGCGACTGAGGCGTTGTACTCTGCGGCGGACTGGCGCGCAGCGTGGTGGAGCATGGCGCGATCGACCATCCAGCGCATGACGCCGCCTACGAAGATGGCGAGGGTAGTGGCGATAGAGAGGTAGGCTCCGACGGCGAAGGTGAGGGAGCGGATGCCTAGTAGTTCAATGGCAATCACTAAGAAGACGCCGAGCAGGACGAGACCCCAGGGGAGTTTGCGGGTGAGGATTCCGTTGATGACGGTGGCCATGAGGCGGCCTTGTGGGGCGGCGGCCTTCTCGCTGCCGATGCCCTGGATCCATTGAATTTCGATCTCGCTTGTGGCTGGGTTGTAGAGGTATTTGCCATCTTCGAGGGTGGCGGAGCCGATGGCGTTGAGGAGGATGAGTTGTTTGGTGTTGGCTACTTCTTCTTTGCCTTGAGCGTTGGTGGAGCTGGCGGGAGAGCCCGCCTTCTTCGTGAGGGTAATGTGGTCGCGGGTGAAGGGGCCTATATTCTGGACGCCGTCGGGGAGTTGGTTCAGCGAGAAGGCGATTGGTCTGGGCAGGCGTTGGAACTCTTCGAGGCCGGTGTTCATGGCGTTGAGAGTGGCACCGATCGAGAAGACGCTGATGATGACGCCGAGCATGACGGCCATCTGCTGCTTCCAAGGGGTGGCTCCGATGAGGTAGCCGGTCTTGAGATCCTGACTGGTGTCCCCGGCGTTTGAGGCGGCGATGCAGACGATGCCGCCGATGGTGATGGCAAGGGCTCCGAAGGCGGGGGCGGTCCAGCCACGGACCAGGAAGATGGCGGAGGTAGCCATGAGGGTAGCGATGGTCATGCCAGAGACGGGGGATGCAGAGCTTCCGACTATGCCAACGATGCGGGCGCTGACGGTGACGAAGAGGAAGCCGAAGACGACAACGAGGAGCGCGGCGGCGACGTTGGCAAGCAGGCCGACTTGGGCTCCGGGTACGGGATGGAACTGGAGGAAGGCGACCATCAGGACGACAAGGAGGACTGAACCACCGAGGACTACGGACATGGGGAGGTCATGCTCGGTACGCGAATTCCCTGCACGCGCGGGAGCTGAACCACCCGAGCGGGTCGTGCGCATGGACTTCAGCCCTTCGGCGAGGGCGGCGATGATGGTGGGAAGGGTGCGGCAGAGGGTAATAAGACCTGCGGTGGCGACGGCTCCGGCGCCCATGGGGCGGACATAGGTCTTCCAAAGATCAGAGGGGGCCATGTCCTTGATGAGGATGGTGCCGGGGTAGAGCGGCGTGCTGAGGTGGGAGGCGAAGAAGTAGATAGCAGGCATGAGGACGAGCCAGGAGAAGACTCCGCCGGCGAGCATGACGGCGGCGACGCGGATGCCGATGATGTAGCCGACGCCGAGGTACTCAGGCGTGACATCGGCGCGGATGGCGGAGCCTTTGAGGATGTCGGCGGTGCCTTTGCCGAAGTCAGGTTCGTAGTTGGGCGTGCTTGGAAAGAGGCCGAAGAGGTTGTCGTTCTGGAAAAGGGTGTAGAGCGCGCCGAGGCCGAGGCCGAAGAAGACGCGGGAGGCGAAGGAGCCTCCGCGCTCGCCGGCCATCAGGACGTCGGCGCAGGCAGTGCCTTCCGGGTAGACGAGGGTATCGTGCTCTTCGACGATGAGCTGGCGGCGGAGCGGAATCATGAAGAGAACGCCGAGCCAGCCGCCGAAGAGGGCAAGGGCGAAGATGCGGGTGCTCTCGAGATCGAAGCCGAGAAAGATGAGAGCGGGGAGGGTGAAGATGACGCCTGCGGCGATGGACTGGCCGGCATTGCCGGTGGTCTGGACTATGTTGTTTTCGAGGATGCTGCCGCGACCAAAGGCTCGCAGGATGGAGATCGAGAGGACTGAGATCGGGATACTGGCGGCTACGGTGAGGCCAGCGCGAAGGCCGACGTAGACCGTGACCGCTCCGAAGAGAACGCCAAAGAAGGCACCAAGGATGAGGGCCCGTGGGGTGAATTCGGGGCGCGATTCAGTTGCGGGGACGAACGGTTTGAAGGCAGGCTTCGATACGGGTGTTGATGCCATGTTCTTGAGGGTCTCCGCGGTGCAGGATGCTTCTTTGGCTTGGATGGGAGTGTACCAGCGTGGTCTGGTATGGGTGATGCGATTCGCGGAGTTGGCATCAGAGACGAGTTAAGGTGATGAAGAAGGGCATGCGACGCTACGAGTAAAGCCGTGGCATCCTGCTGGGCCATCAGATCGTTTCGCACCAGAATCTTCAGAAATGGCTGAGTAAGGCATGCTTCGCTTGCATTGATTCGTACGAATGGAAGCAGGTGCGCTGGATCATGTTGGCTTCTGCGCTGTCTGGGCTTATACTGCGCTCATGGCGCGGTCCGACCGACCTGGAGCGCCGGCGAGTGAGGTGTGTCTTCAGCGATAGCCTGAACGGCAGTACGCTCGATGTTCCTGGCGGGTCTCCACCTGGCGATTTGGTGGGGAGTTGGTCCGGTGGTCCTCCTGGTGGGGAGGCGTCCGAACGCGCCGTTTGGCGAAGTATGTTTTTCAGGGGATCCGCAGCTACGGTGGGCGCGGCGCGGGCTGTCCTGGACGATCTAGTTACAACACTGTTTCCTGCAGATTGTAGAGCGTGTGATCGGCCGTTAGTGCGTGCCGGCCTTGCTCCTGTCTGCGACGATTGCCTCTTACGCATCAACCTTCAAACATTGACTCTTTGCTGGCGGTGCGGCGAGGCGCTCGGAATGGAGAGTGACCGCTTTGCGGGGCAGTTTGCCGCTGCGGATGTACTTTGTACGACCTGCCGATTTGTACCTCCCTCGTTCGAGCGAGCCACGGCATTCGGTGTGTATAAGGACGAACTGCGAACACTGGTCCACCTGCTTAAATATGAGCGCGTACGGGCTGCGGCGAAACCGCTTGGCAAGATGCTGGCGCGCGCGATTGACATGCTGGAACTTACGGGCGATGTGGCGATGATTGCGGTGCCGCTGTACCCGACCAAGGAGCGTCAGCGAGGCTACAACCAGGCGATGCTGCTGGCAGATGCTGCGGCAAGATTGACCGGCAGGACGAACGTTCGACTCCGGGCAGCCCATGGATTGTTGCGACGAGTGCGCGATACGGAAAGCCAGTTTGCGCTGAGTTCCAAGGGCCGCCGGACCAACCTCCGGGGTGCCTTTGCAGTGCCTGACGCCTCTGCGATTTCGGGTCGAACGGTGCTCCTGATCGATGACATCTACACGACCGGAGCGACCGCCCGAGAGTGTGCGCGTGTCCTGGTGCGAGCCGGAGCGGCGAAGGTTTTTGTTGCGACATTAGCGAGGGCGCAGACAGAGCGGGTGGAGCGCTGGGATGCAGGTTTTGAAACGGCAAAGCTTGAAGTAAGCGGGAACGGTCTGGCACAGACCGGGCGGATTGCAACGTAGCGAGAAGCGACATAGGCGAATGCGGAGGACTTCAGGAATGCAATCGGCGAAGATGCGGAAGCACAGGGCGAGTCAAAAGAGTCATACGACGCACGCTAACGGACGAGTGATGACAGATCTCGATGTGCGCGTTGGAGTGTTCCGCCAACCGGCGATGCAGACTCCCGTCCTGGTACTGAATGCAAGTTATGAGCCGATTAACATCTGCGGAGCGAGACGAGCCCTGGTGCTGGTTCTGAAGGGCGTCGCGCGAACGGAAGAGGAGCAGGGCGCAATTCTGCATGCGGCCAGGATGCATGTGGCTATGCCGAGCGTGATCCGTTTGCTGGACTACCGGCGTATTCCGCATCAGACGCGGGCGCTAAGCCGGAAGAATATCCTGCTACGCGACCGGAACTGCTGCCAATATTGCAGCGTCGTGCTGACCGCGGGCGAGCTGACGCTCGACCATGTGATCCCGCGATCCCGAGGTGGCTTGTCGACCTGGGAAAATCTCGTTGCGTGCTGCCATGATTGCAACCGGCGGAAAGGCAACCAGATGTTGCACGAATTGACAGAGATGAAGCTGCAGCGCGAGCCTCGTCCATTCAGTTTGCACACCTCGCGGCACATCATGCGAATGATTGGCAGTGCGGATCCAAGCTGGCGACGGTATCTTTACTTCGAGTCTGAGCCTGCAGCATAAGTTGGGCGGAAAATCGGCAGGTTACCGGATTTCACTTGCAGTCCGGGCAAAGTTGCTTGACCATAGTCCTGCCTCAGGACATGGATATTCGCGCCACGGCGCAGGACTCGAACTGACGAAACGTTTCATCAGCAAGCGTCACCATGTTCTCGAAGCATCGGGCTATGTTTGGATCTGAAGGTTGGTGCTCAGGAGAAGGTGACATGCAGGTGAAGAAGGTTTTGGTGGGCGTGATATTTCTAACGATGGCGGCAGTGGCAATCGGACAGGCTCCAGCTGCTCCTCCAGCACAGAGGCACAAGGTGGCGGTCCTGGACTTCGGGTATGCGAGCGTGATGACGTCAACGCAGGCAGTCTTCGGAACGCAGCAGAATATTGGCAAGGGCATCTCGGACATGCTGGTCGATCGCCTGACGAACGATGGGACGTACCGCGTTATTGAGCGCAATGCGATCCAAAAGGTGTTGAGCGAGCAGAACTTCTCGAACAGTGATCGCGTCGATGCGAGTTCTGCGGCGAAGATCGGCAAGATCCTCGGTGTCGATGCAATTATTACGGGTGATATCACTCAGTTTGGTCGCGACGATAAGAACATGAACCTCGGCGGTGCGGGCGGCGGCTGGACCGGCTATGCGCTTGGCAAGGTTGGCAACACGAAATCGAAGGCTGTGGTGGCGATTACAGCGCGGCTGATCGATGCCAATACCGGTGAGGTGCTGGCTTCGACGACGAGTAAGGGTGAATCAAAGCGCTCGGGCGGCTTCCTCGACGGCGGCGGTGGGAACTGGCACAGCGGCGGCAGTGGTGGCGCGAGCATGGGCAGCAGCAACTTTGCGGAGACGATTATTGGCGAGGCGACTGTCTCGGCTGTGACGCAGCTTGCGTCCGGACTTGAGGCCGGGTCGGAGAAGTTTGCCGTAGCTGAGGCTATCCCGGTGACCGGAATGGTGGCGGATGTAGCAGGAAATGACATCATCATCAATGTTGGCATGACGGCCGGTGTGCGCGTTGGCGACCGGTTGATGGTGACGCATCCGGTCAGGACGGTAAAGGATCCTTCTACAGGCAAGGTGATTCGCACCATTGAGAACACCGTGGGAGAGCTGACGATTACGAGTTCGGATGCGACCTCGGCTGTCGGGACCTTCAAGGGATCACCTAGTCCCAAGGTTGGTGATTCGGTCAAATCTCCGTCCAAGTGAGCGGTTTAAGCTGAATCAGCCGTCCTTTGGGGCGGCTGATTTCTTTTGAGTGTGTTACTTTCGCCTCAGGAGAGACTCGTATGGCCCGGAGCGAAAACTATCAGTGCGATGTGTGCGGCAATCAGAAGGGTGACAGCGAGCTCTGGTGGATGGCGTGGGTGGACTGCTTCGAAGGCATCAGCCCGGGCGACGACCAGCCGCTGATTAAATTGACGCGTTGGCAGCAGCGGCAGGCTCATGAAGAGGGCACGAAGCATCTCTGTGGTGCTCGTTGTGCAGGAACCTTCCTCGATCGTTGGATGACGACCCAGCATGAGCATCCCGAAGCTCACTGCGAGACGCTTTAGGTACTTTCCTTCCCGCAGGCAGTCCATCTGACGTGAGGTGCTGTGATGAAGTTCTTTTCAGGTGTTCTCCTGCTTGTTTTCGCAAGTCTTCCTGCTGTGAGCCAGTTCTCTCTTCCACCCAACGCGGTGGATAGCTTCCGCGACACCTCAATGCTCAAGCCGCCAGCCGGAGCGAAGGTTGCGATCGTCGAGTTCGAAGACCTGGAGTGTCCCCTCTGCGCTTACGATTTCTCGATTGTCCGGGCAGCGGTTGAGCAGCGTAGGGTGGCCTTGGTGCGGCACGACTTTCCGCTCACAGAGATCCACCCGTGGAGCCTGACCGCCGCAGTTACAGCGCGATATTTGCAGGATAGTGCAGCTTCGGGGATGGCCGAAACGTATCGGCGAGACGTCTTCGCAAATCAGCGCAATATCGCCAGCAAGGACGATCTCAGCACCTTTACGCAGCGATGGTTTCAGACCCATGGGCAGAAGATGCCGTTTGTGATGGATGCCAGCGGCGTCTGCACGAAGGAGGTGCTGGCAGATCGCGCTTTGGGTGAGCGGCTGCATGTTCCGCACACACCGTGCATCTTCGTTGTAACGGCGAAAAGCTGGACCGAGGTGAACGACATCAAGCTGCTGAACCGGGCGGTTGACTTGGCAGTCGCGGAGACAAGTGGGCCCGTGAAGGCCCACCGCTAGCTATCTTGGTGGCGTGGCTGGCGCAGGCTGAGCTGGTTTTGTTTGATCCGGTTTCTGCTGATCACCCTTATTGGTAATGTCTTCGCCGTTGTAGATGATTCTGCTGCTGGCACGGAACTGCTTATAGTCCGAGTATTTGACGATGTTGCGCATGTGGACGTCCTGGCTCATGGCACCCGACTGGGCTGCGAAATGCAGGTTCCCCTCAGCTTTTGTGTAGGTTGGAAACCAGTATTTTCCGTCGACCTGCTCGTAGTAGGTGGTGAAGGGCGGCGACAGATCTTCGTGGCCCTTGCGCTTGTCCTGCGGTACGGTAATTCCGTTAATCAGGACGATCTGAAGATCCTGCTGGTCGACCCAGACCTTGCCCTGGAAGTAACGCTTCCCTTTCTCCAAGACCTTCGGGCCGGCATTGAAAACATAGGTGTCGAGTTCATCGACCTTCTGGCGGCCTAGATAAGTGATGTCGTATTTGGGAAGGTCTTCCGTGGTGAGGACGAAGGGCAGGCGGTGTTCGATTTCCTCAAAATCGGCAGGTGTCATGAGAACGCGCTCGAGGGTATTCTGGGGGGCGAAGACAACGTGCTCCTCGCGACGGCCGTCACGCCCAAAGGTGATGTCCGTGACTTGCTGGTACTCGCCATCGATCTTGTTTGTGTCCTCGGCGAGGGTGTCAACCTTGACGCTCTGACGAAAGGTATAGTTCTGCCGCGCCTGGTTGAAGACCGTCTCACGGGCAGCGAACTTCTCGACGATCTGCTGAGGAGTTACGCCGGTCGGCGGTGTGGGGTCGAGCGTGCCGAAGCCTGAGGCATCCTGCGCCGCGGCCAATACCGCCGACGATGACGCTGCGTATCTATATGAGACACCGGAGCTTCGGTGCGCGGCATAGGCCGATAGCGGAACGAGAGGCAGTACCGCGAGACCGGCATATTTGAGGATGAGCGAATTCATCAGAGATACCTCATTGCGTTCGCTGAGTGGATAGTTTGCCACCTGCGAAGCCTTTCTTCTTGAGAATAGACGTTCCTGAATAAAGACGGGTAGAGCGAACCAGATGCCTGCAAGGAACGAGGAACGGGTGATTGTGTGAGGTCTAGCTTGTGGTTGACTACGACGCTGACGGGGTATTCCAGGATTGTTCCCTGGATACTTGTTGCAGAATCGATATTGCTGATGATGGCTGTATGGGCGCTGGCGAGGAGACGCCGTGCGCGGTGGCTGCAACTCCAGTGGACTCGGGATCGATTGCGAGAGCTGGAGGCGTATTGCGGGCTGGAGGTCAGTCTCTCACTCGCGAGCGAACGCGACAAGCTGGCAATCCAGGCTAAGCGCGTCTGCCGCATGGTTGTAGAAAAGAGCGTGTTTCCAAAGGTCGCGCTGCTGACCCGCAACGTTGACGGACGCCTCCTCTATGCAGGAAGCTGCGGGATGGATGACCTGACGCTAGAGGCATTAGGCGCCCTGGGGGACAGGCTGATCGGAGATGAAAACACTGGAAAAGCGACGGTGGCAAAGCTGAGCTACTCCGTGACGCTTGGGGAGTGGGTGGACTTCGATGACGTCTCCGGCCATGGTCGCCACCTCACGACGATCGTCCCACTCCGGATGCAACAGGGACGGCTGGTGGGGGCGCTGGCCGTGTGCAGCGATGCGAAGACGGAGCTGCGCATGGGGGAGATGGAGCAGGTGGACGGGATACCTCGCGCGCTGATGCCGCTTGAGATGCTTGCGGCCAAGCTGGCAAGGACCCTGGAACGTGGCATGTTGATGGAGCGATTGATGCAGGCAGAGCGGCTGGCGGGAGTTAGCGGAATCGTCGCTGACGTGGCTCATAAGCTGCTGAATCCACTGACGACTGTGCTGGGTTTTGCAGAATTAATCGCTGAGACATCGATCGAAGCGCGAGCGCGGCAGGATGCGGCGATCATCGTCGCTGAAGCGACAAGGATGCAAGAGACGCTGCGAGGTCTGCAGGACTTCTGGAAGCCGCGTAAAGGAAGCGATCTGCAAACATCCCAGGCCGTTCGTGCTGGCGCATAGAGCCTCATCGGAGAGAACGTGCCGATGCGCTTAGGATGACAGATGGGCGTGAGGGCTCGTCAATGGCATTTGCGAGACCGAAGAAGCGAGAGCCGGTGGGTGAGGCTGGGCTGTTCGATTATGCGGTGGGAGTGTTGGCCCGGAGGATGCGGACAGTGCGCGATCTGCGGCGACTGATGAAGCTGCGAGCCGAGGAGGGTGCGGTCGGCGAGGCAGCCATGGATGCCGTTGTGGCGCGACTGAAGGAGTTGAACTACCTCTCGGACACGCGCTTTGCTGCGGACTACACGCGGCTGCGAAAGGACAATGAGAAGTTTGGCAGGCGGAGAGTCCAGCAGGATCTTGCCATGAAAGGTGTGGAGAAGGAGTTAGTGGCGTCTACGCTTGCGACTGCCTATGAAGATGTAGACGAGACGGCCCTGGCGCGAGAGTACATTGCACGCAAGCGGATGAAGCAGCCGAGTGGGGCGGATGCCAAAAAGGAGACGGTGCGCACGATGAATCGACTGATGCGGGCGGGCTTCTCTTCAAATGCGATCTTCAAAGTGCTGCGAGCGTGGGGCGCTCCTGTCGAGGAGATCGAGGTTGAGGAGTCGTTCGAGGACTAACTGATGGGTCCCATCCTTCGCAGTGTTGCTGTGAAGGACGGGACTCTCCTTGTGATCGGCGCCGCTTAGAAGTGATAAGTAATATCACCGGCTACGACGAACTGGGTTTTCTTGGTGCCAAGATCGTAGGCTGCAAGGTTGTAGGAGTGTTCCAGACGGATCTCCGGGCGGAACAGGATGGTCGAGCCTATCCAGTGCCCATAGCTGAGCAGGTGCTCTGAATACTTTGTAGCGTAGCCGGTGCGCTGGCCCTTGATATCGTCGACAAACTCATTGCGTATGGAGATGTAGTTCTTCTTGTTGATCTCTTTTTCGACATAATTCGTGATAGCTACTTCGGGAGCGAAGCAGCGCTGTTTGTCATAGGCACAAAAAGCTCCGTTAGCACCCGTCTCGGTAGGGATCGGGTTAACTACACCCGGTGCGATGCTGGGGACATTGCGTTCATACATGTACCAGGCCTCCGTATCGGTGTGCCAGGTGGCATTGAACTTGTGGTACCAGGTTTCGTAGAAGGACTGGACGTTGTTATAGGCGTAGTTGCCTTTATTGAGGGAGTTGATACAGGTGTACGACGCGTCGCCACCCTTATTCCAGGTGTAGTCGACGCAAGCTGTCCCGGTTGGAGTCGCATCCTTAGTCCAGAGCGCGACGTCGTTGCCATCCGAGAGTCCGAGTTGAAGGAGCCAATGATCCGAAAACTTGATACTGGCGACGATGCCGGTCTGGGTGTAAGGATCGACGGTATAGAGGAGGGAGTGCGAGTAGGTGTAGTTATTCGGGGCTAGTTGGGCTTCAATGTCGGGCAGTGAAACATAACGGCCTACGCGAATATTCATCCCCTTGGCAACGTGCGGTAGATACAGGTCGAAGTAGTACATGATGGGGTCGTAGCCATTCTCGTGATTGCGAGCGAGGAGTTGCTGTGAAAAGATGCCCTTCGAGGTGGTGTAGCGATAGTCCTGGCCATAGAGTTGGGCGAAGCGGAAGCCCCAGTCGACATGATCGGTCTGAACGGTGTTGGGAAGTCGTTCGACGTAGAGGACCTGCTGATCCGCGGTGACGCGATTTGGGTTGTAGTAATAGGAAGCCGGAGAGTTAGCCCCATCGCCTTTATTCGAGGTGCTCACGTTGAAGCCACCATTCAGCCATCCATAGACCTTGATGCGGCTCTTATTCTGGTTGATCGCCTGCATAAGGGTGTAGGTCTGGGTATCGGGCGCACCGATTACGGGCGTTCCGCCGACACTGTAGTCAGTGCCGGGAAAGGGTGTAGAGTCGAGCGGTCCCGCATAGCCGCGACGGACAGGATCAGGGCCAGCCGGCTGCGTGGGGTGCCAGTCTTCCCTGTACGCTGATGCCAGACGATGGAAGAAGTTCTGGTCCTCTTGCACGGACTGCGGGAGCGCGGGGCTGTCGGGATCGAAGGGGTGTAGAGCGCTGACGCTCACGGATTCTTCAAGGCTGGCTAGTTGCTGCGCAGGAAGTGCTGCAGCGGCGAGTGCTAGAGTGAGGCTGAAAATCAAGAGTTTTGGTGTTGCGCGTTCCATGGTTGCGTTGCTTTCCTGCGAAGGGGTTCCGGCTCCGCATCTTTCCTTATTCAGGCTAGTGAGCAGGCCATAAAGAAGGCATAAGTGGAGGCCAATGAGTTCAGGAAGCGTTGATGTGGAATCACAGGTGGAACGAGTGGTCGCGGTGGACTGGTCAGGCCGGGTTGACCTAGCAGGGCAGCGGCGACATATCTGGGCAGGAGTCTGGACGCGTGCTGGAAACAAGACAACGCTAGAAGCGGGACGGACGCGGGAGGAGTTGATTGCCTGGCTGATCGAGATGTCGAAGGAGACGCCTCGAATGGTGGTGGGGATCGATTGCTGCTTCAGCTATCCGGCCTGGTTTCTAAAGGAGCATGAGTGTCGGACGGTATTCGACTTCTGGAAGCATGTGGCGGCGGGACATGGAGAGCGCTGGCTGGCGCGAGAGGCCGGAGAGATTGCGCGGGACGAGCGCTTCTGGGGAGCACCGCACAAACGGCCGGCGGAGTTCAGCGGGGCTGGACTTGAGCGGTCCATGCGGATGACGGATGTCGAGAACAAGATCACGCCGAAGATGCTCAATGAAGATCCGGAGCGAGCGGCGAAGGTAAAGGGGATCACGCCAAAGTCGCCGTTCCAAATCGGCGGCTCTGGCAGCGTAGGGACGGGATCGCTACGGGCCATCCCACTCCTGCTGCACTTGCGGGAGGCAGGCTTTCGCGTCTGGCCGTTTGAAGACTCTGCGCTCGGCACTAAGGAGCCGAAGCCGTTGCTGGTGGAGATGTACACGCGATTGCTGACGGGAGCGGTGGCGAAGAGTAATCCTCTAGCACGTAAGGCTTACATGGACGCTCGTCGGAAGGCTGAACCAGAGTACGCGCGGCTCTCGCGAGGCGTAGTGGCGAAGGCGCTGGGAAGTGAGGACGCGTTCGATGCGCTGGTATGCGCCATGGAGATGGTGCGAGACCGCGGGGAGTTTATGCATCTGCAGCGAACCAAGGATGCGACGCTCAGGCTGGAGGGGATTACGTGGCGACCGGGGATCTGAGCGGCTTCGCTGATAAACTTTGTGCTTATGATCAGTCGCTCTGGCAACCAGATTCGGGAAGATTTTCTACGGTTTTTTGAGGTCAAGGGACATCGGCGCGTACATTCCTCGTCGCTGGTGCCTGCGAATGACCCGACGCTGCTATTTACCAACGCAGGTATGAACCAGTTCAAGGATGTCTTCCTGGGTGCGGAGAAGCGCGAGTACACGCGCGCGGTATCGTCGCAGAAGTGCGTGCGGGCTGGCGGCAAGCACAATGATCTTGAGAACGTCGGCTTTACGCGGCGGCACCATACCTTCTTCGAGATGCTCGGAAACTTCAGCTTCGGCGATTACTTCAAGAAGGATGCGGTTGCCTACGCATGGGAACTGCTGACGAGTCCGGAGTGGTTTGGGATCGATCCGGTGAAGCTCTATGTGACGATCTTTGAAGGCGATGCTGCAGTTCCTCGGGATGACGAGGCGGAGGCTTTCTGGATCGGTGTGGGCGTACCGAAGGAGCGAATCTTCGGCATGTCAGCCAAGGATAACTTCTGGCAGATGGGCGATACCGGACCGTGCGGTCCATGTAGCGAGATCTACTATGACCTTGGTTTAGAGGCAGCCGACGAGCCGGGGAGCGACAAGCCCTTCCCGCTCGATGAGCAGCGTTATGTTGAGATCTGGAACCTGGTCTTTATGCAGTTCGACCGCAGCAGCGATGGAACGCTGACGCCGCTGCCGAAGCCTTCAATCGATACCGGTATGGGGTTGGAACGGGTGTCAGCCGTCCTGCAGGGCGTGCTTTCGAACTTTGAAACAGACTTGTTTGTGCCGCTGATCCTGCGGGCTGCGGAGCTGACAGGCGTTGCGACGAAGGGGGCGGCAGTCGAATGTGTGACGGGGCCGGATGATCCTGTGCCTCCGCCGATGACTGAGGCAGAGAAGACGGCGGATACAGGCGTTGCGCCCAGTGATGACGAATTGATCGGAAACGCTTCCCTCCGCATCATCGCGGACCATGCACGCGCGGCCACTTTCCTGATCGCCGATGGCGTGCAGCCTGCAAACGAGGGGCGCGGCTATGTGCTACGCAAGATTCTGCGGCGCGGCATCCGGCATGGTCGGCTGCTCGGGCAGGAGCAGCCGTTCATGCACGAGATGGTCTTTGCGGTGCGGGATGAGATGGCCGTGGCCTATCCCGAGTTGAAGGATGTCGCTGAGCGTGTGAGTAAGGTTGTGCTGGCGGAAGAGCTGCAGTTTGCTCGCACGCTTGAGCTTGGACTCAAGCAGATGAACGACGAAACGTTGCGATCAGGATCGCTGGCATTCCGGCTATACGAGACCTTCGGAATGCCGCTCGACTTCATGGTCGATGCTGCGCGCGATGCTGGAATCGTCTTTGACATGGAAGGCTTTGACGCCGCAAAAGAAGAAGAGCAGCAGCGTGCTCGAGCATCGTGGAAGGGTGGATCGCAAAAGTCAGCAGCACCGGCGTATCGCGAGCTAGCAAAGACGGAGTTTGAGGGATACACGGCGCTTCGTGTCGATGGAGCGCGTGTGCTGGCGCTCGTGAAGGACGGTGTCGGCGTCCCGGAGTTGCAGGGTGGCGAGACGGGCGAAGTGGTGCTCGATGCGACCAGTTTCTATGCGGATTCGGGCGGCCAGGTTGGCGATATGGGCTGGCTGTACTCGGGTGATCACAACTCCGTCGTTGCCGAAGTGAGCGGGGCGACGAAGCCGGTGCAAGGTGTGTTTTCGCATCGGGTCACGGCTAATCGGACCATTGCCGTAGGCGATGTAGTTGATACGGTGGTGGACGCGGAAAACCGTCGCGCTACGGAGCGCAACCATACGGGAACGCACCTGCTGCATGCGGCACTTCGCGAGGTACTGGGAAAGCATGTCAAGCAGGCTGGATCGCTGGTTGATGCGACGCGGCTGCGCTTCGACTTCTCCCACTTTACCGGTGTCGCCGAGGAGGAGTTGCAAGAGATCGAGAGCATCGTGAACCGGCAGGTGCTTGGCAATGCGAAGGTCGAGACGATGGTGGACGTGCCGATCGATGTCGCCGTCAATGAGCTTGGCGCGATGGCACTGTTTGGGGAGAAGTACGGCGACCGCGTACGCGTCGTGCAGATCGGCGGCCCGGGCGGATTCTCGACTGAGCTATGTGGTGGAACGCACACGGGCGCTACGGGCGAGATTGGGCTGATCAAAATCGTCGGGGAAGGTTCTGTGTCGAGCGGCGTTCGCCGGGTCGAGGCCATCTCGGGAACGGGTGCGCTGCATACGTTCCGACGCGACTTTGACCTTGCGCGAGCAGTGAGCCAACTGACGGGATCGTCGGACGCTGATTCGCTGCGGGCGAGGCTCTCTTCACAGGAAGAAGAGATGAAGAAGCTGCGCCGGGAGCTTGACGCGGTGCGGATGAAGGCGGCCTCAGCTTCCGTAGCTGACTCGGCCGGAAGTGCCGTCGAGGTGAAGGGCGTAAAGGTGCTGGCGCAGCGTGTCGACGGGCTCGACAAGGGGCAGATGCGGGAGTTGATCGACGGCTTGCGGCAGAAGCTTGGCTCAGGCGTCGTCGTGCTCGGTGCCGCGGCAGAGGGTAAGGTTGCCCTGATTGTCGGCGTGACGAAGGATCTTACTTCGCGGGTGCAGGCTGGAAAGATCGTTGGATTACTAGCAACCAAGGTTGGCGGCAAAGGTGGCGGACGGCCTGATCTGGCGGAGGCTGGCGGCAACGACGCAGGCGCTTTGGATGGAGCATTGGCTGGCGCTGCGGAAGTTGTGGGCAGTCTGCTGGCGTAGGACTGCGGTGGAGCGGGGCACCCAGACTGGGTTGGAGGAAGCTTGATTCGAGTTTGTCGCGCTGTGCTGCTGGGTTTCGTGCTGGCGATAGCGGTCGTCGGACTCCAGGCGCAAGACGGCTTCATCTTCAAGCCGGGTCCACCTGCGCCTCCGGATAATCATGCCTCGACAGTCGTAGAGCTTAGAAATAACGACGTGCTTGCTGCCTGGTTTGGGGGAACTAAAGAGGGTGCCAGCGATGTCGTCATCTGGAGCGCGCGGCTGCATGGTGGGGCGTGGACGGCGCCGGCCGAACTGGTGAACGAGCATGGTGTCGCCTGCTGGAATCCTGTTCTCTTCCACACAAGAGATGGGCGCCTCTGGCTGTATTACAAGTTTGGGAAGAGCCCGAGCACATGGCAGGGTGCGCGCCGGTGGAGCAGCGATGAGGGCAGGACGTGGTCGGCGAGGGAGCGGCTTCCGGAAGGGATCTTGGGGCCGATCCGGGCTAAGCCGCTGGTGCTTGACGATGGGACTGTGGTCAGTGGATCGTCAGTCGAGAAAGATGGGCACTGGACGGTTTGGGTCGAGCGGTCGGTAGATGGTGGCCGGACGTTTACGAAGTTTGGCCCGATCGCCTTGCCCGAGACGCTGGACATCCCCGATGCCGGAGCGCTTGCTGCCGCGAAGGAGACCGGCCCGGCGGTGAGTGATGCGGATGAAGGTGTGAAGACGCGGCTCTACCCTCCGGGACCAACTACGGTTGGGATCATTCAACCGACGATTGTCTCGCTTGGCGGTGAGCACCTGCGGCTGTACGCACGCTCCAAGACCAAAGCTGCGCGGATCGCGGTAGCTGACTCGATAGACAACGGCGTGACCTGGACGCAGGCCAGCTTCATCGCATTGCCAAATCCTTCGGCAGGGATCGATGCGGTGCGGCTGCGGAATGGGCGCGTCATCCTGGTCTTCAATAACAGCTACAACAAACGAACGCCGCTGTCGCTTGGTGTGAGCCGGGATGGCAGGAGCTTTCATGTCTTCAAGACGCTGGAAGATGGTGAGGGTCAGTACTCCTATCCTGCGATGATTGAAGCGAAGAATGGCGACCTGCTGATCACCTACAGCTGGCGACGGCAGACGATTAAATTCGTACGAGTTCCAAAGGCCGAGATCCTGTCACGCTAGGCTAAAATCGAGGACGTTGCGTCCGGTCTCATCTTTTTGCCTTCTGTATGAGACGAAACTCTGAGACCAAGCAAATGCCCTGGAGGTTGAGCCTTTGGATGTCCATGCACCACACGAGCCGATTCATAGCGCCAAGGATTTCTTTCTTCACCTGTTCACAATCACGGTTGGGCTGCTTATCGCTGTCGGGATCGAGGGTTGTGTGGAGTTGCATCGCGAGCACTCGCTGGTGAAGGAGGCGCGAGCCACGTTGCGCGAGGAGATCGAGCACAATGCGACAGCGCTGAAGGGTGCATCGAGCGTCGTCGCCGAAGAGCGACGAAACATTGCTGATGATATGGACGCGTTGACCAAGATCGAGGAACATCCGCTGGATAAGACATTGCAGAACGCTAGTCTTACGGCAAAGTACAACGTTCAAGGCCTGAATGAAGCTGCCTGGAAGACTGCACAGATGACCGGCGCACTGGCTTATATGCCCTATAAAGAGTCGCAGCGATACACCGACATCTACGAGTCGCAGCATGACTTTCTGGCCGATCAGCAGAAGATTCTCGATGACGAGGCAGCATTCTTCGGAGTTCTAGCAAAGATGGACTTTGGGCATGGCAATGTTACTCCCGACAAAGCGAGTGCGGCGCTGGAGCGACTCGGGGTCTGGCAGGCCCACCTTGTGAATGTGAGCCTGATGGCAAAGTTAAGTCTGATGAATGATAGTGCGTTCCTGGAAGGCAAAGAAGGTCCGACAGACCTACATGAAGACCTGAACAGTAGATGATTCAGCCTCTCATCGTTACTGTTTGTAGTGTCGATGTGAATATTGGCGAGGTGCCGCCGGAAGTACCCCGTGCTAATCCCTGGTCCTTTCCCCCGCTGCAGACATTAAACTGGCGTTAGGGTGCGCCAGCTTTGCTCTTCTTCTCTCCAAACCGTGTAGTGCGCTGGACGGCAAGTTTCCTGCTGGTAGCAGGATGTCTCCCTCCGGCGAACGCGAAGCCGAAGCGAATCGAACTGACGCCTTGGGAGCAAGCGTCCCGTGGGCGCGAAGTGCTCGAAGCGATTCCGGCCGGAGCGAGAACACGGACAGACTACGATCGAGCGCTTGATGGATTTCGGGCCGTGTACCACGGTTCTCCGGGCGACGTGCATGCACCTGAGGCAGTGTTTGCGGTAGCTGAATTGCTGGCTGAAGAGGGTCGCACACGGCATGATGCGAAGAGCCTGAATGCAGCCGTGGGCCAGTACGAATTTTTGCGAACGCAGTATCCGGTTAGCTCGATGCGGGTTCAGGCTCTGTTGGCCGAGGCGCAGATTGAGCAGAATGACCTGCAGGATGCCAAGGGCGCAAAGGATCGCTATCGGCTGTTGTTAACCCAATCCCCAAAGAGCAGCCAGGCCGAAGAGGCTCGGGCAGCGCTGGCCGAGATGAGCCGACCTGCAAGTCAAACTGTGCGGGCAGTGCCACCTCTCGTGGTCGCGCCTGCTTCAAGTGCTCCTGCAGTTTTGGCAAGTCCTGCTTCCACTGCGGCTGCTCCCGCATCGACAGACCCTCTGCAAATTCCGTTAACGAAGCCTGAACCCAAACACACTGGACCATTGGCTCTGGTCTCCGGGATACGGCACTGGTCGACTCCGACCTATACGCGAGTCGTGATCGACCTTGGCGACAATGTGACGTATGAGGCAGCGCGGGTGCCAAACCCCGATCGCATCTACTTCGATCTGCATGGAACCAGGCTGGCTTCGGAGTTGGTCGGCAAGAACTTTTCCGTCACAGATGATGGGTTTCTCAAGAAGATTCGGGCGGCGCAGTTTCGCGACCAGATGACGCGGGTCGTGCTGGATGTTAACGATGTGACGGAGTACTCGGCGTTTCTGCTGCCGAATCCCTACCGCCTGATCATCGACATCCACGGCCAGACAGGGCCGCGACCGGTTGTTGCTGCCGCGCTGCCTGCAGAAGCTACCGTGATGAAGCCGGTGATGCCCACGCCGAGTTCTCCCGTGCCGAACACGACTTCGGTGCGCTCGAAGAGTTCGGTCGAGGTGGCGTCGTTGAGCGATCAGCCCGATCGGGTTGAGGCGACAAGCCGACCTACCTCAAAGCCTATCTCTGCTGTAGTCGAACTACCTGCTCCGTCAACAAAAGAGGTTGTGCCGCCTGCGCCTGCGACGGCTACCGGGACAGGTTTGCGCAAAAAGACCAAGTCCAAAGTGACACCTGCAGATGGTGTGGCAGTTGGCGACGCGGTACCAGCGAGAGCAGCTGTGCCTACAGCGGATGGGGAGACGTCCCTGGTGCGCGCCCTGGGGCTTAAGATTGGGCGGATCGTAATCGACGCTGGCCATGGCGGACATGATTCCGGAACTCTTGGAGTCGACGGCATCCAGGAGAAGGATGTCGTGCTCGACGTGGCGCTGCGCCTCGGCAAGATGCTGCATGAGCGACTCGGCGCGGAGATCATCTATACGCGATCGGACGATACGTTCATTCCGCTCGAGACGCGAACGGCAATCGCGAACAAGGCGCAGGCGGATCTGTTTCTCTCCATCCACGCGAACTCTTCGCCAGACGCATCGGCGCGTGGGGTGGAGACCTACTACCTCAACTTCACCTCTTCGCCTGATGCGCTGGATGTGGCCGCGCGTGAAAATGCGGTTTCGGACCAGTCCATCCACCAGTTAAGCGATCTCGTGAAGAAGATCGCGCTGAAGGAGAAGATCGACGAGTCCCGCGAGTTTGCGTCCGATGTCGAGCAAAGCCTGTACGGAGGCCTGACGACTGGGAACGCCGGTTTGAAGAATAGGGGCGTAAAGAAGGCACCGTTCGTCGTCCTGATTGGTGCGAACATGCCTTCGATCCTGGCGGAGATCTCGTTTGTTACCAACCCGCGAGATGCGGACCAGCTACAAAAGCCAGAGTATCGGCAGCGGGTGGCAGATAGTTTGTACAAGGGTGTGGCGAAGTATGCTTCAGGACTAAGCGGGGTACGGGCTCCGATGGAGCGAGCGGGCGGACAATAACTGCCGCTTCGCGCCTGCTGGGCTTCCCTATTGGCGCTGGTGTAGTCTCACCTTTAGTATGGCTGCCCTCTCCCGACCTACCCTTCCCTTACGCTGCATGGCGGTTTTCTGTATCGCCGCTGCCTGGAGTTTTCTCCTTCCCGCGCAGACGACTGTCCTCATGGAACCTGCAGCACCGCTACTGCCGCAGAAGTTTGGCACCTGGCAGATGCAGGCGGCCGCAACTACGGGCAACGATGCAAGCCAGATCGACAGTACGCACTTCACTGAGCTGAAAGAGGACGGTTTCAACCGTTTCTCTACTGCCAAATATGTTCGGAATGGCTCGACCCTCGATGTGCGGGCGCTACAGTTTGTGGATGCTACGGGTGCGGCCGCCGCGCTAAGCCTCTATCGTGGCGACCATGCTGGCCTTCAGCCGTTATCGAATGGCCAGAAGCTCGGGACCGAGGCCGCCGGGGGTAGCGGAGAACTTCTGTTTCGTGGCGGTAATACACTGGTGATCGCAAAAGCCCCCGGAGTGCAGGCATCGGAGTTGCAGGCGCTGGCCGTGACGCTACCAAAAATCAGTGGGCCAAAGGGGATGTCCCCCTTGCTGCCGACACTACTCCCGCCAAAGGGCTTGTTGCCGCAAAGTTTGCGGTACGCGCTTGGACCCGCCAGCTATACGGCGACCGGCGGCGTACTGCCAACGGAGCTTCTGGGCTTCGATAAGAGCGCTGAGGCGGTCACAGCGAGCTACGCTGCGCGCACCGGTCAAGGCATTCTGACACTGCTGCTCTACCCGACGCCAGAGATAGCGGGCGATCGAGGCCGCGCTGTCGAGGCGTGGGTCAACGGGCATCCGGGAGGACTCGGCACGGTGAAGATGCGCCGGGAAGGTCCGCTGGTGCTGATGACCTCAGGCAGCTTCCCGGCCGAAGAAGCCCAGCAGATGATCGAGAATATCCATCTGCGGAGCGAGGTCACCTGGGATAAGAAGCTTCAGCCAGAGTTCCACACCGAGGTCAAGAAGACTGCCAGCCTGCTGGTAAGCATTGTCGTGCTATCAGGCATCCTGATGGCTGCTGCGATCCTTCTCGGACTGTTTCTTGGCGGCGGGCGTGCGGCTTACCGGGTCATGCGAGGCAAGTCAGCCGCAACGGAGCCTGAGTTCCTCGGATTGGGCCTAGAGCGAGGGCCGGTGAAAGGTTTGAGCGGACACGATGGACCGGCACGGAGCCAGTAGCTTCTCGGCACAACAAAGTTTGAACCACGTTAGGTGCAATTCAGTAGCTAAGCGACTCATAGGAAGTAGCTTTGCAGCTTCGCAGGCCCCTAAAAAGCGAAGCTACGGCGAAGACTTAGGTGCAAGTTAACGACAAGGTCAACAGGTAACTTGTTCATACATAATAAGTTATGCATTGTGCAATAAGGCCTTGACACTGCAACGAGGCGATTCTAGTATTTCGCCAGAAAGTTCTGATGGCTTTGCCTCCGTTGGAACTGTTCTCCCTAAAGGAAGGGCTGCCCTGTTGCCGGGCGGCCCTTCCGTCGTTCCGGACGCCTTTTTCACATCACATTTGGCGGGATGTGGGTGCAACCGATAGAATGATGAGGCAGGCCGATGTAGCTCAGTTGGTAGAGCAACTGATTCGTAATCAGTAGGTCAGCGGTTCAACTCCGCTCATCGGCTCCATTCCCTCCCCAATCTCAGATTTTGCGGCAGTCTCGTAGCTGTGTCTTTCGTACACGGCTGGACAGCCCTATACTCGATGAACCTAAGAGCATAACTAAATTGTTGTGAGAGGAACTATCGCCTCATGCTCACCCGCATGGCCGTTCTGTCGTTTGCCTTGTCCGTTGGTGTCACCTATGCCCAAAAGCCGATAATCCAGATCACTGCCGATCTCTCCGATGCTCCGCGTAAGCTGTACCACGCCGAGGTTGACATACCCGTTACAGCCGGCCCGCTTGCGCTCACAACACCGAAGTGGATTCCAGGCCATCACAGCCCTAACGGCCCGGTCGCCGATATCACCGGCGTTGTCTTTACGGCGAATGGCAAGACGCTGCCATGGCGGCGCGATGATGTGGATCTATATCAATACCGCCTAGTAGTGCCTGCTGGCGTCACATCGCTCCACGCGCACCTGGACTGCATCGTGACAAGCCGAATCACGACAAACATGGCAGTGCTGGAATGGGAGAAATTACTCCTGTATCCCGCCGGCATTTCTGTGGCCAGGATTCCGATCCAGGCGACTGTAATCGTCCCGACCGGCTGGGGAATAGGCACGTCTCTGAAACCGATTTCCGCATATGATCCGCAACATCCGGTAGGCGGAACCGTGCACTACGCGGCAACCACGGTAGAAATGCTGGAGGACTCTCCGATTCAGACGGGGCAGTACTTTCACGAGTATGCGCTTGCGCCCGAGGTGTCGCCGAAGCACTATATCGATCTTTTCGGGGACGAGGCTGAAGATGTGCAGTTGAGGCCCGCTGTCCTCGCTCATATGGACAACCTGATCCGCGAGGCTGGGGCGATGTATAACTCGCACCACTACACGAGCTACCACTTCCTTCTCACTCTGACTCAAAAGGGCGGAGGTGGTGGTCTGGAGCATCATGAATCGTCTGATAACGGCCTGCCCGAACATGCATTTTTCGATGAGCAGAACGAGATGATCAACTTCTACCTGCTGGCCCATGAGTTTACCCATTCCTGGAATGGCAAGTATCGTCGGCCTATCGGACTGGCCACGCCGGACTACGCTATGCCCATGCAGGGACAGCTTCTCTGGGTCTACGAGGGGCTGACCGACTATCTGGGCAATGTGCTCGGAACCAGGTCAGGGTTCACAACGCAGGAGTACTACCGTGGCTACCTTGCGCTACTGGCGGCGCAATTGGACTATAAGGCTGGCCGACAGTGGCGGAGCACAGAGGATACGGCCATCTCGGTTTCAGCCCTGCGCGGCAGTCCCGCGTGGGCGAACTGGCGACGCAGTACGGATTACTACCAGGAGGGCGATCTTCTGTGGCTGGATGCGGACACGACGATTCGCAAGCTTACGGATAACAAGAAAAACCTTCACGACTTCCTTGCAATCTTTCTGGGTAAGGGTGGTGAGACGGCGCCAATGGTCGTGCCGTACGACGTGAATGAACTTGCAGTCGATCTGAACCAGGTAGTGAAGTATGACTGGGCAGGTTTTTTAAGGGACCACGTCGACAAAATCAACCAGCATGCCGATCTGACAGGCATCGAGCAGGGCGGATACAAGCTCATCTATACGGACAAGCCTACAGCCTATGAAAAAAGCTTTTTGTCGCTGCGTGGGGGCGGTATCGATGTGTGGTTCTCGCTGGGAATATCGATCGACGCGGACGGGACGATCACGGATGTGCAGTGGGACGGGCCAGCAAGTAAGGCAAAGCTCGTTCCAGGCGAGAAGATCATGGCGGTAAACGGGAGAATCTTCTCGAAGGACGCCTTGCTCAACGCAGTGAAACAGACTAAAGGCTCGACGGAGCCACTGCGTTTGATCCTTCAGAACGACACGTTAGTTACGACGGCTGACATCGACTACCACGACGGGGCGCGGTACCCAGCGTTGGTGCGGGTAGACGGATTGCCGGACTATCTCGACGACATCACCAAGGCTATGACGATCGCGCCTTCAAAGGCCGAATAGCATGTCGGTCGGAGATAACAACGGCTGTCTCCGGCCTACATCTTGTGGTTGCACGAGGGCCATGAACCCGATTTGGTACAGGTTATCCACTGTTATTTGATCGACTTAGCTCGAATGGGCTTGATTGGCGCAGGATGTAGCCGCATACTTTGGGTAGTACCTGACACCTATGCCCAAGGCGAACCGAGACACCCAAGTGACCCGATACAGCCGACGCGATGTGCTGCGAATTTTGCATCTGCAGACACGCCACCTGTCAGCCTGGGAGCGGGCTGGGTTGATTGTTTCGCAGAATCAATACACCTTTGAAGACCTTGGGCAGTTGCGGACGCTGCGCGATCTCCGTGCTACCCGCATTTCAGTGAGGAGCATCAGCCGATCGGTGACCGCAATGCAGCGCGTGGCTGGGCTGCGCAATGCCCTGCTGGAATCGAGCGCGGTACGGCGTGGATCGAGGCTGATCTGGCGCCATGCAGGCTCGCTCATGGACCCCGTGACGCAGCAGCTTGCCTTTGACTTCGAGGGCTCGACTGGAGAACCGTCGTTCGTTAGGACCGGCATACTCGAAACCGTCCGAAAGTCGAACAAGGTGCAAGAATTATTTGCAGCGGCGGTGCGCCTTGAGGAGAAGCTCGAGACACTTACCGAGGCTGCGGAGGTGTATGAGTCGATTCTCCGGGAACAGCCAGATCATGCAGCCGCAGCAATTAACCTGGGCACGATTCGGTACGGGCAGAAGGAGTTTTCTGCGGCGGAGAGGCTCTATCGGCGTGCAACGGAGAGCGATCCCGAGTATGCGCTCGCCTTCTTCGACCTGGGCAACGTGCTTGACGAGATGCAGCAGATGGACGATGCGATTGTGGCCTACCGACGAGCCATTGCGCTGGTCCCCCAATACGCAGATGCCCACTATAATCTTGCACTTGCGTATGAACGCCAGGGCGAACGACGGAAAGCCCTGCGGCACTGGTTGGTCTACGTTCGACTCGATCCGGTGGGGCCATGGTCGAGCCATGCCAAGGGCCAGGCGCGCAAAATTTTGAGCGGAGAGCGCTTGACCATCGTGAGTCGCCGAAACATGCTTGTCGCGGCTGGGTAACGTCTGCGTCGAACACGCCTGAAAGAAACGGTAGCTACGTGTTGTTTCCATGGAGCTACCGTATCTCCTTTGCCATTCTGAATGACTATTCATTTGCTGTTTTCGGATGCTAGACTCGGCTGCTTGAGGTGATCCATGGTGCAGCAGGACAGTCCGAGGCCGTTGACGCAGATCGACGAAGACGAGCGAATGTTTCGGGACACGGTACGGCAGTTTGGTGCGGAAAAGATCGCGCCGCTGGTTCGCGGGATGGACGAGGCGCAGCAATTGGAGCCTCGGCTGATCCGGCAACTCTTCGAGCTTGGCTTAATGGGAATCGAAATTCCTGAGCAGTATGGTGGTTCAGGTGGAACGTTCTTTGAGGCAATTCTCGCAGTCGAGGCTCTATCGGCGGTCGATCCTTCGGTTGGTGTGCTGGTAGACGTGCAGAATACGTTGGTTGCGAACGCGCTGATTCGATGGGCTACCGATGATCAGAAAAGGCGATACCTTCCTCGGCTGGCTGCGGACACAATCGGGGCATATGCGTTGAGCGAGGCGGGTTCAGGATCGGATGCGTTTGCCTTGGCTACCCGCGCTACTCAAAGAGGGGAAGATTACGTACTGAATGGTCAGAAGCTTTGGATCACCAATGCCAAGGAGGCAGGTCTGTTTATCGTCTTTGCGACGATCGATCCAGCGGCAGGCTATAAAGGCATCACCGCGTTCCTGGTGGAGAAGGATGCACCAGGGTTCAAGCTAGGCAAGAAGGAAGATAAGCTTGGAATTCGGGCATCGAGCACATGCGAATTGATCTTTACGGACTGTGTGGTTCCGGCGGGACAGGTGCTTGGGCAGGTTGGCAAGGGCTACAAGATCGCAATCGAAACGCTGAATGAGGGACGAATCGGGATCGGAGCCCAGATGCTGGGGCTTGCTGCAGGAGCCTGGGACCATGCAGCGAAGTTCGCAAAAGAACGAAAGCAGTTCGGCAAGGCGTTGGTGGAGTTTCAGGCGATGCAATATCAGCTTGCGGAGATGGCGACAGAGGTGGAAGCGGCTCGTCTACTGGTCTACAACGCGGCGCGGCTCAAGGATGCGGGTGCTGATTTTCTAAAAGAAGCGGCGATGTGCAAGTATTTCACCTCCCAGGTGGCGGAGCGAGTGGCCAGTCTTGCGGTTGAGGTGTTTGGCGGATCAGGGTTTGTGAAGGACTTTCCGGTCGAGAAGCTATATCGTGATGCCAAAATTGGGAAGATCTATGAGGGAACCAGCTTCATGCAGTTGGGAACGATTGCGAAGCTGGTGCTAGGGCGATAACGTACTCCGCAACCCAAATAATAAAGCCCCACTTCAATGCTCCATACGAAAGAGCAAAGAAGTGGGGCTCGGAAAACGCCTGATGAGTTCAGGCGATTGGATGCATCAGGATTGCTGACAAAGCATGCAGTCGTGTGGCGTCAGCCGGGTTTTTGGCGGTGCCGGCGCTCTCATCGATCCCCGCGGCCAGTCCCTTCAACTTCGCCAGGTCCTTTGCATTCAGGTGTGACTTCTCAGCATCGTGAATCGACTTTTGAAGCCCTGCCGCACGCTCGGAAGAAAAGGCCTGCGAGCGAATCAGCTGATCCACATAAGCCTTCGCCACGACGAGTTGTGAGGTCCATTCGATCTTTTGCTGATCCTGCACATTCAACTCTGCTAGTTGAATCGTCTTGGCCGCGTCGATCTCATTCTGGGTGAGAAACTTCGTAGGAGAGAGCTCGAAGACGTCGAGTCCACGCGCAATCTCTGAACCGTAGATGTGACCGTTATACCAGTAGGCCGACCAGTCGCCGCCGAGCACGAGCGTCTTCGGATCGATTGGTCCACGATCAAAATAAGCGATCTCAAATGGATGGGACGCATCGGTAAAGTCCATGATTGAGATACCGCCCTGGTACCAGGCTTGAACTTCGATATCGCGTCCCGGAACCGGGATGAGCGAGCCGTTATGCGCCACGCAGTTCTCCGTGTCCCCCTGCGCTGCAGGTAGCTTGTAGTAGCTCGCCAGGCTCAGCTTGTCATCCTTCAAATGGAAGATCGCGTCTGCACCCCATTTGTTCGGATCGTTCGGACGGCATCGTGCGCCGAGGCCCCCGCCCCATTCGTCCGTAAACACCACCTTGCTTCCATCATTGGAAAACGAGGCAGAGTGCCAGTACGAGTAGTTCGGATCATTCACCGCGTCCACCCGCTTCGGATGAATCGGGTCCTTGATGTCGAGCAGGATGCCATTGCCGGAGCAGGCACCCGCCGCTAATCCAATCGCCGAATAGACAGTAATGTCGTGGCACTGGTTGGTGTCCGCCGGCTTTTCCGCTTCCTTGCCGTGACTCCCACCGTTGTTGAGGCCGTTGAGCGCACCGGTCCGGGGATCGACAAACACGCGTGGGCTCGAGACGACCTTTGCCTCCTGCGGCGCTGCAATCGGAACCTTGATTACATCGATCCTGAAGAGGGCGGTGTTTTGATCCTTGTCTGGAGCCTCATTCGAGCATCCGGCGACCTCCTCAGGCTGCCGCACGAATGACGTACCCGAAACATAGAGATACACGTTGTCTTTATCGTTTGGGTCGACAACCAACGTGTGCGTGTGCGAGCCACGGCAGGTCTGTACGGCTGCGACCTGCTTCGGATTCTTGATATTTGAGATGTCGAAGATCCGGACGCCACGAAAGCGTTCTGACTGCGCGGCGGGTATATGGCGATCCTTCTCATGCCCTGCAGCGGGAGGCGGCTCCGGAGGAAATCCCTGCACACCGCAGTCCAAACGTCCATTCGGCATCTCGACCGAAACAAACATCAGGTTGCCGTAGACAGACACATCACCTTGTCCACCCGGGCAGACCAGCGAGGTCAGCAGGGTCGTCTTGGCTGGATTTGCGATGTCGTAGATGTTGACCCCATAGAAGTTCCCCTGAAAGAGGTGATTTCCCTGGAACGCGAAGTCTGAGTTCGCGAAAGCGAGTTGGGCAATCACCATTTGCAGAGGCTTCGGCATCTTCGCAGTGTTGCTCATGCCAAGTTGATCGAGTGTCTTGCCAATCTTCGGGTCGCCGGGCTGAACGTCGCCAAGCTGGAAGGCATCGGGCTTGTGAAGTAAGAGCAGGTGCTTGATACCCATCGAGGTTTCGCCGGCGTCGTACATTCCCGGCTTCAGCTTGAAGCGAGGATCGCTGGTATCTGACCCCGTCATCCCCGCAGGCAACGGCGGCGCCGGCTGTGGCGCAAACGGATTTGCCTCTGCTTCCTTGGCTGGCGTCGACGGAGCAGGGGTCGTCGGTGGAGCAGCCGGTGCCTGTGCCTGAAGGTGGCCCGCGGCGAGGTACATGACAAACGCTGGCAGGGCCGTACGGGCCGCGCGAAAGGCAAAATGGAGCACTTGCTTCATGGTTTTTCCTTTAGAAGAGACTGCATAATCGTGATTTCGGCACGCTGGGTATTATCCGCATCGGTCGCAAAATTGAACAGGTCGGCATCCTGCCCGGCACCTGCGCGGCTAAACAGTGTTTGCACCATAGTAAGCGCTCCGTTGTGGTGCTGGATCATCCCCGTTAAAAAGAGCTGATCGAACGCTGCGCCTTTCGCATTGCGCAATGCATCGATCTGGCGCGGGGTAAGCATCCCGGGCATGGAGACCATCGGCCTACCCGACATGTCCATTTCAGGCATCCCGGGCATAGCCATCGAAAGCGGTTCTCCTCGTGCGGCAAGCCACTTTTGCATGAACCTTCGTTCATCTGACTGCGAACTGCTGATGCGAGCCCCGAGAGAACGAATGCTGGCGTTTTCCGTGTGCGATGGAATGAGCGCGGTCATCTCCACAGCTTGACCATGATGCATGATCATGCCCTGCATAAACTCCACATCGGCCTGCGAGCGCTCGGGAAGTGTGGCGCGGGTGGAGGGCGGCAGCACCTTGCTCGGCTGACCCGGCGCGCCCGGCTGGACAATGACGGGAGACTCATGGGGGTCCACATGCTGAGACTGCGCGTGAGTAGAGAACAGGACACTGGCAAGGAGAGCCCACCGATGCACTACCGCTCCCCGCTGCGTTAAAGACATGGAGGAGCGGCAATCACTGGAAGATACAGACTCTGGTTTGAGGTCGAACATTGATGATGCCGTAACGCTAACACAAGGTTAGTGGTCGAGGCCGTGAAGGGCACCGATGTGGCGTTTGACGATGCGATCGGTTGCGGCCGCGAAGTTCTTAAAATCAACTGAGCCGCCATCATTGGCTTCCTGGGCGAAGAGTTTTTCGTCCTTATCGTGAATAGTAGCCATCTCGGACATGTAAGCGGCGTCAAAGCTCGAGCCGTTGAGGGCTTTCAGCTGAGCAAGCTTACCTTGAAACTCCGCGTTGAGGTCAGGAGCGATGGAGACATGCTTTGCGATAGAGATTCGCTTGAGCTCGGCATTAACAAGTTCGTGGTCGTGGACCTCACTCGAAGCGATGTCTTTGACATCCTGGGCGACAGCTTTCTGTATGGCTAGCTTGCTGGCTTCAACCTCATAGCGGCCCCCTTGAGAGACCTTAGCGACGAAAGCCTGATCATTGGGCGATGAGAGCTGTTGAGCATAGACACCAACGGTGAGCGCAAGAATTATTGGGCAAAAGGCAATCTGGACATGCTTCATGGAATCTGGCTCCTTTAGTTCAGCTTTCCTGTGAGATGCATTTACGCGAAACGGCAGCATAAGGCTGGCAATACTGTTCGCCTGAGTCACTTGGCTTCAAGAAAGACCTTGGGCTCGCTTAGACTGGTTGTTGAGGATATTTCCGTTTTGATGAGTGCCAAAGACCAGAACGCCGCTACGCCACGGGCTCCCCTTCCCTTTCTCGGGCTTGCGTGCGCAGTGGGTGTATCGACGATCTACTACAACCAGCCTTTACTTTTGGAGATGGGACGCAGCTTCAAGGCAACGGCGGGGCACACCGGTTTTGTAGCGGTGGCCACGCAGGTCGGGTATGCCGTGGGCTTATTGTGCTTCGTTCCGCTTGGCGATGTGCTCGAGCGACGCGCGTTGATGATGCGAATGTATGCGGCAGTTTCAATAGCGCTGCTTGCGATTGCGTTCGCACCAAACCTCATATGGTTGATCGCGGCAAGCGCAGTAGCTGGGATGCTTGCGTCGGTGACGCACATCGTTCTCCCGATCGCGCCGGACCTTGCTACGCATGAGGGTCGCGGACGGGCTATTGGAATCGTGATGACGGGGCTGCTATTGGGCATCCTGCTGGCACGCACCTTTGCCGGATGGCTGACGAAGTTGCATGGCTGGCGGCTGGTGTTTATCGCAGCTGCGCTGATGAACGCGATATTTGTGCCATTACTCTGGCGGCTGATGCCGAAGCTACCTCCGAAACAGGCTTTGAGCTATGGAGAGGCGATGCGATCTCTCTGGACACTTTGGCGGACTGAGCCGCTGCTGCGGGAGTCCTGCGCGATTGGGGCATTGGTGTTCGCTTCGTTTAGTTGCTTCTGGACGACGCTGGCGTTTCTGCTGGATCGACACTACGGACTTGGTCCTGGCGTGGCAGGAACATTTGGACTGGTAGGCGCAGCGGGCGCGCTGGCTGCTCCCTTGGCCGGACGGCTTTCGGATAAGCACGGACCACGATACGTCGTGCAGGCTGGAATTCTCATACTTGGAGCTTCGTATGTAGTGCTCTGGAGCGGAGAGCGGTTAGCTATGCCGATGGTGTGGCACCTGGTCGTGCTTGCGTTGGGGGTGATCGTGCTGGATCTTGGCGCGCAGATGACACAAGTGGCCAATCAAACGCGCATCTTTGGGCTGGTACCTTCAGCACGCAGTCGGCTGAACACGGTGTACATGACAACTTACTTCACCGGAGCGGCAGCGGGATCTGCGCTAGCCACAGTGGCATGGGTGCACTGGGGATGGAGCGGTGTTTGTGCCTTGGCTTTCGTCTTTATCGCACTGGCTGGATTGAGACATCTGGCTGGCCGTGAAAGCGGCCGGGAGATTTCTGCCCCAGCGGTCACGGCTGAAGTGTAAAGACAATCCGCTGATTTCCCGCCATCAAACGGGAAGAGCAAAGCTCCGTTCAGGGGATCACTCTTAGGGAAGGTGGTGGGCGAGACAGGGATCGAACCTGTAACCCCGGACTTAGAAGGTCCGTGCTCTATCCGATTGAGCTACTCGCCCACGAGGGGGACCTTTTGATTGTAAGGGTGGGGCTAGGCAAGTGCCAGTTCTTTGCTGCGGAGAAGAGTGACAACAGCTTCGAGAGCGGCGGACCAAAGCTCCCATGCCGTGTGAGGGTCAGGGCCGATAGCTTTGATATAAAGCGTGATCGCAAAGCCTTCCTGCGGTCCAGTAAGGTCGATCAAGGCCGGGCGAAGAACGCAGTCCAAGGTGGCCTGCGGATGGTCGAGGGTAGCTGCGCGGCGTGTGAGGCGCGCAAGCACCTGCTCCTGCCGGGGGAACGAAACAAAGAGGGCGCGGTCGCGGCATAGAAGATCGATGTAGCTGCCAAAGCCCGCGGGAACATCTGCGGGATCGCTATACAGAGTGGGATCGATATTGAAGCGAAGAGCTTCCAGTTCCTCTGCACCTAACGCCCATGCGTCACATTTGGCAGTGAACACCGGAGAACGAGCCGCATTGAGCGAGCGGAGGGCCTGCATGAGCGGTGGGTTCTGCTCGGCCTCGACAATCTGATCAAGATCGTACGGGGACTCTCGGAGATCGATGAAGTGAGCTGTACTGGCTGGGTCAGACGTATCTGACCACGGAACTACAAGGACGGGGTCCTCAGCGGCACATTCGGCGGACCATTCTGCAAGCATGAACTTCTATCTTACTGGCTTAACGTCCAATCTTCTACGCAACGGATGATGACTCGTTAGGGTTGCTAATCTTGTCTACCTTCTAACTCTGCCGCGACCTTGCAAGTAGCGATGCGATAGCAACGGCCTGGGGAATGAAGTGGTACAAAACGACGAGACCGGACTCGCGTCCGGCCCCTTCATTTTGTTGCGACTAGCAGGCGTGTTGATTAAGGAGATGCGGGTAAGGATGAGTGAGCGCGTTCATCTTCCCGTCAGGTAGCTGCATCACCTCTAAGAAAGCGCTTTGAAAGCTCTGCATATCAGAGGGACTGCCCACCGTGATTCGTGGCCAGTTTGGCATTGCCGCCCAGGTACGGCCGACCATGACAGAATGATGCGCGAGAGCGTTGACCACAGGGGCTCCCGGCTGCTTGACGTTCAAGAGAAAGTGGTTGGTCTGCGATGGGGTGAACGCGTAATTATTCTTGGCGAGCCACGTGAAGGTCTTGTCGCGAGTGTCGGCCATTGCCTGCTTGCGGAGAGGGATCAACTGCTTATCCGCCAACTGGATCTTGGCACACTGGATGGCCGTGGTCGACATTGCATTGACGTTATAGAAGTGCAACTTCGCCGTAAGGTCAGGTCGCGCCATGGCATATCCAAAGCGGAGACCGCCCATGGAATAGATCTTCGAGAAGGTACGGGAGACGATAAGATCCTTGTCCTTGCCAACCAGATCGATCACTGATTCGGCGTCGGAGAAGTGGATATAGGCCTCATCGACAAGAACAATGGAGCCGGGTGCCTTGTTGGCCAGCAGCCACTCGATATCTGCACGTTTGACCGGAACGCCAGTAGGGTTATTGGGATTACAAACATAGTAGAGACCAGCATTTGGATCGGCAGCGACCATGGCCTTCATGTCATAGCTGTAATCGGCCTTGAGGGGAACCTTGTGGACTTTGGCCCCATTCGACTCGGCGACGCGCCAAGTCTGCTCAAAGGTCGGGTCAGCAGTGACAAGAGAGCGCGTAGGCGAGGTAAAGGCGAGTGTGGTGAAGTGGAGAACTTCGGTTGAACCGGCGTAGATGGTGAGATAGCCGGGTTTCAGGTCATGATATGCGGAGAGCTCTCCATTGAACTTGCTGGTCTCGTTCATGTAGTAGCGATTTCCGCTAACAGCCATCTTGTGCATGATGTCGACGGCGGCTTGCGTGGGGCCGGAAGGATACTCGTTGATGTTGAGAAGAGCGACGTTGGCGGGGACGTCGATGTAGCCGACGGCCGGGACTCCTGCTGCTGCGGGCGGGGCGGCGAAAGCCGAGGTCGCGAGCGAAGGAAGAACTGTGGCGGCAATGGGGAGGGTGGCTCCCATGCGAAGGAAGTTGCGACGGTTGATTGGGGTAGGTTGCGTCATAAGGACTCCTCTTGGGTGCGGATTGACCAAGTGCAAAGTGGCGGAGAAAGCGTTGCGCAAACGCTTCGCACAGTAGCTGCGAAGGATGCACAAATGGGTAGCGAGACTGCATTGTGCTGTCTGAGGCTATCGATTGCTTTTTACTTATGGTGATTCGTTAAACGCGAACCAAATGGAGATTGTGTCGGTAGTGTGCATCGGGATGCGTCAAAAGTCCAGCATTAATCGCTCTGGACGACGAGCATCTTAGCCTGTTCGCGATCGCGAACAGGCGGCATTATTCCAACGGCTCAATCGATGATGAAGTCGACACACGACGAGAGCCTCAGCGCACGCCCGCGCGAGATAACTGTGCGGCGTCCGTTTTATGCCCCAGCCTACAGATGAGCCATGTCTGCAACTTCTCGCTGCATACTCTGGATCGCGATGTTCGGAAACGATGCTTTCAGCTGCTCATCGGTCAAACCCTCTGCATGACCGAAGCGCAGGGCGTACCAGATCTTCCACTTCATGGTGCTATTTACCTGGAAGAACTTGGTGAGCTTGCCGCGGCATGAGGCAGGATACAAGACTCCGTTGATGGTCTCCGCAACACTGGGACTCAGATCATTGGTCGTACATGGCGAATGCGACAGGAAGATCTCTGCAGACTTCGGCTCGCGGCCTCGCTTCGTTCTGAAATGCGTGACGCACGCAGTCCATGCCTCAATCATGTACCGCTCCGCGTGACCGCCAGCCTGTACCGCGCCCCGTGCTTCAGCCGTTTCGAGGAGACGTGGCGCAAGTGCTGTCCCGCTGCTATCCGGGCCGCACCGGGAAGCGCAACGCCTTGCAATCCCGCAGCGACCTGCGATGGGAGCAGATTGTCATTAGCGCCTAAACCAAGATGATTGACCTGCATAGTGACGCCAGCCAGGTTGAAGCCGGTGCGCTTCAGAGCCTGCTGGAGACTCGGTTCACTGAAGAACACGTAGTAGGCGGCTCCCTCAATGGAGAGCACCAGCCAGATGGTGTTGGGTGGGCGCACCGCGGCTCGTTGCATGGCCGCTGTGAGCGTGTCATAGGTCCTAAATTGCATCAGTCGTCTCCTGTCCAACCTTGATCTTAGTGTGAACGAGCGTTTGGAGGTGTGCATGCGTCATTACATTACGACCAGGAAATCCACAGCCAGATGTCTAGGCGTGAGCGAGGAGGAAACGGAGCAGTGTGGATTCGGCCCAATAGCCATCATCGTTTTTCGAAGGATCGGCTGAGGCCAGGAAGGCGCAGTGGCCTCCATGAGCAGGCTCGACATAGGTAATAGAGGGGTTGGCAGCAATAAGAGAGCGGCTCTCTGGAGTGATGTAAACGAAGGGATCGTCGGCGGCATGCAGGATGAGGGTGGGGACCGCAATCTGGTCGAGGACGCGGCCAGCAGCTGCGCGAAAATAGTAGTCGTCAGCACCCGAGAAGCCGGAGTAAATGGCGGTAATCTCATCATCAAACTGGCGGAGAGAGTGGATATAGTCGGCCCGCTTCACATCGTAAGCCCGGGGGAAAAGGGCGGCCTTGCGGCGGAAGCGCTTGAGAAGAGCGCGAAGGAACTTCCACTCGTAAAGACGATTGAAAGGACGGTGAAGAGCGTCGGCTGAGGGGCCGAGATCGACCGCAGGAGAGACGCCGATCACGGAGTGAAGCTGGGGTGGAGCTTCGGTCCCTAGTTCTCCGGCAAGCTTGAGGACAAGGTTGCCGCCCATAGAGTAGCCGATCAGCGAGACGGACTGAAGGTGGCGCGTGGCAAGAAAGTAATCCATGACGGCCCGCACATCCCCCGAAAGCCCGGAGTGGTACAAGGTGGGCGAGAGTTGCTCCGTACCGCCGCAGTTGCGCATATTCATGCGGATAATACTGCAGCCGGCGCGCCAGAGCTTGTTCGCGTTGCCCACGACATACTGAGAGTTCGAAGAACCTTCCAGCCCGTGGACGATGATGGCTGCGGGTTTTGTCGCAGCATCTGGTTGCCAGTGGCAGTGACAGAGAACCTGGCTGGCGATCTGATCCTGCGTTGCCGGCGAAACCTCTACGAGCTCAGATAGAGGCGGCGGAAGTGCGTCGATGCGATGGAGATAGTTACCGATGATGGTCTGGAGATGACCATTGCTGAGATAGCGACGGGGATAAAAAGGGACTGGCTCAAAGTCCTGCATCAACGCTTGCCTGCTGCGGCCAATAGAGCTGCGGCGTTGAGCGCACCGGTTGGTTCGTCCTCATGCTTGAGGTAGGCGAACACCTCGCGTGTGGCGGCCAGCGCAACAAGGCGAGCAGCAATAGCCTCGAGTTCAGGCTGGGTGTAGCCCCCGTTGCGGCGAAGACGAAAGGCGCTGTGGGTAGTGGAAGTATGCACCTCGGGAGTGACGAGGTCGTCTGACTCAGCGACACAGAGCGCAGCATTGTGATCACGAAGAATCGTGTAAACCGAATCGCCAAACCAGCTCTCATGGCGAAACTCGAAGGCGATACGATGTGCATCGAGCGATCGAGTTCTCAGGAGCGTAGCGATACGAGCTTTGGTGTCGTCGTCAGCCTTGAAGTTCGGAGGCAGCTGAAAAAGCAGAAGACCCAATCTGCCAGCCGTATAAACGGGTTCGAGCGACGCAACGAACTGGTCGACCGCAGCTTCACAATCGCGAAGGCGGCTGAAGTGAGTAATGCGCTGCGGAGCTTTGAAGGAGAAACGGAAGTGGTCGGGAGTCGCAGCGATCCAGCCTTCGAGTTGCTTCGCTGTCGGCAGGGCGCGAAAGGTGTAATTAACCTCAACCGAGGTGAGTTGCGAGGCGTAATAGGCAAGGAATTTTGTAGCCTGAGTCTTGGGTGGATAGAAATCAGGCTTCCAGGTAGGGTAAGCCCAGCCGGAGGTGCCGACGTAAAGTGCTGCGGGCGGATTTTTGAGTAGGCTATCCACGCGGCTGCACAGTCTTACTTGAGATGAGGGGAAATTGGGGCGGCTAGTGGGTTTCGAACCCACGACATCCGCTGCCACAGAGCGGCGTTCTGCCACTGAACTATAGCCGCCGTATTACGACAATTGTAGCACCGGCAAAGGCCTGGGAATAGCATCCAATCACCTATGAGTGTGAAACCCATTCGCGTGGAGATAGAACCGGAGATACTGTCGCCCGGCCAACAGTCGCGTGGTCGGCATGGAGCGAGGCTCTTTGATAACCACAATCTCGATCTCCTCTCGCATGTGCTGGATGATTGGTTCCGAATCCCGGGAACGAGCTTCCGGTTCGGCATCGACGGTATCGTTGGCCTGATTCCAGGAATCGGGGACATTCTCGGCGGACTCGCATCGACGGTCATTGTGTTAGCTGCGTGGTTTCGCGGGGTGCCGTACGTAACGATCCTGCGAATGGTTGCGAATGTCGGGATCGAAGTCGTGGTGGGGATGATTCCGTTCTTCGGCGATTGGTTCGACGTTGCATGGAAGGCAAACCGGCGAAATTATGCATTACTCGAACGGAGTTTGAACGACCCCCGCAAGAATCAATGGGGCGATTGGCTCTACCTGGCAGGAATTGCGACGGTGATGCTAGCGCTGACGGTACTGCCATTACTAGTACTCGCGTGGCTGACCGGACGAGTGATGGGAGCAGGTTTCCATCAAAGCCGATAGAACTAGGCTTACGGTGCGATACACTAGACGATAGTCGGGGCGTAGCGCAGTCTGGTAGCGCATCTGGTTTGGGACCAGAGGGTCGGGGGTTCGAATCCCTCCGCCCCGACCATCGAATCAAACACTTAGCTAAGCTGAGCGTAGTAAACGACTTAAGGTGTAGCAAGAACTGTAGCGGGTGCAGGTCGGACCAGTTTCCTTAGTGCTTTGGCCTTGTAAATGGAAACCGGTAGACAACTCCTGCAATGGGCAGATCTACCACATAGAACTCACCATGTTTCTCAGATTCGAAAAATACATATCCACCCACATATTTGCCTGAATCGACGGTATTGGCTTTTAGCCCTGTCTGTTCAAGTTCTGCCTCGTGTGCTCCCAAGGCAGCACGTCGGCGTGCAATGTTCTGACGGGCTTGCTCCTGCGCGGCATAATTTGGGACGCTCGTCGTACTTGTGCCGGTGCCGCTATAGGTTCCCGAGGCAGAACTTCCATCGTTGCTGGTAGCTTGCACCGTCCCTGACGAAGTCGATTGGGTTGTGACCTGTTGAGTTGCCATTCCAGCGCCCATCGCGTTAACGGCGTTTGCCCAACCTGCATGGTGCTTTTCCGATGAAATGATTTTCTCGATGGGGACCACACGCAACGCGCGCTGTTTTGGTGCAGTCACTTCTACGCTAAAGGCGTTCGGAAATACGTCAAAGTTGATTGGCTGGTGTTTGTCACCGTCACATCAAGTCGAGTGTATTTACCGTTGTCTCCGATTCCCAGAGTGACGATGGCTTGCGGGCCAACAAGCGTTTTGAAGTTCAATCCATTGATGAGCCTATGCGTACATTCAGGGGCTTGTTCTTCGCACACAATAGTCTGCTTTTCAGGACTGGCTAATTTCTGGTCCTGTGCAAGCGCCATTGCGGGAAGGAACACGAAAGCCAAGACAAGCGATACGAGCATATGACCTCTTTGCGGAGCGTTTCCGATGCTATCACTCGGCTCTCTTCACATAGGTCTATTTGAGTTCGGGTTCACCAGTAGGGGCGGACCCTGCAAACGACTGAACAAGTTCATCACTGCTTCTTGGCTCGGGTGAACATAGCGGGCGCTCATGTTGATTGAAGCGTGACCGGCAATGCGGGCAAGTGTCCATGCGTCACACCCGGCTTCTCCTAAACGGGTCAGAAATGTGTGACGGAGTGAGTACAGCACGAATGGGCGGACCCCGCTAAGGCGAATCGCGTTGTGATGCCGTTTCTTGAGCGTAGAAGGCTCGATATGACCGCTGATTGTTGCGGACGACCAAACCCATCCCTCTAAGGGCATCTTGGCTGCTTCCTAGCGCCTTTGCAGAATCGCCCGAACACGCGGACTGAGCGGAAGCATTCGGCGGGCTGCTGCCGTCTTGCCATGTGTGACCTGGAGCGTTCCTTGCTGTCCGTTGTGCCACGAAACGAACTCCCAACGGAGCCGCGCATTCTCATCAGGACGCATCCCCGTGTCACTCAGTACAGCGGCGATATCTGCCATAAGCTCGCCAGCGGCTGCCAAGTAACGCGCCTCTTCATCGGGTGTGACGACGTGTTCCCGGTGATGTTGTCCCCGCAGCATTTTGATCTTCGGAGCGTTCTCCGCAATGCCCCATTCAACCGCTAGTAGCAGCGCACGGCGAAGGACGCGCAGCGAATTGTTAACAGAGGTGGGCTTCCATCCCTTCGTCTGGAGAAACGCAGCATAATCGGCAGCGTGTTCGCTTGTTATCGTTCCTAGTTTGCGACTGACTAAGGGGCCATATGCGGAGATATTTCGGAGTTGCGTCCGATACCAACCCGTCCATGTTTTCGGAGATGCCTTTTCAAAAGTAGATTGCGCCCACGGCGTGAATCGATCCTCAAGGAATTTCGCAAGGGTTGGGGCGGGCTGCCGTTCTACCAGTCCAACTTCTCCTTTGGCCAGAGCAGTCTTGTGAGCGGCTTCGATCTGACGTGCGGTGCGAGGATTGCCCTGTTTCGTGCTCTTTTGAATATGCTCGCCGTTGAATAGAAAGTGATACCAGTAGACCGTTCCGCGCTTGAAAATTGACATTAGGTTGTCACCCCTTTCTTGGGCTTGCGTCTTGCTTCTCTTCCCCTTCGTACCGACACAAGGTGCGCGCACGACTGCGAACAAAAATGCCGCGAATGGTTTGATTCGACTTTAAAAATCAGACCGCAGTCTGATCGCGCGCAAAGCCGATATGGCACTTGGGCAATCTTGTCCATCGTTATTGTGGTTTCGATTGCCGACGAACAGAGGTCATCCCGAACGGCAAAGAACGGCGCAGTCATACGTCTTTGTGGAGCTGGAATCCTGCTACTACGCGAAAGCCACTCCTCAGCATCGCCACTCAGAGCGGCTTTGTACCGGGTTTGTTCATCCCAAATCAATTCGGGAATAATGCATAAAGGCCGATCTAAACCTAGCTTCTCCGATCCGCCTATCTGCCAGAGACTCGACATATCCCACCTTCCCCATGTGTTTAGGAACTTTGCGAGTGCTGTCGTGCGCATCGGGAGAGACAAAAACTCTTCTCTCATCTTCCAAGGATCTCGCTCTCTCTCAGGTTGCTTCTTTGCTGAAAACGAAACCAAGATCTCGAAGGTCGAATTACCTGAATAGATCGGGTTTACCTCGCTCTTGGATGTCAGGTAATCACTAATCTTCTCCTCGTGACGGTAAGAGTTAATTGTGTAAAGCGGGCTCAAAGTTAGATAGGCCGGTAACTTCATCTTGGGACGTTCTGGAGTCAGCGAAACTGCAAACTTATCAGTTGTGACTGGAAGCATTGCGAAGATGCCCGATGGTTTGGGCTGCAAATCACGCGCAGATCCCACGACGGCAGCCTCAAAAAGCTCCCATCTACGCCCCTCTGTTGCGAATTCGATTGCAAACGGAACCTGAATTATATGTGCCATGATTCGTGTCTTGTTCCTGTCACCTTAGCTGCGTTACGTTGTCTTTGCAAGACATTTCTTGGCGAGGTTTCTTCATGGATGCACTTCTATCAGTTGATGAGGCCGCCCGTAGGCTTGGCGGTCTGAGCAAATACACAATTCATGCATGGCTAAGTTCGGGCAAGTTGAAGCGAACAAAGCTAGGAAGCCGCACGATGATTCGCGAATCAGAATTGGTGCGCATCGCTAATGAAGGTGACGGCGGCAAGTCAGGCGGTCGCGTTCGAGAGCAGGCCATCGATGCAGCCTAAACGCCAGACCAAAAGCATGCCGGAGGCCCGTAAAGTTGTCGCAATCGACAGGGCTAAAGCAATGGTCTGGACCGGGCCTGAGTATCCAGTTCTCAGGCCCGGCAAGTACACGGTCCGAGGTCTTTCCATCCAAGGCCCAGATTGGGTTCGATCTTACTTTCGTTGGTCACTCCGAATCGAATTCGGGCTTACTACGGAGACGGAGAGCGTCTCGGCGTTCTTCAACTTCGGAAGCGATGCAGCCAAGCCGCGCATTGGTCGCCAGTCACGCTACTACAAAGCGTGGGTGGTCGCCAATGGGGAGCACCCGAGGAAGGGCGAAGAGATGAGCGCTAACGTATTCCTAGAAGGTCAATTCTTTGAGGTTGAGGTGGACGACTGCAATCGAGACGCCGAAGGCAATTCAAAGCCTGGAGCCGACACCTACTCGCGAATTACAAGAATCATTTCGGCCGTGCGAGCATGAGCCCAATCTGGAATCTCGAATCATTCAATCAAGAAACAAGAATCAGGAATCACCCAATCAAGCAATCAACCAATCAACTAGCCGTCTGTGAGCTTCGCCCAAGGCCGGGCGTTGGAGAGCCAACCCAAGCAAACCCTAAAGGGGGAGACTCCGGTCTCCCTCAGGCCGTCTCGACAACACCCAGCACCCACCTGAGTAAGAGAAGCGGTGTTAGGACAACACGGATGTGGATCTAGCTAATGATTTCGGATAATAAACAGTGGGCGGATGGGGCAGCGGACGGAAGTATGGATCTAAGACAACGACATCGAATTATCGCAAGCTCGATGTCAGGGTGCTCCAAAGGCAAGGGTGGTTGGACGTTCGTTACTCCGTCACGATCACATGGACCCGCAACAAACAACCAGACGGAACCATCAGCATCCGTCCGGAAAGTCATCTCGTTACACTTTCCTATCGTCATCAGAGAGCGGGTGAGGATTGGAAAAGCAAGGAATATACGGTAGATCTCGACCGGACTGCTTGCCATTATGGAGGAGTGCGAGTGTGGTTTCGCTGTCCGGCACGCGGCTGCGGGAGGCGTGTTGCTGTGCTCTATGGCGGTGGGATTTTTGCGTGTCGTCAGTGTCACGGCTTGGCCTACGACAGTCAAAATGAATCGAGGTCTGACCGTTCAGATGCTCGCGCATGGGCAATCCGTGAGCTGTGTGGTGGGTGGGGCTGCTTGTTAGATCCGGTTTTGAGACCCAAGGGGATGCATCTCAGGACTTTTAGGCGTTTGGAAAGCGAATATAGCCGCATTGCGCATGTTTCTCTCATAGACTTCGCGAAAAAAGCGAGGATTTCGCTTCCCGAAGCCGCTAAGATGCTGAATGGCGATCTCCCTCTCCCTTGATTCACCTACAGATACCGCCTGATAGAAGGCTTTCACTCCTAAATTAACTGGTTTAAACATACGCAGCTAGGCACTATTCAGCATCTCGGGACCATTGTTTCGAACGTTACCTACCAGTTGATTAGCTAGTGTCATCTGCATATGTCGGACTCAAAGGGTCGCAAAAGTTCAGTTGGTGGCTGCTCTGTAATCTCGCGCGAAAGCCATCGGTCGTAATCGCGAGTATGAAGTATTACAGGCATTCGAGTGTGAATCTGTGACATTAGCTCATTCGCCTCTGTTGTCACGATGCTGAAGGATTGAAGCCATTGGCCCTGCTCATCCTTCCAAGCGTCCCAAAGCCCGGCAAACGCGAACAAATTGCTATCTGTGACACTGAAGGTATAAGGCTTCTTCGTTTTTGCATCCAGCTTTTGCCATTCGTAAAAGCCTGATACGGGAATGAGACAACGACGCTTCCTAAAAGGTTCGCGCCAAGCGGGACTCGTGGAGATGGATTCAGCGCGCGCGTTTATCGTGGAAATTCCTTTTACATCCGCGAGTCGCTTAGTAAAGAACGGAATCAGACCCCAACGCATGAGAACCATTTCGCGAATGCCATCGTCACGACTTTCCCTTATAACAGGCTGGAAGGTGGATGGAGCAATGTTGTAATCGTCCGGCGGCATGGCGAGATGGCTTATATCGTTAGCCACCCGAAATTGCTCTGCGATACGCTGCTTGTCAGAACGTCGCAAATAACGTCCACACATGATGTTCTCCAATCCCTCGAAACTTTACATGATGGATGCTCACATCTGGGGTATAGTCGGCACCGCAGCAATGGAGCATTTATGTCCGCTTATGTAAGGAACGTGCTTTCAATCGCAAAAATTCCTTTTTCGCCGTTCGTTCCGGCTGAGCTTAAGGCGGTCGTCAGAGATGTTTACCTGACCGATGCCGGTCAGCTTGTTGGACCGTATTCACGAATGCTGAGTCGTAGACGTAACTTTCTCGACAAAATAGATGCAGCTTCCGGAGCCAATGCGGGACCGTATAACTCTTGGGAATGTCATCACGTTGTCGAAAGACAGGATCTCGAACGGCTGAGTATCAACGGCAAAGTCCCGACATATTCCCGACAGATCTGCGTGCTACTACCTAGCCATGGCCATTCGAGCAGAGTGAGCGGGGTGCTAAGAGGCGAGATTCCGGTCGGGGACTTGGTAACCATTGATGATGTTCTCCCGGCCTACTCAAGCGCCTACGAGATACTTGGAAACTACTCAGGCGGGGGCGATAAAAACATTCAGAGAGAACTAGAAGCCATAGTCAACGCGGTTTTGCACCTAGCCGGACTCTTACCTAAGCCTTAGGTTTTGTGACAGCATGCCCCACCTTCGTCTCATAATCGATTCTTTATATTCTCTGGAACTCTCCTGAAAATGCGGTTGAAGATCTCATGTGATAGATCACATGATTCCTGAATGGCATGAATTGTCGGGATAACCCTGATGTTGACCTGCCGCTCCCTAGCCAAACGCATTCCGGCGATCAGACATGCGCCGAAGTAGATAAGAGAACGGTTGGCTCGCGGTATGTGTGCATCGGGATCGAACATGCAATGAGTATAGCGAACAAAAGGCGAAATTAGGTTAGTCAGTCTAGACGGATGCAATCTCATGTAGACCCAGCTCACATCGGCGTGTTACATTTACTTCAACGTTGGTAGAAGCAAATGTAACGGAGCGAGCACAGTGGCGAATGGCAAATTCATCTCCTACCTAAGGGTCTCAACCGCACGGCAAGGCGCGAGCGGATTGGGTTTGGAAGCGCAACGTGAAGCCGTGAGCCGCTATCTGAATGGCGGAAGCTGGACACTGGTTCAGGAGGTGATGGAAGTTGAGAGCGGCAAACTGAATGACCGTCCCGCCATCGCTGAAGCTCTCCGTCTCTGCCGTCTCCACAAAGCCACATTAGTAATTGCGAAGCTGGACCGACTCGCTCGCAATGTTCACTTCATATCTTCCCTGATGGAGTCAGGTGTGGATTTTGTCGCGTGCGACTTCCCAGAAGCGAATCGCCTTACTGTTCATATTTTAGCTGCCGTTGCTGAGCATGAGGCCGCTATGATTTCAGTGCGGACAAAAGCCGCGCTGAAGGCAGCCAAGGTTCGCGGCTCTGTACTTGGCGGCCAGAGAGGCAGCCTAAACCGTATGCGGGGCATGGCAGAGAAGGGCACGCGGGCTAGTGCCGTTGTGAGGAGCTGCATCGCTTCAAAGCGTATCAAGGATCTTGTTCCAGTAATTGAGGATCTTCGTCGAAAGAGAGCAACTTCTCTCCGAGCCTTAGCTCAGGGCCTAAACGATCTTGGATTGACCACTTCTCGAGGTGGACAGTGGACTGCAACGCAGGTCCAAAGGACTTTAGCTGGCAGCCAGCAATTAGCAATTAAGCCCACCTGCGACTATAGTACCAGCTAAAAGCCTCATTCGAAAATAGTTAGCGAGATATTGGGGCGAATACTTGGCGAAGACTTTGAACAAAACCTTGAGTGGTTATAACGTTTTTAGGTTCTTCGTCGATAAAGCATCAATGACAATGTTGAACGAATCTAATCCCTATTAGATGCCGTACTGTAAATAGTTCTATTCAAATAGTTGCAAAACGCTTATTGTCACTCTAACGTTGGTGTGTGTGTCAAAGCGATTACTGATAAGGACACAACGAGACGGTTCATTACAGCGTCCATTCGACAATGATGAACTGGACGTGAGAAGGAGACCAAAATGTCATTCGCAACGTTGATCAGCGAGATTCAAGAATCAACGTCATTTTCGATCGTTCAAATATTGAGCCCGACAGACGCAGCGGAGCAGCTGGAAGCATCTCTCAAGCCATATGAAGAAAAGTTCAAAATGTCATCCAAAAGTTTCTTTCCCATCTACAAAACGATGTTGAAAGATGCCAGGACGAGCCATGAAAGGTTCGAGTTGACAACTTGGTATTTCGCAATTCGCGAATTGTATGCCCAATTGCAGTGTGTGGTGACGAAAGAAGCAATTCCTCCCCATCCCATATTTGCTTTCAATTCTGAGATTGACCAGAGGCCCGCTAACGCGGGCCTTTATACTGTTTTGACGGGGGCAACTGTCTGTGTCGATGTCAGATATTCTGTCTGCTGATAATCGACTCAGTGTGCTTTCAACGGCTGAACGCTATTACCGCATCTCAGATAAATTCATTCAATCATGTTCGGATGTGAGCAGTCTTCCGAACACTGTTCCTACCTTCCATGCTGGTTTCGGCACTTGGGAAGGCGATTTAACACTTTCTAAGAATGGCCAACACTACATCCTTCATTTTGAGGATTCCTATCAACGGATTTCAGAGTCGAGAATCGACCGTGTTTTCACCTATGACTTTCGTCTGCACCATAACACCATAGAAATTTTCCGCTTCGATAATCATGGAAAGCCACTGAATCACACTGCCGCTTGCCACTGTCACTGTGGCACAGGTCAGAGGCTCCTCGAAGGAGATCCAGCGTTAAAGCAGTTTTCTATGGTTTCACTAACCTTATGTGACGCCGTAGTGATTGCGAGCGCTTATGTAGAAGAAGGAAAACTCCCATGGCTGTGAAACGTGCCAGCACTCGATCAGTAACTTACTTCCAAAGTTCAGGGCGCGTTAACCTGAAGCGTGTAGTCACGTCGGTTTTGCGTAATCTGAAGAATAGAGAAGAACTACGCTCCCTAAAGCTTGTTTTCTTCACAGCTTATGGCGAGGGCCCTCTCCTTGCAAGCGGAATTTTGCGAGATTATGAACCCAAGATGATAGCGGTTACATTTCCTCCTTCCATTACGGTTTTTAGAGGCAATGCCACGGTTCCGCATGAACTTGTGCCGAGCGTGACTCGGTACCTTGAAGTGTTTGACGTGAAGATCTTGGCGGAGCGACTCCCATTCAGCACTTTGGATGTAGATGAATCCAGAGTTGCAGAAATCAAGTTAGTGGAGAGCACTTTAGCAACTGTCGCTAGTAGCTTTCCGTTATGCGTTCAGGCAGTTCTCCAAGCCTGTGATCATGGCCTTATTTCTGTCGGTGAGCAGGTAATTGGAATAACTGGAGACTTCGCGGCTCTTATCTCGGCTTGCGGAACAGAGAATTTTTTTTCCAAGGACTCTGGATTTTTCATACACGAGATTTTTTGCAAGCCAAGTCAACCGTATTTCAAACGAACGGTACATGCAGCCGTTGACCAAAATCTGACTGATAACGGCTAGTGAGTGTAGCGGGCAGAGCTGCTCAACATTTGCAATAAGCGTGTGCCTTGAAACTAAGTATGGTTTCCGGATGGGCGCCCCCCTGCACAGCTACAGACAGCGTCCATTCGTCTTCAACCCTGCAGCCTTCCTATATTTCGTTGCAACATCCTAGCGAGGTCTTCGCAACTTAGACAAATAACTTGCTGAAAAGCCTTTCTAACGATAAATTTAGCGGACTTAACTTTGATAAGAAATCTTGCGGGTACTGGGGATATTCATGTATCGCATCTTTCGGCGCATCTACCTCACTGTTCTACCCCTTTTTTCTTGCCTTCTACTTGCGTCTTGTACGGGCAACCGCTCCGCGCCTTCAAAAATCACTCAAAGATCTTCAAAGCATTTCGCACAAGGCTGGGTCACTCCCAAGCACAGCAAGCTCGCTTTGGTATTCGTACATGGACTGTTCGGAGTCGTGCCGGATACCTGGACATGTAAGGGCCAACTTTATTGGCCCTACGCTCTAGCGGATGATTTTTCGAATGTAGATGTTTATGTCGCCGCATTCCCAACACCGCTCAAAGGTGGAAATTGGACATTCCTGGGGTGAGCAGGGAATTGAAGCGAGAACTTCACGAAGATGGGGTTTTTGAAGACCACGATGAGGTTGACTTCGTAGCCCACAGTTTGGGGGGACTAGCCGTTGAGAGGTTGCTGATTGACGATCAGAGGGACTCTTATCACGGCGCAAAACATGCAGATTACGATAATCCGCGTTCTATGGCGGATAAGACACACTTTCTATACATGTTTGGCACACCTTTCGAAGGATCTCGAGTGGCCAAGGTTGCTGCATACTTGAGTGACGATCCGAAGTTGAAGCAGCTAAGCCCAAGAGACGAAGAGGAGTTCCTTTTCAAACTTTCAAAGGAATGGGTTGGAATACATCCGAAGCTGTCCCCTGCGCCGCATCGCTATTGCGCCTATGAAACTCTTCGTACCGATCGTGCTCTGTTGGTAGTGGATAAGATGGGTGCCACCCGTCAATGCGAGAAGATGGAAGACGTTATGGCCGACCATCTCGGGCTGGTGAAGCCTTGCAAGAAGACGGACAAGTCTTACACTCTATTGCAGGAGCGCGTCCAGCATAGGCTCGAACAGATAACAAAACATGGCAAGAAGAACCGCCAATAAAGGCGTTTGGCTAACCCATGTCCTCAAACTCTTCACGCCGGTCCAAATCGTTCACCTTCCGATAATCGTGTCTAAGGTTATCTATGCTCTGCCGAATGTCATGCAGAGCATAGATGCCGTAGATCGCAGCCGCTAACAGAATGAAGAGTCCAAGAGTGGCGATATCACGAATCGGCATATGAAGGATTTCCATCCAGCCATGCTCTCACACGTGCGATCTGGGTTAGACATGCGAGTAACGGCGGTTGGATCGCATCCGCATCGCCATCGTTTGCTGTAGCGAATACTGTAGCGGGTGCCAGTCTATATGCACTTGTATACAGTGTGCGTAAACGCCCGCAAGTGTTTGAAACTAAAAACCTATGCAAGCTCATGTTAGCGCCTCTAACTTTGTAGTCTCTGGTTTGGGACCAGAGGGTCGGGGGTTCGAATCCCTCCGCCCCGACCATCAAGTTCTAAGAGCCTTGCCCGAGCTTGATCCTTTCCCTCACAATTTACGTCTAAAAAACATGCTTATGAAGCGCCTATCCGTCGTTGCGGTGTGTGTTGCGGGTCTGGTAATCACTGCCGGAGCGCAACGTGGTGGTGCGCATGCGACGATTGGCGGACACTCTGGGCCAGCAATGCGGAGTGGGCTCGGTTCCGCACCTTCAGGTGGGTTCACGGGTGCGCCCAGATATACAGGATCTCGCTCGATGGGCGTAACTCCCGCTTTTAGGTCTGGCTCGTCTGCGGGAGCCTTGCGGCGGCCAAATGGTCCTGGCGCAGGTGGCTATCGTAGGCCTTATGGCGGAGCGTATCGTTCGCAGGGCCCTTACGTTGGCTATCCCTGGTCGGGGCTGGGCGGTGTAGCGTTTCTTGGGTATCCGGATACGACCGGCCTGAATGATGGAACAGCGAGCTATGACAACGAGCCGACAGGTAATGGCGATCCATCGCAGGGGCCATACGCTGTGGCACCTTACTCGGGTCAGGCGGGTGACGCTGCTCTTCCTCCTTATCCGCCTCAATATGCTCAGCAACCGCTAGAATCGGTCGCCCCGCCTCCTCCGGCACGGGAGCCTGCGCCCGAGGAGGCAGTCACGCTGATCTTTAAGGACGGGCGCCCTGCAGAGCAGATTCACAACTACATGCTGACGCGAACCACGCTTTATGTCCGCGATCAGCATCACCATGAGATTCCAGTGAGCGAACTCGATGAGGCGGCTACGACGAGGGCAAACAAGGCCGCCGGCGTTGATTTCCAGCTATTACCCAATGGTTCACAGTAGCTGAGTTAGTTCAGCTCGATATCCAGAACCTGAATCGAATACTGAGGAAGACTGTGGCTGAAGGTAGCCGCGGCGTTCGTAATCGTACTGACCACGGGCACAATCCGTGTGGGATCAGTGATGGAGTTGGTCTCCTGCGTAGTCTTGCCGCTCAGGGTCGTAACCGTAGCCCGAGGGCGGATGTGAGCGGCCCCGTTGAGCTTGATCTCCACCGTCTGCGGCAGCGATGACGCATTAACAAGCTTCAGGTTGAGGTGGTGGGTCTTCGAGTCATAAGTCGCGGAGTCGAAGAGACGCGGGTTAGTCGTGTCAAGTGTTGAGGCGAGGATCTGGTCGCCAAGATGCGTAGTAAACATGACTTGCGCATAGTAGCTGGGTGAGCCGTAGCTGGTGAGCGCGTCGTAGCCGATGAGATCATTTGGCCACTGCATCGCACCAACAGTGACGTTGGTGAAAAGCGGCGCATACGAGGCCATGATGACGATGTCGCTATTGCGCTCAAGGCCGGTCATCCATGCGGCGTCGCCTAGAGCAGCGCCAAGATTGGTGGTTGGAGAGCCTTCGCGTGTCGCCCACTCGCCGACGAGGATCTTGGGCCCGTTGCGATCGTAGGTGTCGTAACGGTGCGTATCGACAAAGAACTGCTGGGCAGTCCGATAGAAGTGAGTACGGAGCGTGTGGTCGTTGTCGTCGAGAATGTCGGGGCGAACGGATGTAACAGGAGCAGCGGCAACAAGCTGCAGGGCGGGATGCTTCTGCTTAATGGCCTTGTAGAACTGCGCAAAACGAGCGTTGTAGGTGCCGGAGTCGTCGTGGTATTCCTCATTACCTATCTCGATCCTGTTCAGAGAAAAGGGTGCAGGATGGCCATCTTTTGCGCGCTGAGCACCCCATCGAGTTGAGATGTCGCCGCTCACATAGTCAATCTCGTCGAGGGCGTCCTGGATATAGGGCTCGAGGTCTTTACCCGGGGTGACGTGATCGCCGGTAAGCGAGTAGCCCGAGTAGACGGCGAGGAGCGGGTCCATGTGTAGGTCTTCACACCATGTAAGAAATTCGAGCAGACCAATGCCATCGGACGAACGATAGGTCCACGGCGTGGGGTGTGTGGGCCGATCGACGAGAGGGCCGACGCTCTTCTTCCACTCGTAGTGCTCGTTCACATGATCGCCTTCAAGGTAGTTGCCTCCAGGAAAACGAAGGAAGGCCGGGTGCATGGCGGCAAGCTTCTCCATCAGGTCGATTCGCTTGCCGTTGGGCTCGTTCTTGTACGTCGGGGGAAAGAGGGAGATGAGGGTAAACCAGGCAGTCCCGGGATGTGCCGCAAGAATCTCAAGATGGTTCTTTGCCGAGGTTGTGAGGTTTGCGGTCTTGAGAGTGAAGTCATGCTTCTGCCAGGAAGAGCTGAGCGTTGGAACGATCGTTGATGCGGCGATGATGCCACTGTCGTCGTTGACCAAACGAACCGTAAGATCGCCAAGTGATGGCCCATCGGCCTTGGCATAGAAGGAACCTTGGTAGGAAGTCGCAGCGTGGAGAGGAATGCCCCAGAAGCCGGTGTTGTAAAAGCCTGCCTGAGACTTAGCATGCGCAGAGGTGGCGGTGAACTTCAGGCTGTGGGTGATGGCAGTGCTGGGTCCAGTAGTTCGGTCGATCGCGATGTCTGCTCTTGCACTTCCGTTCTGGATGAGGGTCCAGTGTTCGAGGTTAGGACCTTTGTTCGTCTGGAAGGTGCGATTGCTGACAAGCTCAGCGTAGAGGCCACCGTCGTAGGAGTAGTTGATCTCCTCCGTCATGATCCCGTAGAGGGTCGGGCTCACGTTGCCAATAGGCTTTGACACGTCGACGGTCAGGGTAGCGGGACTCTGTGACATGCCTGAGGTAGCGAGGAGCAGGAGGCCGGGAAGAAAGAGACGCATTCGCTGTGATCCTTCGCTTGCAGACTGATAACGTTTACTGACGCGTCGCCAACGGTAGCGGAAGGCCGGTTCATCGTCAAGCGATCCAGACTATGGAACGATACCGTACTTGGCCTCAAGGAAGATTTGTAGATCGCCGGGAAGTGTTGCAGCCAATTCCTGCCAGGTGAGGAGGAGCAGGCGACAGCGCAAATCATAGATTCGTACGGCGCGCAGGATGCGGTGCCAGGCCGCGATAAGGTCTGGCCGGCGAGCGTCACAAAGCACGCAAAAACGCTGGTCTGTAGCATGCGCGGCGAGAACTCCGCGGATGAGTTGGTACGAGACGACAATAGTCCCAAGGATTTCGAGGTCATCGAGGTTGAAGACTTCTTCAAGATCGCGATAGCGATCGATCAGTTTGCGCGACGCCGTCTGAAAATCGTACTCGGTAAGCTTGGCTTCGATAAGGAGATCGGCCAACTTCAGGTCGACCTCTGTGCAGTCCCGCCTACCGGATTGGAGAGGAACGCCTGGCTTGTAGCCAAACTGTGGCTCCGCTTCGGTATCGATGCCGAGCAGAAGTCGCGTGCCTTGGCTTGTCAGAACTTCAGGGTGGCAGAAGATGTTCATCAAAAGCGCGTCAGAGCTGTTGGACGAGTCCAGTTCGCGACGATCAGGGTCACGGCTAAGAAGCGCTCTCTTGGCAGACGTATGAACCTTAGTGAGACGACGCGCCCACGCTGGTGTCTCGCGGATGCGCCGGTAGCTATCAGCGAGGAAGTTGCCATGATTGCCAGCGTCGTCTTCGCGGTACAGGATGGCGGGTGGGTTCCCGAGCGAGACCTCGTGAGAGCCAGGGTGCCTGAGTGCCCATTGAAGATTGCGCACGCTTAACTCCCGGCGGAGATCGGCAGCGTAGTGTTTGGAAGGTCGCGCAGGGCGGGGCCTGGCTTCGCGGAACTCGGGATCAATGATGTAGCGCATGGCGTTTCAGGCGACGGAGTGCATGTCGTCATTACGGTACGGTACGATGAATCGCGTGTTTCAATCCACTTGAAATAGAGAACTCATTTGCCCCAACCGCGACGTCGATGGAGAATTGCCTGGCTGCTTGGGCTGGGCGTGCTCGTCAACTACTTCGACCGCGTGAACCTCTCGGTGTCGCATGCGGCGCTGGTCGGGACCTTCGGAATCTCAACGGTTGCGTTTGGCTATCTTTCGGGTGCGTACAACTGGACGTATGCCATGTGCCAGCTTCCCATTGGCGTGGTGCTGGATAAGTTCGGCGTACGGAAGGTGGGCCGCATCAGCACGTTTCTTTGGAGCGTAGCTTCGTTTGGTGCTGCAATTACTCCAAATCTACAAGGATTCTTTGCAGCGCGATTGGTGCTTGGCGTCGGGGAGGCACCTACGTTTCCAGCGAATGCCAAGGCAATCGGGATGTGGTTCCCGAAAAATGAGCGGAGTTCAGCCACATCGATCTTCGATGCAGCCGCCAAGTTTGCGTCAGCAATTGGCGTACCGCTCCTCGGAATTCTGCTGCTAAAGGTTGGCTGGCGATGGAGCTTTGCGCTGACGGGCGTCATCAGTCTGCTCTACTTTGGGCTCTTCTCGACCATCTATCGCGACCCGCAGGATGACCCCGAGTTGACGCTTGCAGAGCGACAGACGATCGGGCTGGATGAGGGAATGCGCATCGAGGCAGATGCAGGACAGGGCGCTTCGCTGGGCTACCTGCTCGGGCAAAGAAAGGTGATTGGACTGGCGATTGGCTTTGGATCGTATAACTACATCTTCTATTTGTTACTGACCTGGTTGCCTACCTACCTGTCGTCGGCGCTGGGTATCGATCTACTGCACTCGTTTTTGTACACTGGCGTTCCCTGGCTATTTGCCACCGTAGTGGAACTTATTATCGGCGGGTGGCTTGTGGATGCGTTGATCCATAAAGGCTGGGATGCAAACCGCGTGCGCAAAACTGTGCTGATCGGCGGCATGTTCTGCGGGCTGGGAATTCTTGGGGCGGCAAATGCTCACACGGCGATCCGGGCGCTGATCTGGATCAGTGTATCCATCGGAGGACTATCTGCGGCGGCTCCCGTGGGATGGTCCGTGCCGTCACTGATTGCACCGCGGAGCAGCGTGGGGCGTGTTGGCGGAATCATGAACTTTTCGAACCAATTATCCGGAATCGCGGCACCGATCCTCACCGGGTACTTAGTGTCGGCGCGGCATTCATACGCGTTGGCGTTTGCAGTAGCCGCCGGGTATTTATTGGTCGGGATCGTGAGTTATATCTTCCTCCTTGGGAAGATCGAGCCCATTCGGCTGCAGCACAGGCTTTGAAATACGCACCTCGGTCCCGAGAACCTTCCAAAGACGTGTCAAGGCCCACTTTGATACTGTCGCCGATAAGCCTATATGTATGAACCACTTACACGGAAAACAATTCCAGAGAAGTTGGCCCTCTGTTCCGCTGAATCCGCTATACTAGAAATAGAGGTAAACTCAAAACCCGGCCAAAAGCCGGGTTTTCTGCGCAATCCTAACCCCTTCAGAATGTGTACTTTACCTGTAACCGGAATGGATTGAGTACTTTAGCTTGACCTGACGACCTAAGCACAAGAAAAGAAACGACTTAAAGTCCACCTCAGGAATGAAAAAGGTTTCTGGCAGTCCACTTCGAAGTGGCTCAGCGTGTACCGTAATGCCGGACGTCGCCCGTGCGGGAGTTGAGGATGTCGAAGCTTCCATCCTTGCTGCCGATAAGCTCAAGGTAATTTGCAGCATCGGTACCTTGCGGATTGGCGATGTACGCCGCAGCGGTATTCCGGGTTGGTCCACCTTCCTTTGAGTAGTGGAGCTGCCACAGGGTTTCTAGCCCGGGCGCTTTAGCGATAAGTTCGAGGGGCGCAGCCGACCCACCCTTGGTCTCGCCGTTATCCATGATGGCCACTCGGGCCCCGATGGCATCGACCAGTGCAGGGCTTGAACTCTGGTTCCAGCCATGGTGCGAGACGATGTAGACGTCAACCTTACCAAGCCTGTTGGCCGGGCATTGAAGTTGCATCTCCTTATCCCACGTAAGGTCGCCGAGGTCGAGCAGCTTGAGGTCGCCGAAGGTGATCTGGATACCAAGCGAGCGAGAGTTTTCGGTCTGGTCTGCGGGACGCGGTTCGGAGGCCTGGCAGTAGGGATTCGCTTGACCTCCGCCGGGAAGATTGGTTTGGATAAGGTCGCCGTCGGAGCTGATGACGGTCGCGTGCAAACCGGCGATGGGTAAAATGTCGCCGGGCTTCGCGATGACGTGCTTATACTTTCCGGTCGCCAGCAGCTGCTGGTAGAGAGCATAGCCTTGCTCGGTGATGCCCTTGTCCAGCTCACGGTTCGTACCATGATCGATGAAGGTGCCGACCGGAATACGGGCTACAAGTTGCGGGACGCCGCCCACGTGATCCTCATGAAAATGCGTGATCAGAACGTAGTCGATCTTGCTGATGCCTGCCTTTTTAGCAGCGGCTACGATGCGGTCGGCGTCGCGGCCATTGTTTCCGTGCCAGCCGGTGTCAATCAAAAGCGACTGGCCGCTGGGCGTGACAAACAGTGTCGCCTGGCCTCCTTCGACGTCGACGAAGAAGATCTTCAAACGACCTGCGCCGACTTGGGCATGCGCACTTACTGAGATCGAGAGGGTCGCCACGACGAGTGCGAGGAGCAGTTGAGTGAAGCGCTTCATCGGGATTCCCCTGAGCTTGGAGTAGTGGGTGGGTTGACAGTGGCGCGCATGGCGCCAGTCGAAATGCCTCCATCAACAAGGAGGGTTTGACCGGTGATGTAGCGGCTTGACTCGGAGGCAAGGAAGACGACAGCCCCGTCGAGATCATGGTCCTGACCGGGACGCTTCAGAGGAATGCGGTCGATGAGGTAATCCACCCACTCCTTGCTCTCGTACATGACCTTATTCTGATCGGTGCGGAACCAGCCGGGCGCGATGCAGTTGACGGTGATGCCATGCTTGCCCCAATCGTCAGCGAGCGACATGGTAAGTTGGCGAATGCCGCCCCGACTTGCACCATAGGGCGCAAGGCCGGAGTAGCCGAAGACACTGGTGACAGAGCCGATGTTGATGATCCGCCCATAGCCATGCGGGACCATGCGGCGGGCGATCTGCTGGGCGACGAAGAAGCTGCCGCGGAGATTGGTGTCGAGGATAAGATTCCAGTCATCCCAGGTCACGTCGAGAGCTGGCTTGCGGACGTTGCATCCTGCGTTGTTAACGAGGATATGCAGTTGATCGCAAGAGGCTTCGACGGCAACCGCCATGCGCTCGATGCTGCCCTGATCGCGTACGTCGAGTTCAAGCGGCGTCGCCTTGCGGCCAAGCGCTTCAATCTCGGCGACAAACGGAGCCAGGTCAGCTACCTTGCGGCTCGTGAGGATTAGATCGGCACCGGCCTTGGCAAGCGCGCGGCCGAAATGCTGACCGAGGCCGCGGCTGGCTCCGGTGACGAGGGCGGTCTGGCCGGTCAAGTCAAAGAGTTCATTCATGACGACACCTCCTCGCTTCTTGGATCGAGGACAACCTTCATCAGGTTAGGCTCGCGGCCGTAGAGACGATCGAACCAGGCAGGTCCATCGCTCAGAGGAGCTACGGCGGAGATGAGCATGTCAACGTTGATCTTGCCAGCCGCTATCAGTTCAATGGCCTGGGGATACTCGCCTGCCGAAGAGCAGGAGCCCTGCAGGCGGATCTCGCGGGTGACGACCTTTTGGAGGGGGAGCTTGATCTCACGGGCAATGTTGCCGACCAGAGCTACCTTGCCACCCTTGCGGACGCAATCGATGGAGGAGTTGACGGTCTCGTCGCGGCCCACTGCTTCGAACACGACATCGACTCCCTGCCCTGCGGTAAGGTCGAGGATGATCTTCTGGAGAGCCTCGCCGGAGGCTTCGAAGGTCTCATCGGCCCCTAACTTCCTGGCTAGAGCAAGGCGGGTGGCATCGATATCGGCCACGTAGACGCGGGAGCACCCGGCGACGCGAGCAGCCTGCAGGAGCAACAGCCCAATCATGCCTGCGCCGATAACAAGGGCGGTTTCGCCGCCTTCGAGGAGGGTAACGCGAACTCCATGAAGAGCAACGGAGACGGCTTCGAGCATGGCGGCACTGGCGAAGGGAAGGCCGTCGGGAAGGCGGTAGAGGATGTGGGCGGGAACGGCGACGTACTCGGCGAAGGCACCGGCACGGCGGTAGTCGCCGCAGGAGACGCCGACGACCTGGCGATCGTCGCAGAGGTTGACCTCGCCCTTGAGGCAGAAGGTGCACTTGCCGCAGTAGACAGTCGAGTCGAAGGTGACGCGGTCGCCGATGCTGAAGCCGGTGACAGCCGAGCCTACGGCGGCAATGGTGCCGGCGGCTTCATGCCCCATAACGATGGGGGGAATGCGACGGCCGGATGCACCATCGAAGCCGTGGACGTCGCTGCCACAGATGCCGCAGGCGGCTACCTGGACGAGAACGTCTTCGGGGCCAGTCGCTGGCATGGATTGATCGGTGACTTCAAGATGCTTGTATTCGGTAAGCAGGAGAGCCCGCATTTTTGGAAGATTACCTCGCGCGTAGATGCTTCGCAACCAAGGGTAAACCTTTACTGCCGGGTTGGGTAAGGACCGCTATACCGCTCCCGGCGACGTAGGCTCAAGTTTGCGCCAGTCCTGCAGTTGCTGTGCGTTCTGCTTTTCCTGCAATTCCCTGAGCCGCGCGTACTCCTCTGTTGCATGGGCTGCATCAGCGGTCCGCTGCAGCTTACGATAGGCCCGCGCCAGTTCGTACCAGGCACGCTTTACGACCTCGCTGTCGTGACCATCAGCGATGCACTTCTCCAGATACTTGACGCCATTGGTCTCGCTTCCCTCTGCCACCAGGCCTCGTCCCAGGTAGTATTCGACCACGGGAATGGGTCCGGAGCGGGCGAGCATAGCGGTGAGCAGTGGGACGCCTTCGGCTGCGGCTCCAAGATCAACTTCGGTACTGCCAAGGTTGTACATGGCGATGAGGTTCTGAGGACTCAGTTCGAGTTCCTTGGCGTAGGCCTTGCGGGCCTCCTCTAATTGGTTGGAAGCACGGTACTCGTCGCCGAGTGCTTCGTAGAGGTCAGAGTTACGGGTCTCGAGCTTGATAGCTTCTACATACTCTGCGATGGCTTCCGGATGACGTCCCTCGTCGGCATAGAGCTGGGCCCGAACGCGGCGCACATGCCAACTATTCGGATCGACAAGGGCCATAGCCGAGTAGCTTTCGCGCGCAACCGCACTATGGGCCCGCCCACGATATTCAAGGACGTTTAGATCCTTTGGCGCAAGTTCGTGAGCGTGATCGAGCGGCGCCACCGCACGTTCAGGGTGCCCCATGCCTAGCTCGACCGTGCCGAGCCAGGTGAGCGCTTCGACGTTGTCCGGAGAATGGGCAAGTTCCTGCTCGAGGGCACTCTCGGCCTTCAGGGGACGGTTCGCCTGATACTCAAAGATGCCAAGAAACATAGAGGCAGAGTCCAGATGAGGGCTGAGGTGGAGGGCAGCGTCAATAGCGGAGATCGCCTCATCGAGCTTGCCTTCGCGGCCAAGGACGAGGCCGAGATCAAGGTGAGCCTCGGGTAGTTGCGGAGCAAGGCTGACAGCAAGTCGGAAGGCTTTTTCGGCATCGTCGGCACGGCCGTTCCGCATGGCTATGGCTCCCCGCTGAAAGGCATCCTGAACCCGCGCGTCCTGCGGAGGTGCCTGCGCCAACGCTGCACGCAGAGCAAAGAGCGCTGGGATGAGCGTCATCAGTTGGAGTGACCTGGTACCTATTTTCATGACTATCCCAACAGATGGTAGAAGTGGAGCCACTGCTTGTCGACCTGATGGTCCGGCACCCACTCCACCAAAAGGTTGAGGAGACCGCCTACCGTAAGACGGAGCATCTCTTGACAAAGCTTTTTCCACAAGCCTAATATCTTCCGTGTTCGAGATTGTTACCGTTTACATTTCAGGATCGAAGAATCCGGATGTAACTGCGTGACAACGAACCGGCAGATTACGCACACCGCCGCACCTTGGGCCTACCGCAACACTTTGGAGGAAGACGTGAAGAACCGCATTTCACTGAGCAGGATCGTATTAGCGTTCATCGCAGTTGTTTTCAGCTTCGTTGCCTCTCTAGCCATGGCACAGACAAATGAAGGCCAGTTGGCTGGAACTGTCCTTGACAGCACCGGTGCCGAGATTGCCAACGCTGCAATCTCCGCAAAGAATGAAGCGACCGGTTCCGTGTATAGCAGTACATCCACGAGTTCAGGCAGCTATCGCTTTCCTTCAATCAGCCTCGGTCGGTATACGATTACTACGACTGCAACAGGATTTAAACCGATCATTAATACCGGCGTTGAGGTACGCGTCGGAACCGTAACAGCCTTCGACGTTCATCTGACCATCGGTGGGGCCAGCGACACGATCACGGTAGCATCGGACGCACCTTCGGTCGAAACGCAATCCTCTGAAGTCGGCGGTACGGTGACGACGCAGCAGATTGTGGATCTACCGCTTGCACTTGGCGGCGTCGGCGCGATGCGCTCGGCTGAGTCCTTCGTATTTTTGATTCCAGGTACTGCGGGTCCTGGCACAGGAAACAGCAACAATGGTGTCTTCATCTCGAAGATTGGCGGTGGCCAAAACTTCGGCAATGAAGTGCTACTCGACGGTGCCAGCCAGACTCGCTCTGAAAATGGCTCATCCTTTGACGAAGAAGCTCCCTCCGTCGAAGCAATTGCCGAGTTCAAGATCACCACGAGCACACCGGCTGCAGAATTTGGTCGTACGACCGGCGGCATCGAAAACTTTGTAACCAAATCCGGTACGAACTCATTCCACGGCACCGCCTTCGATATCTTCCGAAATGATGCCCTCGATGCAAATCAATGGTTCAACAATGGCCGTCAGGCTTACTACAAGTCCATCAATGACCTGACGGATTACAACAACAACGCTCGTCCCAGCGATAAGCAGAATGACTTTGGTGGTTCATTTGGCGGCCCGGTCTTCATCCCCCATGTCTACAACGGCAAAGACAAGAGCTTTTTCTTCTTTGCGTGGGAGCAGTTCCGCCAGACCCTAGGCGGCGTTGCAACGAGCACCGTCCCAACGCTCGCTGAACGTGGTGGCGATTTTTCAGATCAGTTGATTGGCGGCCCAACCAAGCAGAACAGCGCGTGCGACGGTTCGGCTATTCAAAATGGTGAAATCTTCGATCCTGCTACGACGCGCACGGTCAATGGCACACAATGTCGCTCTCCGTTCATCACGAATGGAAAACTGAATGTAATTCCGCAGGCTCGTTTCAGCCCGCTTGCTTCGAAGATCCTGGCGTATTACCCCCTGCCGACGAATAACGCCTTGACAAACAACTACTCACTCCGGTCTTCCTCCCCGATCAACAACACTACCTACACTGTTCGTATCGACCACTCGATCGGTGCGAACGATAAAGTCTACGGCTCGTATAATTCGCGCGAGAACACACGTCACAGCCCAACCTTTCTGACCCTTCCAGCCCCCGTCGATCCTAGTGTGCAAACGCAGGACTTCATCACACACTTCGGCCGTGCAGGATGGGATCACATCTTTAGTCCTTCGGTCCTGAATCACCTTAATCTGGGATTCAATCGCTCCAATTCGATCAATGGTTCAATCGAGGCATTGAGCGGCGTCAACTATGCTCAGCAACTCGGAATTCCCAACATCGTGACTGGTTTTCCGGTAATCAATATTTCGGGCGAGCAGACGTTGAGCCGCAACCAGCTTGGGGACAACATCGACAACGGCATTCGTTTGAATGACTCCGTGAGCTGGCAGAAAGGCCGTAACAGCTTCAAGTTCGGCTTTGACTACCGATATCAGCAGTACTCTGCGCTGGCGAATGACCAGATCAACGGTTACTTCAACTTCGATGGCAATCAGACGAAAGCGGCCTTTAGTGGCCCCACTCTGAATGGGACTGGCCTCGGTCTGGCAAGCTTCCTGCTTGGCAACTTTGACTCGGCAGGCACGACGATCCCGTCACACCAGCCACGATGGATCTCTGCGTACTACGCAGGATTCGTTCAGGACGACTTCAAGGTAAGCAACAATCTCGTGCTGAATATCGGCCTCCGGTACGATGTCGACCAGCCCCGCAAGGAAGCAACGAACAGCACTTCAAACTTCAGTGAGACGGCGATTGATCCAAAGAGCGGTCTGCCGGGCGCGTTGATCTTCGGAACGAACTGCACTAACTGCAACAAGCGATGGGCTGCAACCTGGTTCAAAGATTTCGCGCCGCGCATTGGCTTTGCGTACACGTTGCCGAACAGTGCCGGTAAGTCAGTGCTGCGCGGAGGTTTCTCGACCCTCTATGGCCCACTGCAATACAGCGACTTCGGCGGCTCGACAATCACCGGGTACTCGAATCCCATCAACCAGAACACCAATGGCTTCGATGCCTCGTACAGGATCGACAACGGGCTCAATCCTTATACGGTCGGCACGAACCTGGATCCTGGCTACTATGACAACGGCAACTCTGCAGCTCCTGTCGCTTTCAGCAACTACATCAAGTCTTCGTACGGACGACCGGCCCAGGTCAATCAGTGGAACCTGCAAATCCAGCAGGAACTTGCTAAGGACTTGATCATGACAGTTGGGTATCTCGGTTCGTCAGGGGCCCACCTGAAGTCTTCGGAAGAAAACATCAACAACAGTTCTAAGGCTACCTTTGCTCTAGGCGACATCCTGTCACGGCAATTCAACTTCAGCGCTCCTGCACAGGGCACCAAGGCTCCTTATGCCGCTTTCAACCAGAACGCTGCTTATGTGCAAGCGCTCCGTCCTTTCCCGCAGTATGACTTCATTGCCACAGACTGCTGTCTACAGAACGTAGGTCACTCCTCGTATGAAGCGTTGATCGTTTCGGTCGAACGTCGCTTCTCGCAAGGGTTGAACCTGCAGGCATCGTATACGTGGTCGAAGACGATTACGAATGCGGACTCTGCGATCAACGTAACGAACGGTGTGGCTCAGGATCAGGACCCGGCAGACTCGAAGAGTCAAAAGTCGCTCTCCAACCAGGACATTCCTCACACGTTTGTCGTGAGCTACCTCTATCAACTGCCATTCGGTAAGAACAAGCATTTCCTGAACCATGGAAACCCCGTGCTTGTCTCGCTGATCAGCGGCTTCGAGCTTGGTGGCGTTCAGCGCTACCAGTCCGGACAGCCGACCTCCTTTGGCTGCGCGGATGGCATCCCGGGCTTCCAGAACTGCATCAAGTTCACACGCCTTCCGGGCTCCCAACTGAAGAGCAATGCACGTCATGGCAAGATCAACCCCTTCCGTCAACTTTATGCAGGCGGCAACCTTCCCGCTCCCGATCCCAACGTCGATAGTGAGTTCAATGGTCTGTTTAGAAGAGATAATGCGGCCTACTCTGCACTGCAGCCGACACCCGCACTCTATAGCCAGAATGAGAGTGCAAATCGTGTCCTGCGGGCCAAGGTGGCCTGCGCTCCGGACGCGGCAACCCCTAATTGCGATAACGGAGACTTCGAGTTCGGAAACGTCCCGCGGGTTACCGGCGAAGCTCGCAACTATCTCTACACAAACGAAGACTTCAGCTTCCTGAAGAAGACGCCAATCGGCGACAACAAAACACTCATCCTCAAGGTGGAAGCACTGAATGCCTTCAACCGGCATGTCTTTTCGACGCCCGACCTGAACCCCTACGATTCCACATTTGGTGTGCCTAGCGGGGTCATCAACGGTGCGCGCAGCCTTCAGCTAACGGCTCGGGTGCAGTTCTAACCAGAACAGATGAATCCTGTATTTATAGCAGCGTTTGCACTTCTACTACCGGCGATGCCTTTAGGCATCGCCGGTTTTTCGCAGGCTGCTCTTTTCGAAGCGTCCAGGCAGGCGAGTGCCGACGCCCCCTCTGACAACCTTAAGTTGGGCAACATGCTCCTCAGTCAACATAGATACCCAGAGGCAATGGAACATTATGAGGCCATTCTTTCACTCAACATGCATGATGAAGAAGCGCGTCGAAATGAGCTTGCTGCTTCGGTCGCGCTTGCGCTCCAGGCGAGACGCGAGGGAAACCAGGAGGCGGCGTTGGGTTGTCTTCAGCATGCCCGAGAATATCTGCCCGACGATCCGACATTGCTGACAGACCTAGGCATCCAGGCGCAATTCGTACATCAGCTTCCGCTGGCTCAGGAAGTCCTTGTCAACGCGTTGAAGCTAAAACCCGGTGACCTCACTGCGACGTATGCGCTCGCCCGGGTTGAGACAGATCGCCAGCAATTCCCGTCCGCCGAGGCGCATATGCGGGAGTATCTCCAGGCTAAACCGGACGACGCTACAGCGCACTTTGGGCTTGGACATCTACTGTATATGGAGCAACGGCTTGAAGAGGCTCGAACTGAGTTTCAGACCTCGATCGAACTTCAACCCGCTCAAAGCGAATCGTATTACCAACTCGGCCAGATGGACCTTGACGCACATCGAGATGCGGAATCCCGGCTACTGTTTGAAAAAACGTTGAAGCGCGATGCGCATCATGGTGGAGCCCTCACCGGGATGGGCATCGTCTCATATCGTGCGAAGGAGTTCGCCATCGCACGTGATCAGCTTATGGCTGCCGTTCAAAGCTCTCCAGACTATCAGCCGGCTCACTATTATCTCGGGCTGACGCTTGCACGCCTGGGCGACAAGGAAGCTTCGGATCGCGAGCTGACCCTCGCGACACAGCTGGCCGCGGCACAGCAGGCGCCAGCTCGTCCTCAAACTCAGCCGTAGTACTTGCTGCGGTTTTCCTGTCGCGTGGCTGTCTGCCTCCGGCTTTAGAATGGCACGGCCCACAGTAACGGAGGCATCATGCGCACGACCTACTTTCACCTACGGCCTGGATTCACAAACTCCTTATTGCTAGCGACGATCTGCATCGCCATTGCTGGCCCGCTCTGCGCGCAGATGACAGAATCAGCGCCCATCGCGACTGCACCTATTGCGATCAGGGTAACCCGGCCTGCAACGGAGCAGGTGATCTCCCCGATGTTGTTCGGGAGCTTTCTCGAACCTATCGGTCACTCGACATACGGCGGCCTCTGGGCGGACGCAGTCGAAAATCCGAGCTTTGAAGAAGGTTTGTGGTCGGCAGGCAACGTCGATTCCATGTTGCACGCGCACCCGGAGTTACGTCGCGCGTCGCAGCTTGGATTACCTCTTCCGTGGCAGCCGCTCGATCAGTCTCAAGGCGCACGCTATCTGCCGGTGCGAGGCGATGCTGCAAACTCGGCACAGTCCGTGCTGATCATGGCCATGCCGGATAAAGAGGTCGGTATCCTCCAGGAGGTTTATCTGCCGGTACAGCGAGAGTTGAGCTACAAAGGCAGCCTGTGGGTGAAGCATGTACAGGGTGGCGATGCGGTATCGCTGACGCTGCGGCGCCACGCTCATCCCGACCAGATACTTGCTTCAGCCAGCATCCAGGCCACCTCTGCCGAGTGGAAGAAGTACATGTTCTCCCTTGATCTAAAACCGAACACTGTGGAGCGACTTGAACCCGTGGACCTTGTGCTTTCGATCACGAACGAAGCGCGGATCCAGGTAGATAATGTGTCGCTCAATCCGGCCGATGCGGTCGACGGTATGGATCCAGAGGTGATTGACATGGCTCGGGAGCTTCATTCGCCGGTGCTACGATTCGGTGGCAACTTCACTTCCGCGTATGACTGGCACGACGGCATCGGGCCGCTCGACAAACGCGTCTCAAAGCTCAACCTCTCGTGGGGCATTCCCGAGTACAACACCTTCGGAACGGACGAGTTTCTTCGCTTCTGCGAGCTGATCCATTCGCAACCACAGGTGGCGCTCAATCTCGGAACGGGTACACCGGCACAGGCTGGCGAGTGGGTTCACTATATCGACCAGCATTGGGAGCGCCACAAGGGTGGGCTGCTCTGGGAGATGGGCAACGAGCTATGGGGCGACTTCCAGACCGGCTATCCGACGATTACCCGCGTTGCTCCCCTGACGCTGAGCTACAGCCAGGCTATCCGCAAGGTTGATCCACGAGCCGTGCTGATTGCTACGGGCGGTGACGAGGATTCCTATCGTGATTGGAACGCGAAGCAGCTCAGTAATCCGGCAGGAACCTTCAACTTTCTTTCAACACACTTCGTCGTCAACGATGCCGTACAGATGCCTCATGCGTCGAGCGAGTTCCGAACGATGGCGGCTCTGGCGCTGCCGTGGGGGCTTGCAGAGCGCATGCGAGCCATCAAGCAGCAGGCCGGAGAGGCTGGCCATCCGGATGCGCGAGTAGCCTTCACCGAGTGGTTGATGATCTCGAATGACCATACAGGCCCTAACTATACGAACATGGGTGGCGCTCTGTTTGCGGCTGGATTCCTGAATATGGTGATGCGGAACGCTGACACCGTAAGCATCTCCGACATGACGGGAATCCTCGAGTTTGGGGGCATCTGGAAGAAGCGCGGGCAGGTGTATGGAGCACCGGCTTACTGGGTGCTACGCACGCTTGCGAGCGCGAAGCCACATACTCTTCTCACCGTCTCGACGACATCGCCGACATACTCGATCAAGCGTGGTGTAAATCGACTGCCAGAGATTGCGGAGGTGCCGTATCTCGATGTGGTTGCTACCGTATCCGAAGATAAGAGCAAGCTGCTGCTGATGTGTGTGAATCGCCACCTGGTCCGACCTGAAACAGCGACGATTGATCTTACGGCTCTCGGCATCGCCGGGGGTATGGCGAAGGTGACTACGCTCACATCGGAGAATATCCTGACCGAGAACGATGAAGAGGAGCCAAATCGCATCATTCCAATTGTGCATAATGAAACCGTACAGGCTACGTTCAGCCATACCTTTCCCAATGCCAGCGTGACGCTCATTGAGATCCCTCTTTCGAAGTAGGTCAACATATCTGGAGTTGTCAATGATGATGGGATGTGGATTGGGGCTGCTCGCCATGGCAGTGATCTTGGATGTAAGCGCGGTTGCGCAGACTACAGGCGAGCTGAAGCCGCAGCGAGCAGTTGTAGCGAATCGTGCTCCGTTGGCAGCGAATGCCTACGATCCCTTGCCGCTTGGCGCGATTGAACCGAGAGGCTGGCTGGCGGATCAACTACACATTCAGGCGAATGGGTTGACCGGTCATCTGGACGAGTTCTGGGCGGATGTCAGCGCGAAGAGCGCGTGGCTTGGCGGCGATGGCGAGGCATGGGAGCGTGGTCCTTACTTCGTTGATGGTCTGCTGCCGCTGGCATATGAACTACACGACGCGAAGCTGATCGGCAAGGCGGATCAATGGATGAACTGGACGCTTGAACATCAACAACCGAGCGGGCAAATAGGCCCTAAGAGCAATGACGACTGGTGGCCGCGCATGGTCATGCTGAAGGTACTGACTCAATACGCTGAGGTGACTGGTGATCCGCGTGTCGAGCCGCTGATGGCACGCTACTTTGACTTCGAGCTGCGAGAGCTGCCGAAACGACCGCTCGAAAGCTGGGGAAGATATCGATGGCAGGACAATGCGCTTACGGTGCTGTGGCTCTATAACCGCAATGGTGACCCAAAGCTGCTGAAGCTGGCGAACCTGCTACGGACGCAGGGCTTTGACTGGAAGGCCAGCTTCGCGGACTTTCAATTCAAGGGTAAGCAGACGCGTGAGTCACTGGGCTTTGACCAGGGGATGCACAACAATCCAGAGCGGGCGATGCAGGCGCATGGGGTCAACAATGCGATGGCTCTGAAGGCTTCGCCGCTGAGTTGGCTGATGACCAGGGACGCGGGTGACAAGCACGCCCTCTATGAACAGATTGGCGATCTCGAGAAGTATCACCTGCTTCCAAACGGGATGTACTCGGGCGACGAGCATCTGTCCGGCGACAATCCTTCGCAAGGTGTTGAGCTGTGTACGGTGGTCGAGAGCATGTTCTCGTGGGAGGAGAATCTTGCGGTGATGGGCGATGCGCGCTTTGCCGATCGGCTGGAGCGCGTCGCATTCAACGCGCTGCCCGGGACGATCTCGGATGACATGTGGTCGCATCAGTATGACCAGCAGCCGAACCAGATATCCTGCACGCGAGGCGAGCGGCAATGGAGCACGAATGGACCAGATTCCAACTTGTTCGGGTTGGAGCCACACTTTGGATGTTGCACGGCGAACATGCACCAGGGCTGGCCTAAATTCACCGGGAGCCTTTGGATGGCGACTCGCGATGGTGGACTAGTGGCGACGGCCTACGCTCCAAGCCATGTGCGTGTCGACCTGCCTGGACACGACAGGAAGCTGCAAAGCTTCAGCGTGGATGAGGAGACCGAGTACCCATTCCGTGGCTCGATTCACTTTACGATTCATACTCCACGGGCGATTGAGTTGCCGGTCGTAGTGCGGATTCCGGGATGGGCGGACTCGATGACGCTGTCGATCAATGGTGGGCCCGCGCAGGAGGTCGAGCCAGTCTGTGTAAGGGACACTTTTGACGGGCGTCTACAGGCTGCCGGAAAAGTAGATACGTGTTCCTTCCATGCGATCCGGCGCGTGTGGAAGGATGGGGCTCGGGTCGATCTCACGTTGCCTATGCAGCCTCGTGTCACGCGCTGGTATCACCAGTCGGCGGCTGTGGAACGTGGGCCGCTGCTGTTCTCGTTGAAGATGGATACGGACTGGAACAAGCTGGCGCAGCATGGCGAGATGTCGGCGGACTGGCAGCTCAAGTCGGATACGCCGTGGAACTATGCTTTGGAGTTGAACGCTGCTGCTCCTGCGAAGAGCCTCACGGTGCACGAGATGCCGCTTGGTTCGGTGCCGTTCAGCGCGAAGACGCCTCCTGTCGAGATGACGGTAGAAGGCAGGCTGCTGCCGGGTTGGACTGTGGATGAGAACTCGGCTGGGCCTCTGCCTCAGAGTCCGGTGAGTAGTTCGCAGCCACGGAGCTTGTTGGAGTTGATTCCCTACGCTGCGGCAAAGCTGCGGATCACAGCCTTCCCGGTGCTTGCGCCGGATGAGGTCGCACCTCATGCAAGCGGTCGCTGAGGCGTGCCTATGACTACAGCTAAGCCGGTGATTGTCGTCGGCAGCCTGAACGTAGACCTGGTAGTTGTGGCCGAGCGGTTTGTTACTCCCGGCGAGACAATGCTGGGAAAAAGCTTTCGGGTGGTTTCCGGCGGGAAGGGTGCGAATCAGGCGGCGGCTTCGGCGCGGCTTGGCTATCCAACGCAGCTCTTTGGGCGTGTTGGCGATGATGGTTTCGGGTCTCGATTGATTGGCGACCTGGAGGCTGCGGGCGTCGACGTGAGCGGGGTTGGAAGCGTCCCGGGAAGCACGGGCACGGCCTTGATCACGACGGTGGCGAGCGGTGAGAACTCGATCGTTATCGTTCCGGGGGCCAATGGGACCATCGGACCGAACGACATCGACGGCTGGTGGCCAACTATCCATGAGGCAGGCATAGTGCTAGCGCAGCTTGAGATTCCGATGGATGCTGTCGAGCACCTGGCGAAGCTTTGTGCAGAGGCCTCGATTCCCTTCATGCTTGACCCAGCTCCGGCTCAGGGATTATCGGCGGCGCTGCTCAGCAAAGTCGCGTGGCTTACCCCGAATGAGAGTGAGGTGCTTGCTCTGACCGGGCGTGATCTGATCGGGGCGGAAGAGCCTGCTTTGCTTAAGGTCGCAGGGCACTTTCTAGACCTGGGGGTGGACGGGGTGGTGCTGAAGCTTGGGGCGCGGGGGGCTTACGTGGCTACCGCGAAGGAGCAGCGGTGGGTCCGTCCGTTTGTAGTGGAGGCGGTGGATACGACGGCGGCAGGGGATGCGTTCAACGGAGCGTTTGCGGCTTCGTTGCTGCGATTACATGATCCCTTCAGAGCGGCCCAGGTCGCTGCTGCGGCAGCGGCACTCTCAACAACGGTTCCTGGAGCTATTCCGTCGATGCCCAGCCTCCAGCAGGTTGAAGCATTATTAGAGGTCTGAGTGTTGCAGCTATCCTCTAACCTCAGCCCCAACCTGTCATCCTGAGCGAGTCCAAGGACCTACGGTTGCCCTTGCTCTTCTAGTGGTCAACTCGACGAGAACCCGCGTCTGTCTCCACGTCACGCTACCCAAAACAATCCCCGCACAACTTGACAAACTTGACTCCTAGGACCCCCACCCATCCAGCCTGAAGTTCACTTGGCACGAATCAAGTCCAGACCTAAGTACATAGTTATGAAGACTTTGGACTTATAGAAAAAATATCAAAACGCTCGAAAACACCCGGAACCAACGCCAGAGGTTTTATCAGCAAGCCCCGAAAATAAAGCTGAGGAAGTTGACAAACTCGACCGCGAAACACCCTTCATAATCCAAATCAGGCCGCCCAGGCTGGACTGACTACGTAGTCAAGTCCAGACCTAAGCCACCTTCTTTCAAGACTTTGGACTCCAGAAAGAAAATAAAAGGTCTCTCTAATAGAGGACCTTCAGCCCGAACTGGATGATACGGGGCTCGAAGGTGCTGCTGATGATGCCACCCGTGCTGGCGTTGGCGCCGTTGGTTCCACCGATGGTAGAGGGCAGGTAGAGGTTGGTGTGGTTGAGGATGTTGTAGAACTCGGTACGGAACTCGACCTTGAGACCCTCGACCGGGGTGGTGAACCGCTTGTTGAGCGAGAGGTCGGTCTGGTAGAAGGGCGTGTTGCGGAGTGGGTTGCGGGCTGCGTTGCCGAAGGGGCTCTGCAGGACGCCGTTAGCAGTGGTGCCGGGGAGGGCGAAGGCGGCGGGGTTGACGTACTGGATGAAGCCACTGCTGGCGATCTGTGTGTTCAGGATCTGCTTGACGCCCGGGTTGACGTTTGGGCGATACAGGTTTGCGCCGCGGAAGCTGTTGGAGATGGTGGGAGAGACGGAGTTCGTTGCGGCCGGGGAGTAGGTGAGGTTGAACGGCGTTCCGGACTGCATGGTGTTGATTGTGGAGAGCTGCCAGCCGCCCAGAGCGGCATCGACGAAGCCGTTCGAGGTAGAGAGGAAGCGACGGCCGTGGCCGACCGGTAGCTCGTAGATGAGGCTGGTGATGTTCGCAATGGGAAGGTTGTAGTCCGACTGTCCATAGTCCGCGCGGAGGTTGTTGGCATCCTGAACGGATGGGGTGTTGCCTTCGAGAGAGGCGCTGGTCTGGTCGAGTGCCTGCGACCAAGTGAAGGAGTTGAGGACGGTGAGACCGGCGACGAAGCGCTGCTCGTAGCGAACCTGCAGCGAGTTGTAGTTGCCGGAGAACTCGTTCAGGGCTTCAGTGATGTCCGAGAACTTCGGGAAGGGGCGGTTTGCCTGCGCGAAGCCGACGGCCGGATTGAGCTGATTGGCGTTGATGAAGCCCTGCAGCTTGAGGCTGTGATTGCCGACGTAGGCTATGTCGAGGCGGGTGTTCTTGGCAAGCTCGCGCTGGACGCTTAGGAAGTAGCTTTCGACGTAGCTGTCGCGGGTGTTGCGAGGAACATAGGTGACGTTATCGGTAAGCGGGTTGAAGGTGGTGGTGAGGCCGGTTGGGAAGCCCTGCTCGGCGGAGACGTAGCAGCCGCCGGCTACGTTGCCGATCTGCGCGACGGTGGGTGAGCCGGTGCAGTGGTTTGTAGGCGTGGGTTTGAGGTTGTTCTGGTTGACGGCGACGAAGAGCGCCTGTGGTGCGTTGATGCCGAGGATGTCGCCTGAACCGGCGCGGGTGTAGTGGACGAAGCTCATGCCAAAGCCGCCGCGGATCGCGGTCTTGCCATCCGGGGCGTAGGCGAAACCAGCGCGTGGGGCGAAGTCGTTGAGGTCTGGATTGACGAGGGTGCTGTTGTAGACACCGCCGGACGGGGAGACCGAGGTGATGGCTGCTCCGGTGGCACCGGGGGTAGTGGTGAGGACGGTCTGCGAGATGGGATCGAAGTTCGAGACGAAGTTGTTCTGCTCGGCGTAGGGCGAGCCATACTCCCAGCGCAGGCCGAGGTTGAGGGTCAGGTTGGGAAGGGCCTTCCAGTCATCCTGCGCGTAGGCGCTGTGGAAGGTCTGACGGAGATGGGTGGTGAAGACGTTCGCGGCGGAGTAGCCACTGGTGGTGCCGAAGAGGAAGTCTGCCCAGAAGGTATCGGAGACGGCGGCGGAGCTGAGAGCGGCCGGTGTGCCTGCAGCGGCACTACAGGTTCCGACGCCGGGGATGATGGTGCCTGCGGGGCATGCGCTGTAACCGCCGCCGTAGGTAAAGGAGCCGAAGAGCGGGTTGTTGTCGCTAACGGCCATCCAGACATGCTCGTACTCGTAGCCGAACTTCATGGAGTGCCGACCCTTGACGTAGGTGAAGTTGATTTTGGGGTCGAGCAGGGCGGGGTTCTGGAACTGGGGGTTGGTGCTTTGACGACCGAAGCCGGTGAAGCCGTTGATGGTGGTGGTGGGGAGGCCGCCGGAGACGGAAGGGTCGGTGGGGAGGCCGGGGATGTTGAAGGACGTGCTGCCGATCGAGGTGGAGAACTTACCGGCCTTGGTGCGGGAGAGACCTACGCGGGCGTCGAGAACCTTGTCGGAGCCGAAGAGGCGGGTGAAGCCGAGGACGGCCTGCTGATCGAGGACGCGGATCTTGCCGTTGGTCTGACCGTCGAGAGGCAGGGGGAGGGCTGGCGAATTGAGGGCGTTCTCCTTGCGGTCGCTGACGCGGAGGAACCAGGAGGTGGAGGGGTTCTGCTGGTAGTCGAAACGGAGGTCGCCCTTGTCGGAGTTATCGGTGAACGGGACCTGGACGGCGTAGTTGAACTGGGCAAGTCCGGTGCCGGGTGCGCCGGGGACGGGAGAGATGGGAACCTGGCGGAAGGCGGTGATGATCTGGCGCGACAGGGGGTTGATGTCGCTGGTGGGGATGGTGGAGCCGGCGGCGTAGACCTTGCCGGTGAGGGGGTTGCGGACGGGCGCGACGAGGACGCCATTCAGCTCGTTCTGGGTGGGGAGGGTAAGGACGCTGAGGGGCTTGAGGACCTGGCGGAAGCCTTCGTAATCGAGGAAGAAGAAGAGCTTGTCCTCGACGATGGGGCCGCCGAAGTTGACACCGTACTGGTTACGATTGAAGGTTGGCTTCTTGAAGGGGACGACGATGCCGGAGGTGCCGGTGCTGGTGGGCTTGAAGAAGCCCGCGGCGTTGAGGTCGGTGTTGCGGAAGAACTCGTAGAGGGTGGCGTGGTATTTGTTGGTGCCGGAGTTTGAGGCGACGTTGATGGTAGCCCCGGAGGAGCGGCCAAACTCGGCACTCTCGTTGTTGGTGACGACCTGGAACTGGGCGACGGAGTCTGGCGGGACGGCGATGATCTGGTTGTCGAAGCCCTGGTTGCTCTCGCCATAGGCGTTGTTATCGAGGCCATCCAGCAGGAAGTTATTGAACATGCTGCGCTGGCCGTTGATGTTGTAGGCTCCGGCGCGGACGAGGGAGTTGATGGAGCTGGTGGTAGCGGCGGTGGGCGCCTGGCGCGAGCCGGTGACGAGGCCGAGGAGATCGGAGTAGTTCCGACTGACGAGCGGGAGGGCTTCGCTCTGATAGTTGGTGATGGTCTGGCCGCGTTCGCTGGATTCCGTCTCAAGCTGGAGCGTGACGTCTGAGACCTCGACGGTGGTGCTGGCGGAGCCGACTTTGAGCGTCAGGTCGATGTGGGTGCGACCACCGACGGAGACGGTTACATTCTGGGCGACCGTATCGGAAAAGCCCGGAGCCGTGGCGGCGATGGTGTAGACGCCGACCTTGAGCGTGGGGACTTCATAGTCGCCGCTTGCGTTCGTGGTGGTCTCGGTGCTGATGGCGGTGGCGGTGTTGGTGATCTTGACGGTTGCGTTGGGAACCGCTGCTCCGCTGGCGTCGTGGATGGTGCCGACGGCGCTGCCGTTATCGAACTGTGCGTGAGCTACTGGAGCGGCGAGGAGGAGGACCGCGACGAGAATCGCGATGCCGAGGAATACGCGCTGGCCTAGCGCGGCAAGAGATTGCCGTGTGACGTCGTTCATGATGTGCATAGGTTGAAGGTAGGGGTCGTATGAGAACGCTTCTTGAACAGAGTGTGAACGGACGTTGAATCGGGGTATCGTAGTGGATATTCGTTGCGAACAAATTTGTCTCATACACATGCCTCCAAGGAGAATTTCTTGATTCGTGCTCGTCTGCTGTTCTCTCTTCTTCTCGTCAGCCCTTTTGCGGTACATGCTCAGAGCGACTCTGTAATCGCGAATCAATATAAGCCTGCTGCAGACAAGCTGATCGAAGCATCGTTGGCGGATGGTCAGGGCTATGCGAATCTCGCTTACCTTTGCGATCACATTGGAAAACGGATCAGCGGAAGTGAGCCGCTGGAGCGGGCCATTGCATGGAGCGCTGACCTGATGAAGAAGGAGGGTCTGACCAACGTGACGGTACAGCCGGTGATGGTGCCGAAGTGGGTGCGGGGTAAGGAGTCCGGATCGATCGTTGCGCCGGTTGAGAAGCCGCTGCACATGCTGGGGCTTGGGATGAGCGTCGGCACAGAGGTGGGTGGAATTACGGCCGAGGTTGTGGTGGTGTCGAACTTTGAGGCGCTGGCAAAGCTGGGCCGTAAGGGCGTCGAGGGAAAGATCGTCTTGTACGACGCGCCTTACGAGGGCTATGGGAAGACGGTGATGTACCGTGCGGCGGGAGCTTCACAGGCAGCGGCGCTTGGGGCTGTGGGGATGCTGGTGCGGTCGATTACGCCGCTGGCGATGCAGACTCCACATACGGGTGCGCTGCAGTATGACCCGAAGCTGCCGAAGATTCCTGCGGCGGCTATTTCTCCTGAGGACGCGATGATGCTGAGCCGGTTGTATGCGGAGGGTCAGCCGGTCAAGGTCCACCTCGACATGGAGGCGCACATGGATGCCGATGCGCAGAGCGGCAATGTGATGGGCGAGATTGTGGGGAGCGAGCATCCGGAGGAGATCGTGGTGCTGGGCGGGCATATCGACTCGTGGGATGTGGGGCAGGGCGCTCAGGATGACGGCTCGGGAATTATGGCGACACTGGCTGCGGTCGCCGAGATCAAGAAGCTGGGGATGGTGCCGAAGCGGACGATCCGTGTGGTGTTCTGGGTGAATGAGGAGAATGGCGATGCCGGGGGGATCGCGTATCGAAAGATGCTTGGGGACAAGCTCTCGACGCAGGTAGCGGCGATTGAGATGGATGGTGGGGCTGAAGCTCCGGTGGGTTATGGGTACGGGTCTGTGGGTGGTCGGCGGCGTGCGGTTCCGGGCGCTGCTGTGCAGGCTGCTCCGCCAAAGCTGGCACCGGCGGAGCAGCATTCGCTGGAGTTGCTACAGCAGATTGGTACGCTGCTGAAGCCGATTGGCGCGGACAAGGTGACGGAGGGCGGCGGCGGCTCGGATATTGCGCCGATGATGAAGGATGGCGTGCCCGGGCTTGGCGAGGTGACGACGGCGGCGCACTACTTCGACTGGCACCATACAGAGGCGGATACGCTGGACAAGGTGGACCCGAAGGAGTTCCGCAAGAACGTCGCATCGCTCGCGGTGATGACGTGGGTTCTGGCGGATATGCCTGAGAAGCTGGCGGGCCACAAGGGCGTCGAAGGAGAGTAGCGCTGCTTCGTCAGATGTTTCGGCGCGTCTGGATCTGGTCTTTGTTTTCGCGCACGAGGTCGAGGAACTGCTGGACGATGGGGCTCTCGCGCTCCGGGTTCCAGGCGATGGAGATGCCGACGTGGGTGTCCTGCGGCTCGAGCTCGGAGAAGACGAGGCCGGAGGTGGCGAGATAGCGGACGCCGGAGGGGACGAGGGCGATGCCCTCCCCTGACTCGACGAGGGTGAGGATGCTCGGCCAGCCGAGGGAGCGGTGGGCGATCTCCGGCGAGAAGCCAGCCCCGGAACAGAGCGCCAGGATGCTATCGAAGATCGTCGGGTTCTGCTCGCGCTCAAGCATGACGAAGCGCTCTTCGGCGAGGGCGGCTACGGGGATGGTCTTACCGGCGAGAGGATGGCTTCGCGGCAGCGCAACGACAATGGGATCGCGGTAGAGAAGCTCCGCACAGAGCAGGCGGTCGAAGGGCGGCTCGAGCGGACGGGTGAAGCCTACGTCGATCTTGCCCGAGATCAGCGCGTCCATCTGAACATTGGCGTGCATCTCAAAGAGGGATAGCCGTACATCGGGATGCAGTTCCCGGTAATCGCGAATGATGCGGGAGAAAAAGTCGCCCGCACCCCAGAGAAAGAACCCGATCGCCAGGGTGCCAATCTGGCCATGCATGGAGCGGCGGGTAACATCGATGGCGCGCTCGGCAGCAAGGAGGGTCTTTCTAGCCTCGACGAGGAAGAGGGCACCATGCGGGGTAAGGCGGGTCTGGCGGGGTTGCCGATCCAACAATGGGCCGCCCATCTCGCGCTCCAGATCGGCGATCTGCTCGCTGATTGCGGACTGCGAGACATGCAGGATGCGGCTGGCTTTGCTAAATGTGCCTTGTTCCGCCACGGCGCAGAAATAGCGTAGGTGTCTTAGTTCCATTGCAACTCAATTTATACCCTGCTATCGGTCAATCCGATACACGGCACCGGAATAAACTGTGAAACCTTAGGATGACGGCAGTGTCTACTTCTATGTAGAGTGTTTCGCTCAAATTCCTCGAGGCAAAGTACCGACTATGTGGATCGTTAAGCTAGCCCTGACCCGGCCCTACACCTTTATCGTGCTGGCGATTCTCATTCTGATTGCTGCGCCAGTGGTGATTCTGAACACGCCTACGGATATCTTTCCAAACATCAATATCCCTGTGGTGTCGATCGCCTGGCAGTATACGGGCCTGAATCCGACTGACCTTGAAGGGCGCATTACGACGCCGTTTGAGAAGGTGCTGACGACGCTGGTCGATAACATTCAGCACATCGAGTCAACGACCTATAACGGTCAGGCCATCGTCAAGGTTTATCTGCAGCCGGGCGCGAGCCTGGACACGGCGAATGCACAGGTAAGTGCCGCTTCCGAGTTTGAACTGCGCAGCTTACCGCCGGGGATTCTGCCGCCGCAGATTATCAACTTCAGCGCGTCGAGCGTTCCGATTCTGCAGCTTGGGCTTTCAGGTCGCGGTCTGACAGAACAGCAACTCAACGATATTGGTTTGAACTTCGTGCGTACGCAGCTTGTTACCGTACCGGGCGCGGTGATCCCCAGTGTGTACGGCGGCAAACAGCGCACTATCATGGTCAACCTTGATCCGAAGGCGCTGCAATCCCAGGGGCTTTCGCCATCGGATGTACTCAATGCGCTGGCGTCGCAGAATATCGTTCAACCGGGTGGTACGGCGAAGATTGGATTCGCCGAATACGACATTCATCTGAACTCGTCTCCGGTAACGCTTGAGGGACTTCGGAACCTGCCGCTGAAGCAGGTGAACGGAACGACGATCTATGTGCGTGATGTGGCGTCGATCGCTGACGGCAGCATTCCGCAGACCAACATCGTCCGGCAGGATGGCCATCGCGGAGTCCTGGTGACGGTGCTGAAGTCAGGTAACGCCTCTACGCTGGATGTCGTGTCGGGCGTGCGTGCACTGCTTCCGCGGATCGCACTGACGGTGCCCTCCGAACTGAAGATGACCCCGATTGGCGATCAGTCTGTCTTCGTTCGCGGGTCGATCGAAGGCGTTATTCGCGAGGCCATTATTGCTGCCGTGCTGACCGGCCTGATGATCCTGCTGTTCCTTGGAAGCTGGCGCAGCACGGTCATCATCGCGGTATCTATCCCGCTGTCGATTCTTTCGTCGATCATCGTCCTTGGACTGCTTGGGCAGACGATCAACATCATGACGCTGAGCGGACTGGCGCTGGCTGTCGGCATCCTGGTGGACGATGCGACGGTGACCATTGAAAATATTGAGCGCTATCTTGAGGAAGGTAATGAGCTGAATACGGCCATCCTCGAGGGTGCGGCGCAGATCTCGGTTCCGGCGCTGGTGTCGACGCTTTGTATCTGCATTGTGTTCCTGCCGATGTTCTTCCTGAGTGGCGTGGCGAAGTACCTTTTTGTTCCGCTGGCGGAATCGGTCGTCTTCGCAATGCTTGCGTCGTACATCCTCTCTCGAACGCTGGTGCCTACGCTTTCGATGTACCTGCTCAAGGCGCACGATCATCACGCGGTGCCGTCCCGCAATCTCTTTGCACGGTTTCAAAGGGCGTTCAATCGCGGGTTCGAGAGGGTACGTGCAACGTACGAGGATCTGCTGGGGCGCCTGGTAGGAATGCGCGTGTTCTTCGTGCCGATTTTCCTGCTGGTTTGCGTATGCGCGTTTATTCTGGTGCCGTTCCTTGGCCGCAACTTCTTTCCAAGCACGGACAATGGCGCGTTCATTCTGCATGTGCGGGCGCGTACGGGAACACGCATCGAGGATACGGCCAAGCTCTGTGACCTCGTTGAACAGTCCATCCGCAAGACGGTTCCGGCGGGTGAGATGGATACGATTCTCGATAACATCGGCCTGCCGTACAGCACACTGAACACACAGCACGCGACGTCTGGCCTCTTTGGTGCGGGCGATGCGGACATTCTCGTCTCGTTGAAGGAAGATCATCATCCGACGATTGAGTATGTGGAAGCGTTCCGCAAGAATCTGCCGAAGGAGTTTGCGGGGACGATCTTCTACTTCCTGCCTTCCGATATCGTGACGCAGATTTTGAACTTCGGTCTGCCCTCGCCTATCGATGTTCAGATTGAGGGCTCTGACCTTGTTGGCAACCGCAAGGTGCTGAACACGATGTTGGATCAGTTGAAGCAGGTTCCCGGACTGGTCGACCTGCGCATTGAACAGCCGGATGATTATCCCGTGCTCGACATCGCCGTCGATCGAACGAAGGCTGTGCAGGGTGGATATTCCCAGCGCGATGTCGGTACAAGCATCCTGAACATTTTGAGCGGCAGCAACCAGTTGACGCCGATGTTCTACCTGAATCCAAAGAACGGCGTGAACTACAGCATGGTGGCGCAGTCACCGCAGTATGACTTCCAGACGCTGAACGATCTGCAGAATATTCCGCTCTCCGCAGCGGCTGCAAAACAGCCGGAGATTTTGGCTGATGTTGCAACAATCAGCCGCTCAGCTGAGATGCCGATCATCAGCCACTACAACATTCGGCGAACGCTCGACATCTACGGCAACGTGCAGGGACGCGATCTCGGCGCTGTCGGCAAGGATATCCAGAAGATCGTCGATGCCAACCGGAAGGACCTGCCGCGCGGCAGCTTTGCGCGGGTTCGCGGCCAGATCGAGACCATGAACTCGTCGTACATCGGACTGATTGGTGGGCTGGCCTTCGCTATCGTGCTGGTCTACCTGCTGATCGTGGTGAACTTCCAATCGTGGCTTGATCCGTTCATCATCATTACGGCGCTGCCAGCGGCGCTTGCGGGTATTGTGCTGTTCCTGTTCGCAACACGTACGACGTTGAGCGTGCCGGCTCTGATGGGCGCGATCATGTGCATGGGCGTTGCAACGGCCAATAGTATTCTGGTCGTGTCCTTCGCGAAGGAGCGATTCGAGCATCATGGAGATCCGATTATGGCGGCGATTGAAGCTGGTGCGACTCGCTTCCGACCGGTCATGATGACGGCGCTGGCGATGATTATCGGCATGATCCCGATGGCACTGGGAGCAGGCGAAGGCGGTGAGCAGAACGCACCGCTGGGACGCGCCGTGATTGGCGGTCTCTCCTGCGCGACCATCGCGACCCTGATCTTTGTTCCTGCGGTATTCGCCCTGCTGCATGCGCGCCGTGAGCAATCAGATGCACCCTTGCACCAGACCCATGAGCAGATGGCGGCAGGAGACTAACCATGAGCGAGACCGGAGAGACAGCCAGTATGCCCAGCACGATATCGGAACCAAGGAACGAAGAGATGACAACCCCCTCGCACGCTAACCCGACCGATATCCAGCCAGGACCGCCCAAGCGTGGCCTGCCCAGTGCGGTATGGCTTGTGCTTGCCGTCGTCGTGATCGTGCTGCTGGTGGTTATTGCTTACGGCGTGCTGTCGCGTGCTGCGGCAGAGCGCGAGTTGGCGAAGCAGACGAAGATCGCTGCTATTCCGACCGTGGAGGTTATTCATCCTTCCGGCTCGACGCTATCGGCCGAGATCTCGCTGCCCGGCAGTACACAGGCCTTCACAGACACGCCGATCTATGCGCGAACCAGCGGCTATCTGAAGAAGTGGTACTTCGATATTGGTGCTCATGTACGCAAGGGCCAACTGATGGCGCAGATCGAGACGCCGGAGACTGATCAGCAGTTGCAGGTGGCGCAGGCCGACTTGAAGAGCTCGCAAGCTAACCTCAATCTCGCCAACACGACCGCCGTTCGGTATCAGAATCTACTCAAGTCGAACTCGGTTTCACGGCAGGAAACCGATCAGGCGGTAAGCGATGCGGAGGCGAAGCAGGCGGCGGTCGATGCGTCTGAGGCGAGCGTCCGAAGGCTGCAGCAGCTTGTTTCGTTTGAGAACGTCTATGCTCCATTTGATGGCATTGTGACGGCGCGCCGCATCGATATTGGCTCGCTGATTGCTGCCGGCGCGAACACGACGCCGCAGGAGCTTTTTCATATGGCTGCGATCGGGGGCATCCGCGTGTTTGTGTCCGTGCCCGAGGCATACTCGGCGGGCATCCACGACGGTGCAGAAGCTACGCTGACGCTTGATGAGTATCCGAAGGAGAAGTTTGTCGGCAAAATTGCTCGCAACTCCAACGCTATCGATTCGGCGACTCGAACGTTGAACGTGGAAGTCGATGTGGATAACCCGAAGGGCCTGCTGCTGCCTGGAGCGTATGTATTTGTTCATTTCAAGATACCGGACCATGGGAGCACGCTGACGCTTCCCTCGAATACGTTGCTTTTTCGTAGCGAAGGCCTGCGGGTTGGTGTTGTTCGCGACGGCCGCGCTGTCCTGGTTCCAGTGACCATCGCGCATGATGCTGGAGAGACTGTCGAGATCGGTTCCGGCTTAACGGCCGCGGATCAGGTTATCGTAGATCCATCGGACTCTCTGGCCAGCGGACAACAGGTCCACGTCGCGGAGCCCCACAAAACGGCAGGTGCTCAATGAATCGTCGCATTACAGCAACAGTCGCTACGGCAACGCTGATGCTTAGTGGCTGCATGGTTGGACCGAAGTACGTCAAACCAGCAGCACCCCTCGCTCCTGATTTCAAAGAAGATAAAGCCTGGCAGCGCGCTCAGCCAGCAGATACGAAGCTGCGCGGCACCTGGTGGACGATGTTCAGCGACTCCCAACTCAACGAGCTGGAACCCCAGATCGCCACCGAGAACCAGACTGCCAAACAGGCAGAGGCGCGCTTTCGAGAGGCGCGGGCATTGATCCAGTTCAACCGGGCCAGCCTTGCACCGACGATCGGGACTTCCCCGTCGTATGCCGGTTTGCGCGAGTCGTCCAATCGACCGTACTTCAGTTCGATCAACGCGAACAGCAACGGGATTGGTGGCGGCGATCTACAGCTTCCCCTGTCGATCAGCTACGAGGTTGACCTGTGGGGCCGCATTCGGCGAAGCGTCAGCGCAGCACGCGAAGAGGCGACGGCCAGTGCGGGCGACTATCAATCGGCGCTGCTGAGCCTGCAGTCTGAGCTTGCCGTGGACTACTTCGAAGCGCGGGCCGCAGATGCGGAAGAGAAGCTGCTGAACGATACGGTCAAGACCTATGACGAGGCTTATCGGATCACCTCAAATCGCTTTGAGGGTGGAGTGTCGCCGAAGTCGGACGTTGACCAGGCGAAGACACAGCTCGAAGCGGCCCGGGTGCAGGCCAGTGATGTTGCCGTCATCCGCGCGCAGTATGAGCATGCGATTGCGGTGCTGATCGGTAAGCCGCCTGCCTCGTTTACGCTTGCTGCGTCGCCGCTGGCTACCCAGCCGCCATCAATTCCTGTAGCGCTTCCTTCGGAGTTGCTGGAGCGACGGCCAGATATTTCGGCGGCAGAGCGACGCATGGCAGAGCAGAACGATCGTGTTGGAATTGCAACTGCTGCCTACTATCCGACGGTCTCCTTCAGCGCAGCAGCTGGGCTTGAGGCGACGACGATCACTAACTTGGCGAAGACGTCGAGCATTCTTTGGTCGGCTGGCCCTACCGTGTCTGAGACCCTGTTCGACTATGGCCGGCGACGCTCGGTCGTGGTCCAGGCAAAGGCGACCTACGACGAGACGGTTGCTAACTATCGGCAGACCACGCTGACGGCATTTCAGCAGGTAGAAGATAACCTTGCGGTCTTGCGCGTTCTGCAAAACGAGGCGGAGCAGCAGCATCGTGCTACCGAGGCGGCGGAGTCTGCGGTGCAGATCTTCAACAATCGGTATGTCGGCGGCCTGGATACATACCTGCAGGTTGTGACGGCGCAGACGACGGCTCTTGTCAATGAGCGCAATGACATCGACATCGAGCGACGCCAGATGGATGCGAGCGTTCTGTTGATCAAGGCGCTGGGCGGCGGATGGGATACATCGCAACTACCGAAGCTGTAATTTCGGCGCAGCAAATGGCCCGTCGCAGATTTCTGCGGCGGGCCTTTCTTTTTAGCCGAGCCGTGTGACGACAACTACGGCGAGGATGATCGCTACGACATCCTCAAGCAGGGCTGCGGGAAGATCCTTGCCGAAGAGGCTGGCAAGCCTGCCGCGAACGGCCGATCCGCCAAGTGTGCCGACGACCGCGCCAACAGCGCCGAGGACGAGACCGACGATGAGTTGATGAGCAGCGATTCCTATCGCCGCACCGACGAGTGCGCCGCTGACGACGCGGGTGATGAATTGCATCGGCACCTTGCGGCTCGGAGTCTTCGGCAGCTTATCGGTGATCAACTCTCCTATGGCGAAGAGCGTGAAGATGTACGCGGTGTAGTGATAGCCGAGGAAGGCGAGGGGTGTGCCAGCGAGGTTGAGCAGGCCGAGTTTCGCAGCCCAGCTTGCGGCTGCGGGCGCCGTCATGGCCCGTAGTCCAGCTACGATGCCGAGGATAAATGCGAGCGCGAGGATCATAGATCTCCTTGAGTGCAGAGCGTTGCTTGTGACGAGTGTGCGGTAATCATTGCACGACTGAACACGCAAAGAACTTCTCAGGCTATTCCCGGCGATAATGCTGCCGACATTTGGCTCGGAAGATCACGCTAGGCTGACTCACCCAAAAGAGCGAGCAGACCGGCTTCATCGAGCACGGCGACGCCTAGTGAGGTTGCCTTGTCGAGCTTCGAACCTGCCTCTTCTCCCGCAATGAGGTAGCTCGTCTTCTTGCTGATGGAGCCGGAGACTTTTCCTCCCGCAGCCTCGATCTTTTCCTTGGCCTGGTCGCGGGTGAGATTTGGGAGCGTTCCAGTGAGGACAAAGGTCAGCCCGGAGAGGGTGTCGGTTGTGACGCGCTTCTCTGCGACCATTGCGAGCTCCAGTGATTGCAGGTCCGCAACGAGCGACTGATTTTTATCGACAGCGAAGAACTCCACAACACCCTGCGCGACCTTCGGCCCAACCTCATTGACGGCGATGAGTTCTTCCTGCGTTGCATGCTTGAGGGCATCCATCGAGCCGAAGTGCTCCGCAAGAAGCTGCGCGGTTCGCTCTCCTACGAAGCGTATGCCGAGGCCGAGAAGTACCCGTGCGAGTCCGGCTTTCTTTGATCGAGCGATCTCAGCCAGCAACGTATCTGCGGTCTTTTCGCCGACGCGCTCGAGGCCGAGCAGCTGCTCGCGCGTCAGCCGGTACAGATCGCCGATGGTGTGGATCAGCGGGGTCCGCGAGAGCACGGGTGCGCCCTCCTCCGTGACCTCTTCGGCCATGCCGCCAAGCTCCGCGCTCTGGCCGAGTAGCTGGGCCACCATCGCATCGCCAAGTCCTTCGATGTTCATCACGCCGCGAGATGCCCAGTGCAGCAGTTCTTCGCGAACACGCGCCGGGCAGGAGTTGTTGACGCAACGCCAGTCGACCTCGCCCTCTACGCGCATCAGTTCGCTTGCGCAAATGGGGCACAGGGTCGGGAAGAGAATCTCCTGTGTGCCTCGCGGATGTTTGGTGTCCTCAGCTACGCCGGTGATTTTTGGGATGACGTCGCCGCCGCGCTCGACCGAGACATAGTCGCCGATCCTTACGCCGAGCCGTGCGATCTCGTCTGCATTGTGGAGCGTTGCGCGGGTGACGGTTGTGCCGCCGATTAGCACAGGGGTCAACGCGGCGACCGGGGTGAGCTTGCCGGTGCGGCCTACCTGGAAGAGCACGTTTACAAGCTGGGTCGTGCCTGCGCGCGCGGCGAATTTATAGGCCATCGCCCAGCGCGGAGCCTTGCCGGTAAAGCCGAGCCGCCGCTGCTGTGACGTTGCGTCGAGCTTGATGACGACACCGTCGATCTCGTAGCCGAGGGAGTCGCGCAGGCTATCCATCTTCGCGATGAAGGTCAACACGTCGTCGATGGTGTCGACCACCGTCGCGTGCGGGTTGACGAGGAAGCCAGCGTGCTTCAAGGCCTCGAGAGCGTCCGACTGGAGCGGCATGAGGAACTCACCGTCGCGCGTCAGTAGAAAGTACGCGTAAAGTTCGAGCCGCCGCTGCGCCACGATGTTGGGCTCGAGTGTGCGGATTGTTCCTGCAGCCGCGTTGCGCGGATTCGCAGCCGGAGCCTGACCGGCAGCGACGCGCTCCTCGTTCATCTTGACGAAGGCCGCATGAGGCAAGACGACCTCCCCACGGACCTCGAAGCTTTGCGGGAGCCCTGCAGCCTTCAACTTCGCTGCGGAGACACTGAGGGGCACACTGCGGATCGTCCGGACATTGCTGGAGACATCTTCGCCGGTGCTTCCATCGCCGCGGGTGATGCCGCGTTCGAGATGAGCCGAGCCCTTGGCGCCCTCGCCATAGTGGAGGGCGAGCGACAGGCCGTCGAGCTTCAACTCGCACACATAGCGAACCTTTTCGGTGCTCGGCAGACCGTTGCGGACGCGCTGATCCCACGCCCGCAGATCGGCTTCGCTAAAGGCGTTGTCAAGGGAGAGCATGGGCCGTGAGTGCGGCGTCTTAACGAAGCCATCGCGTGGCTTGCCGCCGACCCGCTGCGTGGGAGAGTCGGTTGTGATCAGCTCAGGATGCGCTGCCTCGAGGGCCTTCAGCCGCTCCATGCGCTCGTCGTACTGCGCGTCGGTCAGCTCTGGCGCGTCCATCACGTAGTAGAGGTGTTCATGGTGGCGCAGGTCGTCGCGGAGCGCCTGGATCTGCTGGTCGGGTGTGAGCTCGGAAACCATCCGCCAATTTTATCTGGAAGGCGCGATACGTTCGGTCTTTCGACGACACCATGTTCACGGGCCCCATAGATATTCGAAGAATTCGACAGGAAGACGTTATGAACAGCACCACCACACAAGACCTTCAGATCGATGAGACCGCGCTCAGGGCGCACGTCATCGTTCCCTCAAACATCCTCAACATCACCACGGAGAAGATCGATCTCAAGCAGCCGCCTGCCCACGCCATCCCGCATGGCCCACAGGTGGCTCACCTCAACGGAGCAGGCTTTTGCAATACGCTGCATGCCGCGCTCAAGAACTCCGTGACCGGATATGTCATGCAGCTCCAGCAGCATGGTTCGGTCATCTACACGCTCGAGTGGAACTGGGCGCAGACGCCGTCGGACGTGGCCACGGGCTGGAACCCACAGGTTCCGATGCACGTTGCCAGCCTCAGCAAGATGATCACGGCCATCTCGATGACCAAGGTTCTCGACGCGCACAACATCTCCTACGATGCCAGCATTGCGCCCTATCTGCCCCACTACTGGGTAAAGGGACCGAACATCGCGACCGTGAGCTTCCGGGAGTTGATGACGCACACCTCCGGCTTTACCAATGGCGGCGCGGACTTCCTCTCCGTGAAGGCACAGGTTGCCGCTGGTGTCCCCCTCCAGAAGCACGCGCAGTATGAGAACTCCAACTTCTCTATTCTTCGCATTCTGCTCTCGGTGATCCAGGGCGATATCGCTGTCGGCGCTACCTACGCTGTTCCCTTCAATGATCAGTTCTGGGACATCATCACGATCAACGGCTATCGCAACTACGTCAACGCAAACATCTTCCCGCAGACCGGATCGAACGGCACGCTTGCTCACAACGCCGGCGATGCACTCGCCTACAACAGCCCGGCTACAGGCCATGGCTGGAACTCCGGTGACCTCTCGACGGTCTGCGGTGCCGCTGGATGGCACTTCTCCGTCGCTCAGTTGCTCAAGATCATGGGCTCCTTCCGCCGCGGGAATACCATCATGTCGCCCGCACACGCGCAGCAGATGCTTGACAACATGTTCGGCATCGACTGGAAAGTCGCGCGGCCACTTGATGGCGCCTTCACCTACTCGAAGAATGGTCTGTGGGAGAACGGCTCCGGCCAGACGGAGCAGGCTGTCGCCTTCTACCTGCCTGAGGACATGGAGATGGCCGTCTTCGTCAATTCGCCCATCAACGCTGCTGCGAACTTCCTCGAGAACGTTGTGCGTGACGCGTACAACGGGAACATCGTCGCTTAGCAAAGATGCTGACGGGAGAATCGGCACAACAGACTGATTCTCCCGTCCAACGACCGTCTCCGCTCCAGATCGTCTCGGCATCCTGCATTACGGAACTCCCGGTCTACGCCCAGTGCTTGATCAACAGTGTGTTGAAGGAGTCCGCCTGCATTGTTCCCGGCACCTTCATGTCGCCGATGGTGACATCAACGGGTCGCTCCAGGCTGCTCTCATTGCGCAGGATGACAGCGACACTTCGATCAGGGTTCAGGAAGGCCAGCACGTCGTCGCAGGTGCCGTCGGTGGTCAGGCGCTTCGCTCCCGGCTGTACGAAGTGGCTCACATGCTTGAGAACGTAGTGCTCGTGGTTGAACTGGTAGCTGCCATCCGGCTTAACGGTGATCAGCGAGTTTTGCGGCCAGCCCCAGTGGCTTGCACCGCCGGGTAGCAGCGAGATGTTCCAGTACATGTAGCCGGTTGCGCCATCGGACAGATAATGCTTCATCAGGTTCCAGCAGTAGGCGGCATAACTCCAGTCATTCTTGCCGTCGCCGCACTCCTGCTCGGACTGGTAGATCGTCAGTGCCGGGTGCTCCTTGTGGATGGCAGCAAGCGCGGTCTTGCCCGCCCACTGCAGACCGACACCCTTGATCCAGCGCCCTGCCTCCGGGTCCGCCAACACATGGCTGAGCAGGTCTTTGTTACCCCGCTCCAGCGTTCCGAAGAAGACCTCGACGTTGCGTTTCGCCATCACCGGGCCGAGCCGCCGGATGAACTGAGCGAGGCCTTCCGGCGTCCAGGTACAGCTTGGAAAAGCCTGTGCTGAGTTGAACTCATTCTGCGGCATGACCATGCCGACCTCGATGCCCTGCTGTTTGTAGGCATCGATAAACTTGCCGAAGTATTCGGCGTAAGCCTCGAAAAAGCGCGGCTTCTGGATGAACATGTCCGTACCTTCTTTGCCGACCTGATCGGGACGAATGCCATTCGGAAGCCAGCCGGGAAACTGATCTGCCTCGGCGTAGAACTTGTTGCGTTTCATCCAACTCGGCGGGCTCCACGGCGAAGCCCAGAGCTTGAGTGCAGGGTTGTACCGCTGCGCGCTCTTGATAAATGGCACCAACGTTTCGAGGTCGTTCGCGATGCTGAAATGTTGGAGCGAGAAGTCGTCGGACGTTTCGTCGTAGGAGTACCAGCCGCGTGAGAAGTCGTTCGCGCCGACAGGCATGCGGCAGATCGTGAAGTTTGCGCCTTTGCCCGGTGCGAACATCTCTTCGAAGACGCTCGCGCGATCGGTGGGCGTCAGCTTCTGGAGCGACGTCCAGCCAAGCTCGTTGAAGCATGCGCCGAAGCCTCTGATGGCTGACTGCCCGGCTGGCTGTTCGGTCTCGAGGCTCACCGTCACGTCGAGGGTGTCCCACCGCCAGCCTGCCGGTCGAAGCGGCTGTAGCTGCCATGGTGCCGCCTGTGTGGTCGCGGTCCATGTCGGGGCGTTGGGAGGAACCGTCTCCTGAGTCGCAAATGCTCTTACGGGCAGCACCATTGCTGCAGATGATCCTGCGGCCAGCGTTGTGGCCTTCTTGAGAAAGGTCCGTCGATCCTGCTTCATGGTCAGCCTCGTTACCGCATGGCATCTGCTGCCTGCACCATCATCACACCGCCTCGATGATCAACTGTCAACGCACGGCTTTCCCGTTGCGGTACCCTCTCGAAGCGAACCTCCGCTATGCTGGCTGCATGGAACCAGTGACGCATTTCCTGACCGGGGCATGTTTGGCTCGCACCGGCCTGAATCGCAGGGCCGCCTACACCACGCTCGCCATGACACTCGCTGCCGAGGCTCCTGACCTCGACACTCTGTGGTCCGTTGATGGGCCGGTCGCGGGCTTTCAGCACCATCGCGGATGGACGCACACCTTCCTGGGCATACCGTTCGAAGCCGCACTGGTTGTGGGTCTCATCTGGCTGCTGCACCGCTGGCGGGTTAGGCGCGGGTATCCGACGCTTGCGCCGGTGCGGTGGGGGATGCTCTGGCTCTTCTCCGTAATCGCCCTGCTCAGCCACATCTTTCTGGACTGGACGAACAACTACGGCGTTCGGCCCTTCTTCCCGTTCAACGCGCATTGGTACGCAGGATCGTTCGTCTTCATCTTCGAGCCTGTTCTCTTCGCGATCCTGCTTGTTGCCTTGATTGCGCCTGCGCTCTTCGGGCTGGTCGGCAGCGAGGTCGGTGCGCGGCGGCAGCCCTTCCGCGGTCGAGGCTGGGCGATCGGCGGCCTGATCGCGATGCTCGCGCTCTGGGGCTGGCGGGCATCGGAGCACAGCAAGGCGATCGACCTCGCTACCGCTGGCGACTACGACGGTGCGCAAGTCCGTCGCGTCTTTGCGAGCCCTGAGCCGATCAATCCGTACCGCTGGCATGTTATCGCCGAGCTGCCCACGGCCTTCCAGCTTGGCGTCGCCGAAACGCTCAGCGGCACCCTCACCACCACGCCCGACGACCTGCTTTATAAACCTCCGACGACGATTGCTACACTCCCCGCGAAACGGAGTTGGCTTGGGGAGGTCTACCTTGACTGGTCCTCCTGGCCGATGGTCACCGACATCGGTCCCGATGGGGACGGTTTCACCGAGGTCACGTTTCGCGACCTACGCTTCATGTACGACACACCCTTCATGCGAGGCCGTACGATGCCTCCACTTGGCGGCATCGTCTACCTTGACGCCGACCGCCGGATCAAGATCATGGAGATGAACGGCCGACCGCAACACTAGCGGCTTCCATCCGTCTCATATCCACCGGGCTCTGAAATCGCTGTGACCCAATGCTGCACCAGAGGGAAGCCGCATGTTACGAAACGTCATCTTTGCCAGCCTGCTCGTCCTTACGCTCTGTGCTGCACCTGCTTTGCGCGCACAACAATCGCCTGCTTTGACGCCAGAGGCTAAGCAGCACATCCAGCAGGTTGAGGCCGGACTGACGCCGTCCATCATCCTCAAGGACGACCCCCACCCCACTCATACCCTTGCTGAACGCATGGCCGCGCTCCACATCCCCGGCGTCAGCATTGCCGTTATCCATCATGGTTCGATTGAATGGGCGCAGGGCTTCGGCGTCACCCGTCTTGACGGTCCACCGGTGACCCCGGAGACTCTCTTTCAGGCTGGTTCGATCAGCAAGCCGATCGCCGCTATCGCTGCGCTCCACCTCGTCCAGCAGGGCAAGCTTTCGCTCGATGCCGATGTCAACACGTACCTCACCAGTTGGAAGCTACCTGCCGCTCCTATCACCACTGGCAAGCCTGTCACTCTTCGCGAACTGCTCACGCACACCGGCGGCATTACGGTGCATGGCTTCCGTGGCTACGCAGCAGGTGAGCCCGTCCCTACGCTGGTGCAGGTGCTGAACGGCGAGAAGCCCGCGAATAGCGCACCTATCCGGAGCGAGGCCGCGCCGGGCGTCATCAACAACTACTCCGGCGGCGGCTATACGATCATGCAGCAGATGCTGATCGACATCACCAAGGAGCCCTTCCCAACGCTCCTCCACGACGTCGTCTTCGCACCTATCGGGATGACCTACAGCACGGACCAGCAGCCGCTGCCTGCCGATCGTATGGCTAACGCCGCCACGCCGTATTACACCGATAACAAGCCCGTCCCCGGAGGCCCACATACGTATGCCGAGTTGGCTGCTGCGGGACTCTGGACCACGCCCTCCGACCTTGCACGCTTCGCGATGGAGTTGCAGACTTCGCTCCAGGGCAAGTCGAACCACGTCCTCTCCACCGAGATGACGCGCCAGATGCTGACGCCTATCATGACCTCCGCCGGGCTTGGCCTCTTCATCAGCGGTGCGCCCACGAATCCCTACTTCTCGCATGGCGGCGTCAATGACGGCTTTGAGAGCATGATGGTCGCGTACGAACAGGGCGGCGATGGTGCCGTTATCATGACCAACGCGCAGGGCGGCTCCGCGATCGCGGACGAGATTTTGCATAGTATCGCCGCAGCCTACAATTGGCCGGACTACCACCCGACCGTCCGCACCGCCATTACCGTGGATCCGAAGATCCTCGCCACCTACACCGGCACATTCGAGCTGCAACCAAGTTTCAGCCTCGTCGTTACGGCCGAAGATGGCAAGCTGATGGTCCAGGGAACAGGCCAGCCGAAGTTCCCGGTGTACGCCGAATCCGAAACTAAATTCTTCCCACTCCTTTTCCCTGCCGAGATCGAGTTCGTCAAGGACGATCAAGGCAAGATCACGAACCTGATCCTGCATCAGGGCGGCCATGATATGAAGGCCATGAAGAAGTAACGATCACCTTCACTCTGTTTGAGGAGTTCCGAGTGCCTGCAGCCCCCGATGTCTACGACCTGATCGCCTACCCTGGCTTTGCCTACGCCAACACGCATCCTGATTCATTAGCCACGATGGCCATCCTGCACGGCCTGGATCCGACGCCCGTTGAACGATGCCGCGTCCTCGAAGTTGGCTGCAATGAAGGCTCCAATCTCATCCCGATGGCCTACAGCATTCCCGGGGGGGAGTTTGTAGGCTTCGATCTGGCGAGTGTTCCCGTCGCCCACGCGCAGCAACGCATCCGGCAACTCGGACTTACCAACGTTCGCATCTTCCAGGCGGATATCCTGACCGTCGGTGACGATCCGTCCCAGCCGTTAGGCACCTTCGACTACATCATCGCGCACGGCGTCTATGCCTGGGTGCCGGAGCACGTCCGCGACGCCCTGCTCGCCCTTTGCCGCGACCACCTCGCCCCGAACGGGATCGGCTTCATCAGCTACAACGCCCTGCCCGGCGGTCATCTGCGGGATCTCAACCGGGACATACTTTCGCTGCGCTCCACCGCCTCGGACGACCCGATCGAAGGCATCAACCAGGGTCTTGAGCTGATGCAGTTCGTAATTGAGGCGCGACCGGAGCACGATCCGCTTCGGCTGCTGCTGGAGTCGCAGATCAAACAGCTTCGCAAGCGTGGCCATGGCGTCATCTTCCACGATGAACTGGCTCCGGCACAGAGACCCGTTTCGGTGACGACCTTTGTCAGCCACGCTGGCGGGCACGGGCTCCGATATGTAAGCGAAGCCTCCATGCCGCCTCCGAACGACGCCTGCTTCCAGCCCAAGACCGCCGCCACCGCAAAGGCGATGGCCCATGGAGACTGGCTTGCCGAGGAGCAGATTCTCGACTTCGCCCGGATGCGCAAGTACCGCGAGACCCTGCTCTGTCGCACGGATCGCCCTGTGACGATCGACCTGCGCCTCGATCGTCTCAGCCTTCTGCGCTTCGCATCGCCCGCGCAGGTGGCCACGGCTGCGGACCCCGCAAAGCGCGTCTTCATCCTTCCGAACACGTTACAGATGGAGAGCCAGCACCCGGGAACCATCGCGCTCCTTGACCATCTGATCGCTGCATGGCCATCCTCGGTCCCTTTCGCCGAGATCGCGAGCCTCCTGACCTCGAATGATGTTGCGCTGGACGCCGAGTTCTTCACCCTGCTGATCCGCCTCGTCGTCGCGCGCGTCATCACGCTGCACACCTGGAAGGCTCCAGTGAGCAGCCGCGTTGGGAGGCGTCCGCTTGTGAGCGCCATTGCGCGGCAGGAGGCATCGACCGCCGATACGGTCACTACGCTGCTCCACACGACCCTCAGCGTCGCAGACCCTGTCGTCCGGGAGTTCGTTCTTCTGCTTGATGGCTCACGAGAACGGGGAGCACTCCTGAAAGCGTTCCAGCAGGCCCATCCTGACCAGCCCGAGGCATCGATCGTTGAAGGCATCGAGGCCACCCTGCAACTTCTGAACCGGGCTGGTACGCTCCTCGCGGACAATGCACAGGAGGAGACCGACCAGCAGGATTGAGTTGACCCACTGCTTCTGAAGGCCCAGAATTGAGACTGGCAGCTTCTTGTGCGCCTCCGTGTCTCTCCGGATTAAGGATCTTCCCCATGACAGCCTATGTAGCTCTCCTCGTCGCAGTTCTCAGCCGCCTTCTTCCCCACGCCTTCCACACCACCAGCGTCGGCTTTACTGCGGTGGGTGGCGGCCTGCTCTTCTTCGGAGCACGCCGGAGTCGCTGGCAGACGGTCTTCGCCGTGCTTGCCCTGATGGCGACCGACTACTACCTCACCGTCTGCGCATACTCCTACGCCTTCCACGCCAGCCACTATGTTGTCACCTGGGTCTGGTACGCGGCGGTCTGCCTGATGGGTCACCAGCTTCTCGCGGGTAAGCCTTCGGCCCTCAAGGTGGGTGGCGCAGTTCTCGCCTCGTCCACGTCGTTCTTCATCCTGAGCAACTTCGCGCTCTGGGCTGGCGGCACGCTCTACGCCCATACGCTTGCCGGTCTCGGGACCTGCTTTGTCACGGCGATTCCCTTCTACGCGAACGACGCCATGTCGACCGCTATCACCGCCGGCGCACTGTTTGGCCTACCCGCTCTTGCAGCCAGCATCGCTGAGAGTCTGCATGACGGACAGATCGCAAAGGCCTAACACGGATCAGTGCGGATGACACGAATTTGAGTGCAGCAGATCTTGCACTGATTGGTGTTATCCGCACTGATCGGTGTTAAGTTTTGTCTTCCTCTTCCGCGGGGAACTTTACTCCCCGCTTTCCATCGAAGAGCTTGCGGATCACGTAGATCGCGAGTAGCAGGAGCAGCACCCCACACCCGGCAAGGACCAGGCCGAAGTGATGGTGGAGCGCGCCCATTGCAGTTGTCAGAATCTTCTGTCCGAAGAAGATGATGAGGAACGACACCACCACGAAGCGGATGAACTTGCCCAGAAAGATCGCGCTGAAGTACCAGACCAGCCGCATCTCGAAGACGCCCGCAGCAAACTCGAACAGCTTCACGGGGAATGGCGGCGGCGCCATCGCGGGTAGCATGATCGCGAGAAACTCCTGCTTCTCGAAGCGATCGCGCAGCTTCTCGTAGCGCTCGCGATTGATCCGCTTCAGCAGGAAAAGCTCGCCGCCCGCACGACCAAGGAAGTAGGGCAGCAGGCTGCCGACGGCCGAGCCCAGCGCGGCCATCAGGCAATACACCACGGCCCGCGCATGGTCGTGTACGACGTAATCCACCACCATCGCATCGAGCGGCATGGGAATCGCCGCCGAATCGATCACCGCAATCGCGCCCACCCCCCACGCTCCCAACGGCTTGAGCAAGGCAAGGATGGCGAGATTCCACTTCATCAGAAAGCCGAAGCGGGAGTGATGCGGCGCCACGGCTCCGGCGGCGGCTACAGGATTAAATCTCATGGCTGGTCCTTGCCTCAGGACTACTTGACTCGGAGTTGCCAGGCTCATGGCTGCTCGGCTCATGCGAGGTCAGCCCTGCCAGCAGGTCGAGCGCATGGGGCAGCAGAGGCAGGATCGCCGCCAGCGAGGTCTCGGCACCCGCCGGGCTGCCCGGTAGATTCACAATGAGCGTGCTCCCCACCGTCCCGCAGACGGCGCGGCTCAGTGGCGCGAGTGGCGTGTGCTGCAGGCCATCGGCGCGCATCCGCTCCGCAAGACCCTCCACCAGCCGTTCACAGACCATCCGCGTCGCCTCGGGCGTCACATCGCGCGCGGCCAGCCCCGTGCCACCCGTGGTGACGATCAGGGATGCCGTGCGCGCGTGGTGCCGCAACGCTTCAACGATCTCGTCGAACTCGTCCGGCAAGACATGAGCCGCAGGGTTATGGGCACCGGCAGCAAGCAGCAGGCGCACCACCGCTGGACCGGAGAGGTCCTGCTGGGTGCCCTGAAAGCAGCGATCGCTAATCGTAAGGACTACTGTGCGGATATCGGAACGGAAGCGCGGAATCACAGGGCTTAGTTTACGGTACGGGGCACCGCTCAGCGTTAACAGATCACGCTATGGCTGCGAGTAGTAGCCCGTCCGCGTTCGTGCCGTCAGCCCTGGCTGACCAACCTGCACCTGGATCTGGTGATATTCGTCGGCATGGTCGGAGGGCGGCGCGTCGAACGAAATCTCGTAGTAAGCCTTCGTGTCGTCCATCACACGCTGTAGTTCGCCCGTAATGTCGTTGTTGGAGTTCAGCACGAGACCTCCGCTCTGGGTGGCGAGCACCTGCAGCCCAAGGTCGCCGAGATCGACCTTGCCCGCCTTGCTGACACCCTTGACGAACTCCTGGTAGTACGAGCTTCGCAGAACCGACTCACTCGCTCCGAGCGGATCGACACTGTAGAGCGTCATGCGCGCCTGCCGCATCTTGTTCGACATGTCGATGACCTCGGCGAAGATCTGGTCCTGCTGCTTGCGGTCGAGATCGACAGCCGGACCCGAGAGCAGCGGCCAGCCCGGCGAGATCCACAGGAGAATCTTGCGTCCTGGCCGGGCCGCCTCGCGTGCCGTAAGCTGCCGCAGGGCCACCATGGAGAGCTGGAACCGGTCCGACGCGCCATAGAAACCCGCAGACCGTCGAATATCCCGCAGGCCAATCGTGAACTTGTCCAGATCGGCGCTTAGCGCGTTTCCATCGGTGGAGAAGCCGTCCTGCACCTGCGTTCCCGTGTCCGTAAAGATCGCCAGCGACGTTGGGTGTGCCAGGTGGCCACCGTTGGCCTTCAGAAATGCTTCTATCTGCTGCCGCTCGTAGGCCACGCTCTGGAAGTTGGTGTTGACCGCGTCGACAAGGAGGACCACCTCGATCGGTGCCTGATCGGCGGTAAGCGCCTTGAATGAGGTAAGCGGGCGCGCAACCTTGTTATCCAGAAGCGTGAACTCCGGCTGCTGCAGACCACCTACCGGCTGACCCGACTTCGGCGTCACCACAACATCAAGAACAATCTTGTTTCCCGCATGGGGCGAAGAGGAGAGTGCTTCCTGCTGGGCCAATCCAAAACTTGTAGCAATGAGGGAGCAACCGAGAATCAGGCCGAGACGCGTACTGCTGTACATAAGTTCCCTTCGTCCGAGCGGAAGGCCGAAGTCTCCGTTGGAGCCTGCACGTAAATGCGCAGAGCGTAGATCTTTAGACGCGATTGGAGGCTACCGAGTTTCGGTTATCCCTCTGCCCAGACCATCAAGCACAATAGGGCATGCCTGCCGTCGCTACCAACCCCAACCGAAGCTGGAGCCGCCTCGACGGCGTCGATCTTCTGCGCGGCCTCGCCATCTTCTTCGTGCTGATGAATCACGTCAACATGCGCCTGCTTGGCACAAAGGTTCCGTACGCGAAGGGGCTGCCGGATCAACTCGTCTCCTCGCTCGTGTGGAACGGCCAGTATGGCGTGCAGATCTTCTTCGCCATCTCCGGCTTTCTCATCACCTCGACGACGCTGCGCCGCTGGGGATCGGTCGCCCGCGTGAGCATCTGCGACTTCTACCTGCTTCGCTTCGCCCGTATCGGACCGCTGCTGCTCCTGCTGCTGGCCATCCTGAGCACGCTGCACCTCGCGCACGTCGATGGCTTTATCGTCGGCCACAAGACCGGCGGCCTTGGTCGCGCCCTGTTCGCCGCACTCACCTTTCACATCAATCTGCTCGAAGCCCATCGCGGCTACCTTCCGCCAAGCTGGGACATCCTCTGGTCGCTCTCCGTCGAGGAGATGTTCTACCTCTTCTTTCCGCTCGCCTGCCGCCTCTTTCGTCGGGAGCGCTTCCTCGTGGTGCCGCTGCTCCTCTTCGTGGCGCTTGGTCCCATCGCCCGGTCGCACCTCTTCAATCACAACCCTGTCTGGCGCGAGTACTCCTACCTCGGCGGCATGGACGCCATCGCCCTCGGCTGCCTCACCGCGCTCTTCCTCGCCGGACGGCACCTCTCCCGAACTGCGGTACGACTCCTGTGTGGCTGCGGCGTCGCTGTACTCGTCTTCAGCCTTGGTTTCTCGCTGCGTGCCTACGCCTGGGGACTTGGCCACAACGGCCTCGACATGACGATCCTTGCCGTTGGCACCTGCATGGTGATCGCGGCGGCAGCCGAGTCCCGGTGGCGAGCACCACGCCTGCTCGCGCCGCTCCGCATCGTCGGCCAGCGCAGCTACGAGATCTACCTCACTCACATCTTTGCCGTCCTCGGGCTCTTCAGCTTGTTTCTAGCCGCTGGCAAGCCGATGCGTGCTGTTCCCGCCCTCTTTCTCGCCGTCCTCATCGTTGGACCGCTGCTGGGCTACCTGGTCGCTCGCATCTATTCGGAGCCAATTAATCGCCGGCTCCGCGCGCGTTGGAACGACGGACCAAGGCAGCTTGGCTCCGTCGTTGACAGTGGTCAGACAGCCCCGCTCGATTGAACGGAACGACGTGTGCGGCGCTGAGGAGTGTGAACTTCTCACCGAAGCTGCAAAGGATGAGAAAATAGAACCGGGATCGGTGCAACTCGAATCTAATGCGTCCATTTTCCCGATGCGGCGACGATCCGAACTTTATCGGTCCAACAAGCGTCTTACCTACTAGCTCATGCCTGCACCTTTTCTCGAAACACCCCCGAACCCGGTCGAATCATCCCAGACGACCAAGGTCCGCACTGGCCGCTATGGCGAGCTTGAGGAACATGAGATCGTTCGTCTGCTGGATACGCTTGATGACGAGCGCTCCAAAGCCCGCTTTCGCGAATCCATCTACATCTCGGTCTTTGTCTACATCATCGTCTCGTGGTTCGTCTTTTACGGTCCCCGAATCCTTTTTCACCAGCCGCGCCTCGTCAACCCCTTCGACGTATTGAAGCAGCGTGAGATGACCGAGTTGCAGGTCCCGCGCGATATAGCGAAGCAGTTGCAGCAGGCTCAGAAGAGCGGCAAGGCACCGAAGCAGCCAGCCGAACACCAGGTCGATCAGAAGACCCTCCAGGCCATGCGCAAGGCTGCACCGGCTCCGAAGCCTCTGCCTGCGACGCCGCAGCCGCAGCAGGCAGCGACACCTCCTCCGCCACCGCCGGTCCAGCAGGCGCAGCAGACGCCGCTGCCGCAGATTGAACGGCCTACCCAGCCTCAGTTGGAGAAGGTTCCCGATGCACCGAAGCCCTCGCCGAACTTCGGTGGTGGCAGCAAGAGCGCCGGGAGCACCATCCGCGATGCCATACAGGGTGCCACCAAGGATCGTGGCGGCAATGGCGACTACAGCAACGGCATCACGCCCTCGAAGTCAGGCGTCGGTACCGGGGTCGACATCCTCTCGGACACGATGGGCGTCAACTTCGACCCCTACCTGAAAAAGATCATGCGGCAGATCTACAACACCTGGATCCCGCTGATCCCCGAAGAGGCCCGCCCGCCGCTCAACAAGCAGGGCGTCACCCAGCTTCGCATCACGATCATGCCCGACGGCAGGCTTCATGTTCAGGACGGCAGCAACGACGGCATGGTCCTCGAAGGCTCGTCCCACGACGATGCACTCAACCGTGCCGCATGGGGATCGGTCACTGGCGTGGGTCAGTTCCCTCCGCTGCCCAGCGAATTTCACGGCCCAAATTTGACCCTGCGTATTCACTACCTGGTTAACATGAAGCAGGAGTAGTGGACACCCCTGCGGAACTGCAACAGCGACGGCGACAGGTACGTGGCCTCCTCGTGATCGCAGCCCTTGTCCTCGCGGGCAGCCTCTGGCGAGCGGGAGCTGCACGGGTCTTCACTCTCGGATGGTGGCGGCTTTGGTAGACACGCCGCTCATCGTTCTCGCAGGCCCAACGGCAAGCGGGAAGACCGCACTCGCCATCCATCTAGCGGAAGAGTTCGGCGGGGAGATTGTTAGCTGCGACTCGGTCGCGGTCTACCGCGGCATGGAGATTGGCACGGCCAAGCCCTCCGTCGCAGAGCGTTCCCTGGTTCCCCATCACCTGATCGACGTCGTCTGGCCGGACGAGGCATGCACCGCCGGAGACTACAGCCATCTCGCCCGCGAATCGCTCATCGGCATCCGTGAGCGCGGTCACCTGCCCATCGTCGCGGGCGGTACGGGCCTCTACCTGCGCGCGCTGATCGATGGGCTCTTCCCCTCTCCGCCGCGCCAGGACGAGCTTCGGGATCGCCTGCGCAAGAGGGCGGAAGGCAAAGGCGCGGCGTATCTGCACCGCATCCTGTGCCGACTCGACCCTGCTGCGGCGAAGGTCATTCATCCCAACGATGTGTCGAAGGCGATTCGCGCCATTGAGGTCAGCCTGGCGGCGCGACAGCCCCTGACGGAGCAGTGGCAGAAGGGCCGCGATGCGTTGACTGGGTACGGCATCCTGCGGCTCGGCTTGAATCCGCCTCGGGAGCGGTTGTATGAGCGCATCAACCTGCGCGCTGCGGCGATGTTCGAGCGCGGGCTGGTTGAGGAGACGGAGCAGTTGGTGGAGCGATATGGCTTTGAGTGCAGGCCGTTCACCTCGCTCGGCTACGCAGAGGCAATTGCTGTGCTGCGAGGCGAATGCACGCGGGATGACGCTATCAGGCGCGCCCAGCAGGGGCATCGCAACTACGCCAAGCGGCAGGGGACGTGGTTCCGACGGGAGCCGGAGATGCACTGGCTGGTCGGATGCGGTGGGGATGAAGAGGTCTGGGATCAAGCGAGGGGGTTAGTAGTTCGGCACCTGTCCAGTTATCCACGTGGAACATCTTGAATGTTCCACGTGGAACATGTATAGGGCGCTTGCTATTGCTGGAGAACCAGATCGTCGGCGAGACGGAAGCGCATGATCGACTCTGCCGGAATCTCGATGTCGCGATTGCCGGTGAGTCCGCCGAGAGCTGTTCCACCGCCTGCACCGACGAGTCCACCTACAAGCAGGCCGACGCCGCCTGTTGCTACGCCGCCGACCAGCATGCCGAGGCCTGCGCCACCGCCGATAAAGGCTGCAGAGCGTTTGCCCTTACCCTTCTTCGAGCGGGAGAGGTCGTGCGTGTCGAGCGGGTAGCTCTGGCCATTGAGGTAGAGCGAGGTGAGGCGAAGTGAGAGGATCGAACGTCCTTTGAAGTGCCCGCGGCGGTGCGAGGCATCGATGACGCCTTCGACGCGCGCTCCCTGCGGGATGACGATCTGGTTGTTGCGACCTGCAACCGGCTCGGCGACCTCGCCGGTGAAACGGTCTCCAGGGCGGCTCGTCTTGACGCTGATGTGCTGGTTGATGCGGATGGTGAGCGAGGTTCCGGCGGCCACATTGACGTCGGCGGGACGAATGATCGGGTTCGATCCGGGAGCGGGAGGGCCGGTCTGTACTTGCTGCTGTTGCTGTGCGGGCGGATAGTTGGACGGCTGTCCCTGTGGTGGCGGGCCGCTCATCCCCTGCTGTCCGTTGTAGGCAGGTGCGGGCCCTGCGCCGGGGGTCACGGTGGTCGTGACGGCCTGTGCGGTCTGTCCGGGGACTGGCGGCTGAATGATGGTCGTCGTGGTGTTGCCGTTCTTATCGACGGAGATCACCTGCTGGGCCTGGCCGGTGGCGGCTGCCTGCTGTTTTGCGGTGTCGATTGCGGCGTCCTGCTTTGATTTGCAGCCGGTAAGAAGCATCAAGGCAATTGCGGTGGCTGTGGTGTAGCGGGTAATGGCCTGAGAGATCATGTTCGGTCCTCTTCTATTTCCTGATTGATTACGGCAGATTGTGAGGTTCAACTTTAGTTTGATGCCGATATGTACAAACGTACCGTATGCGATTCAGGATTCGCTGAAGGTTTAGCATGGTGAACATGACTACTGCGACCGCTACGCGCCCCCAGCTTGCCCATTTGACTGCACAGATTGATGACTTCAAAGCTCGCGGAACCTTCTTCAAACTGCGGGTGCTGGAGGATGAGCAGGCTCCGGTTTGCACCTATGATGGCAAGCGGGTTATTAACCTCGCCTCTAATAACTACCTGGGCCTGTGCAATCATCCAAAGCTGCGCGAGGCGGCGATTGCGGCGACGGTGAAGTACGGTGTCGGCTCGGGTGCGGTGCGGACAATTGCGGGCACGATGCGCATCCACATGGAGCTTGAGGAGAAGATTGCGGCGTTCAAAAACGTTGAGGCCTGCGTGGTCTTTCAGTCAGGGTTTACGGCAAATGCGGGAACAGTCTCTTCGATTCTTGGTAAGGATGACTTCATCCTGTCGGATGAGTTGAATCATGCTTCGATCATTGACGGAGCGCGGCTTTCGAAGGCCAAGATCAAGGTCTTCCGGCACAAGGACGTTGCGCACGCCGAAGAGTTGTTGAAAGAGATCGAGAACGAGCCAGGCCGGAAGCTGATCATCACGGACGGCGTGTTTTCGATGGACGGCGACATCGGTCCGGTTGGCGAACTGGCGACGCTGGCGGAGAAGTATGGCGCGATCATGATGGTCGACGATGCGCATGCGAGCGGCGTGCTGGGGCGTAACGGGCGCGGGTCGGTCGACCACTTCGGGGCGCATGGCAAGGTCGATATCCAGGTAGGCACGTTGTCGAAGGCAATTGCTTCGCTGGGCGGCTATGTGTGTGGAAGCCGCGATTTGATTGACTATCTCTACCATCGAGCGCGGCCGTTCCTGTTCTCGACCTCGCATCCGCCGAGTGTCGCTGCGACGTGCATTGCCGCATTCGATCTGCTCGAGAGTGAGCCGGAGCGGATCGAGCGGTTGTGGTCGAACACGTGGTACTTCAAGGAGCAGCTTACGAACGCGGGCTTTGATGTTGGCGGAGTGACGACGCCGAAGAGCGAGACGCCGATTACGCCGATCATCCTGGGCGATGGGCGAAAGACGATGGACTTTTCGAAGGCGCTGTTTGACGCGGGCGTGATGGCCACGGGGATTGCGTTTCCGACGGTGCCAGAGGGCAGGGCTCGCGTGCGAACGATCATGACGAGCGAGCATACGCGGGCCGAGATCGATCAGGCTCTTGAGACGATCGTGAGTGTAGCGAAGACAACGGGCGTGCTGGCGTAACGTCCGGCACGTCTCTTCGCAGGTCGCATGATTTGCGCGGCTGACGTTGCGTCCCTAGTATGGATTCATCAACCTGAGGTGGCTAGGGTTCCGCCGTAACCCAACGGGCAGGACCGAGCGCTACAGCAGCCGCAAGCCGGCTGGCACCCGAAGCATAAAAGGCTAGAGGGGGTGGTTGTAAGGCCGTAGGTCTGCCTTATACCCAATCCCGAGGCCTGCTTCATGCATCAGTCCGCTGTAACTCTCGTCCTTCTGTCCGCCCTCCTTCATGCGACCTGGAATGCCCAGCTCAAGGGCAGCAGTAACCGCTCGCAGTTTATGGCGAACATGTCCACCTGCATGGGCGTACTGGCGCTGATCTGTATTCCCTTCGTGCCTTTTCCAGTTGGATCAGCCTGGATGTGCATCGCCCTATCCGCCGTCCTTCACGTCGTGTACAACCTTCTCCTGCTGCAGAACTATCGCCTCAGCGACTTCAGCAGCGCTTATCCCATCGCTCGCGGCATCTCGCCCCTGATGGTCACCTACGGCGCCTTCGTTTTCATGCATCAGAGGCCCACCCTCTTCGCAATCGGTGGCGTTGCGATGATCTCCTCCGGCATCGTCTTTCTCTCAACCGGGAAAGACAGGGCGGGCACGCGTGCCACTCTCTCGGCCCTTGCTACCGGAGCAGTGATCGCTGCCTATACCGTTACAGACGGCATGGGCATTCAGCGTTCGCAGAACACCCTCTCCTACACGGCATGGGTCTTTGCCAGTTATCTCCTGATGCCTGTTGTTCTGCTCCTGCTGCGGGTTCCCGTCAAGGTTGTCACAATCGAGAATCTACCGCGTGCTGCGGGAGCGGGAGCGTTCTCACTGGCTGCCTACACACTTGTCTTATGGGCCACCCACTATGTCGATGTGGGGATTGTTTCCGCGTTGCGCGAGACGAGCGTTCTCTGGGCGATCGTACTTGGACGGCTCTTCCTCGGAGAGGCTTTCACGTGGCGCAGAGTCGTTTCGGCGTCCATTATCTGCCTGGGGATTGCCGCTTTAGTTTCCTGAATTGCGCCAGGCCCACGCCGCGTGGGTCGCCGGAAACAACAAAGCCGAAGTCCGAAGGGCGGAACGGGGACAGTTGGTCGGGCGAGGCTGCTTCGGGTCAGGACTGGCCTGCCTGTTCCAGTTCGGCGATGTTGAGTTTGACCATCTGCATCATGGCCAGCATGGCGTTGGGGTGTTTGAGGAGGTCACCCAAGCGGGAGGGGACAATCTGCCAGGCAAGGCCGAAGCGGTCCTCGAGCCAGCCGCACTGGATCTCTTTACCGCCCTGGGAGAGTTTGGCCCAATAGTGATCGATCTCGTGCTGGTCTTCGCAGGTGACGACGAAGGAGATAGCCTTGGTGAACTTGAACTCCGGGCCGCCGTTCATGGCTGTGAATTTCTGGCCATTTAGCTCAAAGTCGATGACGAGGATCTTGCCCTCGGGAACGCTGGTTTGCACGGGGGAACGAAAGCCTGTGAGCTGGCGAGAGTTGGGGAAGATGCCGGTGTAGAAGGCTACGGCTTCTTCGGCGTTCTGGTCGAACCAGAGGAATGGACTGATGCGCGGGGAGGCTTGGAGGGCGCTCATGGTGTCTCCTTGGCGTGAGCTTCTTGCGCGACCATTCTGCCGATTCTTCGCTTGCAATGCAAGGAGGATAAACGCAGATTTTCTCGGGAATGACAGAGAAGCGCGGAGACCAAAACAACCGCAGGTCCTTAGATTTTGCTGAGGATGACAGTTTAGAGGGGTGTCAGCGATAGATGATTTGTTCGATCCCACCCTTCGCGGTCAGGCTGCGAAGGATGGGGCACCCGAGCTAGGCGAGGGCGAGGTTCAGGTTGTTGATGGCTTCGTCGATCTCGCCTGTGGTTTTATAGCCCACCGTGACGCTTTGGACGCCTGCGGTACGGAAGGCGAAGCGCATGGCGGCCTGGCGATCCTGGTGATTGAAGACGCCCTCGCCGACGAGCTTCATGCTGATGACGCCCATGCCCTCTTTGCGGACCTGCCGGACGTGGGAGACGACCTCGGGGACGTTGCCGAGGACGGGGGCGTCGTGCTCTTCGGCGTCCATGTGGGTGCCGTTGTGGTTGACGCGGATCATGGCGACGTCGAGCCATTTGTTGCCGGGAACCTGTCTGAGGGCAGGCAGGCCGTGGACGGAGGCGCCACGCTTGACGACCGCGCCACGGTGCTGCGCTTCGGCGATGCCATCCTGCCAACGAAGGCTTTCCACAGGCCAGGTGCCGGTGTGCTGCCAGTGGAGCAGGAGGATGTCGAAGTACTCGGTGCGGGCGAGTTTGCGGAGCTCGTCGATCTTGGCCTGCGGGTCGACACCGTCGCGGGTGGTGACCTTCGACATGATTCGGTAGCTGTCGCGCGGGAGACCTTCGAGGGCGATGCCCAGGCGGCGGTGCATGTCGTCGTAGGACTCGGCTGTCTCGAAGAAGCGGATGCCGTGATCGTAGGCGTAGCGGACCTGGCGGGTGAACTCCGCCTGTCCGAGGTTGCGCTGGACCTGGCCGCCCACGCTGCCAGTGCCGAAGGCGAGCCGCGTAACCTTGACGCCGGAGTGGCCGAGTTCTACCCAGTCGGTGGCGGTTTGGGGTTCGGCGAAGAGTGGCTGCGTGCCGGTGACGCCGAGAACGGCGCCTGCGGCGATGCTGGTCTTAAGGAAGCTTCGGCGGGAGTAGCGAGTCATATACCTTCTCCGTTGGGAGAGAGAGTATCAATCGGGTTGGGAGCCGTCAAGAGTGAAGAGGCCGAGCCTATCCCGTCACATGGCGCTGAAGCCCCACGCTCCCACGCGTTAAGAGGCGCGGTGGACGATGCGACCTTCGCTGAGGGTGGTGTGGATCTGGCCGAGCATGGGGGCGCCGTCGAAGGGGGAGTTTTTGGATTTGGAGAGGCTGACTTCGGCGCTGTAGGTCCACGCGGCGGCGGGGGCGAAGAGGACGAGGTCGGCGTGGCTGCCGGGCTTGAGGTTGCCGCGATCGTGAAGCTTGATGAGCTGCGCTGGGTTTGTGCTCATCAGGGTTACGATCTTCGCAAGGGGCAGGCCGTGGTCGCGGTGGAGAATGCGCAGGGCGAGACCAAGTGCGGTTTCGAGGCCGGTGATGCCGTTGGGGGCGCGCTCGAACTCGACCTCTTTTTCATAGGCGGCGTGGGGGGCGTGGTCGGTGGCGATGCAGTCCACGGTGCCGTCGAGGATGGCGGCGATGACTGCCTGACGGTCGGACTCGGCGCGGAGGGGGGGATTCATCTTGGCGTTGGTGTCGAAGTGCTCAAGGGCCTCGTCGGTGAGGGTGAAGTGGTGTGGGGCGGCTTCGCAGGTGACGTGGAGGCCCTGCTGTTTGGCGAGGCGGATGGCGGCTAGTGCTTTGGCCGTCGAGACGTGCTGGACGTGGAGGTGGGGGCGCAGGCCTTCGACCTTTTCGATGTCGCGGAGGAGCTGGATGTCGCGCTCGACGATGTTCGATTCGGCTTCGATGGTCATACCGCGGAGGCCGAGGCGGAAGGCTACGGGGCCGAAGTTCATGCTGCATCCACCGGTAAGGCGGGTGTCTTCGGCGTGCTGGGAGATGGGGAGGCCGAGGCGGGCGGAGGCTACGAGTGCAGCCCACATGATGTCGCTGTCGAGGACGGGCTTGCCGTCGTCGGTGAAGCCTACGGCTCCGGCGTTGGCCAGGGCTTCGTAGTCGGAGAGGGTTTCGCCCAGCGAGCCAAGGGTGGCGGCGGGCATGGCGCAGAGGTTGACGGCGGCGTTGCGGGCCGGGGAGAGCATCCAGTGGAGGGAGGCTACGGAGTCGTTGACCGGGAGGGTGTTGGGCATGGCGACGACGGTGGTGAAGCCTCCGGCGGCGGCGGCGCGGGTACCGGTGGCGATGGTCTCTTTATAGGTCTGGCCGGGCTCGCGGAGGTGGACGTGGATGTCGATGAAGCCGGGGGCGAGCGTAAGGCCGGTGGCGTCCAGTTCTTCAGGGCCTGCGGGGAGGATGCCGGGGAGTTCGATTGCGGCGATGCGGCCGTGATGGATGAGGATGTCGCGCGGACTATCGAGGCCGGTGGCGGGGTCGAGGGCGTGGGCGTTGCGGATGAGGAGGTCTGGGGTCATGGGGTGGCACCTAAGGCGCGGACGAGTAGGGCGGTGCGGATGGCCAGGCCATGGGTGACCTGTTGCTCGATGGCGGAATTGGGGCAGTCGGCTACTTCACCGGCGATCTCGAGGCCGCGGATCATGGGGCCAGGGTGCATGACGAGGGCGTTGGGGGCGTGGGTGGCGAGGCGCTCCGTCGTGAGTTGGTAGTGGGCGATGTAGTCGGCGAGGTCGAGTTCGAGGCCGGCGAGGCGTTCGCGCTGGATGCGGAGCATCATGGCGACACAACCATGCGGGGCGGCGTGGGCGAGCGTAAGCGCGAGGTCGAAGTCGCGGATGATCTCGATCCAGCCAGTGGCTGCGGGGTCGGTGGCGAGACCTTCGATGGCGTGCTGCGGGAGGAGTTCCGGAGGGCCGCAGAGGATGACGCGGGCTCCAAGCCGGGGGAGCAGCATGGCGTTCGAGCGGGCTACGCGGGAGTGGCGAATGTCGCCGGTGATGACGATGGTGACGCCGTCCAAGGACTTTGCGTGTGCGGTTGCGGCATCGAGGTTGAGGCGGGTGAGGATGGTGCGGAGGTCCAGCAGAGCCTGGGACGGGTGCTGGTGCATGCCGTCGCCGGCGTTGAGGACGGGGAGGTTGCAGGTGCGTTCGAGGAGCTCCGGTGCGCCGGAGGCGGGGTGCCGGAGGATGATGCACTCGGCTCCGAGGGCGCGGAGGGTGAGGCCGGTGTCCTTGAGGGACTCACCTTTTTCGATCGAGGAGGACTTGTCGCTGACGAGAGTGGTGGTGGCCCCGAGCGATTTGGCGGCGAGTTCGAAGGAGGTGCGGGTGCGGGTGCTGGACTCGTAGAAAAGGAGAGCGATGCGGCGGCCCTGCAGAAGCTTTGCTCGCTCGCCCGGGTGCATCTTCTCGATCTGCGTGGTGAGGGCGAGGAGGTGAGCTACTTCGGCTATGGGGAGACCGTTGACGGTGAGGAGGGAGCCGAGGTTCATGAGATAAGTGTGGCGCAATGCTCCTTCAGGATGACACAAGAAGAGATGAGCGACATGGCAGAAGGTCCGCTTGATGATGCCCGGATCAACGCTCGGCCAGAAGTTTCTTGATGTTTACTTCAACATCATCCTTACTAACGACCCCAACATAGGTCGCAGCGATCTTCCCGGAGCGATCAAGCAAATAAGTCGCGGGATAAGACGGGAATCCGTAAGCGTCGACCACTGCGCCATCTCCCATCAGAATGGGATAGTTGAGTTTATGGCTGGCCATAAAGGGCCGCACGAGTCCCCAGGCTTCATCGGGGCTCTTCAATCCTTCATAAGGGATATCTGCAGAGATGCCAACAGCGGTAAAACCGCTCTTTTCATATGCCTTTTGGAGCTCCATGAAGGAAGGTATCTCAAGGATGCAACCTCCGCATTTCGTCGCCCAGAAGTTCAAAAGGACAACCTTCCCCCGGTACTCCGCTACTTGAACGATCTTGCCATCGGCGGCAGCAAGATCGAAATTATGTGCAGGCTTACGATCAGGTTGAGCGACAAGCATAGCGTGAACGTCATGCTGAGCATGAGCAACTGCGGGCGTCAGTCCTGCCGACGAGGACGCAATCAGGAGGGCGATGGCAAGTCGCCTTCCTACTCCTGATTCCATTTCTTTGACGCGAAGGACGTGCATACCGCGTTTCCTTTCCGAAGGAGAAATTGCAATCCTGCCCTGCGATATCGAGGAGGAAACGCTAGTCTGCCAGTTCTACGAGAAGGACTTGTTCGTCGCTGTCGATCTCGTTGAGCTTGACCTCGATGATCTCGCGGCGGGAGGTGGGGATGGTGCGGCCTGTGAAGGTGGCCTGAATAGGGAGTTCGCGGTGGCCGCGGTCGATGAGCACGAGGAGTTGGACGCTCTTGGGGCGGCCGTGGCTGAAGAGCGCGTCGAGGGCGGCGCGAATGGTGCGTCCGGTGTAGAGGACGTCGTCGCAGAGGACGATGTCGCGACCGGCGATGTCGAAGCCGATCTCGCCTGGGGTTACGGTGGGGCGGGGGCCGGCGGTCGAGAGATCGTCGCGGTAGAAGCTGATGTCGAGAATGCCGGTGTCGACGGGGTGCTTTTCGATCTTGCCGATCAAGGAGGCGAGGCGTTGAGCAAGCGGAATCCCGCGACGCTTGATGCCAACGAGGCCGAGGTTGGCGCTCCCATCATTTTTCTCGACGATCTCGTGGGCAAGGCGGACGAGGGTGCGTTCGATCTCGGAGGCCGACATGAGACGGCCTTTGTGGCGAAGTTTCGGGGTCTGGAGAGACTCAGTCATAGCGGTTGGGGTCGATTCTAGCAGTTGCAGCCTGCCGCCTCCAGTTGCTAGAGGCGGGCGCGCCGGCGGGTTCGCAGGAGTCCATTGACAGCTCCGCCAAAGGTCGAGAAGAGAAGGAGCAGGATGGCCATGAACGCCATGGTCGCGAGGAGAATTCCTGACTGAAACTCAGGGAGGTCGTAGAACTTCAGAATTTCTGCCTGAATTTCGGCGGGCTGGGCTGCGGCAGTCTGGCTGGCAGCGACCTTTGCCTGCGTAAGGATCTGAGCGAATCCCGCGTCGAAGCCGGCCATGGCATGGAGGCCGAAGCGGGCGACGAGGCCAGCGATCGCCATGGAGATGCCGGTCAGGAGGATGACTGCGGCTCCGGCGGTGAGGCCGATGCGGGCTCCGACGGCGGCATCCATCCATGCCAGGGGACGGCGGCGATGGTAGAGCGCGAGCGTCGAGGTGGACGCAGTGAGTATCCAGATGGTGCTGAGAAACGAGAAAGCCGGGATGCGGAGGGAGAGGATGAGAAGAGCGGCAGCGATGGCCGCCACGATGGCCGAGCAGCGAAATGCCGCCTGCCAGTCCACCTGCCTGGGCAGCGGCGGGGGCAGGGCTCCAGTGGTGTCGGCATTGGCAACGGGAGCCTGATCGGCGAAGTAGTCTTCGGAGAGGTAAAGCTGCGGCGATCCGCAGTGGGGACAGAAGAGCCTGATGCCGTCACCAGAGGGTAGATCGCCGCCACATCGGTGACAAATTTTCTGCATACGTTCTAAAGCTATCCCAGCCTGTAGGGTGCGGCAAGCTGGAGGCTACTGCTCCTTCTCGTGCTTGTCGTTCTGGCTGCTGTCGTGCTTGTCATTGTCGTCGGTGCCGAAGTGGAAGTCGATCGGCAGATCAAGTGAGACCAGCCCGAACTTAGTGCCGCTGTCTTCGGGATTGATGTCGACGATATGCTGGTGTTTCTTCGAACCGGCTTTGAGTTGGAACTTGGTGTCCTTGTCGCTGCCGCTTCCGTTGATTTGCAGGTCTTTGCCGCTTATGTGAAGACCTCCGTCACCGCTACCGTTGTGGTTATCATCGTCGCAACTGAGGCCTTCGTTGGTGCGGGTAGGCGTGCCTACGGGGTGCTTATCCTGACATTGAATGACGTTCCCGAAGCGGTTGAGCGCCTTTTTGTAGAAGGCAAGAACCTTCTCGGGGCTGTCGGGGGTTCGGTACGAGGCAGCTTTGACCTTGAGCTGGAAGCTCCCGAAGCTCATGTTGACATCGGCGGCCCCGTCTTCATCCTTGCCGTTGTCCTTCTGTTTGCGGACGAGTGTAGCTCCCGGGTAGGCCGGCAGACCGATGCCAGCGAGAACGTTGGTCTGGTCCGTCTTGACCTGCATGCCCCCGAAGGGTGTGGCGATCTTCACGTTGTCGCCGTTACCACTTTTATCAGTGTCAATACGACAGCCGGTAAGGCTCGCTGCCATGAGGATGATTGCCGCTGCTACGATCGTCTGGCGCATCTGACCCGTCCCTCTTGATACATAAGTTGCTGTCGCAACACTTTACGATACGCAGGCGGGCCGTGGAGAGTTCCGCGCGAATGGCGTTGCTGCATCGGCTCCTCGCGATTCTGCTCAGCACGGTGACTTCATTCCGGCTGCGAGTCGCGACAGAGGCGACACCAGGCTACCTGACGCCTTAGGTTACGAAGGAGTAGGCAAAGCCAAGTATGTGGTAACGAGACAAAAGGTCCTGTTCCACCGGCTCAGGCTAGGCCTATACTCTGGTTAGTCGCAGATACGGCAAAGCCGGGCGTCACCGGCTCCGGAGACATGCATGGCGCAGCATGGGACGACACGGCGGACCGCTCCTGGATCCAGGGGAGAGACGTCTGCGATTCCAGATAAGTTGTACTTCCGGATCGGGGAGGTTGCAGCTCTGTGTGAAGTTGCGACCTATGTCCTGAGGTTCTGGGAGAGCGAGTTTCCCCAGCTTAAGCCGAACAAGGGCGGGACTGGTCAGAGGCTGTATCGGCGAAGAGATGTTGAGATGGCATTACGTATCAAGACTCTGCTGTACGACGAGGGCTTTACCATCCCCGGCGCACGACAGACACTGAAGACGGAACAACGACATAAGGAGCCGCAACTCTCCTTAGCGATCCTGGAGAGCGAGTCGACTCCGAGTGTTAGCCGTAAAGGTTTGCTGCGACTGCAGAAGGATATGAAGGAGCTGTTGAGCATGCTCTCAGTGCCGGCTTCGAAGGGTGCGCTGCAATCGATTCGGGCACCACGAACGCAGCGTCCCGAGTTGAGCGATTTATCAAGCTCCGACGATTTGTTCTCTTAGCTGGCACATATTGAGACAGGTTCCGAGTCTCAGCAATTGATCGGCTTTCTGCATTCCCTTTCCTCTATTCGACGTAACTGTAAAGGACCGAGTCATGACATCCTCCGGAAAACACGAGAAAACAAATATGGGAACGCAGTGCCAGGATTGTGCTGGACTAAGCTTTCGCCGCTCGCGGTTGAAAGCTAAGGACATGATTCCGCTGCTGATGATGCGCTATCCGGTGCGCTGCCTTTCGTGTAGCAGACGGCAGACTGTCAGCTTTAGAGTGGCGCAGCGTTCCGTATCTTCATCGGTGAAGCAGGTGCGAGCCCCGCGTCCTGAAGAGTCCCATGGGGGCTGGATGTCTACGGATGTGCCTGCGACGTCGACTTCTCCCATGCCCGTGGACACAAGGAACTTCACGGCCATCCCGATCAGTGCACCGATTGTCATGCCTGAGTTACGTGGCGTTACGTTGAAGCACATCAACGCAAATCCCGGAAGCGAAGCAGTTTAGATCCCCGGACTGCGGCAGCATCTCCACTGCTATCTCATCGGGATAGACTCGACCACTAGAATCGTGAGTGTGTATGAGTTTTCTGAGATGACCTCCTGATTTGGCCGAGCACCCAACCTCCGATCTGACGAAGCATGTGCAACGACGCGGCATGTTTGCGATGCTGCGACCTTCGGCCACACATACGGCCTTTTCGGCGACGCTGCTGCTGATGGCGTCCACGATCGCTTCGGGTGTTCTCGGGCTGGTGCGGACGAAGTACATTGCGCATCTCTTCGGAGCGGGGCCGGTAACGGATGCCTACTATGCGGCGTTCCAACTGCCGGACATGATCAATTATTTCCTGGTTGGTGGGGTGGCTTCAATCTCGCTGGTGACGATCCTGAATCGCTACCGGCAGGCTGATGATGAGGCTGGGGGCGATCGCGCGCTATCCGTCGTGCTGAACGGGATGCTGGTCGTACTGGGAATCGGCGTGCTGATTGGCGAGATTTTTGCGCCGTTGTATACGCGGATTGCGTTCCACCAGTTTGGCCCGGAGGCGGCGGCGTTATGTACCTCGCTGACGCGGATGCTGTTGCCGGCGCAGCTCTTCTGGTTCGCTGGTGGTGTGCTCGGATCGAAGCTGCTGGTGCGCAAGATCTTTCTCTACCAGGCCGTCACGCCCGTTCTTTATAACGTCGGCATTATTGCCGGAGCGGTCTTCTTCTCGGCTCGCTTTGGGGTCTACTCGCTGGCGATTGGTGTAGTCGCGGGAGCGTTTGTTGGCTCGCTGCTGATCAACGGTTTTGGGGCGTATCGCAATGGGATGCGGTACCAGGCAGTCTTCAACCTGCGTGATCCGGCGTTTGTGGAGTGGCTACGCATGTCGCTGCCGCTGATGATCGGCGTCTCCCTGACGATGGCGGACAAGTGGATCCTTGCTTACTTTGCCTCGGGCGACGCAGGCGGCATCTCGCGGATGAGCGTGGCGAAGACACTCTTCAACGCGCCGATGGGCATTCTCGGACAGGCTGCAGGCGCGGCGTCACTTCCCTTCTTTGCGGCGCTCTTCAGCCAGGGGCGATTGACTGATTTCGCTGATGCCGTAAACCGATCCGCCTCGCGGGTCATCGCAGTCTCGCTGCTGGCGACCGGATGGATGATTGCGCTTGCCTCACCCATTGTGGATCTGATTCGCGGTGGTTCGTTCAGTCAAAAGGACGCTGCCGAGACGGCGAGCTACTTCATTATCTTTGCGGTGTCGATTGCGCTGTGGGCGGCGCAGGGATTCTACTCGCGAGCGTTTTATGCGGCAGGCAACACACGGGTTCCGGCGATTACGGGGTGGGTGGTGACGGTCGTTTCGATCCCGATCTACAGCGTGCTGTTCCACCGCATGGGCATGGTGGGACTAGCGATTGCGTCGGATATTGGCATTCTGCTGCTGACGCTGACCATGGCTCTGCAGCTTGACCGGCGCGGACTCGTTCCTGTCTCCGGGTTGGAAGGCTGGGAGTTGGCGAGAGCAACTCTCGCTGCGGTCGCAGGATACGGTGGCGCTGCTGCCTGCGTGCGCTACCTGCATCTCCCGCATGGCCACACGGGAGATGTGTTGATGATCGGAGCCGGGACGCTCTGCTGGGGCGCGCTCTGCTTTGGTGTCCTGACGGCTACTGGCTCGAAGCTGCCGAGGCAGATCCTGCGTCGAAAAAGCTAAGCAGAGACTACTTGGCGTCCTCGTATTCCTCGTGCCAGGCGGTCTGGATGGCTTCGAGGAGACCTTCGTTTGATTTGGCTCGGTCGCCGATGAAGCCCGGAATCTCGGTGACGTAGCGATGCAGATCGGTGAAGCGGACGGTATAGGGATCGAGGTCCGGGTACTTCTCCTGTAGCTGAATGCCAATCTCTTCGGTGTCTGTCCAATCGATTTCGCGGGGCATGTAAATCTCCTCAAGGATAGTTTAGCGAATCGCCGGGCGCTTGAAGCGGTCCATGTACTCTCCGGCGGTAATGCCGATGACGCGAATAAAGGTGCGGCGCATCGCGTCTGCGGTCTGGAAGCCGCTTGCATCAGCGACTTCTTTCAGGCCCATTGCGGAGCTGTCAATGATCTGCTGTGCGGCTTCAACGCGCATGCGATCGACGAACTGCCCCGGATTCATCTTCGTTTCGTGAAGGCAAACGCGCGTGAAGTGTCGTGCGCTCATGCCGAGACGTTCTGCGAGTTTTTCGACGCTTAGATCCTCGCGCAGGTTCTCGATCATCCACACCTGCAACTCTCGCAGAGGCCGCGAGGTGACGGCCTGATGCGAGAGCATGTGACTGAACTGGGCCTGTCCACCGGGACGTACGAGGAACATGACGAGTGATCTTGCGACGTCAAGAGCTACCTGGTGCCCGAGATCTTCTTCTACGAGAGCGAGCGAAAGGTCGATGCCCGCCGTGATTCCGGCCGAGGTGTAGATGGCACCGTCCTTGAGGAAGATCGGCTCAGGCCGGACAAGAACCTTCGGAAACTCCTTCGCGAGACGATCACAGAACTTCCAATGGGTGGCCGCGTTCTTGCCATCGAGCAGACCTGCTGCGGCAAGGAGAAACGCGCCGGTACAGATGGCCGCGACGCGACGGGAGCGCGAGGCTGCTTCGGTGATCCAAGCTAGAAAGGCCTCGTCGTAGACGCCCATCTCGGCGCCGGGACCGCCGGCGATGATCAGCGTATCGATCGGGCCGGTGATCTGAGTGGTCGGCAGGGCTTCCGTGAGGGAGATTCTGCGGTTCGTCAGCAGTGACGTTTCCGGCCCGGGATTGCCAAGCTGCACCTCGTAGCCGGGTGCGCTGGAGAAGACCTCGAGCGGACCGGTAACGTCGAGAATCTGCACGGGAGGCGGCCCGACGATGACGATCTTCCTCATCGAGCCATTCTAGGAGAGCGGTAGTGCATGTCCTAATTTGCTGTATCCGCGTCGTGGCGTACCCGGGTGCGCGGATCTACCTTGGCTATGGAAACGGATTCCTCAAGGAGATTGACATGACGACTACATCGATAACGAACGTGATTCCTGATACCAAGCTTGCTCGCGAGGCCCACGACATCCTTCGTGAATTTTCAACCGACCTGCTCTATAACCATTCCAATCGCGTCTACCTGTTCGCGTCGGAGCAGGGCCGACAGCAACAGCTTCGCTTCGATGCCGAACTGCTCTACGTGAGCGCGGCGTTCCACGACATGGGGCTTCTAAGTGAATACTCCAGTGAAGCGGAGCGATTCGAAGTAGACGGTGCGAATGCGGCACGACAGTTCCTGACGGCGCACGGCATTGCTGCAGAGACGGCGCAGACTGCATGGGAGGCGATTGCGCTGCACACAACGCCTGGCATTACACAGTACATGAAGCCTGAGGTCGCTTTGCTGTTTACCGGTGTGGGTCTGGATGTTTTAGGCGAGGGCTTTGACGCCTTCCCTGAAGCCCTGAGAGAGCAGATTGTCGCGGAGTATCCGCGCGAGAATTTTAAGGAAGGGATCGTTACAGCATTTTTCGGCGGATTCGCACACAAGCCGGCTTCAACGTGGGGCACGGTGAAGGCCGATGTCTGCGAGCGGTACATTCCCGGTTACAAGAGCCCGAACTTCTGTGACCTGATCGCGAACTCACCGTTCCCGAACTCGACAAGCTAACGAGAGAACGATCGGCAGAGCGATCGTTCTCTCCAGCGATGGGAGGCCTGCCTAGGCCCCGGGACCGTGCGAGGGCTTGCCTTCCTGCACGTAGTTGCGATTCCACTTGGGGATCTCGACGGTGTAGGTGCCGGGCCGCTCGATGACGGCCTGGCAGCCAAGGCGGGAGTTGAGCTGGATATCGGCTGCAGTCTCCATGCGGTCAAGTTCGAGGTCTTCGGGCTCGCTGACGCCCTTGGCTCCCTCTTTGATCCAAAGATGGCAGGTGGTGCAGGCACAGACGCCACCACAGGCGTGGTCGAGGAAGATGTCGTAGTTCTCGGCGACATCGAGGAAGGACATGGGCAGGCCATGCCCCTCGTAGGGGAGCGTGTCAAAGGGGAACTCGACGGTCTTGCCCTCGGGCTGGAAGGTGACGCGAACCATGCCCTCGGCTGCTGGCTTCGAGAGGTCGACGGGTTCGAGCGTTTTCTTGCTATCAGACATAACTTGGTTTCCGTTCTGGCGCGAGGCCTGTCCGCAGTGGGACCTTACTTGATTGGAACGTTACTTCTTGGAATCGTCAAACTGAGCCTTGGCGAACGGATGCGGTGCGGAGGGTCCCTCGCCGAGACCTTCGCCTGCGGATTCCATCGTCTGGCCCTTCATGGCTCCGGCCAGCGTGGTGTCCATCATGAGTTCGGCGAAGCGGCGGGTGGCCTTGTCGAGGCGCTCGATGGCGGTGCGAATGGTCCTGTAGTCGCCGCCCATGACGGAGGCTTTAAGCCCCTCCACCTGCTCTTCGATCTTCTCGATTTCGACGCTGGTGAGCTGCTGCCATGCGGCGTGCTTCTTGCCCTTGCTGACGGCTGTGAGAATCGTCTCTGCTTCGTTCTTCGCCTCGATGACCTGGCGCTCGTTGATGTCGGTCTCTGCGTTGTCGAAGGAATCCAGAATCATCGTCTCCACTTGTTCGTCGGTGAGACCGTAGGTCGGCTTGACCTCGATCTCAGCCTCTTTACCGCTGCGCTGTTCGCGTGCGGAGACGTGCAGGATGCCGTTCGCGTCGATCAGGAACTTGACCTCGATGCGCGGCAGACCGGCGACCATGGGCGGAATGCCCTTCAGGTCGAAACGGGCGAGAGAACGGCAGTCCTTGGCAAGCTCGCGCTCACCCTGGACGACGTGGATGGCAACGTTGGTCTGGCCATCGACGCCGGTGGTGAAGTGCTCGGTTGCGCTTGCCGGGATGGTGGAGTTGCGCTGGATGATCTTCGCCACGACGCCGCCGAGCGCTTCAATGCCGAGCGAGAGCGGGGTGACGTCGAGGAGCAGCAGGTCCTCCGTAGCGGCGGAGCCCCCGGCAAGAATCTGCGCCTGGACGGCTGCGCCCAGGGCGACGACTTCGTCAGGATTGAGGTCGGTATGCGGCTTCTTGCTCCGGGCTGTGAGATGGAAGAGGTCGTCGACGAGAGTACGGACGGCCGGGATGCGGGTCGAGCCACCGACGAGGACGACTTCGTCGATCTGCTCAGGCTCGAGCACGGCATCTTTGAGAGCTTGACGAACGGGACCGGCGGTGCGGGCGATGATGCCTGCGGAGAGCTGGTCGAACTGTTCGCGAGTGATCTCGCGGGCGTAGGGCTTGCCGCTTGGAAGGATGAGCGCGATCTTTGCGAGCGGCTCCGAGGAGAGGGCGATCTTTGCTTCAATCACCGCCTTGCGGATGGCCTGGACGGCCTCTCCGTTGGAGCGAAGATCTTCGCCGAGGTCGCCTGCAATGTCGTCGAGCGCGATGGCGATGAGGAGGTTGTCGATATCGTCGCCACCGAGGTGGGTGTCGCCGCCAGTCGCAATGACCTCGAAGATGCCCTCGTGGAGCTTGAGGATGGAGACGTCGAAGGTACCGCCGCCGAAGTCGTAGACGGCGATGACGCCATCCTTCTGCTTGTCGAGGCCATAGGCTAGAGCGGCTGCGGTCGGCTCGTTGACGAGTCGCAGCACGTCGAGACCGGCGATGCGACCGGCGTCCTTAGTGGCCTGCCGCTGCGCATCGTTGAAGTAGGCAGGAACGGTGATGACTGCCTTCGTGACCGGTGCGCCAAAAAAGCGCTCGGCGTTCTTCTTGAGCTGCATCAGGACGTAAGCGGAGATCTCGGGAGGGGTCAGGGTGAGGCCGCCAACGTTCAGCTTCAGCACCTCATCCTGCTTCAGGCCTTCGACGAGCTTGAAGGGGAAGAGCTTGAGTTCGGCCTGAATGTCGTCGATGCCGCGCCCCATCAGACGTTTAGCGGAGTAGACGGCGTTGCTCGAATCGGTGAGCAGCGTGGCGCGAGCGGCGTTGCCGATGGCCATGCCGTTGTCCGTCCATGCGACGACGGAGGGCACGAGACGCTCACCGTCCTCTCCGGGAATGACCACCGGCGTATCGCCCTGCATAAAGGCTACCAGCGAGTTGGTGGTGCCGAGGTCGATGCCGACTACGCGGCTGTTCTGTTCATCTGCCATTACTTGATCCTTGTGATGAGCACTGCTTAGTCGAGCGCTTCATTGACGTCGCGGACGAGGTTGCGCAGGTAGCTGCGGCGATTCAGCAGGGCTACCATCGCGTCCTTTGCCGCGTCTTTTACTGCATTGTCGTTGGTGCCCGTTCCTGTGTCCCACTTCGTCCAGAGCTGTTCGAGATTGGCCTGAGTCTCAGCCATCTTTCCATCGAACGTCTGCTTAGCGGCGAGCAGGTCTTTTCGAAGCTGCGGGTCGTCCTCGCCCATCTTCTTCGCCATACGCATCTCTTCGAGCTGCATGTTGAGTTCGAAGGCCTCTTCGAGAAGGTCCGGCGGAACGATCTGTTTCTTGGCGACCCCGCTGGTGCGAGCGGCTTCCGTTGCTGCTTTTGATTGCTCCTCAAGCTCGACGCCTTCGAGGGTGAGAAGATACTGCGTCCTCAGAATCGGATCTTTGAGCGTGCGGTAGGCATCGTTGAGGAGGGAGCTTTGCGCGAGCGCCGCCTCCTGCTCCGCTGCGGGTTTTGCGGCGAAGCGGTCGGGATGGAGCTTGCGGCTCAGCGCGTAAAAGCTCTGCTCAAGAGCAGGGACATCGAGCGTGAGCTTCCGGGGAAGCGAGAAGAAAGTAAAAAAGTCCATAGAAGGCGGGTCGACTAGGTGGAGAATGAGGATCCGCAGCCGCAGCTCTTGGTAGATTGCGGGTTGATGAAGTTGAAGCCCTGGCGCATCAGGGTCTCCTCAAAGTCGAGAACCATGCCCGTGAGATAGATAAAGCTCTTGGGGTCTACAAAGATGCGAATTGGCTGGATGACTGCGTCGTCAAAGGTGAAGGTGCGATCGCGTTCCCGAGCCTTCGAATCGAAGCGAATGTTGTAGCTGAGACCGGAGCAGCCGCCACCCTGAATGCCGAGACGCAGGCCACCCTCTTCGGGCGAAACATTCTCCTTGGCCATGGCGGCGCGGATGCGCTTCAACGCCTTCGGGGTCAGGCGCACACCCTTTGCCGCTGCCTCTTCCGAGAGGCCATTGGGGTTGAGCAGCGTTATGCCGACGAGCGGATTGGCCGCCTCGATTGCCGGAGCACTCATGGAGTTGCTGGTCGTCGCGTTAATTTGGACGGAAGACATAGATATAGGATGCACCTGTCTGACGGATGATGCGAGGACAGTCAGGCAGTCTGCGTGACCTGCCGAGCAGACGTTGCACCAGAGCGTCTCAACCAGTTTAGCAGCGGCCGCTCGACAACTACGTGTAAAAGGCTGCCCGCACCTGTTCCGGCGAGAAGCAGCATCAGCATCCAGAGACCGACGGGGAGGTGGAGATGCGCGTCGAGGCGAAAGCAGAGATGCGCCAGGTGCGAGATCACCGGATAGTGAATGAGGTAGATCGCGTACGAGGCGTCTCCCAGAAATACGAGCCACCGCGGGATGGAAAGACGTTGGAATCGCTCCATCTCCGACGCCCCGAGCAGAGCGAGCATGCTGCCAAAGCCGGAAACCATGTAGGTTCGGGGGGTGAGAGATCCTATCTGTCCGGAATAAGCGACCGCAGCACAGAAAAGGAAGGTCCCGGCGAGCAACATCAGCCGAGGAACGGGGACTTGCTTCTTCTGGAGAAGCCATGCAGCAAACATGCCAAAGCCAAATAACAGATGGATCGCAGGAAAGGTCGCGGAGGTTTGTGCGCCGTCTTTGAAAAGACTTACAAGTGAGGCGCAGAACCAGAGGGTGAGCAGAAAGACGCCGATCCGTCTGTTGATCAGAAGCGTGGCAAAGACGGCATAAAAGGCCATTTCGTGGAAGAGCGTCCACGCAACGACAAGGTTCGTTTCAGTCGAATGAATGTGGATGAGGAGGATGCTGGAGAGGACCACGTACGGGTCGCGATGGAAAGGAAACTGCAGGTCGGCGTGCGTCAACTGGCCGCACAGGACGAGGGCAAGAACGAGCCAGTAGATCGGGTAGATTCGGAGGACACGCTTCGTCGCATACGACCAAACAGTGGCCGCGTCGCCGATATCGTGCCAGTGGGCCGTAAGGATGACAATGCCGCTCAACACAAAGAAGAAGGCGACACCAAGCGACGTACCCATGAGCCAGCGGCCAATTTGGGGATAGCTCCAGAGGCGGGGTTCCCCACCGACGAAGCTGGAAACGTGATGGAGCACCACCAGAAGAGCCGCAATGGCGCGTCCCGCCTGCAGTACGGCATAGTTGCGACGCTGCCTGGATTGCGCAAAGGATGTCATCCGACGCGATGCTATCAGCGCACGAGCGGCGATGGTGTCATCAGATTGTCATGATCATTCACGAGGAGGCGCCACAAACACCTCACCGTCGACAGATATCTGTCGACGGTGAGGTTTGCTGCCTGCTGCTCAAAAATTAGTGAGCAGCGGAAACTGCGACGCCTTCTGCTTCAGCTACGTTGTTTTTCTTCTTCCAGTCGCCGATCGCGGCGCGGATCGCATCTTCTGCGAGAACCGAGCAGTGAATCTTGACTGGTGGGAGGGCGAGTTCCTTGACGATGTCGGTGTTCGTAATCGTCAGAGCCTCGGCGATGGTCTTGCCCTTTACCCACTCAGTTGCGAGCGAGCTGGAGGCGATGGCCGAACCACAGCCAAAGGTCTTGAACTTGGCATCCTCGATGACTTGGGTCTCAGGATTCACGCGGATCTGGAGACGCATGACGTCGCCGCACTCCGGTGCGCCAACGAGGCCAGTTCCGACTTCGTCCGACCCCTTGTCCAATGTGCCGACGTTGCGGGGATTTTCGTAATGATCTACTACCTTGTCGCTGTATGCCATGGTGTTCTCCTTGAACTTGATGCTGATTCTATAGAACTGAAATGAATAGGAACTTAGTGGGCGGCCCACTCGATCTTCGTGAGGTCGATACCTTCCTTGACCATCTCGTACAGCGGAGACAGTTCGCGGAGCTTCAGAACAACATCGATCACCTTGTCGGATACGTAATCGACTTCAGCCTTGTTGTTGAAACGGCCGAGACCGAAGCGGATCGAGCTATGCGCTACATCGTCGCCAAGGCCAAGGGCCTTGAGGACATAGCTTGGCTCGAGGGTGGCCGAGGTGCAGGCCGAACCGGACGAGACAGCGATGTCATTGATGCCCATCAACAGGCTCTCACCCTCGACATAGACGAAGCTCATGTTGAGGTTGCCGGGAAGGTGGTGATCCATGTTGCCGTTGACGTGGACGTAGTCGAGAGCCTTTTCAAACTTCGCCTTCATGTACTCGCGAAGCTCGATGAGACGTTTGGACTCAGCTTCCATCTCCTGTCCGGCGATCTCGCAGGCTGCGCCAAGTCCGACGATGCCCGGGACGTTGAGGGTGCCGGAGCGCATACCGCGCTCGTGACCGCCACCATCGATCTGCGCCTGGATCTGGACGCGGGGGTTACGGCGACGGACATACAGTGCGCCAACACCCTTCGGGCCGTAGATCTTATGGGCAGTCAGCGAAAGAACGTCGATGTTGTCGGTCTGGACGTTGACGGGGATCTTGCCAACCGCCTGCACAGCGTCAGAGTGGAAGATCACACCCTTCTCGTGGCAAAGCTTGCCGATCTCGGCCATGGGCTGAACCACGCCGATCTCGTTGTTGGCATACATGATGCTGACGAGGATCGTCTGATCGTCCATCGCGCGCTTCAGGTCTTCGATGTCGATGAGACCATCTGCCTGCACCGGAAGATAGGTGACGCGGTAGCCGTTCTTCTCGAGACGCTTGCAGGTGTCGAGAACCGCCTTGTGCTCGGTCGCCTGGGTGATGATGTGATTGCCGCGCTCGCGGTACATCTCTGCAATGCCCTTGATCGCGAGATTGTTCGACTCCGTAGCGCCGGAGGTGAAGATGATCTCCTTCGCGGTAGCGCCGATCAGCTTGGCGATCTGCTCGCGGGACTTTTCGACAGCCTGCTCTGCTTCCCAGCCAAAGGCATGGTTGCGGCTTGCTGCGTTACCGAATTTGCCGGTGAAGTACGGCAGCATGGCTTCGAGGACGCGGGGGTCCATCTGCGTCGTGGCGTGATTGTCCATATATAGGGGCAGCGTGACGCCCGCTGGCAATGGCTTTGCCGACTCGCTGATGATGACGCCATTGTTGGCCATGTCGTTGAAGCTGCCGTTGTTGCTGATCTCATTGCTCATGTCGAACTCCTCAAAATTGAAACTGAACTCTGTTGGCCGGAAGATTCTCGGCTAGACTGCGATGCTTACAAGACCGCCTGCAACTGCAGCGCTCCCAAACTCTGCCGGGTCGATCAAATCTCCGATGCGGATGCCGTTCAGCAGGTCCTTAATGCTGTCGTTCACTTTACGCAACGGTTCTTTGATGGTGCAGTGACCCGCAAGGTCGCATGTTCCGTGAATCGTAATGCAGCTTGTAATAAAAAGTGGGCCGTCGATTGCGCGGATTACTTCAAATGCGGTGATACCAAGCGCCGGCCTCGAAAGCGCATAACCACCATTGCTTCCCGCGTGCGAGACCAGGAGACCTGCCTTTGCAAGGGTCTGCAGAATCTTTGCCAGAAGCTGCGGCGGGATATGGTAGGCCTCGGCGATATCCTTGGCACTCCGCGCAGGCGCCTGTGGAGTTAACAATTGCTGCTCCGCCAGGTACTTGAGCGCCATGAGACCGTAGTCGGCTTTTTTGGTCAGACGCAGCATAGTTATCCCTGGTGAATACAACTGTGACCGACTAAATCGGTCTTAGATAGTGTACGGCTGGGCATTAGCAGATGCAACCGGCATCGCAGTCTGCCCAGATCAGTGCATAAATAACGGTGCAGATCGTGCTTTTACTAGAATCTGCATTGACAACCGCTCTGGACGCGGGCAAAATCCTTAGCATTCTCACTCGTTTCCCATGACAAACCCTTGCAAACATCCCCAGGTTCGTGTCGTCGCCCGCGAGGACGATGTCGAGTTCGTTGAGTGTCAGACATGCCGTGAGGTCTTCGATTCGGCCGAATATCTCGATATGGCGATCGAGGAGGAGCAGCTCGCCGTTGGCGCGGACGAAGAGGGCTTGGCAGTGTCCCGCAAGCCGGCGCGCGGAAGGCGTTAGACCGGGCGCTCCGCAGGACGTTCTGCGGCCACGATGGGTCCTTCCATAACAACCGGCGTCGTCACCGCGTGCGCCGGAGCACTGAGGCGCCGAACGATAATCCAGGCATACTGGGCTGCGGATAAGGGTGCCAGAAAGGCAATCGATCGCACAAGCACCTCGCGGAGCATGCCAAGCGGCATCGCTGGAGCGACCTTCGCGAGAAGAATGATGACCAGCGTCACGATCTGGATGAAGGTGTTGAGCTTGCCGAAGAAGCTTGGGCGGAAGTTTCGCAGGGTGCCGGTCGCGAAGAGCAGGGTGGCGATCAACAGGATGCCTAGGTCGCGACTGAAGACCAGAACCGTGACGTAGCGCGGGATGAGGCCGACATGGGTCAGCACGATGAAGAGCGTGCTGAGCAGAAGCTTGTCGGCGATGGGGTCGAGATACTGCCCCAGTGTGGTGTGCTGGCTCAGCCAGCGAGCAAGAATGCCGTCCATGCCATCGCTTATGCCCGCCAGAATAAAGAGAGCGAACGCCATGCGATAGTGGCTATCCAGTATCTCAATGACGAGAAATGGGATGATGAAGAGGCGAAGTAGCGTCAGCAGGTTAGGCGCGGCTCGGAATTGAGTAAGAAAAGACATTGCTTGCAGTACCGTCATCGTAGCGCAACGGAAAGAAAACTGTGATGGAGTTTGCCGTGCCGGGCTATTCCATTTAGACTGATTAGACGCACGCAGGCGCGTAGCTCAGTTGGTTAGAGCGCTACCTTGACACGGTAGAGGTCAGCGGTTCGAATCCGCTCGTGCCTACCACTCCCACGGCTCTTCTATTATCTGTCGGAAGGCTTGTTCTGCGGGAGTTCTGCGATTCAGGATTGGAGAATCACCATGGCAGCAAAATGCGATCTTTGCGGCAAAGGCCCGCAGTTCGGTAACAACATCTCTCACGCCAACAATACGACCCGCCGTCGCTGGAACGTCAACCTGCAGCCCGTAAAGGCGAAGATTGGCCCAAGCTCCACGAAGCGTCTGCGTGTGTGCACCGGCTGCATCAAGACCGGTAAGGTCGTCAAAGCTTAATTGGTTCTAGTGGGCACGAGAACCCCAGCCGGGTAGCAGACGGCTGGGGCTCTTTGTGTTTCTGGTGGTGCCTTACTGCTTCTCAAAGGCCAGAGACGCGCTATTCATGCAGTAGCGCAGGCCGGTAGGTTTTGGCCCGTCGGGAAAGACGTGGCCAAGGTGAGCTCCGCAGGTCGCACAGGTTACTTCGACCCGACGCATGCCGTGCGCGTTATCTTCATGGGCCTCGATCGCGTCCGGCGAGACCGGTAGCCAGAAGCTCGGCCAGCCGCTTCCCGACTCAAACTTCTTATCCGATGTGAACAGCTCGGCGTTGCAGGCGGCGCAATGGTAGATGCCGTCGTCGTGGTTCTCGTTCAGCGGACCGGAGAAGGCGCGCTCAGTTCCCTTTTGGCGCATGATCTGGAACTGTTCGGGTGTGAGCAGCTCGCGCCACTCTGCCTCGGTCTTGTGAATCTTCTCTTTCTTCGGTGCATTCTGCTCGGTGCCTGTCTCTGCCATTCGCTTAAATCTCCTGTCTATTGGATGCCTGGTGGCCGATTACGCTTCCTTGGCGATGACTTCGATCTCGACGAGCGCATCCTTCGGCAGACCAACCACAGCAACGGTCGAGCGAGCCGGCGGAATAACGCCTGTGGGAGCGAGATACTTTGCGTAGACCTCATTCATGGCTGCGAAATCGCTCATGGATTTGAGATACACGGTGGTCTTGACGACGTGCACCATGTCGATCCCTGCCTTTGCGAGCACGGCCTTGATATTCTCGAAAACACGCGTCGTCTGCTCAACGATGCCGCCCGGAACCATCTGTCCAGTCGCCGGATCAAGCCCTACCTGGCCGGAGGCGAAGAGCATATCGCCCACGCGAATAGCCTGTGAGTAGGGGCCGATGGCGGCTGGGGCTTCGTTCGTGGCGATTGCGGTCTTGCTTTGAGGTGTCATGCAGGGATTGTCGCCGTTGAAGCGCAGTTTCGCAACTCGATCAGCCGTCCTTCCCCTTGGAAGAAATCCTGATGAATCGTACGAACTCATGACGGCGTGAGTCATCTAACGGGCAGAGGATAGAGACATGGGCTTTATGGATGAGATGGGGTCACTCGTTGGACAGTCCGGCGAGATGGGCGACCGCGCGAAGGTCGCGGGCGGCCTAATGGAGGCCTTGGGGCAGCATCCGGGCGGAATACAAGGCGTCATCGACAGCTTCAGGCAGAATGGCATGGAACAGCACGTCAACGCCTGGGGCTCAGGCGAGCAGCAGACGGCGACGCCAGAACAGGTTCAGCAAGGGCTCGGCGGTACTGGGCTTATCGAACGGACGGCGCAGAATGCAGGCGTCTCACCAGAGGTAGTCCAGATGGCGATGGCGACGATCCTGCCGATGGTCATCCGTCACTTCGCCCCCGGTGGACAAGTTGCACCGCAGGGTGAAGGACAGTTCGGCGGGATGGCACAGCAGCTTCTCAGTCGCTTTCTATAAACAGCACCATTATCGAAATAGGAGATACACGATGGCAGATTTCGAGCAGTTGAAGCAGAAGTACGCACCAGTGATCCAGACGATTCAGAGCTTTCAGGAGTTTGGCGCCACCCTCGAGACGGTGGAGTTGAGTGGCGACAAGCTTCACATTCGCGGAACAGTTCCGTCGAAGGTCTGCGCCGAGCGCGTCTGGGCGGTCATCAAGCAGGTTGATCCCACGTACTCCGATCTATTCCATGAGATCGGGACGACCGGTGGAGAGAAGCAGCCTTACACCATCAAGTCCGGCGATACGCTCTCGCACGTGAGCAAGGTGTTCTACGGTACGCCAAACCAGTACATGCTCATCGTGAAAGAGAACCATCTTCCTGATCCAAACAACGTCAAGATCGGCACGACTCTCCAGGTACCAGTCAAGGCATAGCGCAACAGCCGATCACTCGAAACGGGTGATCGGCATTCGTCGCCACTCTTCAGAAGCAACCTTGAGCCATCTTCGAGATGGAGTACCAATAGCACGACTCTTCTAAGCTGGATAACTTCTGATCCTTCATTCGAGGGGTTGTTCAATCAGGCTCTTGCGTGCGACCCATGCGTGGCAGCAACATGGACAGTACATGCCCAGCCAAGTAACGAGGCGCAACACGCCTGCGCAAGTGCTCTTCGCCAGTCTCGTCGGTACGACCGTCGAGTTCTTCGACTTCTACATCTACGCGACAGCAGCGGTAATCGTCTTCCCCAAGTTGTTTTTCCCGACGACCGATGCCACAGCCGCAACGCTAGCCTCGTTGGCTACGTTTGCAATCGCGTTTATTGCACGTCCTATTGGTTCAGCGCTTTTCGGTCATTTTGGCGACCGGATCGGCAGGAAGGCGACGCTGGTGCTCGCGCTTTCAACGATGGGCCTGTCCACCTTTGCCATTGGGGTTCTGCCGACATACAAGAGCGTGGGCGTACTCGCGTCGGTGCTGCTGGCGCTTTGTCGGTTCGGCCAGGGAGTTGGCCTGGGCGGCGAATGGGGCGGTGCTGTCCTACTGGCGACGGAGAATGCACCGCCCGGCAAGCGTGCATGGTATGGCATGTTTCCGCAGTTGGGCGCACCGCTCGGATTCTTCTTTTCGAGCGCGATCTTTCTTATGCTTTCCCGGTGGCTGAGTGCAGCACAGTTCCTAAGCTTCGGCTGGCGGCTACCCTTCCTCGCAAGCGGAGTGCTGGTTTTGCTCGGGCTTTACGTGCGTCTAACCATCACGGAGACGCCGGTGTTTGCGGCTGCCATGAAGCGCGGCGAAGCAGTGAAGGCACCGATCCTCTCCGTATTTCGGAACCACTTTGGCGTCCTCGTTGCGGGGACGCTCACCTGTCTTGCGACCTTCGTTCTCTTCTACCTCATGATCGTTTTTACGCTGAGTTGGGCGACCTCTGCGCTGCACTATGCGAAGAGTGAGTTTCTGGAGATGCAACTGGTCGGCGTGGTGTTCTTCGCGTTGATGATCCCTGTGGCAGCGTTGCTTGCGGAACGAGGACGCAAGCCAGTGATGATCGCGATCAGCGCTGGTATCGGCATCTTCGGGCTCTTCTTCGCTCGCCTGTTTCAGGCCGGCCCCGGCGGTGCATTGGCTATGTTGATCATAGGATTGTCACTGATGGGTCTTACCTACGGACCGCTTGGAACATTGCTTTCGGAACTCTTTCCAACAGCCGTTCGCTACACCGGCAGTTCGCTCGCCTTTAGTCTTGCGGGCATTCTCGGCGCATCGCTGACGCCATATCTAGCGACGAAGCTTGCGACCGCATTTGGGCTACAGTATGTCGGGTACTATCTGAGCGCGGCGGCGGTGCTTACCATTCTTGGACTCCTCGCGATCCGGGAGACAAAGGATGAAGACTTTGCTTCCGTCGTTGAAGTGCCCTAACTCCCTCAGATGAGAAAAGAGTTCGACCAGTCCGTTACAGTGCCACGACCACGCATGCCTCCGACTGCAATAAACATGCGGAGCGATGCGGCTGTTCGTCATTCCAGGAGCCTGCTTGCGTTCGCGACCCTGACAATTAACGCGAGCAGTTCCAGAGTTATGCCAATGAGCTAGCTCTTTAAACTGCAGGTCGTACCGTTATGTTCCGGCGTAAAACGAAGTTCCTCTAAAAATGTTCCGAAGAATGTTGCTTAATATCTTTTGACACCCCCTGCACCGTACTGTAAGTTCACATCCACAACTACATTTTTCCTCTTAAATACTAAGTTCGGTGTTTGTCGTGCTCCTTCTGTTTCTTCTTGAAACGGTTTTCGACTCTGCGTCTGTTCTCTACTAAGTTCTCCGAGGCTCTTCCATGATTGAGTTACCCCGCAAACTAGCGAGCGTGTGCCTGCTCGCAGCGATCACCTTGTCCCCTTTTCTCCAAGTCAGCCTTAACGCGCAAATGTCTTCTTTGGGGGGCATCGCCGCGTCAGGAAAAAGTCAGGGTGCGGGTGTCGCTCCCCGCGTTGTTGAGAAGATTAATGAGAGCCACATGATGTCCCTGGCGGGGCATGTGCGTCCTTTCCTCAAAAAAGCTGTGGACCGCGGGCAGGTAGACGGAAGCCAGCAACTTGGCGCAATCATGTTGATGCTGTCGCGTACGCCGCAGCAACAGGCAGCGCTCGATTCATATGTCGATCAACTGCACAATCGCAATTCACCGAACTTCCACAATTGGCTCACGCCTGCTGAATTCGGCGCTCGCTACCAGCCTGCGGATGAGGATGTGGCCGCGGTCCGGGCGTGGCTTGTAAGTAAAGGTCTGACGGTTCTCGATGTGGTTCCGTCGAAGACGTACATCTCCTTTACAGGAACGGTCGGCCAGTTGCGGTCGATCTTCAAAGCAGACATCCATCACGTAAGCATCAACGGCGAGGAGCACATGGCGACGGTGAACGAACCGCAGATCCCGGCAGCGCTTGCGCCTGTGATCGGTGGCCTTCACAAGCTCGACGACTTCTCGCCGAAGCCGCTGGTGAAGAACTTCGGCACGTTTACGAAAGACCTGAAAAGTGGCAAGGTGACGTCGGTTGCAGGCACAACGACCGGGCCCACTGCGAACTTGACTGACGCGGAGGGCGGCCACCAGATGGCGCCGCTGGACTTCTACACCATCTATAACGAGAATCCTCTCCTGAGAGGGGGCATTACAGGTGCTGGTCAGACAATCGCCGTGATCGAAGAGGTCCAGGTAGCTCCCGCCGATGTCACGGCTTTCCGCTCGGTCTTCGGATTGCCGACATACCCCGCCACGCCCAATGCAACGGCCGGTGGCGTCAATTACATGATCGGCAGCACGAGCGGTCTTGGCGGCTATGCGTCCTGCTTCTCGCCGGTGACGCAGGCGGCGGGCAAGACGTCGGGAGAGGAGGGCGAAGCTGACCTCGACCTGCAATGGTCGGGCGCTGTAGCTCCGAACGCCACTGTAGACTTTGTCGCCTGCGGCGGAACGGCGACGAGCGGTACCGGCGGGACCATCGGCAGTTTGGGTATCGACCATAGCGCGCAGTACATCGCGAACTTTCTTTCAGGTTCGGTTGTGGCCGCCAGCATGAGTTACGGCGAGTGCGAGGCAGACATGACCGGCTCGACGACAACGGGCGTCGGCTATTACAACAACCAGTGGCAGCAGTTTGCCGCAGAGGGTATTACACCGATAGTCTCTTCAGGCGATGGTGGAGCAGAGCAGTGCTATCAAAACGACGCAAATGCGACGACACTGCCGCCGTCAGTCAATGGCTTTGGAAGCTCTGCGTATAACGTCTCTGCAGGTGGCACCGACTTTGGCGATGTTTATGAGTCGAACAACTATAAGACGACACCGGTGAGCACGTGGTGGAATGCGACGAATGGTCCAGGCCTGTCCTCGGCGGCGACCTACGTTCCAGAGACGACATGGTCTGGCTACTGTTCAAACCCGCTCTATGTGTCTTATCTGCAGAATTCAGGGAGTACAACCTTCGGTACGACGTATACGCCTTCCGCTGTCTGTAGTAACGCAACAGCTTTAGCTAGAGGCTACGTAGCCGTAGTCGGTGGTGCCGGTGGTATCAGCACCTTCAACACAATACCGACCTGGCAGAGTGTCTACGGCGTAGGAGCGAATTCGGTGTCGAAGACACAGAGAAACCTTCCAGACGTTTCCCTTTTTGCCGCGTCTGGCTTCTGGGGTCACTACATGCCGTATTGCGAAACCGATGTGGCTAATTGCACTGTTGCGGACTACCAAGCTGAGACCGCGAGTGGTGCGGGTGGTACGTCGTTTGTGGCGCCGCAGCTTGCAGGTCTAATGGCGTTGATCAGCCAGAAGACCAATCAGCGCCAGGGGCAGGCAAACTACACGTTCTATAATCTCGCAGCCCAGGAGTACGGTGCTGCAGGCAGCCCGAGTTCAACCCTGAGTGCTTGCTCCGGCTCGAAGGTTGTGCCGGGTCAGCGGCCACCAGACTCCTGCTATTTCTATGACGTGTCGAACGACATGCCAAGCCTGCAGGGTGGAACCATCACTCCGGGTATCTACCAGCCTTGCCTTGTAGGCGACATCGATTGCTATCAGGGTGCGGGTACGAAATATGGCGTCAACACAGTCCCAGGAACGGTAGCCACCGCTGGAATACTTGGCTACACAGCCAGTCCTGGCTACGACGACGCTACCGGTCTAGGCAGCCTCAACATCAACAGCGTCGTGCAGGGCTGGAACAACGCCAGCCCAACCTTTGCCAGTACCTCAACCTTAGCGACTAGCTCCAACAGCATCCTGACCACCGGCAGCGTGACCCTGACGGCCACAGTGACGGCAACAGGTCGCGGTGGCAACGTGGCTCCCGGAGGAATCGTCGAGTTCTTTGTCGGTTCGACGAGTGGTAAAAATCTGGGGTCCGGCCCCATCACGACTGCGTGCTCCGGAACCGGTGCGGCCACATCGTGCAAGGGAGTTGCAAGCTTGGTGGTTGCTGGCTCGGCGCTCCCAGTAGGCAGCGACAGCATCGTTGCTTACTTCGCAGGAGACGGCGCGAACGATGCTCCCTCCACCTCTTCGGCGCAGACGGTACAGGTTACTGCACCGGTACTTGCCTCAACGACGACCCTGGCAACGACGCCAGCATCACCCGTGGTTGCAGGCACTGCGGTCACGCTGACGGCAACGGTAGCAGTTGGCTCCGCCCCGGTCACGGCGGGCACGGTGAACTTCTACGACACGGTAACGACTTCGACGCTGCTCGCTTCGACGGAGCTTACCGTTGCCGGTGCCGCGACGTTCACCTTCACCCCGGGTGCGGGAAGCCACAGCTTCCAGGCGCAGTTCCCGGGCACGACGAGCGTGCCTGCTTCAAACTCGGCGCAGAGCACCTTTGTCGTCACACCAGCCGCGACGTACCAGACCTCGAGCATCCTGACGTATGCCACCACGGGCTCGAACTACGGACTGACAGATACTGTTACCTTCTTCGGCTTGTCCACACCGAGCGGCCAAGTGAACTTCAACAACAACGGAACAAACACGGCCGGAACCCTGACCTCGCTTACCCCGACGATGGCGCAACCCACCACCATCGTTACGGGTGCGACCAACACCAGCTCGCTGTTCTCAGCGATCGGCGACTTCAACAAGGACGGTATTGCGGATCTTGCGGTCACCAACTTCGGTGACGGCACGGTTAACGTGCTGCTCGGCAAAGCTGGCTCCACTCTCTCCTACCAGGCGCCGGTAGCGTATGCCACCGGTAAAGCGCCGTATGGCATAGTCGTTGGGGACTTCAACAACGATGGCAAAGCGGATCTTGCGGTGAGCAATGTGGTCAGCGGCACGGTCAGCATCCTGCTCGGCAATGGCAACGGAACCTTCCAGACCCAGCACAGCTACAATACCGGCAGCACCGGCACGGCAGGCGCAACAACGCTTCCCGAACCGTATGGCCTGGCCATTGCTGACTTCAACAAGGACGGCTTCCAGGACCTGGTCACCACCAACACTCAGGAGGGAACGATCAGCATCCTGCTGGGCCATGGGGACGGCAGCTTCGGCGCACCGTCGACGACAGCCGTGGGCGTCAATCCCTTCCTCTCCGTCGCAGCGGACTTCAACGGCGACGGTAACCCTGACCTGATGGTGGTGAACTCCAAGTCGAACAACGTCTCGTATCTGCTGGGCGATGGGAGCGGAAGCTTCAACGCCTCGACAGCGACGACGTACGCGACGGGCGGTACACCGTACTCAGCAGCCGTTGGCGACTTCAACCAGGATGGGCGTCCTGACGTTGCCATCAGCAACCTCGGCGACCCTAACGCTGCGCCCACCACAGGCAGCGTCACCATCCTGCTGAACCAGGCAGGTGGCGGCTTCGCGACCACCAGCTATGCGACCGGAGTCGAACCGACCTCGGTCGTTGTGATGGACTTCAACGGAGACGGCAAGCAGGATCTCGCCGTCGCCAACTACGCCAGTAATACTGTTGGCGTGCTGACCGGCAAGGGCGATGGAACGTTCAACACGCAGATCACCTTCCCGTCGGTTTCGACGCCGTACCAGCTCGCAATCGGCGATCTAAACGGAGATGGAAAACCGGATGTTGCGGTTACGAGCTTCGGAGGCGCGAACCTCGGAGTACAGCTCGGAACTCAAACTGGTGTCTACAGCCTCAGCGGCCTCACGGCCGGTGCGACTCAGCATCAGGTAACTGCGACCTACACGCCTTCAGCAAACGATGCTTACATGGCAACCACTTCAAACCCTGTCCAGGTACCGGCTGATGCAACTCCGATCACGAAGGTTCCTGTTACACGAAAGGGAGCTGTCAAATAATCCGAAGCAAACTGCAGTAAGACTCAAATGGCTGCCCGGAAGGTTTCGGGCAGCCATCTCTTTCAACTTCCGGCTTCTGAACTCCATTCAAATTGGAGCGGCAGAGTTATCTTGAAGCTGTCAATTGGATTAATAAGATCGAATTATTTTTGATGGATTGCGGTTAATTCATGCGAGACTCTCAACTGCCGGAGTTCATAGGTTCTGCTGGCCTTCTGTTCAAAAGCTTGTGAGGAGAGAATATGATGCTTCATACAAGAGCCAGTCATAGGTCCGCATCTTCCGGGTTCACATTGATCGAATTGCTCGTGGTGATTGCCATTATTGCAGTGCTGATTGCTTTACTGCTGCCGCAGGTCCAAAAGGTGCGACTCGCCGCGGCTGACCTTGCTGCAAATAATGATCTTGTACTGATCGGCCAGGCAGAAAATGCCCTCCACGACACTACCGGCACCTATACAAGCTCGCTTCCCACACTCAAGGGGCTTCCTGCGAACATAGCGAGCGGTGAGGCTGATGGACACCGTTTTAAGATTCTATCTTCGTCGCAAGAGAATTTTGTGGCGCAGTCCACGCCAGTAGAGGTGGGGAAGACCGGAACGAAGACCTGCACAATCGATAAGACGCTCAAGGTTAGCTGCTGAATGCAACTGGTCGTATAGAAGGCAAGGTTCCGTGAAAAGAGTTTACGGTCCATAGTCCTGATTGCTGAAAGCATGACCACGTTTACACGAGCGTCAACAGGTAGAGCCGACTGCAACGCGCCCTGGCTTTCTTCATTTCTGCCGTGAGATAGAACAATAGTCCTAGAAACTTCTAGGTAAAAAGTCCCCTTCTGCTTTTGTTCGGAATGAGACATAGTAGTGACTTCACCTCAACGCAATTAAGGTACGCACTGAACACTCCTCGCAGAAGACTCCGCGCACATGCGGCGTCAACGGCATAGCGTGGCGTGTTCTTAACGAATTTTCTGAGGACAAGCAGCCATGATGAATCGTTCCGTCTTGATCTCCGTCGTTATATTTTGTTCCAGCCTGGCGTCGCCGCTCTCAGGCCAGTCAAGCGACACCAGTTTTCTTGGTACTGCAACCGATGGTTCGGGAGCCGCAATCTCAGGAGCAACCGTTATGGTCACCTCCCCGGGTACCGGGATCACGCGATCGGTTGTGACTGGCCCACAGGGCGAGTATGCCATTCGCTATCTCAAGCCCGGAACCTACGACATCACCGTCACCTCGCAAGGCTTCAGCACCAAGTCGGAACACGGCGTCGTACTGCAACTCGGACAGCAGGATAAGCTGGATTTTTCGCTCAGCGTCGGGGCTGAGCAAATCGTTGAGGTACACGGCACGCAGCAACTGCTGCAAAGCGAAGACGCCACGCTGGGCGCCGTGATTGGTTCAGAAAGAACACAGAACCTGCCCCTGAATGGTCGCAAGTTCAATGATCTTGCTGTTCTGACGCCGGGTGTCAGCGTGTATAACCCGGACGTGCATTCTTCCAGCAGCGATGGTTCGACTGTAAGTTCGAATGGTGGCCGGTCGACCTGGGGACAGATCAACGTCGATGGTATTTCGATGGTCAACAATCGCCATGCCTACGTAAACCTTTATCCGTCGATTGACGCCATCCAGGAGTTCCGCGTGCAGACCGGCGACTACTCCTCCGAGTATGGTGGAGGCGCAGGCGCAATCGTTAATATTCAGCTCAGGTCCGGCACCAATGGATTCCATGGAACAGTCTTCGACTTCATCCGTAATGATGCTGTCGATGCGCGGAACTACTTTCGCCCGGCGCCGCTTTCGAAGAACGTGCTGAAGCAGAATCAGTTTGGCGGAACACTGGGTGGACCAGTCGTCAAAGATAAGACGTTCTTCTTCGTCAGCTACGAGGGCCTACGCTCGGTCGAAGAGTTTCCAGGAACAGCGCAGGTACTTACTGCGGCTCAACGCAGCGGAGACTTCTCTGCAAGCAGCAGCCCGATTCTCAACCCTGCGACGGGCCTCCCGTACACAGGCAATAAGATCCCTGTCAATGCCGTATCCCAGCAGATCATCAACACCTATATGCCGCTGCCGAACATCGCTAACAGCGGCGGTGGTGCGAACTACGCTGGTGCGAGTCGCGGAAATCTCAGCGTCGATCAGGGCATCGTTCGCATCGATCACAAATTCAATGATGCAAACCAGATCTTTGTGCATTACATCTATGCCTATCGCAACTTTCCAACTACCGATCTGAACCCGAACTTTCAGTTCACTGGCACGTATCCGATCCATAATGCAGCGCTTCAATACCTGCATGTCTTCTCGCCTTCGCTGGTTAATGAAGTGCGCGGAGGAGCCAATCTTGAGCATGTGAAGCAGTTGAGCACACGAACCGGCACCTCGTTCACGGTCGAATCACTGGGCATTAATGGCTTCAAGGTTGGCGGACCGAACGGCCGCGCGCTCAACCCGAATGAAGAGGGCTTTCCTCTGCTGAACATCTCCGGCTATCTCGGCATGGGTGATGACAAGGCGGCGTCGAACCTTGATGACAGCCGCACATATCAGCTAGTGGATACCCTCACATGGACCAGAGGCAAGCACACGATCTCCTTCGGTGCGGACCTCCGGCATGTGCAGGATGACGCAACGACGAATAACACACCCTTCGGCGAGATGGACTTTACTTCGGATATCTCCGGCGATGCTGCCGCCGCATTCATGCTCGGTTTTCCCCGCACTTCGCTCACTCCGGAAGGCGTGCCGATCACACGCGCACGGCAGTGGAGGACTGCAGAATATGTGCAGGATAACTGGAAGCCCACCTCAAGGCTGACGTTGAACCTTGGCCTTCGCTACGACCTATTCTCACCGCCCGTGGACATCAGTAACGTGTCCCGAACGCTCGATTTCAGCACGGCAACACCAACGTTCACGCCTGCTGCCGGAACAAGACTCAACAATCTGTGGAGCGTTACCCATAAAGATTTTGCACCACGCGTAGGTTTCGCTTATTCGATCTCCCCGACTTCGGTCGTGCGCGGCGCCTACGGCATCTCCTACTATGGCGGCCAGTTCGACAACATCAATATCCTCCAACTCAACCCTCCTACCGCAGGAAGCCTGACCATTACGAATCCGAGCAGCAACCCTGTGGCAACGATCCAGACTCCGGTTCCTGCGTCGCTCTATCCTGCTAATCCGTTCTTCAATGCGGTCACGCTTCCTGCAGACCGCAGGCGGCCCGACTTGATGCTGCAGACCTATAACCTGACTGTTTCGAAGCAGATCGGTTCGAACGTCCTCGACATCTCGTACGTCGGGGTGAAAGGCAATAACCTCGACAGCAGCATCAAAAACTACAACTCGCCAGCACCGGGAGTGGGCGCGATTCAGGCGCGACGTCCCTACCCGACGTTTGCCCGTATCCGCTATCAGGACTTCTCGGGTTCGTCGAACTATAACGCGCTTCAAACCCACTTCGAGCACCGTCTCACACATGGACTCAGCTTGACGGCGGCCTACACGTGGGCGCACGAACTGGACAACCAGGCATTCGACACGAACGGTGGCGGATGCGGATGCCAGGATCCACGCAATCCGCATGAGTGGGCGAGCGGCGCAACCGACCAACGGCATAGCGCAGCCATCGGCTATGTCTGGGCTCTTCCGAAGGCCAATCTGTCTCACGGCCTGGACCAGGCAGTAAATGGCTGGACGTTGAACGGCTTGATCCTGCTGGCGAGCGGAAATCCCTATGACGTGCTCGAGAGTTCAGATACGCAGAATACAGATGACCAATGGGAACGCCCAAACCGCGTTGCAGGACAGGCACTCGGCGTACCAAACCGTTCTATCAACAACTGGTTCAACACGTCCGCGTTCGCCCCGAGCATTCTCCAGTTCGGCACCTCTACCCGCAACCCGCTGGTATCACCGGCTACGCGCATTGTGAACTTCTCAGTAATGCGCGATATCGTGATGCCGTTCAACGAAGCCCAACGCCTGCAGCTTCGGTTTGAAGCGTTCAATGCGCTGAACACACCTCAATGGTCAACACCCGACGCGAATTTGGGCGATGGCACATTCGGCCAGATCACCTCGACTGCTTCGGCAAATCGTGAACTGCAACTGGCACTGAAGTACTTCTTCTAATCGGCGACAAGACTTACTTCAGATAGGAGCACTGCTGCGGAAGTTCGAGCACGAAGCCCTTCCGCAGCAAATGCTTTGCCCCCAGGAGTAATAGCCGATACCCAAAGTACATAGAAGGACATGCCCTCGCTACACCGGCACAACTTTTGTCATGAATCTGACAGATCGTCCTTCGGTAGAGACGGTTGTAGGATAGAGCGCACGACTTCTTCTATGACAAACTCCACCTGGCCTAATCAATCGTCAAGACTGGTTCTGTTCTCAGCGGCATTTTATCTTTTGCTCGTCGCGTATCTGCTCATAAGCATCGTGCGAGCCACGGGCGGTCACTTCGTCTATCCGCTGGATGACTCCTACATCCACTTGGCGATGGCCGAAAACCTTGTTCATGGCCACTATGGGATCAATCTTTCAGAGTTCTCCTCGCCGTCATCGAGCATCCTCTGGCCCTTCCTGCTGATCCCCTTTACCGGAACTTCGCTGCACGTCTACGTTCCGGTTCTCTTGAACCTGCTCTTTGGATTGGCTAGCGCCTGCCTCATCGGGCGGGCTGTCGCGCGCTGGCCTCCACAGGTCGATCAACAAGGCGTCATGCCATGGTGGCAGCAGGCTTTTACAGCGGCATTGCTCATCTTCGTTGCCAATCTCGCAGGATTGACCGTCCTTGGCATGGAACATGTACTTCAAGTGTTGCTGGCGATCTGCTGCGCAGTCGGCGTGGGTGAGGCCTTGTCCGACCGTCCTATTCCGGCGTGGTGCCTGGCTGCTGCGGTTATCGCACCACTCGTTCGATATGAGGATCTGTTTCTGCTCCTGGCTGTCTGCGCAACGCTTGCGGGCCTTCGTCAGTGGAGAAAAGTGCTTATCGTGGTCACGCTGGGTGTTGCGCCGTTGCTTGCCTTCTCGGTGTACCTGCGAACCATGGGGCTTCCGCTGCTGCCAATGTCGCTCATGGTGAAGGGCTCACTCTACGGAACTGTGGGTCTGGGATCGAGGACGCTACGGATGCTGCAGGATAACCTCCGCTGGAGCCTGGTCGATCCGGAACGAGTCCCTGTCGTGCTGCTGTCGCTGACCTTCCTGGGGCTGGCATGGAAAGCTCCCACAAGGCTGCGGCGGTACATCTTTGGGGGAGTCGCCGCACTTGGCGTGCTGCAACTTACCCTTGGTCATTTCGGCTGGTTCTACCGTTATGAGGTGTATGCGCTCATCTTTCTGACGCTGCTTTGTCTGCGCGTACTGGCCGAGCGACCACGTTTTCTCTTCGGCTTCTATGCACTCGCGCTCATGTTCTGTGCATCGCCATACATCCGGGCGACGGCTACAACTGCCGCCGCTGCAAACGACATCTACGAGCAGCAATACCAAATGCATCGCTTTGTAACACGCTTTTATAAGGGCGATTACGCCGTTCAGGATCTGGGACTGGTTAGCTTCCAGCGCAGACCCGGCGCTTACGTCCTCGATCTATTCGGTCTTGGATCACTCGAGGCCTCGCGTCAGTCCGACAAGTCGGCGGAATGGCTTGCAACCGTGGTGCAGCGTCACCAGATCCCGCTGGTCATCGTCTATCCAAACTGGCGGCATATTCCCACGACGTGGACACCGCTTGCCCGGATGTGTAGCCCGACGACCCCCGTCTTCATGGCATCGGGCTGTATTGCCATCTTTAGCACAATACCCGACCGCGAGTCGGAGATCCTTACTGATCTGCAGGCGTTCTCAACCACATTACCGGCGGGCGTCAGGCTTTCACTAGCAAGGGCTGCCGGACCGGACCCGGCGAAGTAGTCGAAGCCTCGATAGAATATCGGGATGGCCGAAACTCGTTCTCCTCTCGCTACGATTGATCCCTCCTCCGTTTTGACCTACCCGCAGGCACGTCGTGCGGAGCAGGTAGATAACTATTTCGGAACGAGCGTCGCCGACCCATATCGCTGGATGGAGGATGTCGACTCCTCCGAGATTGCCTCCTGGGTTGAGGCTGAAAACGCTCTGACGCAGGGCTTTCTCGCCGAAGTTCCCGAGCGGGCCGGGATGCAAAAGCGACTAATGAGCCTGATGGACTTCGAGCGTTACACCGTGCCGACTGGTTACAACCTGGAGGGTGGCGGCAAGCGGTACTTCTTTCAACACAACTCCGGCCTGCAAAATCAGGCTGTCGTGTACTGGCAGGATGGTCTCGACGGCGAGCGGACGGTGCTGCTCGACCCGAATACGATGTCGGCAGATGGAACGGTGGCGTTGAACGGCTTCAGCGTTACGGACGACGGGCAACTGGCGGCTTATGCGATCTCAGAGGCGGGCAGCGACTGGATGATTTGGCGCGTGCGCGACGTCGAGACTGGCTCAGACCTCGAAGACAAGGTCGAGTGGTCCAAATTCAGCGGCGCGTCATGGACGAAGGACGGTAGCGGCTTTTTCTACGCTCGCTACGATGCGCCGGGCAGCGAGTCGTTCAAAGAAGCCAATTACTTTCACAAAGTCTACTTCCACGTGCTCGGCACAGCGCAGAATGAAGATATTCTCGTGTTCGAACGGCCGGACAATGGCGAGTTGAACCTTGGTGCACAGGTCACGGATGACGGGCGCTACGTCATTCTTCACCAGTCGCAGGGGACAAGCCCGAATAATGAGTTGGCGATTCTCGATCTTACAAACGGCCTGAAAGGTGCAGCCGTGGTGCGCCTGGTCACGGAGTCCGATGCAGCCTACAGCCCCATCGACAACGATGGAACGTTCTTCTGGGTCCAGACAACGCTCGATGCGCCAAACGGCAAGGTGATCGGGATCGACCTCAGGAAGCCAGAACGCGAGTATTGGGTGACGCTTATTCCGGAGACCCGGAACGCGATCGACCAGGTCTCGATGGTGCATGGAACCTTGATCGTTCTCTACCTTGCGGACGCGCAAAGCATGGTCGAACTGCATCACCCAGATGGAACGTTTCTACAGCGGCTCGAACTGCCGGGGATCGGAACTGCCGGCGGCTTCAACGGACGGCGCGAGGATGATGAGACCTTCTTCGGATTCACCAACTTTACGACCCCGGGTGTCGTCTACCGGCTTGATCTGAAGACCTTGGCGACCTCGATCTACAAGGCTCCGGAGCTGCGCTTTGCTCCTGCCGAGTTTGAGACAAAACAGGTCTTTGTGACCAGCAAAGATGGGGCACGGGTGCCACTCTTTCTCAGCTATAAGAAGGGCCTTACGCTCGACGGCACGGCTCCCACCTTGCTTTATGGCTACGGCGGCTTCGGCATATCGCTGCTGCCGAGCTTCTCGTCTGGCCGCGTGCTCTGGATGGAGATGGGCGGCGTATACGCTCAGGCCTGTCTGCGAGGTGGCGGCGAGTACGGTGAAGCGTGGCACGAGGCCGGGATGAAGCTGCAGAAGCAGAACGTCTTCGACGACTTCACAGCCTGCGCCCAGTGGCTCACTGAGGCGAAGTACACATCGCCGAAGAAGCTTGCCATCCAGGGTGGAAGCAACGGCGGCCTGCTCGTCGGCGCCTGCATTACCCAGCGGCCCGAGTTATTCGGGGCGGCGCTCGCCGAGGTCGGTGTGCTGGACATGCTGCGTTTCGACAAGTTCACGATCGGCTGGGCCTGGAAAGCAGAATACGGTGCTCCCTCCGATGACGCCGCCGAATTTGCAGCTATCTATCAATACTCCCCGCTGCACCGCCTGCGGGACGCTGTATCCTACCCGGCGACGATGGTGATGACAGCGGATCATGACGATCGAGTCTTTCCGGCGCATAGCTTCAAGTTCGTTGCGGCGATGCAGGCACTCGCGCCAATCGAGCCGGCGCTCATCCGCGTGGAGACACGGGCCGGACACGGCGCGGGCATGCCGCTCTCAAAACGGGTGGAAGCGCTTGTGGATCAGTACGCATTTCTCGTGCGGGTGCTCAAAATGAGCCCACCTGCAAACCTGTCAAGACCGACTTTCGTACCATAAACTATTCAACTCATTCAGAATGAATTATTTGCAGGCAAAAATATCCTTGAAATAGTTGGCCGTTTAGTTACACCCTGCTTGATACACTTGAGTTAGACAGAAAGGCCCCGGCGCGCAGCTGGGGCTTTTTGTTTAGAATGAGGACTTTACCCGTAACCATCGCAGATAGAATACTTTAGCTGGACCAAGTGAGCTATGTTGTTGCATCGAGATAGTTCAAAGTCCAAGCCCAAACTAAAAGTCTTCCGCTGATCTGTCTCACGTTCAGGGCGGCCCGCGAGTACATAGGGTCTTGGGTGAGCTAGGCGAGCTCTGGGATCAAGAGGTACTGCTGGTGGGTTGGTGCCGTTTCGATCGGCCGCGTTAGGATGAGGTCTTCAAAGGCCTTCGGGCTCATGGGACGGGCCAGAAAGTAGCCCTGCATCTGGTCGCAATTAAGGTCGTTGAGCTTCTTGAGCTGGCCTGCCGTTTCCACGCCCTCGGCGACGACGACCATGTGGAGAGAGTGGGCGAGTGCGATCATGGCGGAGACGATGGCCTGACCCTCCTCACTCTCGTCGTCGAGCGCGCTGGTGAAAAAGCGATCGATCTTGAGCTCCGTCACTCGGAACTTCTGTAGATAGGCCATGCTGGAGTATCCGGTGCCGAAGTCGTCGATCGCGATATCAAAGCCACGTTCCTGAAAGGCGCGGATCATCTCGCCGGCCATCTCGGGCTCGCGCATGGCGATGGTCTCGGTGATCTCGAACATGATCCATTGCGGGTCGATGCCTGCAGTCTCGATGATGCTGGCAACGCGGTCAACGTAGCCTTCGACGCGCAACTGTTCCGGAGAGAGGTTAATCGCGATCTTGATCTTCGGCATGCCAGCGAGTTCCCAGGTCTTCATCTGGCGGCAGACCTCGCAGATAACCCATTCACTGATCTGGACGATCTGGCCGGTCTGCTCGGCAACCGGAATAAAGTCCATCGGGGGAATATTGCCCATCTCGGGGTGGTTCCACCGGATGAGAACCTCTGCGCCGACCACCTTGTTGCTGACGCCGCCAAACTTCGGCTGGAAGACGAGCGAGAACTGGCGCTGCTCAAGCGCTTCGGTAAGACCCCTGTAGATTCTGCGGGTCCGGTCTGCGGCGTTGCTCAGCTCCATGTTGAAGAAGCGAAAAGCATTCTTGCCATGCTGCTTGGCGTCGTACATGGCCATGTCAGCATTTTTGAGCAACGCGGAGACAGTCTGACCGTCGGCCGGGAAGGTAGATATTCCGAGAGAGCTGGTGAGGCGAAGCGGCATACCCCGAATAACAAAGTCCTTCTTCATGCGATCGAGCACTGTCTTTGCAATGGGAACAACGTCTTCGCTTCTGCTGAGACCGTCGAGGAGGACGACAAACTCGTCTCCCCCCAGGCGGGCAACGGTATCTTTGGCGCGGACGTGGCGCACGAGTTCCGTGGCAAAGCATATGAGCAGTTCGTCGCCACAGGCATGTCCGAGCGAATCGTTGATGGTCTTGAAGCCGTCGAGATCGATGAACATAACGCTGAACGAAGTTCCGGCGAGCTTGGCGGCAGCGAGTCGCTGGTCCATGGTCTGGATGAACGAGGGTCGGTTGGGAATGCCGGTCAGCGCGTCGACCATCGCCAAAACTTTTAGCTGCTGATTGGCTTCGTCTAGGGAATGGTGCGAATCCTCGAGCAGCAGATCGAACCGCGTACCCAGGGTGGAGAGGATCAGAACAACAAGAAGGCCGGATAAAGAGAGAACGCAGGTAATGGGCAGCAGCCAGTTCATGCCGAGCGGGCTGGTTGCGCGACAGATGGAGCCGGGAGCGAAGTCAGCCGCGCTCATGCCGACGTAGTGCATTCCAGCGATAGCGCAGCCCATGATGAGACCAGCAGCGCAGCGCTTCAGGAAAACGTGGCGCTGGGAGTCCTGGTGGAGGCTGAAGGCAATCCAGAGGGCAGCCCAGGAGGCAACAAGAGCAATGGCGAGCGAGGTAATGAAGCGGCTTGGATCAAACTGAATACGTGGGTACATCTGCATGGCTTCCATGCCGGTGTAGTGCATGGCAGCGATACCAAAGCCCATCAAAATACCGCCGTATAACAGGTGGCGGGCACCTAATTCACCGCGCGAAGTGACGTGCAGCGCGAAGTACGCCGTCAGGATGGCGATGAGCAAGGATGCCGCTGTGAGCCACGGATCGTAACTGATCTGCATAGGCATCTGGAAGGCCAGCATGCCTATGAAATGCATAGACCAGATGCCGAGACCCATGGCCATGGCACCGCCGAGGAGCCAGTAGGTGCGCCTGCCGCCGGAGAGATCAACCGATCGAATACGCGCTGCAACATCAAGCGTCGTATAGGACGACAGGACCGAGAACACGAGTGACAACGCGACTAGATTGAGATTGTACGTTCCGTGAATCACACAAAACCTCTGCAGAAGATAGTCGACCCGAGGCGAGATGCCCTGCGGATGGATGACGCACTATTGCAATGATCGGCTTGACGGCTGAATAGATGAGGCTGGGCTTAGATCTTCTGAATGCGCTGGACGTCGCGAACGCCGGGAACCTTGCGAAGATTCTGGGTAAGCTTGTTCAGGTGACGGACGTCTACGGTCTCAATGACGAAGTCGACGAGGGCATTGCCGTCAGGGGTGGGTTTAGAGTCAACCGAGCGGATGTTGGTGCCGTCCTCAGCGATGATGGCGGTGAACTCCTTGAGGAGACCGGGACGATCTTCGCAAAGGACGGTGAGCCGGACGGGATAGGTATCGGCCTTGGGAGCGCCGGCTTCTGAGGGAGGCGCGGACCACTCGACCTGGATGCGGCGGTCGGACTCGTAGAGCAAGTTCTGGACGTTGGGACAGCTTCTTGCGTGAACGGCGACGCCTTTGCCGCGCGTGACATAACCGATGATCTCTTCACCACGGATAGGGTTACAACAGCGTGCCCGGTAGACGAGGAGGTCGTCCTGACCCTCTACCTGGAGGGAGTCTGAACCTTTGCCGAAGAAGACTCGCTTGACGGCTTCGGACATCTGGCTGAGGGTATTGCCGACGCCTGCCTCGGGCGGTGGAGGCTCGGCGGCGAGGGTGCTGCCGGGCTCGAGCTTGTTGAGGACGACGCGCGAGGAGTATTTGCCGAAGCCTACACCGGCGAGCAGTTCGGCCCTGGTGCCGAGACCGTAGTCGGCGGCGACGCGGAGGTAATCGGCCTCGTCAAACTTGTTGAGAGAAAGCTTGTACTTGCGGGCTTCGCGGTCGAGGAGCTTGCCCCCGATCTCAATGGCGCGTTCACGCTGGTGCTCGTTGAGCCAGTGCTTGATCTTGTTGCGGGCGCGGCTGGACTTAGTGAAGGAGAGCCAGTCACGGCTGGGGGAGTGGCCGGCCTGCGTGGTGATCTCGACGATATCCCCATTACGCAGCTTGGTGCGGAGGGGGACGATGCGGCCGTTTACCTTGGCGCCGGTGGTGGTGTTTCCAACGTCGGTGTGAATCGTATAGGCGAAGTCGATAGGGCTGGCGTCTTTGGGAAGGACAACAACCTTACCCTTCGGGGTGAAGGTGTAGACCTCTTCGGGGTACAGGTCGATCTTCAGGGTCGACATGAACTCGTTCGGGTCGGACATCTCCCGCTGCCATTCCATAAGCTGCCGAACCCATGCGAGGCGGGCTTCGTCCTTTGCGGTGACGTTGTCGGAGGCCTTGTACTTCCAATGGGCGGCGATTCCCTCTTCTGCGACGCGGTGCATCTCCTCGGTGCGGATCTGGACCTCAAACTGATGGCCGCCGTCGGCGATGAGCGTGGTGTGGAGGGACTGGTAAAGATTCGGGCGCGGCATCGAAATGAAATCTTTGATGCGGCCGGGGACAGGACGCCAGATGCTGTGGAGGAGGCCGAGGAGGGCATAACAATCCTGCACGGAGTTGCAGATGACTCGAATGGCGAGAAGATCGTAGACCTGGTCGACCGGGATCTTGCTGTCGGCCAGCTTCTGCTGGATGGAGTAAAGACGCTTGATGCGCCACTCGACGCGGCCGGCGATGTTGTGTTCCTTCAGCTTGGCTTCGAGCGTAGTGACGATCTTTTGAAGGAATGTCTCACCTTCACTCCGAAGAGCTTCGACCTCGGTCGAGAGCTGCTGGTAGGCAAAGGGATCGGTGTAGCGGAAGGCAAGGTCTTCAAGCTCACCGCGCAGCTTACCCATGCCGAGGCGATGAGCGAGCGGAGCGTAGATGTCGAGGGTTTCGCGGGCTATCTTCTGCTGCTTCTCGGGCTTGAGATGCTCGAGGGTACGCATGTTGTGGAGGCGGTCGGCAAGCTTGATGATGACGACGCGAACGTCGGTGACCATGGCGAGGAGCATCTTGCGGATGTTCTCAGCCTGGTGGTCTTCGCGATTGGCGAATTTGATCTTATCGAGCTTGGTGACGCCCTCGACAATGTGGGCGACCTGCTCGCCAAAGCGCTTGCTGATCTCGGCGGTGGTGACGTCGGTATCTTCGACAGCGTCGTGGAGGAGGCCGGCAGCGATCGCAGTAGAGTCCATGCGGAGCTCGGCGAGAACCTGACCGACTTCGAGGGGATGGATGATATACGGCTCGCCCGAGGCTCGCTTCTGACCTTCGTGCTGGGACATGCAGAAGGCCCAGGCAGCGCGGATGATGTCCAGATCGTCGGAGGGACGATTGGCACGGACGGTAGCGAGCAGGGTAGCGAAGTTGCGGTCGATCTCAGGATCGTGGCTTGTGGGATCGGGCTTGATGGCGGCAGGCGGCGGGGCGACGAGGGTGCCGGAGGGCTCGTCGAGCGCGATCAGAGGCTTGGGGTCGGTGGCGCGACGGGCGGGGGTTGGAACCTTGGGGATAGCCGCTTCGAGGTCAATTCCCGTGTCCGTGGGCGGCGCGAGGGTCGCCTCGGCGGCTCTGCCTAACGCGGATTGGGAGCCCGATAGTGGGCCAGCCTCGGGGGAGGCTGGGTGGACGGTTGCCATAGTTCATTATAGGCGGTTGATGTTGCGGTGAATATTGCGTTGTTGGAGGCGGTAGTAGAGACGCAGGTTCCCTTAGGTTTAAGAAGCTGGTCGCGAGGCTTAGCGCAGAAGGCCGGGGGCTGGGGGTTTGTTGGCATGGACCCAGGCGGTGAGTTCGTCGAAGGCTATGCCCACCTCTTCAGCAGACATGGTGCAGTGACCATCGCGGTGGACGTACTGCTGGATGAAGTTCTGGCCAAAGCCTGCCTGCTCGACGATGTGGCCGTAAAGGGCGAGGGTGGTGCCCGGAATGAGAGGGTCGTAGGTGGTGTGGAGGGCGAGCATGGGTTTCGTCAGCTTACCGCTCGGGGTGTAATGCTCGATGAGATAGCGGCGTGCGGCGGGATCAGCTGCGTAGCGGCGGACCGCATCGTTGAGCTTGTTGTCCTCGCTGCTGATGTTTGGGTTCGTGCCGGTGTAGAGATAGTTTCGGTTGTCAAAGGGGTTTCCGTTGGCCTTGTGCTGCATGTCGGCGACGACGAAGCTGATATAGCTGATCATGTGGACCACGTCAGCGTCGGTATGAAGAGCCATGAGGTTGCGCATGGCGAGAGCGGACGCGGGGTGGTCGCTGAGGGCGGCGGCGATCTTGTGGCGGGTGGCGTCGGTCTCGGGCGCGGGTGCAGGGTAGCCAGCGGACTGGAGGGGAACGAGGGGCGGGAGCAGCCCGGGAAAGTAGGAGTCAAATGCGGCTCGGGCGGCGAAGCGTCGGGTAAACGACTCGTAGGTCGGGCCAACGGCACCGCAGAGGTCGAGACCGCCAACGTAGGGCTTCGGGTTGCGTTCGAGGGTGATGTCGGTGAGGAGACCGCCCATCGAGCCGCCGACGGCAAAGGTCTCGCGAGGCTGGCCATACTTGCGGACGAAGTATTTGCGGAGTGCCTCGGTCTCGGCAATGCCCTGGTCGAGAGCCCAGCCCGTGGTGGAGTAGCCGGATTCGATAACGGCGTAGCCACGCTCGAGCATGGGACGACTCTGATCGGTGAGGGAGTGACTGGGGTGATAGGTGAAGGGCGTCTCGCTATAGCCGTGATAGAAGACGACGAGATTATGGTTCCAGTTGTTCGGGACGTCAATGCGATAGGCGGCGTTGTCGAGCATGCCTGTTTCGACGGCACCGGCAGGAGTTTTAAGAACATCTGGCGTTCCGGTGGGATTGCTCTCGAGCTTCTGAATCTTTGGCGCTTTTGCGGGCTTCTGCGCGTGGAGCGGACAGGTGAGATGCAGAAGCACGACGACCGCTGAGGCTGCCAGCAGAGAGCTTGACCGGAAGAAAGATTGCATGACGGAAAGCATAGAGGAAAATGATAGGTCCGACCAGATGTGGTTTTGTAAGAGGCGAGCAGCGTTCGAAGGAGCGCGTGCCTGCGAAATGATGAACAAGGCATAGGTCAAGGGTTTGGGCTCGTCGGATGAAGAAGGTGCGCTGGATGCCCTATAGTGGTTTCCCTATGAAGAGAGTTCTCATTGCTGTTTTCCTAACTGCGTCATTTTCGGCTACTGCGGTGATGGCCGAGATTTCTCTTCCGAAGATTCTGAGCAGTCACATGGTGCTGCAGCGCGATAAACCGCTTCACATCTGGGGGAGCGGGACACCGGGTGAGGCGGTGTCGGTGACCTTCCACAATGGCAAGGGATCGGCAGTCGTCGATGAGTTGGGCCGATGGAGCGTTGAACTTCCTGTGGAGCGGGCCGGTGGGCCGTACACGCTGACGGTAAAGGGGACGAACACCATTGCGCTTGAGGACATCCTGGTTGGGGATCTCTGGTTTGCGTCCGGGCAATCGAATATGGAGATGCCGCTGAAGGGGTTTGGCGGTGCCACGGTGGTGAAGGATGCGGAACGGGAGATCCGTGAGGCTAATCATCCGAACATTCGCCTGCTCAAGGTAGATCTGAAAGCGGCGACGTATCCAATGGAGGATGTTCTTACGGGAACGGCGTGGGTGAAGTGTACGCCGGAGACAGCGAAGGACTTCTCGGCGGTGGCCTACTTCTTTGGACGATCCATTGAGCAGCACGAGAAGGTGCCGATTGGTTTGATCGACTCAAGCTGGGGAGGAACGCCTGCGGAGGCATGGACGAGCCTTGAGGCGCTGGGTTCCGATGCAAGTCTGATGCCTGTCTTTGCGGCTCGGGCGGCAATGATGGATCGCGAGGCGACGGTGATTCGGGAGGATGCTGCTGATGCGCGTGCAAAGGCCGAAGGGCGCATGCCTCCAACGAGAGGCTGGCATCCGAACCCCGTCTCGTATGAGCCGGGTGGCCTCTACAACGCGATGGTGGCTCCGTTTACACCGCTGCCGATTCGTGGGGTGATCTGGTATCAAGGCGAGACGAACAGTGCGCTGAATCGTGCGCCGACCTATGACAAGCTCTTCCCTGCGCTGATTGAGGACTGGCGCAAGCAATGGAGAGATGAGGAAATGCCGTTCCTCTTTGTGCAGCTTGCGGCGTTTACGTCCACCCCGCTGGAGGACTGGCCGATGGTGCGTGAGGCGCAGCGAAGGACGCTGAAGCTGCGGAATACGGGGATGGCCGTAACGATCGATGTAGGGCAGGCAGACAATGTGCATCCGCCGGATAAAGAGACGGTCGGCGAGAGACTGGCGTTGTGGGCTCGGTCAATCAGCTATGGCGAGCGAGTTGAAGCTTCAGGTCCAGTGATGAAAGAACTGGTTCCGCGAGATAGCGGGCTTATGGTGTTGTTCGACCATGCTGCAGGCTTGAATGCACGGGGTGGTGCGGTAACGGGTCTCGAGGTGGCGGGGCCGGATCGGATCTTTGTTCCGGCTGCCGGCAAGCTTGAGGGCGAGGCGTTGGTGGTGACTAGTCCGACGGTGGCGACGCCGGTGTATGTGCGGTACGCGTGGAAAAACTTCCCTGAGGCGAATCTCTATAACGGCGCAGGGTTGCCGGCCTCTCCGTTTACGTCGATGCGGTAGGCAAGGCTGATCCCTATGCTTCACCTGATGGTTCGATTGGCTATGCTCCGAATTAAGACGCTATACTTCGTCGAGTTCCACGGGAGATTTTCGCTTTGACCACTCGCTTTTCCAGAAGATCGTTTGCACAACTTGTCGGTGCCACTGCCGGTGCTGTTTCGCTGCCGTCCTGGGCTGCAGGTCTAGCCCAGGACGCGCCGAAGACGGATGGCAACGGGCGTCACTTTCCGCAGGGTTTTCTGTGGGGCTCGGCGACGGCTTCGTACCAGGTTGAAGGTGCGGTGAACGAGGAAGGACGTGGGCCGTCGATCTGGGACATCTTCTCGCATACTCCGGGCAAGACGCATGGCGGCGACACGGGCGATGTAGCGGATGATCATTTCCACCGCTATAAAGAAGATATCCAGCTGATGAAAGACCTCGGGCTGAAGTGCTACCGGTTCTCGGTGGCGTGGCCTCGGGTGTTTCCGACGGGAACGGGTGTGGCGAATCCAAAGGGACTGGACTTCTACAACCGGATGCTCGATGTGCTGCTGGCTGCTGGGATCGAGCCCTTCTGCACGCTGTATCACTGGGACCTGCCACAGCCTTTGGAGGACAAGGGTGGATGGCGGAACCGCGACACGGCAAAGGCGTTTGCTGATTATGCCGGGTATACGGCTGGCAAGCTTTCGGACCGCGTGAAGCACTTCATGACGATGAACGAGATTCGCACCTTCACGGAGCTTGGGTATGGGAATGGTGTGCACGCTCCCGGGCTGAAGCTCGACAAGAAGGGGTTAGCCCAGGTGAACCACCATGCGGTTCTTGGACATGGGCTGGCGGTCCAGGCGATTCGAGCGAAGGCAAAGGCGGGCACGAAGGTAGGGCTTGCCGATAATCTGACAACGGCTACGCCTGTGTTCGAGGTGCCGGAGCATATTGAAGCGGCGACCAAGGCCATGCGCGAAGAGAACGCAATGTACCTGACGGTGATCCAGGAGGGACGGTATACAGATCTCTACCTGAAGGGGCTTGGGGCTGCAGCTCCGACGACAACGCCGGAGGAGATGCAGGCGATTGGGAGCAAGATCGACTTCGTGGGTATCAACGTGTACACGGCGTCGTTTGTTCGCGCGGATGGATCGGAGAAAGGCTACGAGATGGTCAAGCAGCCGGCGTCCTATCCGCATATGTTCAGCGAGTGGCTGTCGATTGGACCGGAGGCGCTTTATTGGGCTCCAAAGCTGGTGGGCAAGATCTGGAACGTGAAGGAGATGTACATCACAGAGAACGGAACGTCGTCGGCTGATGTGCCTACGGCTGAGGGGAAGATCCTCGATACAGATCGCGTGATGTACCTGCGGAACTACCTGACGCAATTACAGCGTGCTGTATCTGAGGGCGTACCGGTGCATGGGTACTTCTGCTGGAGCCTGATGGATAACTACGAGTGGGCTGATGGCTACGAGAAACGATTCGGCATTCATTACGTGGACTTCAAGACGCAGAAGAGGACACCGAAGCTAAGTGCAGAATTCTACAAAGCGGTGATCGCTCGAAACGGACTTGCCTAGAGTTTGATCGTCGGCTTGACCTGCGACCCCCGACCTTTCTGTTTGCTTGACATTGCACATAGCCCCTGTTAAGTTGCTCCCTACGCGATAGGGAGAAAGTTAGCAGCTGTGCTCTGTGTTGCTCTTCTGCGCTCGTTCCGAGCTCCGAATCTACTTCGGCAACTGTTGTTTTACCTGGGCCATTTACACGAGTCAGTTTCGGGATCGTTGCCTTGACAGGTCCCGATGGAGCCTCATGAGCAACATAAACGGCAAAGTCTACGCGCTGAATGTAATTACCCCGATGAAGCCATGGAAGACGTGGCTGCTACGCGGATTCTTCCTTCTGCTTGGGTGGATCAAGCCGCTGCAGAAAGACTTGATTGATCTCTCCTTCATCGAGTTTGCGCGGTGGGTGATTCTGCCTCGGCGGCAGTTTCCCTTTCTTGGGGACGGGCAGGCAAAGGAGGATTTGAAGTATGACTACCTGCTGTTTTTCAGCAACTTCAATGGGACGTGGAATCAATATATCGATGCCTTTTCAGCGGTGCTCAGTAAGGGGCTTAACCTGATCTGGCGTTGGAGCGAGAAGTTCCCAGGATCGGTGCCGGTGACGCCGTTCAAGCAATATATCGCGCAGGTGCAGTTCGATACGGACTACTACTTCACAGCGTATCCACAGGCCGCGGCAAATGACGTGAAATCGGCTCATGTGGTGCAGACCTCGCTGGATAAGCTGGCGCTGGGTGCGGGGGGACTTACACCGCAGCAGTTTGCAGAGGCGTATCAGAGATTTGTGATTGAGGTTCAGGCTCATCTTGGTGAGACCGGCGAAGCACCGGTGCCGTTCTAAAAAGGAGATAGAGATGCCGAATAAAAGCGGCAAGGTGTACGGGCTAACAATCCTCTCGCCGATCATCGATGATGCGAGCGTGACGCCGTCACACGATCTGCAGATTCGCAAGTACCTTGCTACATTGTCGACCAATGAGGGAAGCCCATTTGCGATTGCACCGGGAACCCATCTGGCGCGAATTGTGGTGATGGACGACGTGATCTATGTCGGGATGCCGTCATGTGAGGAGCATCTTCGCTCAAAGTACCTGGTGCTCGAATCGAACTGTGATGGGGAGCTTGACGACTATCTCCGTGGACTCGCGGCATCGGTCCCCGAGCAGATGGATGCGATCTGGAGCCACTGTGTGGGCTATCCGGGTGCGGCCGATCATGAGGCTTTCATTGGCTACATGAAGGCGTGTCAGATTGAGACTACGTTTTACTTTGCGGCGGTGAATGACCGGTCGGTAAAGGAGACTCTGCGTGCGTTGCAGACGCAGCGAGCAGTGGCTGATTTCGTGGCGAGTCATCAGGGGGTTGAACCGGTGCAGTTGCAGCGGGAGTTTCTGGACTTTGTTTCGCAACTACGGAGCGAAGTGATTCCGCCGGTCGGATCGATGGGTCCGCGCAGAGAGATCAAGACGGGTGGCCGCAATGAGTAGGTTGAACGAGACAGACATCCAGGGCTTTGTGCTGCGAGGCTACAACATGCCCTTCGCGCGCTACTACTTCCTGCGTTTCAACGCTGCTGTAGCGGCGTGTGGATTATTGAAACGACTGCTGCCCGAGGTAACTACCGGGCAGCGCTGGGATAACGGCAAGCCGGATAGCACGGTTAACATTGCGTTCACGTTTCATGGACTGGCGGCGCTGGAACTTCCGGATGCGACGCTGCTGACATTTCCAGTGGAGTTTCAACAGGGGATGCGGAAGCGTGGGGCCGTCCTGGGTGACACAGGCCTTAATGCAGCTGAACGATGGGATGAAATGTGGCAGGGAGAGCCAGTACACGCGTGGCTTGGCATCAACGGGAGTTCGATCGAAGCGCTGGAGACGCGGTGTGCGCAAATCGTGGCGCTGGTTGAGGCTTCGGGTGGTGCAGCGGTGGTTGGAGCACAGGATGCGGCGGCCATTGCGATCGATGGTGCGCCGACGACGCGGGAACACTTTGGATTTACCGATGGTTTTGGCAACCCAGATTATCTTGGGGTGGAGCGTAAGACGCAGCCGGGTCAAGGCAAGCTGATGCCGGATGGAAGCTGGGCACCTCTGGCTACGGGGGAGCTTTTGCTGGGGTACGCGGACGAGGCTGGCGAGTTGCCGGTGGCTCCGGTGCCGCACCTTCTCGCGAGCAACGGAACGTTCATGGTCTATCGCAAGCTGCATCAGAACGTGGCTACATTCCGCGCCTACCTTGATGAACATGCGTCTTTATATGCAGGGGGCAAAGAGAAGCTGGCTGCCAAGTTTCTTGGGCGTTGGCAGGATGGGACTCCCCTTGAGCTTTCGCCCGACAAGCCAGATGCTGCGATCGCGCAGGACCCGAGCCGAAGTACGAACTTTACGTATGGCGGAGATGCTGACGGCACACGGTGTCCGATCGGCGCGCACATACGACGGGTGCATCCGCGGGATGCGTTCGGATTTAGTGGGCGACTGATCAATCGGAGGCGGATCACGCGGCGAGGGCTTCCATACGGACAGGCTGTGCCGGAAGGCGAGGCGGCGACAGATCAGGAAGATCGTGGAGTGATCTTTATGGCGCTGAATGCCAACATCTCACGACAGTTTGAATTCGTGCAGCAGCAGTGGATTGAGTACGGTAATGACGCGCATCTTGGCAATGACAAGGACATGCTGCTGGGCAATCACGGAGGACATGGCAAGTTCGTAGTGCAGGGGGATACGAGTGCGACGAATCCCCCCTTTGTGTGCAGCAAGCTTCCCAACTTTGTGGAGTTGCGCGGGGGTGACTACTTCTTTCTGCCAAGCATTACCGCGCTTGGGATGCTTGCGATGGGGCTGGTTGATCCGCGGTGACGTCCTCGGGGATGCGGGCGAAGACGTAGGGGCCTTCGGGAACGAGGGCTACGCGAGCATCGGGCGGGAGGTCCATAAGGGCTGCGGCTATGGCTTCGGGCAGGGTGACAAAGCTTCGGTTTGCGAGTGCGCCGAGGCTCTCTCGTCCAATGTTCGGAGTGTAGAAGAGAAGATCGTGGGTGAGGCCGGTGAGCGCCAGCTTTTCGAGTTGCCACTGGTCGACCACTACAGGAGCCTGGCGAATCTCTTCGAGGTAGTTCTCGTAACCGGAGAAGGTGGCGAGCTTGTGTACGAACTCGGGAGAGCCTACACCCTCGGAGCACTCGCCAATGGTAAGAATCCTGCCGCCCGGCTTGACGAGGTGCGCGGCCGAGGTGAGGCCCTTGATGGCCTGGTAAAAGGTGAGGTCGAGGGGATGGCCTGCCGCGCTCGTGATCACTACATCCGCGAGACTTGTGAGCTTCTCGAGCGAGGTCTTACGGAGGAAGTCTACGCCGGCTGCGTGGGCCTGGACGGGTGACCCGGCGAAGACGCCTGAGATATCGCGCGTTTGGGTCAGAGTGACATCGAGCATGAAGTCATGGCGGGCAATGCCAGCTATTTCGAGAAGCTCCTCGTGGAGGGGATTCTCGGTGATGGAACCCTCGGTCGCCATGGGTTCGCGCATGAACTTTGGAGAGTGGATGACCTTGATGGTCTCCTGCGCGGCGAGGCCGGGAGCGACCAGCTTGCGGCCACCGGAGAAGCCGAGCATCAGGTGCTGCTCAATGAAGCCGAGGGTGATGTGCAGGTCAGCGGCCATGAAGCGTTCGTCGATGAAGATGGGGGTGCCGCGCTTTGTCTTTCCAAGGGAGCGATGATCTGCCATGGCGCGGGCGTCGTGATTGATGATGCGATAGGTTGCGGCGATCTCCGGCCCAAGAATGCTGACGATTTCTTGCCTGGTGGCTGCACGGTGAAGGCCCGTCGCGATGAGGATCGTCACACCATCAACTGGAATACCAGCGTTATGGAGACGGCGCAGTAGAGGCGGTAGGGTCAGCCAGTTTGGCGCAGGGCGGGTGATATCGCAGACGGAGATGGCGGCGGTCTTTTTACCAGCGGCGAGCACGGCGAGGGAGGGGCAGCCGATTGGATGATCGAGAGCTTGGTTGAGGGCGCGAGACACATCGCCAAGCGGCAGAGCCGATCGGCTCTCGATCACCTCGTAATGAGGACCGACAGGCAATGAAACAGTGATACCCTCTTTTCCAAATGCGAAACGCAGCTCCATAGGTCTCCATACCTGTCCCGCAACGTGACGGGGGCCTGATCTTACCATTTTATTGCAAAAGCATTGATCATATGGTCTGACCAAAATGTCTATTTACATGTCCAGATGTAAGGCATGATAATGGCCGTCATCTTGAATGGAAGCGAATCCCCGTGCCGACATGTTGATCTTTCGAGGCGGCACTCTTCACGCGTTTGAATCTGCAACGCACATGGTGCTTAGTTCAGGACCGCGATGGGAACAGGCCTATGATCCCACTCATCACTGGTGGCTTTCCACGATTTGGGCAGCGCTTCCGCTAGTAGTTCTGCTGCTGGCGATGATCGTGTTTCGGCTCAAAGCACACCTTGCGGCACTGCTGACGCTGGGGACGGCTATCGCTATCGCTATCGGCATCTTCCATATGCCGCTAAAGCTGGCCGGACTTGCTACAGGATATGGAGCTGCATACGGTCTGTTCCCGATCTTCTGGATTGTCTTCCCGGTGATGTTCATGTATCAGCTGGCTATACATGCGCGCCGCTTCAACCTTCTGCAGGATTGCCTGCAAGGAGTTACGGAGGATAGCCGACTGCAGCTTCTGCTGATTGCGTTCTGCTTCGGTGCATTCTTCGAGGGGGCGGCAGGGTTCGGGACTCCGGTGGCTGTGTGCGGGACGATTCTGATAGGGCTGGGCTTTGCGCCAATTGAAGCTGCAGGGCTGGCGCTGCTGGCGAACACTGCGCCGGTCGCTTTCGGTGGTCTCGGAATACCGGTGATCGCTCTGCATGGAGTCACGGGGCTGGACACGTTGCTGCTTTCGCGAGTGGTTGCGGCACTGCTGACTCCGTTCTGCGTGCTCGTCCCATTCTGGCTGATCTGGGCCTACGCGGGCTTCACGAAGATGCTTGAGGTATGGCCAGCCATTCTTGTTGCAGGCACCACATTTGGGTTGACGCAGTTCCTGATTGCGCGACTACATGGCCCGTGGCTGGTGGACATCAGCGCGGCTGTGGTCAGCATTACTGCTCTGATTTATTTTTTAAAGATCTGGAAGCCGAAGCGCATTCTTAATGCGAACCGCGAGGATATCACCCACCTTCCCCGTGCCGTGAGTACGAATCGGACAGCGCTGGTAATGCGCGCGGGGCTACCGTGGTTGATCCTGACACTTTGCGTAACGCTCTGGGGAACGCCCAAATTTGGTCAATGGCTGGATAGGCTCAGTTCGCCACACATCCATGTTCCGGGGCTAGATGGGCTGGTATTTCGAATGCCGCCGGTGGTTGCGGCACCTACTGTGGAGCCGGCCATATTTATCTTCAACTGGCTTTCGGCTACAGGCAGCGGCATCTTCATCGCTGCGATTATCGCTGCATTCTGCATGGGACTTCGCCCGCGCAGCATCCTTGAGACTCTCTGGAAGACTGTGTTTGTCACGCGTTACACGATGGTTACAATTGCGGCTCTAATGGGGCTTGGCTTCATTACGCGCTTCTGTGGACTGGATGCCACGCTTGGGCTGGCGTTCGCGAAGACGGGCGTTCTTTATCCTTTCTTTGGCACACTGATTGGCTGGCTGGGAACCGCATCGACGGGATCGGACACCTCGTCTAACGTGCTGTTTGGCAGCCTGCAAAAGCTGACGGCACAGCAATTGGGAATTTCTCCCTATTTAATGACAGCAGCCAACTCTGGCGGCGGCGTAATGGGTAAGATGGTCGCCCCGCAGAGTGTTGTCGTCGCCACGACGGCTACCGGCATCTACGGCAGCGAAGGAACGATCCTACGGTTCGTCTTTCTTCACAGCCTTGGATTGGCATGCCTGATGGGCGGCCTGATTGCGCTGGTAGTTTATACGCCCGCCCTGACAAGATTGATTCTCCGGTAGGTAGTCAGGCCGCCGTATTATCTGCCAGAAGGATTCGTAGATCACGTACGTTGGTACCGGTGGGACCTGTATGAATCGCGTCGCCTAATGCCTCGAACAATGGGTAGCTGTCAAACTTTTCAAGCGCAGCGGTGATGCTGAACCCGATTGATGCTGCCCTGGCAGTTGTAGTTTCGGAGCACACTGCTCCTGCTACCAAGCTGTTCCCGTCGATACCATCGGAACCTCCGCTAAGCACCGCGATGTGGCGCTTCTCTTCCGCGATGAGGCGTGCACATTCGAGGACGAACTGCTGATTTCTACCGCCGATGCCGTGACTGGCTCGCAGTTTGACCGATACCTCGCCAGCGGAGATAACGCAGACCCTGGGATGGCTTTGCTGAAGTATGACGAGACGATCGATAAGATATTTTGCGGCATCGCGATAGTCCCAGTCGTCGCAGGTGTTATCGATGAGGGTAACGAATCCTGCCCGCCTGGCGAGGCTTTCTGCGCCGCGACAAAGATCATCGCTGGAGACAAGGCAGATCCAGTCGGCGTGGAGAAAGGCCGCGTGATCGAACTTAGGGGTTTCGAGCAGGCGGGGGCCTTTGAAGAATGCTAAGACCTTCGGCGGGAGATCCAATCCTGTGACGCCGGAGCCGATGATGTCCAGGCACTCCTGTATCGTGGACGGATCGGGAAGCGATGGACCGGAACCGACGATATGCGGTGAATTTTCGGGAACGTCAGAAACGAGCAGGGTGCATTGCGTCGCGGGTTGCGCGGCTACTGCGAGGCGGCCTGCCTTGACCCTTGAAAAATGCTTTCGCAGAGCATTCATCTGTGTAATGGGCAGTCCGGAATGGACAAGCGCGCTGTGGAATAGAGCTGTTTCTTCAAGTGTGATTTCTTCGTCGAGAGACTTCTCGACCATTGCGGAGGAACCGCCACTGATCAGGAAGAGGACCAGGGTTGACTCATGCAAGCCGGCAAGCAATTGCAGAATAGCGTCAGCTGCGAGCTCTGAATCTCTGTCAGGAAGGGGATGGCCGCCATGAAGAAAGCGAATCCTCGGATCGAGATTGGCCGACGGGGTAACGCCCACGGCAATGCCCTCAAGAACCTGATTCGCTTCGAGTGCAGGCGCCAGGATAGGAACCAGAGTTTCGCAGAGCGGGACCGCCGCCTTGCCGATCGCGATGATGATGACCTTCCCGAACATCTTGAGAGGGTAGACCAGTTCTCCGATATGCAGGAGGCCGCCTGAGCATCGAACACGGCTTTGCATGATCTCTGGAATCTGAACTTGCCGCAGGGTTCCTAGAAAGATTTCTTTTGCTATTGAACCTAAAATCATTGGACTGTTTACTCAGCCTATCGGCAATCGTCCTGCACTGTCTTCTTACGTGGCGACAGTCTGGAGAGATGGATTACATACGGAGGGCGATGAAGTAAGGCTGGCTCGCCAGATTCTTTGAGAAACCCGGATAAAGACTAGCATTCATACCCTCTTGTTTTACTTCAAAGTAGTACTCCAATGGGTATTCTGAATCAGTGTAGGAAGCGGGGATGGCCGCAGCATAGTGAGCGCCCTGAACCTCCATTGGCACCATCGTGTAGCGTTCGGCTTGATCGACGTGGCGATAGTACAGATGGACCGCACTGCCAGGTTGGGGGAGGGATACGGAGAGCTGTAATGGCTGCCCTGGGTGGAACTTGCCGGGAGCTTCGTGTTTGATGGCCGGTATGTGCCTGACGGGCCGACCGAGTGCCTCTCTGATGGCGAGAGCTACGCTGGGTTGAGCAGGGCTGTTGGTGGAGGAATCGACCCTAAGAGCCACGGCGGCAATATCTTTGTCGATCGCTGGAAGGCGGTCGAGCCAGTGGCCTCGGAGTTGTGACTGCTCACCTACCGTGATGTCGGACATATAGACGCCCTTGGCCTGATTCGCAAGATCAGCCCATATGTCACGGGCCTGCCGGTATTGGATCAAGGATGCCTTCAGAGCAGCCTGATCGTTGGTCTTCTTGTAGATCTCGAAGAGGACGCCACTTCGGAATTTCGTTGCAAAGAAAGACCCGAGAGCAGCCTGCAACGAGACGTCGATTGCCATGCGCCGATACTCCGGCGTGGTGCGGTTGGTGGAGGTTACGTTTGCACGCTTCAGATGACGCTGTGCTTCGGCAGATAGATCTTCGAGCCACTGTGCTACTTCGACCGGCGTGTACTTACCGCTTCGGTTGCCATCGACCAGCTCTGCGGCGAAGTCGCTCATGCGAGAGAAAAGTTGAGGATCGAGTGGACTGACGTTGCCGAAGACCTTAGGGGATGGGCTGTCGGTGTAGGGGCCGGGATGATCGCTGTCGACCATCGACTGGTTGTAGTAGACCTCAGGCCAGTAGGTGTTGTTTCCCGCTGAGGCTCCATGCGCCGTAGTGATGATGGGCAGGATGCGGCTGGCGTTTGCGAGAGCGGCTTCAACGTCAGGAGCACCGGGACCGAACTCGTGGTGCAGAGACCGCTGCCAGACTGCCGGGGCAGCATCGGGATTGTAGAGGAGCCTGCCCCAGATCCGATAACTGTAAGCGTATTTCTGCCAATCCCAGCGGGGGCTGAGTGACAGATCTGTGTAGGCGGTTCGGTTGCCGGCGTGACCCGAACCGCGACGACCCTTGAAGGAGAGCGGCTCGCAGATCTCCACGCCATTGCTGCCGCAGAAACTGAAAGCCTTTGAATACTGGGCGCCTGTGACAGGATCTCCCCAGAGGAGCAGGCGCTGGGTGCCGGGCCAGATGCGATGCACGACGGAGTACTTGCGATCGTCACGGAGAAGATCGCCGTGGCCATAGCGGAGAAAACTGCGCGTTCCGGTGCTGAGCTTCATCAGGCCAGTCTTCTCTTCGCCAGGTTTTGGCTGTTCGAGTTCTCGGATGTCGGCCTGATGGTAGCTCATACCCATGTGCTCGGCCCAGAACTTTGGGGAGATCGCCACGGGTTGCTGGGTCGCGATGGCGATGTCAGTCATCGTCTGATCCATGCCTTTAGCGTGCATGTCGATCTCGATCTTGCGGCCGCAGGTGGCTACGCCATCGAAGACTGTTTTCCAGAACTCGTAGCTACCCTCCGACACACCACTCTCGCCGTGGATGCGGAAGGTGACACCGCTGATGGATGGACATTCTTTCAGCAGCATACGCACGGCATCGCGGCAGTACGGGCCGTGAGTCTTGTGAGTCAGGCCCTCGATGGTGTAGTTGGGATTTGGGCTGTCGATCCACTCGTAGCCGTGCATCCATAGGCCGACGCTGAACTCCATGCCGCGAGCTACGGTCTCTTCGCTGATGAAGCGGAGCATCGCGAGATTACTATCCCTCTCGGCATCAGAAAGTTGAGGGACGCGTACGTTGTAGCCAGGAACTGCGAGCATGAAAGGGTAAGTGAAAAGGAAGTAGGCGTCCGTGACCTGGCGAATGAAGTCGTAGCCGATGCCGAAGGCCAGGTTGAAGCGATTGAAGCGGTTTGCGGCTAGCATGGTCAAATATTGCTTCCACATCTCGCGATCGTTGTACCAGGGTTTGTCTTCGACATCACTGGTGAAGAGGCGCGTGATACTGCGAACCTGATTTGCGGGACGCTCTGCCAGTGGTTGTGTGATTGTGAGCGCAGCGATAGCGTTAGGTGCGTTCTGAACGCGGTCCGAGAGATCGAGGAGAGCGTAGACGAGCCCCCGTATGTCATAGCCACAGGCGAGCAGTACTTTGCGGCCATCAATAGTGCCTGAAGCAAGACCAAGAGCCTCATGAACCTTGGGTACTTCGATCGCTGCGGCCTGCAGGATCTGCGTGGCCACGAAAGTAGTTGAACCGGTTGCAAGGATACACAGGTCCTCTGTGCTTGCTCGGTCGAGGAGGTCGAAACGAGAGACTATAACACCATGTGCGGAGAGTGAATCCTCCAACTGCTTCGCTGCCCACAGCGCCGCCGGGGCGCTCGCGACCGGGTCGGCGGGATCAATGATGATGAAGACGCTGCGCGTGTTTGCCGGGACGGCCCGGGCCCGGGCTTCGACGCCCGCAAGTGCTGCCGTCGTGCCTGCTGCCTGAATAAATTGACGGCGATTCCAAGAACCCCTAACTCGATCCATGACGTTCCTCGATGACCTACTGATGTGCTGCACTAAAAGAAGCTGATTGTATTTAGAACTTGAGCGTGGCTGCCAGTTCCAGCGTGCGCGGTCCAGAGGCGTTGCCGGCGGCAGACGCCCCTGACGAGGCGATGGCAGTGACCTGCCCGAAGCTTGAACTTGTCATGTCGGTGCTGGGGTTGCTGAAGTTGGGATGATTGAGAACGTTGAACGAATCGAGCCGGAACTGCAGTTGCACCGAGTCGCGAATTGGGAAGCTTCGGGCTAACGCGCTGTTGAATGTGATCTGTCCTGGGCCGCTGTAGACGTTTTTACCCATATTTCCAAGGACAGGTCCTACAGGTTGTGTGAAGGCGCTTGTATCAAACCACGGATGGCCAGGCCCGATAGATTTGATCTTGTGAAAGGCACCCACTTGGTTGGGCACCTGTGTGTTTCCAGGCGCATTTAGGACACTGGCGCTTGCCGTAAAGAGGAGAGGCAAACCCGTCTGCGAGTTGAGCAAGGAGCTAACCTGCCAGCCACCCACGACCTTGCTTACAAGTCCTGTCTTGAGGTAGGCCTTGTTCTTTCCCAAGGGCAACTCATAGACGAAGCTCTGCGAGTAGGTGAGACGCGTGTCCCAGTTAACGGGCGCATAGTCGCGTTTTGGATCGAGGTAGAAGAGGTAGCCACCAAGATTATTCTGGTTGGAGTTGAACCCGAGAGCCTTCTGCCAGGCGAAGGCTGAGGTCCACACTAAACCGTTCGCGTAACGATGGGTGACGCGAGCCTGCAGAGAGTTGTACGCCGAGTTTGTGCCCTTCGGAAGGAGTTCGGTTGTTGCAGTTCTGCCAAAGGTTGCAAACTCTGGTTGCCCCTTGGCTCCGAGACCGGCAACGGTAGCCGCGTTGAGGTTGTAGTTGCCTGGGACATGACGGCCTAGATTGCCGACGTAGGCCACATTTGCGACCCACTTATGTCCGAGGTTCTGCTCCATCGTGAGGTTAAACGACATGATGTAGGGATCTCGGTAGTTTGTATCTACCGAAATATAGCTGGACGAGATGGGCGCGTTCGGAATGATGCCAGTGGAAGGGATGACGGCTTCCGGTGCGGGAGCAAATCCGGCGGCCAGAGTGGCTGGCTGACTGGAGTTGTTGAGGGCCGGGAAGAAGCTATTGACCGGGTTGAAGACCTGGTTTTGCTTCACCGGATAGTTGTAGGCGTAATCCTTGTACTGGAAAGGTGTATGGCTTATGCCGAAGCCGCCGCGAAGGACGCTCGACGGAGAGATGCGATAGGCGAAACCCATGCGCGGCTCGAAGTTCTTAGCGTTAGTTTGAACACCAAGGTTGAGAGGGATGTCACCGTAACCGGCTACGAGGAGGCTGTTGGTTGTGGGGTCGTACTGCGAGAAGCCACCCTTCTGCTTTGGAGTGGCCGGTGGGTAGAACTCCCAACGGAGGCCATACGTAAGTGTCAACTTGGAGGTGGCCTGCCATGTGTCCTGACCAAAGCCAAAGTAGAGTTTCTCGCGCCATGAGGCGTCACCGACGTTTACATCAATGCCGACCTGACTGGGCAAATCCAAGATGAAGCTGGCGAAGTCGTTCCCGATGCTCGCAGCCGTTGAAGCATTTGAGATGTTCAACGAGGTCTGGCCAGTGGAATAGGTGAAGACACCGCGGGTGCCATAAGTTTGGCCCTCTGTGACGTCATCGCGCACGACGCGTGCCTCGCCACCGAAGACGATGGAATGATTGCCGAGGATCTTCGTCCAATTATTGACCACGTCGATGTTGGTTTCGGGATTGGTCGAGGGAACGAAGGGCGTGTAGCCAAGTAGAGGCTGTGAGTACCCGGTGATGTTGATGCCGACAAGACCGCTATTTACCTGGTTCGTGTTGATGCCGGGAATACCAAGATCGGTCGTCGCTGTCGATCCGTAGTCCGTTGGTGTTTCAACGTTGTTGAAGTAATTGACACCAAGACGAGCTTCCGTAAAGAACGTCGGTGAGAAAACGTGCGTGTACTCTCCGGCCGCAACCCAGATGAGGTCGGTAGCGGTCCCCTCATAACCCCCACCACCGCCTGGACCACCTGCTAAACCGAAGGAAGGATCCTGCTGCGTGTTGACGTTCTGGTAGCTGAATCGCGCTGTAAAGTGATCAGCTTTGCGAAGATTTTGATCGACCTTTATGTCGAAACCATTCGACTTCACACGAAAGCCTGCGTCCTCCTGAAAATTGTTCGTAAAGCCTGCACCCGGGATATTTGGCAGCGGAACGAGAGCGATCAACTTCTGTGCGAGTGGATTAAGGCGACCAGTGGGGATAACGTTTGCTACTCCGTTACTTGTAAATTGCGATCGGCCGGTGCCATCCGCTTTTCCAGTCTGCGGATCGTAGATTTTAGTAGTGCTGGCACGGAAGTCGCCCGCTCGAAATGAAGCGGTCGGCACCGTCCATAACTGATATTGACTGCTGTCGTTCGCATAGCGAAGAAAGTCCGCGAAGAAGAAGAGCTTGTCTTTGCGGATGGGACCGCCAATCGTTCCACCGAAGTAGTTGTTCGTGAACCGCGGAAAGACCCCTGTGTTATTGAAGTAGCTGCGCGCCGAGGTCTTGCTGACCGAGTTATATTCAAAGGCTGAGCCGTGATACCCATTGGTGCCAGACTTCAACGTCACGTTGGTGACCGCACCGGCAGACCGCCCGAACTCCGGCGCGTAGTTGCTCGTCTCAACGTCAACAGTCTGAATGGCTGCGGCAGGGGGTATATATACCTGCAGAAGGCCGCCGCGCTGATTGTCATCAACACCCTCCAACTGAGTGTTATTGGCGAGTTCGGACTGCCCGTTTACTTTAAACGCCTGGGAGTTCTGGGCGTCGAAGAAGGTGGAATGATCGTAAAATGCAGGGCTGACACCGGGCACAAGAGCTTCCAGCGACTGAAAGTTTCTATCAGAGCCTAAGGGGAGTTCGTTCACCTGTTCGGCCTCGATCTGCGCGCTGACGTCACCTCGATCAGTCTGGAGGAGTGGGGCCTGATCGGTCACGGTAACCGTCTGCGTGACAGAGCCTGGCTGCAGGGTGACGTCGACGCGAGCGGTGGTGTTGACCGGAACGCTGACGTCTCTGGTCACTTTCGTCTGGAATCCATCTCCGGTGGCAGAGACTGAATAAATGCCGGGCGTCAGAAACGAGAATTGATAGTTTCCACTTTCATTTGCCGGCTGCGTAATCGTTGCGCCGGTCTGTTGCTCGGTGATCGTCACTCTTGCATTTGCAACGCCGGCCTTGGCGCTATCACTGATCGTGCCAACGAGCGTAGCTGTAACCGCCTGACCGAAGAAATGAGTACCGCTCATAGCAAGAACAAACGCGATGACGAGCGTCGAGACTAATTTTTGCGAGTGCATGACAACTCTCCTGGTTCAGATCGACCGATCAAGGTCCGTATCGATATGGCCGATACGCGACACAGTCCACTCAACGAGCGCTCTGTGCTCCCCACAACATCGGGCGAATAGTAGTCAGGTTGTCAGACCATTGTCAACAGCAAACGTGATGATGCAACGAAATGGTTTCATGTATTGTGGTGTTCTCCCCTTGCTGGGATGGAGATCGACAGCACATGACAACGCAACGGGCCGCTGGTACTAAAACCATCAAGTCAAAGATTCGTCCGATTAAGAAGACTTCCATCAGCGATGACATCGTTGAACAGATTATGACTCTGATCTCCAAAGGAGACCTGAAGGCGGGTCAGCGTCTACCGTCGGAGCGGGAGCTCTGCAAGACGTTTGGAGCGGGACGCTCCTCGCTAAGGGAGGCTCTTCGCTGCCTGTCGATTGTCGGCGTGTTGACCGCTCGTGTTGGTGAGGGAACCTCAGTTGCGCTTGACGGCGGGAAGTTTCTTGAAAAAATTGTGGAGTGGCGGCTCATTACAGAAAAGCACGACATTGAGAACCTGATCGAGGTTCGGCTCGCGCTGGAAGGGGTATCGGCGGCGAGTGCAGCCGAACGCGGCACGGCGGCCAACCACGATTTGTTGCGGGGATTGTTGGAGAAGATGAAGGCAGCCGTGAATGATGAGAAGCGCTTTGCAGCGTTAGACCTTGAGTTCCATGTCAATGTGGCCAAAGCTTCAGAGAACCAACTGCTCTTCGACTTGATTTCGATGATTCGGGGACAGTTGGCGAAGGTGCTGTCGAAGGTGCTGCTGTTGCCGCAAGCGCGTCCTCTATCACTGAAGGAACATGTACTCATTGTCGACGCCATTCTGCGGCGTGATTCGGTTGCGGCACGAGGCGCGATGCAAACTCACCTTGAAGCTGCGCTTACACGTTACCGGACGGCGATTGAGAGTAATCCCGCTTAGACAGATGTTTACTGGGCCACGGTCGACTGCCTGACGATGAGTGTTGGTTCGATGAGGATAGCCTGCGAAGGTTTTGTGGAACCCTCGGCGAGGTTAAGTGCCAGCCTGGCTGCAATGACGCCCATCTTCTGCGTGGAATGGTCGATTGAGGTCAGCGGAATCTTGAGATACTCGGCATAGCGCAAGCCGCCACACCCGACAAAGGCGATGTCCTCAGGAATACGGAGGCCGGCCTCCGTGGCCGCGGCCATTGCTCCGATCGCGGAGAGATCGTTATAGCAAAACACGGCGTCAGGTCGAGACTTGAGGCTGAGGAGCTCCTGCATGGCCAGATGGCCCATAGAGTCGGCTGTCTCCTCAAAGCGATCTCGCGTCACTACGAATCCTCTAGGGACGGGGAGATTTGCGTCCTTTAGTGCGGATCGGTAGCCGTGAAGACGATCGACGGCGGGGCTCATACCTCGACCACCGATATGAGCGATGCGCTTGCGGCCAAGCTCGATGAGATGACGGGTTGCGAGCTCGCCCACCATGACGTCGTTGGAGCCTACGAAGTTCGCGTTGAGGCTTGGGAAGTTGCGATCGACCAGCAGAAATGGTGTGGGGTCGTCGCTGAATCCACCTTGATTCGGGGGCTTTGGCTGGCATGAGGCGATAAGCAAGACATCGACGCCGCGACTCAGGAGGGTGCGGATTTCCTGCTGCTCAATTTTCGGGTCCTCTTCTGAGGAAGCAAGCACCAAGGCGCGATCGCTGGCGCGCAAAGCTCCGCCCAGTGATTTGGCGAACTCGCCAAAGAATGGATGTACGAGGTCGGGCACGATCAGGCCGACGGCAAAGGTCTTGCCACTCGCCAGTCCTCTTGCGAGCATGTTGGGCTGGTAATTCAACTCCTGCATACGTTTGAGGACAAGGGCGCGGGTGCGCTCGCCTATATCCGGATTGCCACGCAAAACCTTCGATACGGTGACCTTGGAGACGCCGAGATCATCGGCAATATCCTGCAAACGAACAGCCATGACGATCCCCGCCTCCCGACACTCTCTCCAGTGTAGAGTTTTAGGGTAGGCGGCGACCTGATTTTCTTAGCTGAAGCGGGTCTGCTTCCAGAGTGCCCAGCCGCCGCCGGCCAGGGCGACGAAGAGAACGACGCTTAAGGCGGCGACCCAGTGAAGATTCATCGCAAGGGGGGGTACAACGGCGTTGAGACCAAGCCACAAGAAGATACCAGTCGCCGTGGCGACGATTAAGACGTCCCACCAGCGGCGGCGTTCGGTACGACTTCCGAACTCGTCTCCACTTTGCGCCAGCAGGACCTCACGATATTCAAGGCCGTAGCGAACACATTCCCGCTCCAGAGCTTCGTTTCGCGAGAGATGCTCACGTGAGGAGGCCACGGCTGTACTGATGGCTAGTGCTCCGAAGATCATGAGGATGGAACCAGCCAGGACGAGAGTGCGGTGGCTACGATCGGCGGTGGCGAGTTCTCCAAAGACGAGTGCACCCCAGGCGAGGCCCCAAAGCTGGTTGGTATTCGAGAGTGGAATTCCTCGGCCGATGCCCAAATACTTCGCGGCAAATTGCTGGAAGAGGTCGCCAACGACCCAAACGAATCCGCCTAAAAACAGCCAGAAGAGGAGTTGCTTGCTTTGTACGAGTTGGAAGGCAGAGGAGTGGATGCCGCCATCGAGGGTCCAAGTGAGCGCGAACATGGTGCCCAGTTCGCCTATGGTGAAGGCTGTGACGAAGGACAGCGGGTTCATGCCACTGAGGTAAGCCTTGCGGTAGGGGATATACATGGTGCCCCACATGAGGCTGGCTCCCGCAGCTGCGATGAGGCCGCGGATGGCGTGCGGGGCGACGGCACCTGTGCCGTGGATAGTACTGAAGCCGAGCATGATTGCGGCAATGACAATTGCGATCGCGCCGACGACGACCTTAATGGTGTTCTTCGGACCGGCGCCGCGAAGCTCCTGAAAGAGCAGCCTGCCCCAGAGGAGGCCGATGAGCGAATTCGTGTTCCAGAGGGGGAAAGCAGTTGCCAGTCCAACGTCGCGGATGGCGAAGACGGTGAGCGTATTTGCTACAGCCCAGAGAGCGCCCGCGAGGATCGCCCAGACCACCAGGTGCTTCTTGGCTAAGAGATCGGCAAAGACGTAGCTGGTGCCTTTGAGGAGCGTCGGGAAGGTCCAACGCGCTGTAAAGACGCCTGCCACCATGCAAAGCGAGACGGCGAAGGGTGAAAAACCTGCGTTGACGAGTTTAGTTGGGGCTTCGGCAGCGCCCAGCCACACACCCGCTGCGAGACCGCAGATGACCCCCATGGCGTGGAGAGAACCGCCTGCCTGCCCTTTGCCTGATGCTACCTGTTCAACCGCCATGCTTCCTCTTCCGACTCTCGACTGAATTTAGTGCAGGATGACGAGCAGGGCGATTCCTGCTGCAAGAACTGTCGCCGGAATCCAGAACTGAATGTCGGTCAGGATGGCTTTTAGGGTTTGCGGGCCGTTCATGCGGGTCATCATCACTCCTGTTGTTCTACTCTGGTCTATCACGGGTCATGCTGAGTCGGTCAGGTTGCGCAACCTTATTGATCGAACGGAGGCGTGTCAAGGTCGCCTTCGGATCTAGGTAGTCTACGTTTCTGTAGCTCTTCTATCTTGCTTCTTTATTGATCTTTCTGCTAAGTTACCGGTAACGGAGTTGGCGGCTGGCTTCCTAATGTCCCTGCCTATATTCCTTAAGGAGTGACACGATGAGCGCAACCACGACAATACCAAGTAATCCACTCCACGATCTTGACGATTGGGATGACTTTCTTGAAGGTCGCTACAAGGAAGGCAAGACAGAGGAAGAGTTCCGTGTCTACGACGCGAGCGCTACGCCGGGTGTTGCGGAATTTTATCGACTGAACCACGAGAATCAGACGGTCGACTATGTTCTTGAGAAGGAAAAGACCTACTTCGGTCTGAGCAAAGGACAGAAGACCATCTGGGAGGCTGCGGATTTTCTCAATACGCTTGTCGATGACAGCGATCCGGATACCGACCTTACGCAGATTGAGCACCTGCTGCAGACCTCAGAGGCGATCCGGCGCGATGGCCATCCTCGCTGGATGGTGCTAACCGGCTTCATCCATGACCTGGGCAAGTGCCTCTGCCTCTACGGAGAGCCGCAGTGGGGTGTGGTAGGCGATACCTTTCCGGTGGGCTGCGCCTGGTCGAAGGATATTGTGTTTCCGGAGTACTTCGCCAAGAACTCTGATCGTATTGTGGCCGAGTACCAGACAAAGTATGGAATCTATGAGCCGAACTGCGGTCTCGAGAATCTGCACATGTCCTTTGGCCACGATGGCTACATCGCCAAGGTGATGGCGCCATATCTTCAGGATGAATCACTCTATATGCTGCGTTTCCACTCGTTCTATCCGTGGCATAAGCATGGAGCGTACGACCATCTGTGCACGGATAAGGATCGGTCGATGCTGGAGTGGGTTCTCAAGTTCAACCAATATGACCTGTACTCAAAGAGCCACACCAAACCGAACGCACAGGAGTTGAAGCCCTACTACGATGACCTGTTTGCGGAGTTTCTGCCACCTACGCTGGCTTGGTAAGGTCGCTCAGAGTGGCTACCAGACGAAGGTAGCCACGCTGCCCGCTCCAAGGTTTGTGTGGAAAGCTTGTCCGTGCCATTGCACGTTGACGTCTTTCCCTTCAGACATTCTGTTTACGACCAGAAGCACTGTGTGGCCATCCGGAGTATGGAAGGCTACATTAGGCAGGTCGCCATCAATCGGCTCCGTCGACGCGATTCGTACTGATCCCGGTGGTACAAACTTTGAGACCTGCGCGATGGCGTAATAGGCGATGTTGCGCTGCACAGCATCTGCATCAAGCGTGATTGCGCCTTGGCAAACCGGGCAGCCTCCTGAAGTTGTGTGCGGCCCAAAGGTCGGATCGGCAGCGAGGTTCCAGAGGAGGACGTTGCGGCTCCAGTTGCGCATAGCTCCGATAACAACCCGGTCGACTGGATGCGAGATCGGTTGCGCAATGCCCTCATGCTTCTCTTCGATGACCATCTGTTCAGTGAAATAGAGGTTCTTTTGCTTGAATGCGTCATGCACCTGGGTCATGGCGTCTATCTTGCCACCGTAGAGATGAAAACCTGAGCCATCGACAAACTTGCTGGCGACAGGATCGTTGAGGATAGCGAGCGGATAGTCCGGCCGATCACAGTTGTGATCGTAGAGGATGATCTTCGTCTGGAGGTTGTTCTTCGCAAGCGCGGGACCCAGGGTTTTGATGAAGGTCGCCTGCTCCTCTGGCTGCATGACCATACTGGGCGTGTTCTTGGGGTTTAGCGGCTCATTCTGTGTGGTGATCGCGTCGATCCGAATGCCGTGCCGCTGCATCGCCTCAAGATAAAGAACAAAATACTGAGCATAGACCGGATAGAACTCAGGTCGAAGGGCACCACCCTTGGCTGCTTCAACGGTCTTCATCCACGATGGCGCCGTCCATGGCGAGGCAAGGATCTTGATCTTCGGTGAGATCGTAAGGATCTCCTGGAGAACAGGGATGACGTCCGCCTCATCCTGCTTAACGCTAAATTGCTTTAGCTCGGGATCACGCTGGCCGGGGGGCATGTCGTCGTAGGTAAAAACGTGGTCGTTCATGTCCGAGGCACCGATACTGACACGAAGGTAGCTCACGTCGATGGATTTGGGATCATGCCCAAAGAGTTCAACCAGAAGAGCATGCCGCTGTGTTGGGCTCATCTTCATCAGGAGTTGAGCGCTCCCGCCGGTAAGGGCAAAGCCAAACCCGTCTATAGTCTGACTGCGATCGTTATCGTCGATCATGATGTCCGCAGGTTTGTCACGACCATGTTTAAGAAGTACGAGGGAGTCCGGCTGCTTTGCCACCAGAGACGATCGGTCCGCCGTTGTCAGCCATTCCGTCACAGATTGCCTGCGTTCTGCGTGGGCAGCTACGGGCAGGAGGCATATCAGGCACAGCAGAAATCCTCGAGGAATGATCGGACGCATTCGTCCTCCTTGGACAGATAGTGAGCGCGTTATGTTCTGGATGAAAGGCGTGCTGCTCCCCGTGACGGCAGGCAGGATAGCGATCAGATAGGAACCCGCAACGTGAATTAAGCACTTTGTTCCTATGCGATGTCAAACCGGCATTCCCGACGACCCATGATCTAGACAAACCTTTGTTTAGTGGATATGGAACGAATTGTGAGTATTTCTGTGGTATCTCGATTAGTGCTTGACAGGTGTTCCAGCGCTCGGGTTAGATTGTCACGCATCACCAAAGACAAACGTGTGTCCTAAGAAGGAAGTTGGATTTCCTCACGAAAGACTAAAGAAGCGTTGTCAAGCAGCACCTTAGGGAGGATTTTTATGGGACGCAGGTCTCTCAGTTTTGCACTAGGATTGGTCTGCCTTCTGGCAACGCCAGCGGCATACACCCAAAGTACTAACTCCGGCGACATCCGGGGTACCGTCACAGACAGTACCGGCGCTCTTATGCCCGATGTGACCGTCACCATCGTCAACAAGGACACCGGCGTCAGCAAGGAGCTGACGACGAACAAGGACGGCCTTTTCGACAGCTCATCAATTGTCGTAGGCACCTATCAACTTACCTTTGCGAAAGACGGCTTTACCAAGTTTGAGCGCTCGTCGATCAGCGTTCAGGTCGGCGTGATGACTATCAATGCCTCGTTGAAGGTTGGGTCTGTTGATTCGTCCATCGTAGTCAATACGGACGCCACGCTGCTCCGGACTGAGAATGCCGAGCAGTCGACTACCTTTGAAGCGAAGGCCATGGCGCAGTTGCCCAACGTCGGGCAGGATTGGGAGAACTTCACGATTCTGCTCCCCGGCTCCTCAGGCACCGCCAAGGGTTCGCAAGGCGCAGCTAACCCCGGCCAGGAGGTCTCCGTCAACGGCAACCTTCCGTACAGCAATATTCTTGCCGATGGTGCCTCAACAACGCTCTCACATAGCGCGAACGCAAATCCCGCAACCTTCGAAACCGTTGGCGAGCTGCAGGTGACCACATCCGCCTTCTCCGCCCAGTACGGCATAGGCGGCGTCGTGTTCAACCAGATCAGCAAGGGCGGTACGAGCAGCTTCCACGGCTCCGCTTACGACTACTTACAGAATGACGCTTTGAACGCGGCTCAATTTGGGTTCCAGAGCACGCCGAAGATTCCCTTTCTTCGCTATAACAACTTTGGCGGTTCGATCGGCGGTCCGATCCTGAAGAAGAAGATGTTCTTCTACTTCAACTACGACCAGACGGTTAATCATGGATCAGCCAGCAATTCAACGAACACGGTTCCCACTGAAGCGGTCAAGGGTGGTGACTTCACCGGTCAACCCACAATCTTCGACCCTACAACGCAGACGATTGCGCACGATGCGAAAGGAAATCCTTATCCGGTGAGGAAGTCGTTCGCTAGTGAGTATGGAAACAACGCTGTTCCTACCGCGCTGTTCGACAAGGTTGCAACCAAATTCCAAAACTTCTACCCGACGCCCACAAGCCACATTGCTGGCGGCAAGTTCGTTCCAGGAACGGTGAATTCAGTTGGTCTGCTGCAAAATAACTTCTTCTCGAGCAATCCCCAGTCAACTCCCTACCGCAAGTACTTCGGGCGGTTGGACTACGACCTGAACGAACATAACCGGATTACGACGTCGGTCACACAGGCCGATACCCCTGTCGTTTATCCGAACTCAGTTACCGCCTGCCCGGTTGGCTGCCAGTCTGGTGACGTCGATAACTACAACGCACAGGTTACCGACGTTTGGAGCATCAGCGACCGGACCATCAATGAAGTGCGGTTGGGATACACCTGGCAAGGCAGCTTCTATGGCGATCTTGCACTCGGCAAGGGTTACGCCGCACAGCTCGGTTGGCAGTTTGCCAAGGCTGATGACTTACCGGCGATTCAGTTCGGCGCTCCTTATCCCTACGCGTGGGTTCAGCCAAGCACAAACGCTGTCTACAAAGAGCATGTGTTCGATCCCTCGGATGTTATGACGATGATCCGCGGTAAGCACGTGCTCCACTTCGGCGGTGAGTTCCTGCTGTATCAGGACAACTCCACTGCTTGGGGAAACACCAACGCTGGCACCATGAACTTTTCAGGACAATACACGCAACAATGGAAGGTCGATTCCGGCACAGGTATCGCATCGCCTGATTCGACCACGGGCTTGAACTATGCTGACTTCCTTCTTGGTCAGGCACAGTCGTGGAATGCAAACGTCTCTCCTGAGTATGGAGCTCGCCTGAAGAGCCCACAGGTTTTTGTCCAGGATGACTATAAGATTCGTCCGAACCTAACCCTCAACGTCGGCCTTCGTTACCAGATACGGCATGGCTGGAGTGAAACTCACGGGAACATCGCGGCGTTCGACCCGACGGTCGCGAATGCAGGCACAGGCACACTCGGCGCTTACTGGTTTGCGAGCACCCATGCAAATGGTCGCAACAACTTGCAAGCGGACTCCTACAACACTTTCCTGCCGCGCGTAGGATTCGCCTGGCAGCCGGATGCAACCACAACCTTCCGTGGCGGCTTTGGTATCTATGCCTATAACCTGAGCCTTGACACCTACGGCGGTGGCATGGGCGGATCCTTCAGCTCGACCGGGAGCCTTGCTGACCAGTCGAACGGCATCAATTCCGTTGTTAAGCTGGATAGCACGGGTTCGAATCTGCCCTTTACCGCATCATCGACCAATCCAGCGCGCTTCAACGGTCAGGGCGCAACCTACAACGAATACCACACGCCAACACCGCAGATTTATCAATGGAACTTTGCGATGCAGCACGAGTTGGGAACGAACATGGTGGCCGAAGTGGCCTATGTTGCCAGCCACGGCCTGAATCTAAACTTCCCCACTGATCTGAATCAGGTGCCTGAGAATCTGCTATCGCCGAATGATAGCCCGACGAGTCGGCCTTATCCGGGATATCAAGGCATTGGAGGAAGCACGAACAATGCAATCTCCAACTACAACTCACTCCAAGTCTCGCTCTCGCGGCGGCTTGCAGCAGGTCTTAGCTTCAACGCTAACTACACATGGTCTCACTTTCTCGACGACCAGGACTCCTCAAGCTGGGGTAGCCGGGCGGGTGATCAAAACTATCAGCGCGCCAATAATCCCAACGCCAACTACAGCAACTCCAACTTCGATGTGCGCAATGCCTTCAAGAACAACGTTGTCTATGACCTTCCGTTCGGCGTTGGTCGGCACTTCCTAAACAGGAACCGCCTCTTGGACGAGGCAATCGGAGGCTGGCAGATCTCGGAGACGGGCGTTCTGTCCACAGGAAATCCGTTCACCGTCACCGTAGATAACCTTAGCTACTCACAGGCAGGAAGCGAGTTCCCGAATGCGACCGGGATTAGCACACGCCCCTTGGGTGGTCGCAATATCAAGGAGTGGTATAACCCAGCAGCGTTCTCGCAGCCGCAGAACGGCACCTTTGGCAACGTTCGCAGAAACAGCTTGTACGGGCCTGGGCTCAACCTCTTCAATCTTTCGGCAGGGAAAAAGTTCACGATCTACGAGCAGGTCAAACTGCAGATCAGAGCAGATGCTACTAACGCCTTCAACCATCCCAGCTTTGGTGTGCCGCAGCAAAGTCTTTCAAAGGGTACGCCCGGCGTAGCGTTCAACGAGAACTACTTCAACGGTAATCAAATCACCTCGACAACTGTAGGCGGTCGCACCATGCAGCTTGGTGCTCGCCTGGAGTTCTAATTACCAACTCGATCAACCTAAAGGGGATGGTGCACCTCACCATCCCCTTTGCTTTGCTGCCATACTTATCTCTAACCCGATATCATTTGCTTGCTATGCGCCTGAATCTCACCATAACGATCTTCCTGCTAGGCACCTTGACGGCGGCACCGGTCGATGCACAAGCCGGCCCGAGCCGGACTCAACAACTTGCCGCGCATCAAAGGCGGGCTCAGCAGGATCTGCAGGAACATCATCCCGATCAGGCGATCGAGGAGTTTCGCGCCATCGTCGCGCTCGACCCGAAGAATGCGGATGCTCGTGGAAATCTTGGCGTGCTGCTCTTCTTCAAAGGTACCTACGCTGAGGCTATCCCCGAGTTGCGCGAGGCTCTTGCGATGAAGGCTGGTCTGTGGCGAATTCAATCGCTGCTTGGGCTTGCCGAGAGGCGTGTTGGCGACGACACCGCCGGTCGCGGAGACCTCGAAGCAGCGTTCCCGCATATGGAAGATCCGAAGATCAAGTTGGATGTAGGGCGCGAGTTGATTGATAGCTACTCTTCTACTGGGGAGTTGGATAAGGCTGCGGCGATTTCTTCCGTTCTATTGAAGACGGCACCGACCGACCCCGCACTTCTATACACGACCTATCGACTCTATGCAGACCTTGCGGGAGAGGCTATGCTCGACCTCTCACTTGCGGCTCCCGACTCCGCGCAGATGCACCAAGTCATGGCGCATGAACTGCAGCGCGCGCGCGATGACAAAGGTGCGCTGAACAACTATCGGCAGGCACTGGCGCTTGATCCGAACCTGCCCGGACTACACTTTGAGATTGCTGAGGCGCTTCACGCTTCTTCGGAACCGGCGCTGCATGCCGAGGCCGAGCAGCAGTACCAGCTTGCGGCGACGGCTAATCCGCGCGATGTGAAAGCTATTCGGCGGCTTGGCGAGATTGCCGAAGAGAAGAACGACCAGAAGGCAGCAGAGGTTCTCTACCGGCGAGCTCTAGCCATACAGCCTGGGGACGTTGATTCCTCCATCGGCCTTGCACATGTGCTGACCGACCAGAATCAGTCCGATGCGGCTCTTCCTTTGCTTGAGGGCGTTGTCGCTGCCGATCCGACGAATGTTCTCGCACACTATCGGCTTAGTGCCTTGTATCGACGGCTTAAACGACCCGATGATGCGAAGCGGGAGATCGCAGCCTATGAGAAGTACAAGGACCTGAAGGAGAAGCTTCGCAAGATCTATGCCGAGATGCGTGTAGATGACCCGCAGAATACTGGCAAGGAGCAGTAGCGCCTGTATGCGAATGCTCCTCACCATCTGCTTGGCCGCTGGCCTTCGATCGATCGCGGCCGCGCAGAATACCGCCGTTCCGGAAAAGATTCCGGAACTTGTCGACATCACGGTATCAACAGGCATTCACTTCGACCATCTTTCGAGTCCTGATCAGAAATTTATCGTGGAGTCGATGAGCGGCGGCGTTGCATTACTCGACTATGACCGCGATGGATGGCTCGACATCTACTTTACCAACGCACCGAATGTCGCGATGGCGCTCGCAGGCAAGAAGGCCCGCAGTGCACTCTTCCATAACAACCACGATGGAACCTTTACCGACGTCTCCGACAAGGCGGGCGTGACTTATCCCTGCTGGGCGATGGGGGCGGCGGTCGGCGACTATGACAACGATGGGTGGCCCGATCTCGCGGTAAGTTGCTTTGGCGGCGTGGTGCTCCTCCACAACAATCACGATGGAACGTTTACGGATGCGTCGAAGAGTTCCGGGCTCGCTAAAGACGCGGGCTGGGCGACGGGGTTGACCTTTGGCGATTACGACGGCGACGGCTTCGTCGACCTGTTCGTGCCACACTATGTCGACCTGGATCTTACAAATCTGCCTACCTTCGGCTCGCTCAAGACGTGTCAATATCACGAGATTGCGGTGCAATGCGGCCCACGGGGCTTGAAGGGCTCGCCGGATGCGCTTTACCACAATAACGGAGATGGAACGTTCACCGAGGTTGCTGTTGCCGCGGGCGTGAGCGACCCGAAGCATTTCTTTGGACTCGGTGCGGTGTGGTCAGACTTCGATGGCGACGGTAAGATCGACCTCCTCGTAGCCAACGATGGCGAGCCGAACTATCTCTACAAGAATCTTGGTGGTGGCCATTTCACCGAAATGGCTAACGAGGCAGGCGTAGCTCTTAGCGAGGATGGACTAGAGCAGGCCAACATGGGTATAGCCCTCGGTGACTACGACCACTCAGGACGTCTCAGCGTAGCGATCTCGCATTTCAGCGATGAGTATGCCGTCCTCTATCGGAACGACGGCAGCATGAACTTTACCGACGTCGCGCATACGGCAAAGGTCGCGAAGAGTACGACACCGTTCGTAGGGTGGGGCGACGCCTTTCTCGATACGAATAACCGGGGATGGCAGGATCTGCTTATTGCGAATGGCCACGTCTACCCCCAGGTGGATGATGCGAAGCTGGGGACGCGCTACCGTGAGCCGAAGCTGCTCTTCTGGAATGAACGCAACGGGAATTTTCGCGACGTAAGTGCACAGGCGGGTGCCGCGCTGCAGGAGCCACTGGTAAGTCGCGGGCTGGCGGTGGGCGATCTCTTCAATCGAGGCAGGCTGGACATAGTCGTTGAAAATCTTACCGGTGGTCCACAGATCCTCGAGGTAAAGAGCAATCCAGCAAATCACTGGGTGAGCTTTCAACTGGAGGGAGGTCCGTCGAATCGGCTCGCTCTAAATACGCGGATTTCTGTGACGACGGCAGCGCTACGCCAGACCGAAGAGGTGCGAAGCGGCGGTAGCTATCTGTCGCAAAACGACCTGCGACTTCACTTCGGAGTTGGCCCCGTCGCGAGCCTCCAGCAGGTCGATGTGCTGTGGCCGGATGGCAGGAAGCAGATGTTTTATGCAATCGCCGCGGATCGCTTTTACAAACTCAAAGAGGGCGGCGAACTGCAGGTGGATGTTGCAGCAAAATAGCGTGCTATAGCAGCTACAAAATTGCAACTAGACAGAAGATAATCGTTTATCTAAACTTGCACAGACCGAAAAGCTCGCGAAAATCTGATTTGAAACAGACACTTTGCAGTTGTGCCTCGATCAGTCTCGGCGAACAACCTCATCGCCCAAGGATTTCTCTGTATGTACGCTTCAGCACTTCGCCGATCGACCCTCTTCGTCGCAATTGCCTTCTTCACCCTTGCGTCTGCTGGTCTGCCACTCCTGAACCCCGTCTTTGCGGCGCCCACAACAAGCGAAGGCAATGATGTTGCAGCATCGCGAGTGGTTGAGGGCCTGCTGAAGAAGATGACGCTGGAAGAGAAGATCGGCCAGATGAGTCAGGTCGCCTTGAACCAGCCGCAGACTATTTCGCCGGAGGAGCAGGCGCGACAGGGTGTAGGCTCCTTCCTTTTCATCACTGACCCTGCACGCATCAACCATCTGCAGCATGTCGCGGTGGAGCAGAGCCGCCTGCATATTCCTTTGATCTTCGGCTTCGACGTTATCCACGGTTTTCGGACGATCTATCCGGTGCCACTTGCGCTCGCTGCCTCATGGGACCCGAAGGTTGCGGAGCACGCACAGCACATGGCGGCGCGCGAGGCACGGGCAGCCGGGGTCAACTGGACCTTTGCCCCAATGGTTGACATTGCTCGCGATGCACGATGGGGTCGCATCATGGAAGGCGCTGGCGAAGATCCGTACCTAGGTGCACGGATGGCAGAGGCTCAGATTCATGGCTTCCAAGGTGAGACACTCGGGGGCCCGGACAGCTTGCTCGCCTGCGTCAAGCACTTCGCGGGATACGGGGCTGCAGTCGGCGGACGCGACTACGAAGAGTCGAACATCTCTGATGAGCAGCTATGGAATGTATACCTTCCTCCGTTCGAGGCTGCAGTGGATGCTGGCTCGGGAACCCTGATGACGGCCTACATGGACCTGAATGGCGTACCTGCTGCAGGAAATAACTGGCTCCTGCATGACGTTCTTCGCGACAAATGGCACTTTAATGGCTTTGTCGTGAGCGACTGGGATGCCGTAAAGAGCCTCACCGTCCACGGTTTTGCGGCTGACGATGCGGATGCCGCTGCCCGCGCCGTGAACGCAGGAATCGATATGGAGATGACCAGCCATGTTTATCGGGATCAGCTAGCAGCAGCAGTCAAGGATGGTCGCGTCTCGCAGGCTACTGTTGACGAAGCTGTCCGGCGCATCCTAACGGTCAAGTACCGTCTCGGACTCTTCAGCAGCCCATATATCAATGTTGAGGAAGCACCGTCCCGCATGGTGACACAGGAGCAGCGCACCGCTAGTCGTCTCGCTGCAGAGCGCAGCGCTGTACTTCTTCGCAATGAGAACCAAATCCTTCCGCTGAAGACTTCGGGAACGGTCGCGCTTATTGGTCCGCTTATCGATTCGAAGGCGGACATCATGGGCTCGTGGAGTCTGGCAGCGCATCAGGCCGATTCTGTCACGGTTCTTGATGGCATGAAAAGATACACTGCGAGCCATCCCGCCCTGAAAATTGTCTCTACGGTTGGCGTGGAGATTGAGCGTGGACAGCCTTCCATCTTCGACGAGCAGTTCGCTAGCCCTAAACCAAAATTCGCCACAGACGACCAGCGTCAGAGAGAGTTCGCCCACGCCATCGAACTTGTAAAGTCTTCCGATGTAGCCGTGTTGGTCCTTGGGGAGTCGCAGGACATGAGCGGTGAACGTGCCTCCCGTTCTACGCTCACGCTGCCCGGTAAGCAGGAGCAGTTGCTCGAAGCAGCCGTAGCTACCGGTAAGCCCATCGTGTTGCTCCTAATGAATGGGCGCCCTCTGGACATCACATGGGCTTCATCTCACGTTGCGGCCATCCTTGATGACTGGTACCCAGGAACAGATGGCGGGAATGCAATCGCCAACCTCCTCTTCGGGGAAGCTGTTCCCGGCGGGAAGCTGCCGGTAAGCTGGCCCCGTACTGTCGGCCAGGAGCCACTCTACTACGGAGAGAATCTAACGCAGATTCCTGACGCTCCGAACACCCGATACTGGGATGGCTCGAGCGCTCCTTTGTATCCCTTCGGATTCGGGCTGAGCTACAGCACATTTACTCTTGGCAACCTGAAGAGCAGCGCATCCACCATGCATACTACTGGCAGCATCACCATGTCCTGCGACGTCACCAACATCGGAAAGATCGCGGCGGACGAAGTCGTTCAGATCTACACCCATCAGCGTGCAGGCAGCGCATCGCGCCCTGTTCGCGAGTTGAAAGGATTCAAACGTGTGACTCTCAAAGCGGGCGAACACCAAACCGTCTCAATCAAAGTCGATGCCCAGGAGCTCGCTTTCTGGAGCCCGCAGACACACAAGCGGTCGGTCGAACCAGGAGTTTTCGATCTCTGGGTAGGGAACAGTTCACAAGCCACGACTCACACAACCTTTGCAGTCAAGTAGTTGTAGAGCAAAGAATCTCTCAATACACTCTTCGACTCGTCGCATGTAATGTTGCTCGTTAGGGGTACCTTCTCAGTGCAGGATTCGAAGAGTTCCGACGCAGGAGAGTTTTCATCTGAGAAGAACCGCCTTGCGCAGGCAGTTTCTCTCTACCTTGGCTTCACAGGAACAGGAATCTGCTGCGCGCTGATGGGTGTTTTACTGCCGACGCTGCTCTCGGAGTGGCACCTCGACGATCACGCAGGCGGGCTCATCTTCCTTCTCATCTGGGTCGGAAGCTCGATAGGTGCCTTGATGGTGCTCAATGCTCTGCGGCTCTCGGTGGCTCTGGGCTGCGCCGCAATTGCCGTGGCGACGGGCGCGCTAGCTTTCTTCGGTCGAAGTCTCTCGTCTCCATTAATGCTGCTCTACGGTGTCGGGCTCGGATTGACGATGACTTCGATCAGCCTCTTGCGTCAGAAGAAAGAGTCACATGCCCGCAGTGTAGAGCTTGTGCGACTCAACTTGACTTGGGCTATCGGGGCATGTGTCTGTCCTGTGCTTATGAGTCAAGCCCTTCGCTCTGGAAACCCACGGCAAGCTCTGCTTGCCGTAACTGGCCTCTTTGCGGCGATTGCGGGAGTGACGCTGTTGGTAGTTTCGCGTGATAAACATCTTTCCAGTAAGGCCAGCATCGTCCTCCCGACGTGGACGATCTTCCGCCAAGTTCCCATCACACTCATTTTGATGACAGTTCTAGCGACGGGAATAGAAGCCTCAGGTGGTTCATGGCTCGCCACCTACGCACATCGGTCTCAGCCAGGAGTCCTCTTCACGATTGCCGCACCTACCTGTCTTTGGGCAGGTCTGCTCTCCAGCCGCTTTCTTGGATCGTTCGCTGACATGGAAAGACAGATGCGTCGCTATTTAAACATCTTTCTCGCCATGGTGGTCCTGAGCACCATGGCCCTTGTGTCGGCTGTCCACGGAGGAGGGCTCCTGATAGCGTCCCTGATACTTGGTTTTGGGCTGGGGCCGCTCTACCCGATCTTTCTAGCTAAGGTTCTCACCTACCAGCAGGGTGGCGCGATCTTTTTTCTAGCAGGTGTAAGCTCGGCCATAATGCCGTGGATGACAGGAGTGGTGTCGACTCACTTTTCCTCTCTAAGTCTCGGCTTAATTGTTCCGGCGGCAGGGGCCGTCGTCCTGCTGCTGCTCGGAGTAACATCATGGTCTTCAGCAGCGACGCGGCTTATGCCTCGAGGTGAACTACACTGACAGCATTACCAGCCATGTCTAAGCAAACAAAGAAAGAACCGGTGACAGGTCGCCCTGCGAGCCTGAAGATCATCGCGGAGCATCTCGGTCTAAGTCCCGCGACAGTCTCCTTTGTCTTGAACGATGCACCCAATCGCTCTATTCCCGAGAAGACGCGGGAGCGTGTCCGTGAGGCCGCTAAGCTTTTTGGCTATCGCCCAAGCCACATCGCCCGATCCCTGCAGGGCAAACGGACCCAGACTGTCGGCATCATGCTTCCCGAGCTGGGCGATGGGTACCACTCTCAGGTCCTAAGCGGAGCCGCCGATGTGCTGATGCGGGAGGGCTATTTCTTCTTCACGGTCCATCATCGTCATCGCAAGGATCTTGTCGCAGACTATCCGGGCCTCCTGCAATCCCGCGGGGCCGAGGGGCTGCTGATGATCGATACACACCTGGAGTGCGAACCGCCTCTTCCCTCTGTCGCAGTCGCTGGGCACCGGTCGGTGCCTAATGTTACGAACGTGATTCTCGACCACGAACGAGCAGCCGAGCTTGCCCTGCAGCACCTATACGATCTCGGCCACCGCAAGATTGCTTACATGCGAGGCCAACTTTTCAGTTCGGACTCGCGGAGCCGATGGCGTTCTACCCTGCATGTGGCGCGAGCGCTCGGGCTCCAGGTGTCTCCAGATCTGACAATCCTGCTCGACAAAGACACGCATTCGCCCGAACTTGGCTATCCGGGAATCCAGGAATTGCTGCACCGGCATCGTGACTTCACCGCCGTGCTCTGCTTTAACGACGTCTCGGCAACCGGCACCGTACGTTCCCTGCATGACGCCGGATTGCGCGTGCCCGAGGACGTCTCCGTTATGGGTTTTGACGATATTCCCGCAGCTGAGTTCTACACGCCAAGTCTCACGACAATTCGACAACCACTTCGCGAAATGGGCAATGTAGCAGCCACACTTCTGCTCAGGAAGATAGCCGGAGAGAAGGCCCCTGGAGTCTCCCGGGTTAATCCTGAGTTGGTCGTCCGGGAATCCACTGCACCAGTTCGACGACCGTAAGGCGGAGCGCGGGTTGCGACCGATCAGTGCCTGCTGATCCCGCTTCGAGGCGAAAGCGTTCGTTAAACCTTTTTCTCTAATTTAAGGATGAGGGTGACACGGTCGCCACTTAGGCTACGAAGTCTCTTGACACTTCTGTAAGTCCATCACTAAGATTCACGATCGAGCATATACCAGCTACTAAATCGTTTTGGGGACCTGAGACTCAATCCATCGAACGATAAAGAAGTCAGCCGTATACGTTGCTTGCCTTCCGAAGGGACTGTGATGGGATAACGCTTTCTCAGCCAAATAAGAAGATCAGCAGCAGGTGCTTTAGGTGGTCCCTTCTCGGAGGGATCTCGGCAACCGTACTAGTTTGACCTTTAGGAGACCAAATGCGTTACACACGTTCGATAGTTACAGGCCTCACCCTTATGGCGTCCATGTTCTTCATTTCTATGGCTCACGCCCAGGAGAACGCTACCATCAATGGGCTCGCGACTGACCCCACCGGCGCCGTCGTTCCAAATGCCGCAATTAAACTGCAGCAAACCGAGACGGGCGAGACCCGGACAGGTACCTCGAACGGCTCCGGTCTGTTCAGTTTTACCGGGCTGCACATCGGCCATTACAGCCTGTCGGTCATTGCTCCAGGCTTCAAAGCTTCAGCTATCAACAACATTGTGTTGAATACGGCCCAAACCCTGGAAGAGAACGTAACGCTTCAGGTCGGCGACCAGGGCCAGACGGTCTCGGTCGAAGCCAACGCGCTGCAGGTTCAGTCCGAGACAAGTCAGGTCGACAGTCTTATCTCAGGCGCCCAGGTATCCGAACTCGCAACGAACGGCCGTAACATCACGTCATTGGCGATTCTCGCCCCCGGCGTTTCGAACAATCTACCGGATTACAACGGAGTCATGGCTCTCACCGCCGGCAACGGCATCAGCTTCAATGGAACACGTCCAAGCCATAACATCTACCTGGTAGACGGTGGCGAAATTTACGACCGTGGTTGCGGCGGCTGCTTCAGTATCCTCGTCTCGCAGGATTCCATCTCGCAGTTCCAAACGCTGACCAGCAACTACAGCCCTGACTACGGTATCGGTTCGGGTGGTCAGGTCCTCATGGTGCTGAAGTCCGGAACGAAGAGCTTTCATGGTGGCCTCTGGGAGTTCAACCGTAACGAAGCGGTTGACGCCAACAACTACATCACCAAGGGCGCTGGCGTGGCAAAGCCTGAACTGCGAGTTAACATCTTCGGTGGCAACATCGGCGGTCCACTCGTCATCCCACACCTCTATAACAATAATCGCAACCGCACCTTCTTCTTCGTGAACGAAGAGGATCGCCGCGCGATTCAGGGCAGTTTGCCGAGTAAGATTAATACCATCCCGGCTGGCGATTTCCCGACACTTGGCCAGCCGTTAGCTTATACCCCGGCTACCGGCGCTGGAACACCCATTGTGCCCATGACGACCGATGCGGCCAAGCTTGCAATCTATTCAAGCAATGGTCTTGTAGGCGGGCAGCCTTTCAACAAGAACGCATCAGGACAGTACATCATTCCTGCAGCCTTGATCGATCAGAATGTCGTCCGCATGATCAGTACCGGCATCTTCCCTACACCGAACGTTGCCGGGGCCAACCAGTTCGTCGCCTCCGTCGCCGCACCAACCATCGTTCGTGAGGACCTCGTTCGTATCGACCACACCATCACGGACAAGCTTCAATTGATGGGCAACTACATCCACGACGCCAACTCGCAGGGAGCCTATCCTCCACTCTGGAGCGATGACAGCTATCCCACAGTCGGCAGCACACTCTCGAACCCTGCATGGGCAGCCGTCGTCAAGCTGACCCAGACCATTTCGCCGAATCTCCTTAACGAGACCGCCTTCAACTTCGACGGAAATAAGCTGGTTATTACTCCGATTGGGACCTATGCTCAACCCGCCGGGTATAACGCAACGACCTTCTTCACCGGTAATAATCCCGGCAACCGTATGCCCGAAGTTGATCTTGGGGCACCCTACGGCACGAACTGGAGTTCGTCATACTATCCATGGCATAACGCCGCTATGGACTATCAGACACGCGACGATCTCTCCTGGACCAAGGGTCGCCACGGCCTGAAGTTCGGTGGATCTTGGATGCACTTTATCAAGAACCAACAGCTGCAAGCCAATACCCAGGGTACCTTCAACTTCAACAACACATCATTCTCGAACGACTCTTACTTAAACTATGTGCTTGGGGATGCGGCCTCGTTCACACAACTCCAGGCGCTCAACGGCCTGCACTGGGTCAACAACACCTACTCGGGCTATGCCCAGGATAACTGGAAGGTCACCCGCAAGCTGACCCTCAATCTAGGTATCCGTTACGATGGACTTCCTCACAACTATGAACGCTTCAACGAGTTCGCCAACTTCCTGCCAAGCGACTTCAACGTAGCAAACCAGCAGACACCGCGTGCAGACGGTACGTTGAACCCCGCAGGCCCCGGATTCAGCACTCCCGCTGGTAGCACGACGCCCTTCTACCTCAACGGCATTCAGCTCGCTGGCGTCAACGGTTTCCCGCGCGGTGGTGTCCAGAACGATTGGAAGTCAACCCAGCCCCGCGTAGGTTTCGCGTTCGATCCTTACGGCGACGGCAAGACAGTCGTTCGTGGAGGTGTCGGTCTTTTCTACGAACGCATTCAGGGTAATGACTCCTACGATGCAGGCAACAATCCACCGTTCTCCTACCAGCCATCCGCAAATAACGTCTATTTCTCTAACACGAACCAGAGTGCCCTCAATGGTCAGACGGCTTCAACTGCGCCCCACCCGGCCAGCATCACCAACCTTGCATACCACTACCCGCTCCCCGGTCTCGCCATGTTCAGCTTCGGCGTTCAGCAGGAGCTCGCTCCGGCAGTCGTAGCGGTTATGCAGTATGTCGGAACAGCAGGGTGGAATCAGAATGACGACCGTGCCATCAACACACTCCCTCTAAACAGCCCAATGCGTCAAAGCGTCGCTGCCGGTACGGTCGACGCAAACGTCTACCGCCAGTATCCTGGCTACGCTGGTATCAACCAGGAAGAGCAGACCACCAACTCGAGCTATCACTCGCTGCAGGCAGGTCTTCGCTTGGAGAACAAGCACGGTGTAACGCTCCAAGCCTCCTACACCTGGTCGCATCAGATCGATCTCTCCAGCAACGCAGGCGATCTCGCAACCCTCTCGAACCCTTTTGATACCCATTACGACAAGGGGTCGGGAGCACTGGATCGCCGGCACATCTTCAGCACCAACTATATCTACGATCTGCCCTTCTTCAAGCGCTCCAGCAACTTCGCTGAGCATGAGTTCTTGAGCGGCTGGCAGGTCTCCGGCATTACCATCGCGAACTCCGGCGTTCCGCTCTCTGTTACCTACGGTACGGATACAGTTGGACTCGGCGGCGGCTTCACAAACCGGGCGAACTTGGTTGCGGGCGCTTCCTCACACGGGTCAAAGACCTTCAACCAATTCTTCAACACGGCTGCTTTCACCGCCCCACTCGCCCCATGGAAAGGTGGAGTAACAACCGGTGTCGATCAGGGCTTCGGTAACTCCGGCAAAGATTCAGTCGTCGGTCCGGGACGCTTCAACACAAATCTGTCACTCTTCAAGACTTTTCCAATCCATGGAGAAGGGTTGAGATTCCAGTTCCGTGCGGAGTCCTTCAACACCTTCAACCACACTCAATTCCAAAACCTCCAAACCAGCTTTACCGCCAGCAACTTCGGTCAGGTTACGTCAACCTGGGATGCACGTAAATTCCAGTTCGGCGGTAAGCTGCTGTTCTAACTACTAACTACTAACTACTAACTGCTAACCGAAAACCGCCGCGAGCTTGTTAGCTCGCAGCGGTTTTCGCTCTCAGTCTGTAGCTGACGCAGACTATTTCTTAGCGCCACCAAAGCCTTCCATCTTCACCACACCGCTTTTCTCCTTGATCGTGACGAGCTTATTAGCGGGTACACCCTTGATCTGTTCCACATAACCGTTCGTCCAATAAACTTCAAGATCGACTTGCTTACTCGCGCCGAGTCCAAAGTGGATCCGCCGGTCGTTCACCGAGTAGAAACTTGATTGCGCCATCACTGCTTGCGCCTGCGTCTTACCTCCATACCGCGCTATGATCTTCGAGCCGATCGCACTCCGATTGGACACGGTCCCGACAAGTAGCACCTTGAGCCAATTCCCGTCGCCCTTCACATCATTTCTGAGGAGCGACGGGGGCTCATTCAAATTCACTACGACCATGTCGACATCGCCGTCATTGTCGAAATCACCGAACGCACATCCCCGACTGCAATGGACCGCCGAGATTCCCGGTCCTGCCTCATCGATCAATTCTTCAAACTTACCATTGCCAAGATTGCGAAAGATCATCCGTGGTGTACGGAGTGGGTACTCCGGAAACTTGGCCTCAACCTCCGGGTAAACCGATCCTGTAACAACTGCAAGATCCGGCCAGCCATCGTTATCGAAATCAGCAAACCCAGTGCCCCAGCTAATGTAGCGCGTCTCCACAGCTACACCAGCCTCGATCGTGACATCCGTAAAGTCTCCTTTGCCGTCGTTCTGATAGAGTACGGCCGTATCATCCGAGAAGTGAGTCTTGAAGATGTCAAGATGTCCATCAAGGTTATAGTCGCCGACTGCAACCCCCATACCCGCCTGCTCGGTCCCTTCATTACTCAGGCCAACTCCTCGCTCGACGCCGTCCTCAACGAAGGTCCCATTATGTTGATTCCGAAACAGCAGGCTCGGGGTTGAGTCGGAAGCGACGTACAGATCTGTCCAGCCATCTCCGTCAAAATCTGCAGCCACAGTCGTCATTGCGTAGGTGCGTTGTGCCTTGGATATTCCGGAAGCCGCAGTTACTTCGCGAAAGGTACCATCTCCCTGATTCTTGTAGAGATAGTTCTGCCCCATCGGCAGACCACGCGGCCCGCAATTAACCGGCACGCCTTTGAAGTTGCAGTAAGGGTTGTCGCCAGGCTTCGGCAACTTACCATTGATGTCAACATAGGTAGCCACAAATAGATCAAGATGACCATCACGGTCATAGTCGAGAAAGCTACACCCCGAGCCCCAACGAGTAGGCCCTGTATAGAGAAGACCAGCCTCCTTAGTCACGTCGCGAAACGTGCCATCACCATTGTTCTTATAAAGAACATTCTGACCGTAGTAGGTGATGAAAATATCTTCAAAGCCATCATTGTTATAGTCAGCAATCGTAACGCTGCTTGCCCAACCGGAGCGGAGGAGGCCCGCCTTTTCGGTGACATCGGAGAACGTGCCGTCACGATTGTTCTTATAAAGGCGATTCGTAGCATCAGAAGGAGCATCTTCCATGCGCGTCCCTGAGAGAACAAGAATGTCCAGCCAGCCATCGTTGTCGTAGTCAAAGAATGCAATTCCACACCCAACAGTTTCTACGATGTAGTCTTTACGGTGAAGACCACCGTAGACGATCGGATGAGTCAGCCCGGCAGCAGCGGCAACATCACTAAATCGAGCTACGAACGGAAGTCCTGACGGCTTACCGCGCGGTTGCGGCTTTACGCTTCTCGGAATAACACCTTGCCCCAAAGCTGCAGTGCTTGCAGCCATCCAGAGAAACTCCCGGCGTGAACTTAGCCGATTGCGCATCGTCATCTCAGCAGTAGAACATCTATACAACATTGAAGGCCAGCAGCCTAGTGTGGCATCGCGCCTCCGCCGCCGGAGACCTTCTGGATCAACGTATCGGTCGCCTTACTATGTAGGTCTTTTGTCTTCGTGAATTCAGTTTGTGCTTTTTGCTTGTCGCCCAGCGCCATGTAAATTCGAGCTAGCCGGTAGTGCGCATCAGCGTCGTTGGGATCGAGTTTCTCCGCCTGCAGAAAAGCCTGTAGTGCTTCTGGATTACGTTTTTGCTTCGCGTATATCTGCCCAAGATCAAAGTAGGCGATTCGAATTCCGGCCTGTAATTTGACAGCCTTTGTCAGCAATGTTTCTGCTGCTGCGTCATCGTCTGTTCGCAGTTTTACATCTCCAAGATAAGCCGCTGCCTGTGCATTCTCAGGATTGTTCTTCAACTCTGCTTCGAACTGGAACGCAGCCTTTTCATAGTCATGGCCTGTGAAGTAGAGATAGCCGAGTTCAAAGTGAACGTTCGGCTCCGTCGGTGCGATCCTTGCTGCAGTCTCTAACTCTGCAATTGCATCGGCCGGCCTGTTCATCGTGTCCAAAGCCTGGCCAAGCAACATATGCGCCTGTACGGAATTGGGATCAGCAGTCAAAATGCTCTTGTACTGGGTCATTGCACAGGGATAATTCGCACTCCAAAAACAACTCTGCGCAAGCACCTGATGCAGTTCCATATTGGTTTGATCCGCATCGACAGCAGCCTGAAGGTAGGGTACTGCCTTCACATAGCTTCGCGTGCCGTAGTAGCTCATTCCCAGCAACAACCCGCTTCGGGTGTCCTGCGGCTTTGAGTTCCTTGCCACAAGAAGAGGCTCAATCGCTTCTGCGAAACGACCGGCCTTGAACTCTGCGAGTCCAAGATTCATCGAGACGTCAGGCTCGCGAGGATTCAGTGCGAGTGCCCTTCGATACTCTGCTATCGCATTATCGAATTTCCCTTCCTGGGCTAGCACGATGCCAAGAGCGGCATGAACAGCAGCACTCTTCGGATGAGACTTAGCAAGTTCGTTCCATGCCAACTCCGCTTCAGGAAGTTTCCCACTCTGTGTCAGTTCGATCGCATGCCGAAATTCATCTCCTTGAGCAAGGACCGATAGATGCAGCACAATCGCTATGCCGACACATAGAGAAGCACACCATCGACCTCGCAACTTGAACATGACCGTCTTCCTGGCTTAATCGTACAGGCTAACTTTGCGATTCCCAAACAAGGAGGTCGGGCACGCTGACGTGCGACAGACGCACCGACAGAGCATTCGATCCGCCTTACTGGCTACATCGGAAGAGGTACCGAGCCCTTGATTGTGAAATCAGCTTCGGACTTGGCCTTCGTCTCTTCAGGTTGTGCCGCGCCGATGCTCAGGTGGTAAGACCCTGCCAGAATCGACCGCTTGCCTTGATCGTCAACGCTCGATAGCGACCGGGCATTTAGGACCAACTCAACATCTCGGCTCTCGCCTGCATCCAGGTGCACGCGCTGGAAACCAACCAGCGAGTGCGCCGGACCACCTTCCTGCGGCGTCTTCAAATAGGCTTCAATTACCTCGTCACCAGGCCGACCACTCGTATTCTTCACGGTAACTATAGCGGTTACAGGCTTACCAGCTGCAATTAACGGCGCAATCTTCACTGCGCTATACGTAAAGCTCGAATAGCTCAGCCCATAGCCAAAGCCCCAAAGCGGCTTGCCGGTGTAATAGCGGTACGTCCGATTTTTCAAAGAGTAATTCGTGAAGTCCGGCAGGTCCGTCGTGCTTGCATAAAACGTAATCGGCAGACGACCAGCAGGGTTGTTCACACCGGCCAACGTCTCCGCGACGGCTGTTCCGCCCTGTCCGCCTGGATACCACGCCTGCAGCACAGCTGCCGCATGTTCCCTGGCCCATGTCAGAGCGAGAGCACTTCCCGACATCGAGATCACTACCACGGGTTTTCCAGTTGCAGCAACTGCCTCGAGCATCTCGCGCTGCGATGCTGGCAGATCAATGCTCGTCCGATCACCACCGTTAAAACCCTCAATCTTGATCGGCATCTCTTCGCCCTCAAGCTGCGGCGAAAGTCCAACGAATGCCAGCACGACGTCCGAGGCCTTAGCGGCTGCGACAGCTTCGGCGATCTGCGCCTGCGCAGGAGCCTCCCAGCGAAGCGTCATACCCCCGCCAGCGCGGTCGCCAGCATGGCTGTATTCCAGCTGGAAGTCATGCGCCTTGGTATCGGCCATGCTTATTTCAATCTTTGCCGGCGTCGATCCCGTCATGACCGGAGGAGCCGTCGGCGATGCGCCGGAACCCACGGCGAAGGCGCCCATCTCAAGCTTGCCCTTCGTCAGCAGACCCTCCGAAAGCACCTTGCCATCCAGTACAAACTTGTAGCTCTCTACCGGCGAGTACGGAAACGCCGATCCGCCCTCCACGATAAACGTGTATTTACCAGCCGCAGGTACTTTCAGTTTGCCCGACCACCGAACCGAGTAGTCATGCGTATGGATCTCGGGCACCGGCGTCACGTCGCGCCAATCGTGCTGAATGCCCGGCTCACTGCCAACCGCGACCGGCTTACCAGTCCAATTCGGCGTTGCGAACGACTCCATCTTCAAGCCTCCCGGAAACACTGTTCGTGGCACCGGCACGCTGAAACCAGTCGCAAGTGTTGCGCCTTGCGCGTAATGAATGGTCGCTCCTGAAAACTGCTTCGTTATTCCATCCAGCGGTGATACCGCACCCAAAGCTTGACCGTTATAGTTCCCCTCCAGCGAGGTCAGCAAATCAGCCGTTGGACCAACGACGGCGATCCGTTTTGCCTTTACAAGCGGAAGTGAGCCGTCGTTCTTGAGCAGTACGATTGACTCCTCCGCGGCCTTGAGAGAGATCGCCCCATGCGCAGCCGAGGCGTCCTCTGAAAATGGAATCTTGTCATATGGGGTCGAATCGAACATTCCCAACTCAAACCGCGCCGTATACAGGCGCTCCGCCGAACGCGTAAGCAAATCCTCTGAAACGACCCCCTGTTTTACAGCGTCACCTAGCGTGTTAAATCCCGGTGCCCAGATGCTGCAGGAGAGATCCGTTCCTGCCTTGATTGAGATCGCAGCCGCATGCATGATGTCCGGTGCGTTGTGGTGTCCGTTGGTGACGTCCATGATCGCCGCACAGTCCGATACGACAAAGCCTTTGAAGCCCCAGGCGTCGCGCAGATGCTCTTTCAGTAGCATCGTGTTCGCGCACGCCGACATGCCATCGACGGCGTTGTAGGAGCACATCACCGACTTTACGTGCCCGTCGATCACCGTCGACCGGAACGCAGGCATATATGTCTCTTCCAAATCGCGCTTGCTTACATCCACATTTGCCGTGTGGCGGGTTGACTCTGGTCCACTGTGTACAGCGAAGTGTTTGCTCGTCGCTACCGCCTTCGGGTGCTCTGGATCGTCGCCTTGGACGCCGTGAATGAAGGCCACGCCCATCTTGCCGGTCAGGAACGGGTCTTCGCCATAAGTCTCCTGCCCACGGCCCCAACGCGGATCGCGAAAAATGTTGATGTTTGGTGACCAGAAGGTCAGTCCATAGAAGATCCGATGATTCCCTTCCCGCTGCGCCTGGTTGTACTTTGCCCGTCCCTCGGTCGAGATCACGTCGCCCATCTGCTGCACGATCGACGGGTCCCAAGTCGCCGCCATCCCAATCGCCTGCGGAAACACGGTCGCATAGCCAGAGTTCGCCACGCCGTGCAGAGCCTCACTCCACGTCTGGTAGTCCGGAATGCCCAGTCGCGGAATCGCCGTAGCCCAATCCTCAAGCTGCTGCGCCTTCTCCTCCACCGTCATACGCGACACCACATCATGTGCCCGCACGGCGGCAGGCAGCGAGGAATCCATGTAAGCAGGCGGCTTCGTCTGAGCAGATGCGGATACAGCGAGCAGTCCAAGGGCGGCGATTGTAAGGCAATTCATGCGCGACACTCCAAATTGAAGAAGCTAAGCAGGCGATAAGTGCAACCAGGATCGTTCAGCATGTCCAAGCGGCTAAAACCCAGTACTAAAAGCCGTTAGTAAACCAGGAGGACCGAGAAAAACTGGGACGGCCAATAGTACACTTTCCGAACATTCAACGGCCAGCAGCAGCAAATCTCGCCCTCGGCAGACAATCGCAGGCAGATAGAATGGCCGCTCATTTTGCAATTCACGCGATGCTTACTTTTTGTTGATAATCAATAGTTATGGCGAAACAAGAGTTCCAAACAGAAGTCAGTCAACTGCTCCAACTGATCATCCACTCGCTTTACTCGCACCCGGAGATCTTCCTCCGCGAACTCATCTCGAATTCTTCCGACGCACTCGACAAACTCCGTCACCTCACCCTGACTGACGAGACATTCAAGTCACTCCCCTTCGATCCCCGCATCTCGCTTGAGTTGGACGAAGAGAACAAGACCCTTACCCTCAGCGACACCGGCATCGGCATGAACGAGGAGGACCTCATTGCCAATCTGGGCACGATCGCTCGTTCGGGCACCAAGAACTTCCTCGCGCAACTCACCGCCGACGCAAAGAAAGATTCCAACCTTATTGGCCAGTTCGGTGTCGGCTTCTACAGTGCCTTCATGGTCGCCGATCGCGTAGAGGTCGTCTCCCGTAAAGCTGGCGAGGAGCAGGCCTTCCGCTGGATCTCCGACGGCAAATCCGGCTTCGACATAGAGCCAGCCTCCCGAGATGTAGCCGGCACCACGATACTCCTCCACTTCAACGAAGAGGGTGCGCAGTACGCCAATAGCTGGCGATTGCAGGAGATTGTCAAAAAGTACTCCAACCATATCGCCTTCCCCATCTTCCTCACCTACGACAAGAGCGAGTGGAACGAGGAGGAGAAGAAGTCCGACAAGATCCGCACCACCGAGCAGGTCAACGCAGCCAGCGCCTTGTGGCGTCGCTCCAAGAACGAGCTCAAAGATGAGGACTACAAAGAGCTCTACAAATCCATCACCGGCGACTACGCCGATCCGCTCTTCTGGTTTCATACCCGTGCAGAGGGCAGCCTCGACTACACCACCCTCTTCTACATCCCCTCAAAAGCGCCGCTCGACCTCTACCAGTCTGACTACAAGGTAGGCGTCAAGCTCTACGTCAAACGTGTCTTCATCCTCGACGACGCAAAGGAGCTTCTCCCTCAATACCTCCGCTTCGTGCGCGGCATCATCGACAGCGAAGACCTGCCCCTCAACGTAAGCCGCGAACTTCTCCAGCAAAATCGCGTCCTCACCAGCATCCGCAACGCCAGCGTCAAGAAGATCCTCTCCGAGCTGAAGAACATCGCCACCAACAAGCCCGAGGAGTACCTGAAGTTCATCACCGAGTTCAACCGCCCTCTCAAGGAAGGTGTCCACGGCGATTACGCCAATCGCGAGACGTTGCTCGATCTAGTCCGCGTCAAGTCCACCAAGGTCGACGGTCTCACCAGCTTCGCCGATGTAAAGTCGCGCATGAAGGAAGATCAGAAGAGCCTCTACTACATCACCGGCGGCGCAGAGGCGCTTCTGCGCACCTCCCCCCTGCTTGAGATCTATAAGAAGAAGGGTATCGAGGTCATCATCCTCGACGACGACATCGACGAGATCGTCTTCTCGGGCGTCGACAAGTACGGCGACCTCGACCTCAAGGCCGTCAGCAAGGCCTCGACCAGTGACGACCTGAAGGATGAGACCGAGCCTGATCAGGCCGAAGCGTTGAAGCCGCTGCTCGACAAGCTGAAAGCCACCCTCGGCGACCGTGTGAAAGATGTACGCGCCTCCGTTCGCCTCGCCGACAGCCCGTCCTGCATCGTCTCGGACGAAGAGGAACCATCACTCCAGATGCAGCAGATGCTGCGCGCCATGGGTCAGACGGAGATGCCTGCATCGAAGCCAACGCTCGAGATCAACCCCGATCACGAGATCGTCAAGAAGCTCCTCGCCCGCATCGACGATGTGACGACGGAAGATGCTGCGTGGCTCCTCCTCGATCAGGCTCTCCTGATGGAAGGCGTGCCGCTCCTTGACCCCGCATCGTTCGTGCAGCGTCTCAACCGCATCCTCAACCTGTCCATCTAAACGCCCGAGAGTGGCGGCTGTGAACCACACAGTCGCCACTCTCAACAAGCAGGATTGGTTCAGCGCACTACTTTGCTGCGCTCCAACCCGGCTTGGCCTGATTCATCGCGTTCTGCTGCTTGAGCCACTGGTAGAGCGGTGCAAAGTATTCGAGCATCGGCGCAGCATCCAGGTGATCCTCTCCCGTCATCGTCTTGAGCGTCTTCTGCCATGGCTGCGACTGTCCCGCCTCAAGCATTGTATTGAGCTTGTCACCAGCCGCCTTCGAACCATAGAACGTGCAACGGTTCAGAGGCCCCTTGTAGCCTGACGCATCACACATGGCCTTGTAGAACTGAAACTGGTAGATCCGCGCAAGGAAGTACCGCGCATACGGGACGTTGCCGGGAATATGGTACTTCGCGCCCGGATCAAAGTTAGCTTCGGTCCGCTCCGTCGGCGGCGCAATGCCCTGGTACTGCTCGCGAAGCGCCCACCATGCCTTGTTGTAGTCCGCAGGCTTTGTCTCGCCTGAAAAAACCTGCCATCGCCACTTGTCGATCAGCAACCCAAACGGCAGGAACGCCACCTTGTCGAGCGCTGTCCGAAGCTGCAGCGGAATGTCTGCCTCAGGCGGAGGAATTTGGTCGATCAGCCCAATCTCTTTTAGGTACGCAGGCGTGATGGCCAGCGCCACCGAATCGCCAATCGCCTCGTGAAATCCATCATTCGCACCGTTCCGAAACGAGAGCGGCTGGTGCCGATACGCTCGCTGGTACATCAGGTGTCCTTCTTCATGATGAACCGTCGTGAAATCGTCAGCATCTACCTTGATACACATCTTAATCCTGAGATCCTGTTCGTTATCTACATCCCAGGCGCTCGCGTGACACACTACATCGCGATCACGCGGCTTGATGAACTGCGACCGTTGCCAAAACGTATCGGGCAACGGTGCGAAGCCAATCGAGGTGTAGAAGCGTTCGCCGTAGCGAGCCATTGCCTTACCGGCATCCAGCTCACTCAACTTGCCCTTTGCGTTGATCTGCTGATTCAGCGCACCTTCCAGGTCGTACATTTTGAAGCCGGACGTCGGTGCCGGGGCAACAATGTCATAGATGTTGCCCCACTCCTGCGACCACATGTTGCCGAGCAGATGCGCTGGAATCAAGCCGTCCGACCGCTCTGCCGCAGCACCGTACTTCTGAATCAACTTGAACCGCACATAGGCATGCAGCTCCTTGTAGAGCGGCTGAAGCTGCTGCCATGTTCGCTCTAATTCCGCAGAGAACTCTGCCGGCGTCATATCGTATCCGGAGCGCCACAGGTCACCCGTATCCTTGAAGCCAAACTCATGCGCTCCCTGATTCGAGAGTTCCACCAGGCGCGCATACTTCTCCCTCATTGGAGGCGAGATCGTGTGCCACCCCTGCCAAAACTCCAGCAACTCCCTCGGGTCGCGCGACTTCGCCATCAGCACATCCAGCTCTTCAATCCCCATACATACTGGAGCCTGACCCGCGACCGCTGGCCGGCAATACTTTCCCTTGCCGTACATCCCGTCCAACGCTGCGGCAGTCTGCGTCAACTCAGCCACCAGCTTTGGATCGGTTGGCGCACCATTCAGCCGGAGCAGCATGAATTTGCGAGCGAGATCTGGCGGAAGCTGCAACTTGTCGAAGCGCCTCGACGCCACCACAAGCTCATTTGTTCGATTCAGTGCGCGCTCCCCTGCCTTCGCTGCGATTGCCTCCGTGTCATCGGTGATGTAGGTCTCCTGCACCCAGGCGGCACGCTGCGCCTCATTGCCGACCGTCAGCATGTCGGCCTCAGCCTTATCCATGAAGGCTTGAGCCTCCGCAACAGTTGGGGGACCACTCTGCGCGGGAGAGTTTTGGGCGCTCAGGCAAAAAAATACAGCGAAAATACACGCAGCAAGGGAAAGACACTTGAAAGACATGGTGGGAGTGTACCCGACCCAGGCCCTGCGCTCAATGACCGACTAGTCGAGGATGCGGGCGACCACGTCGTAGTCATGCGACTCGGTGATCTCGGCGCGATAGAAGGTGCCGGGAACCAGCGTCTCATGCGGTCCAAAATCATTAATGAAGACCTTGCCGTCGATCTCGGGGGCATGCAACGGTGTGCGGCCCTCCCAGAGAAGCTCCGTCTCTTCGGATTCGCCTTCGACGAGCAGGTCGATCTCGCGACCTACCCAGTCAGCCTTAGCTGCCGTGCTGATCTTTTGCTGAAGCTTCATCAGCTTGCGGCGACGAGCCTGGATAGTGCGGCTTGGAACCTTCATCTCGTCAGCCAGTTCGAAAGCCTTGGCGCCCTCTTCATCCGAGTAGGTAAAGACGCCGAGCCAGTCAATCTTTGCAGCACTAACGAAAGCCTCGAGTTCCTTGTAGTCCGCCTCAGTCTCGCCGGGAAAGCCAACAATAAAGCTGGTCCGGATGACAATCCCCGGAACGATGCGGCGAGCCTTCTCAATCAGTTCGAGAAAGAGCTGCGCATTGCCGCCGCGTTTCATCGTCTTGAGGACGCTGGCGCTGGCATGTTGAAGCGGAACGTCGAGGTATTTGGCGACAGTCGCATGCCTGGCCATCGTCTCGAGCAAACGAGTCGTGACCTTGTTTGGATAGGTGTAGAGGAAGCGGAGCCATCGCAGACCAGGTAGAACTGCCAGCGCATCGAGAAGCTGTGCAAGCCCCTCCTTCAGTCCAAGGTCCTCGCCGTAACAAGTCGTATCCTGCCCGATGAGGGTGATCTCACGGACACCCTGCGCGATGAGATTTTGCGCCTCGGCGATGATCGAGCCCATGCGGCGTGAACGGAACTTGCCGCGAAGCTGCGGAATGATGCAGAAGCTGCAAGGGTGATCGCAGCCCTCGGCAATCTTGATGTAGGCTGACGCGCGCGGCGTAGTCAGGATACGCGGCGTCGCATCGTTGTAAAGATACTCTGGGAGTGCTGCTGTCGCGCCATCCCAGGACTCGCGGGAGAAGCGACCTTGCTGCTGGCGAAGATCGCCTTCGGGGCGGCTTGTGTTCCCTGCATCGATCCCTGCCGGCAAGTGCGCGATGTGGTCGCCGGAATGATTGAGCGGCTCGTCACCGTGTGTTGTGCCGGTTTCAGCGAGCGACTGAACGATGCGGAGCTGCGGAGCGACCTCGCGGCCATGTTCCGGGTCAGCCAGGGGACGAGAGTGCTGACTGACCGCACTGGCAGCGCGAGAGACAAGCGTCTCGTTGACGAGCGGATCTTCCTGGACAGCGAGATCATGCTGCAGATGTGCGTCAATGGAGGGCTGGTTGAAGTCTCGCGGGAGAATCTGGAACGGTGAGTTGGTCGCGTGACCTGTGGGCGTGAGACCGGCGGCGAAGAGGATCTGCTCAAGCTCACCCGTGCCGACTACAGCATCAACCTCCGGGATGTTCTTGCGGATCTCGTCGCGGTAGCGCTCGACGAGACAGCCGGCAACGATGATGCGCTGGGCCTTGCCGCCGTTCTGCTGCTTATGCTGCACCATCTCGAGGATGGTGTTGACCGACTCCTGCTTGGCGGAGTCGATGAAGCTGCAGGTATTGATGACGATGATCTCGGCGTCTTCTGCGCGCGGCGTAAGCTCGGCTCCGTTGTGGTGGAGCATGCCCATCATCACTTCAGAGTCGACAAGATTCTTCGGGCAGCCGAGCGAGACGAAACCGACCTTTGGACGCGCAGGTGCTGGCTGCGTCAGGTTAGGAGCGTCGAGGATGGCCGGAGGAGTCACAGTCTTCTAGTTTAGCAAGTTCCAGCCGTTTTCCGGTTAGAAGGCTCGAATCAGGCCCCGCCGCGATCCAGTTCCCTTGTCTTGAGGACGATCAGGTACTCGTAGAAGGCCTGGAGTGTTGCATAGGTCAGCCCCGCGTATCCGTCGAGAATCGCTCGGCGAAGCACCATCATGTAGAGCCACTTGAGGATGGGACGTCCCGGCAGGCGGTAGAAAAGCGCCTTCTGATGGAGGCGGCGCGTGTTGAAGTCCGGATCGCGGAGAGCGGTCTTGATCGATGGATTGCGAAGACCCTGCTGGAGATGGATTAACTCCGCTTCCATGGTGCTGTAGACGTTGTGCTTGCTCACCCAATGGGCGATTCCCTTGGAGAATGGGAAGTGGTCGAGCGGGTAGGACAGTTCGGCGATCTGCCCCTCAACCTCGATCACCTCGTTGACGGCACGGGTGTAGCGGCTGCGCTCCGGGCGGACGAGGCGAATGTAGAAGGGCGAGATCTGGGCATGTTTGAGCCAGGTGCCGAAGAGGAAGTCACGGCGACGGAAGCGGAAGCCGCTGGTTTCGGGGGTCGCCGAAAGGACGACCTGCTGCATCTCGCGGGAGAGTTCGGGCGTTGGACGTTCGTCGGCATCGAGCAGGAGAACCCAAGGATGCCGGAACTGGAGTTGAAGGCCGGCATTGCGATGGGCGGCGTAGTTGTCGAAGACTCGTTGAGTGATCTGCGCTCCGGCGGCCTGCGCGATCGCGACGGTCGCATCGGTCGAGAAGGAGTCGAGAACGTGAATGTCGTCTGACCAGGCAACTGAATCGAGGCAGCCGGGTAGATCGATCTGCTCATTCTTCGCCAGGATCAGGATCGAGATCATGCGATGAAGGGACGGATCGCAAGGACGGCGTTGAGGCCACCGAAGGCCAGCGAATTCGTGAGGGCCAGCTTGGGGGTGGAGACGCGGTAGCTGTCGAGGATGACATCGAGATCGAGAGCCGGATCGACTGCGGTTACGCCAGCGTTTGCGGGCAGCTTGCCTTCGGAGAGCGCGAGGATGGTGGCCAGAGCCTCGATTGCGCCGGTCGCTCCGATCGAGTGGCCGTGGAGCGCCTTGGTCGAGGTGACCGGAATGTGGGCGGCGCGTTCGCCGAAGACCTGGTGAATCGCAGCAGCTTCGACTGTGTCGTTGACCTGGGTTCCTGTGCCGTGCGCATTGATGTAGTCGACTTCGTCGAGCGAGGCTCCGGCATCCTTGACGGCGCGACGCATGGCTTCGGCTGCGCCCTCGGCCTTGGGCTGGGTGATGTGGTGGGCGTCCGCGGACATGCCGAAGCCGACGATCTCAGCGTAGATGGTGGCGTTGCGGGCCCGGGCGCTCTCGAGGGTTTCGAGGATGAGGGTCGCTGAGCCTTCGCCGAGGGTCATGCCGTCACGGTCGGCTGAGAAGGGTCGGCATTGGGTGGGGGAGACGACGCGCATCGAGTCCCAGGCGCGGAGGAAGCCCAGTGTCAGCGGGGCTTCGTGTCCTCCCGCGATGGCTGATGTGACCATTCCGGAGCGAACCATCTGGAAGGCCAGGCCGATGGCGTGGGTGCCGGAGGAACAGGCTGTCGAGATGTTGAGCGTTGGGCCGGTGATGTTGTTCTCGGTCGCGATGTAGCTTGCGCCTGCGCTCGACATGGTGCGGATGACGGTGAGGGGGTGGACGCGGGCGTTCTGGTTATAGAGGCGACCGGTTTCGTGCTCCTCGGAGTTGCGGCCGCCGGTGGAACAGCCGGTAATGATGGCGATGGCCTCGGGGGTATGCGACTGAAGGAAGCCGCTGTGTTCGACGGCCTGGCGGGCGGCGAGGATGGCGAACTGGGCGCTGCGGTCGGTGGCGACGATCTGGCCTGAGGAGAGGAAGGGTGCCGGGTCGAAGTCCTTGACCTCTGCGTAGCGGCTGAAACGGAGGTTCGGGTTGAGGGGGTCGCCTGAGGGAGCTTCGGGGAAGGCGCGGAGCGGGCCGATTCCGGTGGCTCCGGCGAAGAGAGCGGTGCTGAACTCGTCCACCGTCTTGCCGATGGGGGTGATGCAGCCTAGACCAGTGACGACGACGCGGTTCACTTGGTCTCCTCCGCTTCGGGAACGCTGACCGACTGCTCTACAAGCAGCGTGACGCCGTTGACCATGTCGCGAACCGTACGGAGGGAGTTAATGGATTCGTCGGGAATCTGGATGTGGAAGACGTCTTCTACCTCGAAGGATATGTTGATCTTGTCGAGCGAATCGAGGCCGAGCGTGTCGAAGTTGTCGTCCAGTGTGACGTTCGTCAGGGGCGGCGTCTTGGCCTTCGAGATGATGGCGATACAGCGTTCGGCGATCTCATCCATGCTTTTCCAACTGTACCCTGTTTTAACAAACTCCTGCTTCGAGGTTGGACTTTTATTTTTTTCTCCTAAGTCCTAAAGTCTAGTAAACAGGCGGGTTAAGTCTGGACCTGGTCGGGGGTCCTGGCGATGGTTCTGGTGGGTCATGGGGTCTCTGGAGGCTTGTTTGTCAAGTTTCCCGGGTATGTTTTGAGTCGAAGAGACGCGGGTTTTCGCCGGGAATGACAGAAAAAATGCAAGTCCTTCGACTTCGCTCAGGATGACAGTTGGAACTGGTCCTCAGTGAGTTACCACTGCAGGAGGACCAGTTCGGAGCAGAAGCCGGGACCCATGGCGGCGAGGATGCTGTAGCTGCCGGGTTCGCCGGGAGTGTCTTTGAGGTAGCCCTCGAGGACGGCGAGTACGGAGGCGGCGGAGAGGTTGCCGACTTGGCTGAGGCTCTTCCAAGAGGGAGCGAGGGCGTCCTTTGGGAGGTCGAGCGAGGTTTCCATGGCTTCCAGGACCTTGGGTCCACCACTGTGGAAGATATAGGTAGAGATATCACCGAGCGAAAGTTTGTTCTCGGTGAGGAAGCCTTCGACGTTGCTTCGGAGATTCTCGTTGACGACCTTAGGGACGTCGGGGGAGAGGACGATGGTGAAGCCGTTATCGCCGATATCCCAGCCCATGACGTGCTCGGTGTTGCGGTAGAAGGTGGAACGGGTGGCGAGGACGCGTGGGCCGGTTCCCTTTTTGCCGTGTGGGGTGTCGGCTCCAGCGATGACGACGGCGGCGGCGCCATCGCCAAAGAGGCCGCAGGAGATGAGGTTGGCGATGGACTGGTCGTCATCCTGCCAGGTGAGGGAGCAGAGTTCAACCGAGAGCAGGAGGGCGTACTGGTCGGGGAAGGCCTTGACGTAGTCGGAGGCGCGGGAGATGCCGGCGGCTCCAGCAACGCAGCCGAGGCCGAAGATCGGGGTGCGCTTGACGCTATCCGGAAAGGGCATCAGGTTGATGAGGCGCGCATCGAGCGTGGGGCTGGCGATACCGGTGACGGAGGCTGAGAAGATGGCCGAGATGTCGGCGGCGGTGAGGCCGAGCGGATCGAGCGCGCTCTTGATGCATTGCTGGGCGAGGTCGACGGCGGCGGCGATCCAGGCGTCGTTGGTCTGCTGGAAGCCCTTGAGGGTGGGGTAGGTTTCGAGCGGGAAGACGGTGTGGCGGAAGTCGACGCCGCAGTTGGCATGAAGGCGGCCGAGAAGACGGGGTTCTTCCAGTTTGCTGCCCCAGCGCTCTTTGAGAGCTTCCGTGATGACCGATTGTGAGTAGCGATAGGAGGGGTAAGCGGTGCCGACTGACGCGATTTGCATTCCGTGGTAATTCCCTTGTGTGATGCATTGAGTAAAGCGGTAAGTGTCAGGCTGGGCTGACAGAGAGGAGGGGAGGAGAGAAAACGTTCCCCAGAGACATCATAAGTTACTGGGGGATGCGGGCGATCTCCCTTTGATAGAGACTATTGCGGGGAAACTGTTTCGAGAGAGCGACCAGAATGTTTTTTGCCTCCTGCGGGCGGTTGTCACGGAGGGCGGCGACGGCGAGCATCATGCGGGCAAACGGGGCGAGGTAATGACCCTGCTGGGCGGTGATGCGGAGCAGGCGGATACCCTCTTCCTTGTTGGTGGCGGAGCCGGTGATGCCAAGGAAGAAGCGGATTGGGGCCGGCTTGAGGCTAAGCATGTAGTTTTCGACACCGGAGGCAAGGTAGGCATCGTACATGGTGGGATCGACGGCGAGGACCTGCTTCGAGAGCGCGCTGGACTGTTTGCTGAGGTTGAGAGCGGCGAGATCGCGCTTCTCGATAAGGAGGGCGTAGTCGGACTGCATGCCGCTGATGCAGGTTTTGACGTAGAGGGCGTTGGCATCCTTCGGGTTACGGCTGAGAGCGGTATCGGCGAGGCGGCCTGCCTGGGTGGTGCGGTCGTCAAAAGCCCTGCGGACTGCTGGGTCGGGCGTGAGCTTCGAGCGGTGATCGAAGCGGTCCTGATCGGCGAAGAGTTGAACGTCGATGATGTGGAGGCGGTCAAACTCTCCGAAGAGATAGGCGGCAGCGTCGGAGGCGACGGGCATGGGATCTTCGGGGTGGCTGGCCGCGTATTGCTGAAAGGTGGTGTGGGCGCTGGCGAAGTCGAGGTTGTAAAGGTCGCGGTAGCCACGGTCGAGGGCAGCTGGATAGCTTGCGGCGGCAAAGGCTGCTGGAGTCGCGAGGAGAAGACAACAAAAGACTAGCTGCAGGATGCGCATGATGATGATCGAGGCAGGAGCCGGGGTGTAACAGGTGGATCTCATCGCTTCTTTGGACGCCTTCCTGAATTCTTCCTACCTACACTCTGACGGCTGAATGCAGGGAAAAGACTGTCTGGTGTTTGTCTTCGAAGTGTCTGTGGCTTGTTGGAGACGCAATTACGGCTGGGCGGCTATCCTGAAGGTGACGTTCTGGAGTTTGAATGACCGATAAACGACGCCTGATTCTGGTGATCCCGGCGGTGGTGCTGGTGCTTTGCCTGGTGGGAAGCTTTCTGACGCAGGGCGCGATGGCGAACCTGCAGTTTTTGAAGAACGGCAAGGGACCGGGCTCTCGGAGCAGCGAGATCGTCGACCAGCTGCCGCTGCAGACAGCGCAGGCGCTGACGCCACTGGCGGTTTCGGCGGAGGAGCAGGCGTTTGCGCATGAGTCGCTGCGGGTGGCGGACCATGAGGTCGATCAGGCGTTCGCGATGGCGCTGCGGCAGGCTAATGCTGAGAACAGGACACTTACGGGCAAGGCGTTGGAGGTGTCGCAGAAGGTGACAGCGCTGCAGCAGACGGTGAAGGACGACCAGGCGGGCGTCGATGCGCTGGTGGCGAGCGCCAAGGCGCGCAATCCGGGCGTGGACGACGATGAGCTTGATGTGGCGAAGGCCCAGCTTTCGCTTGATACCGATGAGCTGACGGATACGCAGAACAACCTGGCGGTGGTAAGCGGGGATCAGCGCGGCAAGATCCAGGAAGAGCTGGCGGCGCATGACGCCGGGATGAAGAAGTACGACGAGCACACGGATGGTGGGCAGACGGCGGTGATCTCGTCGCGGCGGTACGGCACGCTGGCGGGACGGCTGAAGGGCTACTTTGACCAGTTAAGCCGGGAGAGCCTGATCGAGCAGGCGAAGACGCAGGCGGACGCTGATGCCAAGACGCTTACGGCTCAATATGCGACGCTGCAGCAGAAGGCTGCCACGCTGACTACGAGGATGAATGCGGACCGGGCGCAGGCGAACGCTCCGGCGGCCGCCCCGGTGCCGGCGACTATCGCGGGTACTCCGACCGCAGCTCCTACGGTTGTGGCAGCTCGGCCTTCACGGCTGATTTCGCTCCGCCGGCTGGAGGCGCAGAAGAACATTCTCGGTATTCTGGACGATCGCATCGAGGGCCAGAAGGAACTTTCCACCAACTATGCGAAATGGCTGGCGCAGGTGCAATTGCAGCACCGGATCGTGGTTCACCTGATTCTGCAGTCTTTTGCGTGGATCGCCTTTATCGTGCTGTGCGCCGGGTTAACGGGGATGCTGGTACAGATCCTGGTGGAGCGCCGGATGAAGAACCGCACGCAATCCGAGCTGCGCAGCATGCACACGCTGCTGACGGTGCTGCGGCTGGTCGTGCAGTTGGCGGCGCTGATGCTGATTCTGCTGGTGGTCTTTGGACCACCGAGCCAGGTGCCGACGATCCTCGGACTGGCTACGGCTGGGCTGACGGTGGTGTTCCAGGATCACATTCTGGCGTTCTTCGGCTGGTTTGTGCTGATGGGGCGGAACGGGATTCGGATTGGGGACTGGGTCGAAATCTCGGGCGTGGGCGGCGAGGTGGTGGAGGTCGGGCTGTTCCGAACGACGTTGCTCGAGATGGGCAACTGGACGGAGAAGGGACACCCGACGGGGCGGCGGATCTCGTTTGTAAACAAGTTTGCGATGTCGGGGCAATATTTCAACTTCTCGACAAATGGGCAGTGGATGTGGGACGAGCTTACGGTCAACAGCCCGGCGAGTGAGGACAGCTTTGCGGTGATGGAGCGGATTCGGGCGATGCTGGTGGAGAAGACGGCGGAGGATACGGCGCTGGCCGAAGCGGAGTGGAAACGCTCGACGCAGCAGAATGTGTTTACGCAGTTCAGCGCGACGCCGTCGGTCGAGATGCGGCCTGCGGCGGCGGGGATCGACCTGGTGATCCGGTATGTGACGCGGGCGGGTGATCGGCTGGATATGCGAAACAAGCTGGCACAGGCGGTGATCGGGCTGATGCGTGGGGGCGCGGTTGTGGCGCCTCCGGCAGCGATTGAGGCGCAGACGGGTTAGCGCCCGCGCTACTCGGCGATGCTGATAGGGGCGGACCAGGGGGCGGGAGTTTCTACGGCCGCGGCGGTGGGCGGAGCTATGGGGCGAGGGTCGAGCGGAAGGAGCTGCGGGTGCTCGGCGGCCCAGCGTGCTGCGAGGCCATTGAGGGGGCTGCGGGTGTTGTACTCCTGGTAGGCGATCATGCGGCCAATGCGGATGATGAGGTCATCGAGGCCTTCGGAGGCGGCCCAGAAGTCGCCGATGCAGACACTGGCGTCGTCGAAGTTGGGGTGGAAGACGGGGGTGTGCATGCGACACTGCGGGGCACGGCGAGGATAGTCGAGGGAGAGATTGATCTCCATAAGGTGAGAGCTGCGCTCGTGGATTTCACCCTGCGGGTTAACGTAGAGGCCCTTGATGGCATAGGTGATCCGGTAGACCTCGGGCGGCATGCCAGCGGTGCCGGTGATCTGGATGAGCGGCCAGTCGGCGAAGCGGTGCTTGAGGGCGTCGTGGTCGAGCTTGAGACGGCGGATGCGGGGTGAGGCCATGACTGAATCTTAGTAGGGATTGGAGATGCGGTAGGCGCGCTTGATCTCGTTGATGCGGTTGAAGTGGTATTGGAAGTAGAGACAGCCGAAGAAGAAGGTCATGACGCCGGAGAGGGTGAGGCCGATCGGTTCGACGGTGGTGAAGTGCTTTTCCATTGAACTGCGCATGGCGAACCGGTAGACGATGAGCAGGACGATGTAGCCGAGCGTGATCAACAGGGAGATGCTGGACATCAGCGGGGAGCCGATTGCGCCCGCTCTGTTCGAGGCGGTAATCGCGACGTTGCCGATGGAGAATGCGATGTTCAGTCCCCAGAGGGCTACGTAGGCGATGTTGTAGAGGAGTGCCTTGGTGTCGGGCTGGACGCGCTTCATCCAGGAGGTCTGGATGAACTCCCACACGATGATGAAGATGCCGCAGCTCAGAAAGCCGAAGAGCAAGACTAGAGCCCAGTGGAGGTTTGGGGCGTCGGGATACTGCGGCATGGCGGCGTATGGGACGGCGGCCTGCGGCTGTGCGACGGCGATAGTGCCAATAACTTGAGAGACGGGGAGCCAGTCGGTGGAGCCTTCGGCGCGGGCGAGGTCGGTGAGGAGGATGTTGCCGGTGCCGACATAGCGCTGTACATCGGAGAGGGAGTAGGGGCCAAACTCCTGGCCGTCACGCGAGATTTGATAGGTCACATTCTTCTCCTAGCTGGTGTGTGAATCAGCTTAGCAGCACCCCGTCGTCGTCAACATTTATTGTGCAGGCTTCGATGATTGCCCAGATCCAGGGGATGGCGGAGGCCCAGAAGCAGGTGCAGAGGGTGATGCAGAGTTGGATGACCGCCTTCTTGGTGTAGCCAGCGTAAAAGTTATGGGCACCGAAGCTGCCGAGGAAGACGGCGAGGAGGACGAAGGCTACGCGGCTCTTCGGCTTGACGTAACTGCCGTAGGCGTAGGCCGGGAAGGGCTGCGGCTGATAGTAGGGCACGATGGCCGGGGGTGGAGATGGAAAGCTGCCGTCGGGCATGGGTGGTGGTGGCGGAGCGGATTGCAAAGGCGGTGGAACGGGAGCGTTGAGGTTGTAGTAGGAGTTTCCTTGCGGGGCGAGGTGGGGTGGGTGGAAGTCGGTGGGAGTGATGCTGATCTTGGCTTCGTCGGCTGGGGCGGCGGTGCAGCCAAAGATGGTGCAGCCACCATTCTCGGCGAAGCAGTCGGCGTGGTGCGGGGTGTTGCAGGCGGAGCAGAGCTTTACTTCGTCCGCAGGTTCTCCGTTGGCTCCGGCGGTTTCGAAGCCGGCGCGGCAGTAGGGGCAGACGGCAGCGGCGGTCTCGGTCATCGCTGCTTCTCCTGGTAGCGGAAGCCGTAGCGGCCGATGCGGAGGATAGATCCTGACTGGAGGACGTGGGTTCCGCGGATGGGGCTGCCACCGACGTAGACCGTTCCGGTAGGGACGACGTGGATGCGGGAGCCCTTAAGGAGCAGGGTGGCGTGCGCAGGGAGGATCTCGGCGTCTTTGAAGAGGTAGATGTCGGCCTGCTGGTTCGAGCCGAGGGTGGTGACGGGCTTATAGAGGATGAATTGTTTTCCGGCCAGCGGGCCTGCGGTGACGTAGAGCCAACGATCTTTAAGGGCGGACTCGACAAGGCCCATGGCGATGCCGGTTGCCATGCCGAGAAGGGCGAAGCCGATGGCTCGGCTGGGGGCAGCGCTGTGGGCGGCTCCATGGGCGCTATGACGTTCCATGAGGAAGGCGATGGGATCGAAGATGGCTCCGCCGAGGAGGGCTCCAAGTGCGCCGCCGAGGGCGCCGTAGCCTGCTTTGCGCCCGGACTTGCCGATGATGCCGTAGACGAGGCCACCGGCTGCTCCGAAGGCCATCCACGCGATGCCGCGCACGAGCCAAACGGCGGGGTTGTGGAAGGACTGCACTCCTGCGGCTCCGAGAATGCCGAGGCCGATGTTGTAGATAAGGTTGGCAATGAAATCGAAGATGAAGCCGAAGACGATGCCGAGCGGAAGGGCGATCGCAACGCGGATGAGGCCCTTGCGAGCGGAGCGTTCGACTAAGCTTTCGGCGATGCCGAAGGCGACACACATGAGGGCGACGATCAGCGGGAGGAGCCAGATGTTGCCCCATGTTTTGGCACCGGTGCCGTTGTCTACGAACGCATGCTCGCAGATGCCCCAGCCGGCGAGTGCTCCAAGGAGGCCTGCGCTGCCGAGATAGAGCCAGCCCTGGAGCCAGATGCTGGGCTTCTCTGCGGGCAGCGTTGGGTCGTCCGGCATGTCGTTGATGGTGCCGTAGATGCTTGTGCCGGAGGTGGAGGTCGTCGCGATTGCGGCCGGGCTTGGGAGAGTGATGGCCTCAAGATCGTCGAGGGTGATCTTGATCGTGTTGGGATCGGGCTGTGGAGATTCGCTCATTTCTTCTCCCTGGGAGTGTCTTGAGGCGATGGCGCGGGTGTCATAGGGGCAGGCTGAGGCTGCTGCGGGAATGGGTTATCGGTTGGCGCGGGCTGCGCGGCCTTGAGCGCCTCGGGATCAATCGGCGTGAGCTTGCCGGAGTGAAGGTCGAGTGTAAGGTAGCGCTGCGTCCGAGGGTCGATGTAGACGGCGTCGCCTGTCTTCGGGTCGTGGATCAAGGGCTGTCCCGTCATAGGATTCATGGGCAGGATAAGTGGATAGATCGCCGGAAAGAGGATATGCGAGACCGTGAAGCCGACGAGCAGGGCGGCGGCGAGCGCGGAGATCGAGGCAGTCCAGCGGAGCCAGCGCGGCGGATGGCCGATGCGCATTCTGCTCTTCTTTGTGGGAGTCTCGTCGGGGTCGGCGTCCTGCAGGTCGGGGTCGCTGGACGAGGTCAGTTCGCGGCTTTCGGAGACGTTGGCGGGCGGTTGGCTGTCAGTGATGGTGAGCGCGGTGAGGCGGGCGATACTGCCGTTGATCCAGCCGAAGCAGCCCTCCTCGTCGGTGTGCGGATCGAAGACCCAGGCGACCTGATTGGGTGCGGAGAAGAAGTTTTCCTGGATGAAGGTGTCGTGCTCGGAGAGGAAGACGCCAAAGCCCGGGTGCGAGTGGTACCAACCGACGATGCGGGCTTCGGGGTAGTCGGCATCCTTGACCTTGTAGATGTGCTCCCAGGCATCCTGCGTAAACGTGACGTGGGTGCCAGCTTGCGTGGCGTTGACAGCGGCTATGGCAGCGAAGATGGTGGTGTCGGTTTCCGAGCCGGGCAGGAGGTCGCCGATGAGGACGCCGCAGACCTCGGTGGTCATGCTGGAGCGGGCGTGCTGACGGATCTGGCGGGTGACTTCGGCGCTGATCTGGACGGCTGGGGTGGTCATGCGGCCTCCGCGTTCTGGCCGAGAACTGATGAGGCGTCTCCGGCGATGAGGTAGGCGATCTCGTCGTCTCGACCTTCTTCGGTGGAGCGGGCGGTGAAGATGTCGTAGAGGGGCAGGCCCAGCTGGTTGAGGGTCAGGTCGGCGAGTTCGGACTGGCCTTGGAAGCCGGAGAGAGTCTGGACGATGCGAGGCGTGTTGTCGATGGGGCAGCGACCCTGCTGGTAGGTGAGCGAGCCTACGGGTTTGAAGACGGACTCTTCGGCGTGGCAGTGCGGGCAGACGAGCTTGTGGATGATCTCGCGGCTGAAGTCGATGGCGGCTTCGGTAGTGTTGAGGTCGTGCTGGGCGATGCTAAGGAGTTGACTCAGCGTTAGCTCTGAGGACTCTTGCTTGAGCTTGATGAGGCGGTCGAAGGTGTAGTGGCTCTGACAGTCGGGGCTCTCGGTGTAGTCGACCTTGTAGGAGCTGTGGTTGAGGCCTTCGAAGACGAATCCCTGCCCGGCTAGTGTCGGTAGGGCATGGACGAGTTTGAGGGCTTCCTGGGTCTGGATGCCCGCGATGATGGAGGAAATAGTAGGGGTGGTTGGGACTTTACCTGCGGTGTCGGCCTCGTGAAGGAGCAGGTTGCAGGACATGCGCTTTTCGAGGAGTGCCCAATCGGTGGCGCCGAGGGTGCACTCGTAGCACGGAGGCTGGCCGGGAAGGAAGACGCGGGCTACGCCGTTGATGCCTTCGATGGCGCCATCGATCCACGGGCGATTGACCTTCCAGGCGGCGCGGTTGATGAAGAGGCGGGCTTCGCGGTTGTCGAGGCCGGCGAGGATGAGGTCGCTCCAGAGGAAGACGCCGAGGCCGAGGGTGTGGAGGATGTTCGCGACGATGGGGGTGACAGCGGCTTCGGGGAGGAGCTTCTCGTAGGCTGCGGCTACGACGTCGGCTTTGAAGTGGCCGATAGACTCGTTTGAGAAGAGGATGGCGCGGGAGAGGTTGGTGACTTCGATCCTGTCAAGGTCGGTGACTACGATGTGCTGGAAGCCGAGGAGTGCCAGATTTTTCAGGATCTCGTTGCCGAGGGCTCCTGCACCGATGACGAGGATGCGGGCGGTGCGAATTTTCTCCTGATCCCACCAGGGGATGAGGCGGAAGCGGCTATAGCGGTCTTCTTCGAGGTCTGCGCCGATGTGGATGGTCTCGGTGGTCATGCGTCCTCTGTAGTGGCGGTGGAGAAGCAGATTCCTCCGCTTCGCTGCGGAATGACAACAAGAAGGCAGGATGCTAGCCGGCAGTGATCTCGGGCTGGAGGCGGAGGATGTCGCCGTCTTTGACGCCTGCGTCAGCGAGGGTCTGGGTGTCCTGAATCTGACGGCCGGAGTTCTTGTGGTGGAACTTGTAGCTGAGGGGTGCGCCGTCGGGACCGTTCATGGGCAGGGCGAGCTTCTGGACGAGGACAGCGACGATCTTGTTGCAGGGAGCGTCGTCGGGTAGCTCGGCGGGGACGCGCTTGTTTTCAGTGGAGTCGTAGACGGTGACGTTGAGGGTGGCCATGGTTTCTCTCTGACTACTTCGTGGAGTGAAGGGCGTTGATGTAGCTCTGGAGGCGGTCGCGACCGCCCGCGGCGAAGTGCCAGACGTCGGGTGTGAGGAGTGCGGCGGGCTTGACGGCAAAGCTGAGATTTTCGGCGTTGGCGTCCTGGTTGCGGTCGAACTTGGAGCTGACGATACCGGCGAGGTTGCCGTGATCGTCGTAGACCGGGCCGCCGCTGTTGCCGGGGCTGACGGCGGCGGAGATCTGAATCGCCTGATCGCGGAAGCCGGAGACGATGCCGGTGCTCAGGGTGTATTTCAGGCCTTCGGGATGGCCGATGACGAAGACGGCGGCTCCGTCGCTGATGGCGGTGAGGGGTTGGGTAAAGGCGAGGGTGCCGGTATGGCGGGGCAGCCAGAGGAGCGCTAGGTCGAGCTGGTCGGCGGTGGCGATGATGTCGGCGGTGCCCCAGGTGCCTTCCTGGGTGGAGAGGAGGACGTGCGAGGCCTTAGCGCCGAAGCGGCCTAGTGGAAGCTGCGCTACGTGCTTGGCGGTGACGAAGAGGTAGCCATCCTTATCGGCGTGGAGGAGCTCGCCCGCGCCGAAGGTGTTGGAGGGGGCGTCGGTCTGGGCGTGGCTCCAAAGGCGGGTGGCAGACGGTGAGACGACGATGACGAGGGGCTTGAGCTTAGCGGAGGCTTCGACGCTAGTGAGGGCGGTGGGCGTGGGGAGCGTGGGGAAGCTGGCGCGCTCGTCGAGGTCGGCGAGACCGGAGCCGGTGATGATGGGGGCGGGCGCGATGTAGAAGGCGATGGTTCCGACGAGCAGCATGAACAGGCCGCTGACGATCAGGAGGGTGGCAAGAAAGCCGGTCCAAGCGAACTTGATGCGCGGGGTCTCCGCACGGAAGGCGATGCGGAGAATGACGGTGACGATGCAGAGCAGAGGGAAGCAGAGCGCGACGAGGGACAGGCCGATGCGGGCCCACCACGGTATGGCCGGGGTGAGCTTTGCGGGCGGCGGCGTGTTGCTGGGCGAGGTGCTGGTGAGTAAGGCTTCGGGTATCTGGCTGACCTCGTACCCGCTGACGATCACCTTCTGGGTCGACATGCTTCCGTGGTCCCTCACACCGGAAAGGTGAATACAGGTGGTTATAGTGGAATGACGGTTGGGGTGCAAGGTTGCGCGGCGCGGCTTCGTTGTAGTTCCGTGACAATCTCGATCACCGTGCAACCGGAGGAGACGAATGGCTTCTCAAACAGGCTAATGCAGATACTTGTTCTTAATAGCGGATCGACTTCGATCAAGTTTTCCTTCTTCGATGCTGAAGAGGGGTCTACGCCTGTGTCCGTTTTTGAGGGCGAGGTGAGTGGGATTGGCGGCTCAGAGGCTAAGTTTTCGTTTCGTGACGCGGATGGCCACGACCTTGCGCCGCCGGGAGCGAAGGCGCGGATCGGGTCGCTTGAGGAGGCGGTTGAGTTTGTGGGGCGCGCCGTGATGGGGCCCGAGGTGCCGAAGATTGAGGCGATCGGGTACCGAGTGGTGCATCCGGGGGCTCGGCTGAAGGGTCATCAGCGGATCACGGATGAGGTTTTGAAGGAGCTGCGGGCGGCTGCGGAGTTTGCGCCGCTCCATGATCCGGCAGTGGTAAAGCTGATCGAGACGATGCAGGCGAAGTTTCCGGCTATTGCGCACTACGCGTGTTTTGATACGGTCTTCCACGAGACGATGCCTGCGGAGGCGAGCACCTATCCGCTGCCTGCTGAGTATGCGGGCAAGGGTGTGCGGCGGTATGGATTTCATGGGCTGTCGTGCGAGTCGATTGTGGTGCAGCTTCGCGAGGCGGGAGGAGACTTTCCCAAGCGGCTGGTAATCGCTCACCTTGGGGGCGGTTGCAGTGTGACAGCGGTGCTCGAGGGCAAATCGATTGACACGTCGATGGGGCTGACGCCGACGGGCGGGATTGTGATGGCGACGCGGCCGGGAGACCTTGACCCGGGGCTGATGATGTACCTCCTGCGGCACCATGATGGCGATGTCGACGCTGTTGAGAAGATGTTGAACCACTCGTCGGGGTTGGCGGCGTTTACGCCTGCTGGCAGCGGCGATATGCGGGCGTTACGGGCTGCGGCGGATCGCGGGGCGGAGCGGGCCGGGCTGGCGGTAAAGGTATTTACCCGCAGTGTAACCAAGGCGATCGGGAGCTACCTGGCGCTGATGGGCGGGCTGGATGCAGTGGTGTTCGCTGGCGGCATTGGGGAGCATGATGCGGCGTCGCGGCAGGAGATTCTTGATGGGCTGCAGACTCTTGGCATCCAACTGGATACATCCCGTAATCAGGAAAAGAAGTCGGGCCTGCGCAGCATCAGCGCAGAGGGATCGCCGGTCGCGATTAGCGTCGTTCCGGCTGAGGAAGATCGGATGATTGCAACCCACGTGGCGGCGATGTCCAGGGTGTAAGTGACGGGCGTCACGCTGCATTTTCATGCGCACGGACTAGAGTCTTTTGTACAAAGGAGTTTCATCCCTATGAGCACGACCGAGCTGACTGCACCTGAGACGACGAAGTCACCGACCCTTGCGAGCGATGAGCTACGGCGCATCAATGCCTACTGGCGCGCCTGCAATTACTTATGCGCGGGAATGCTTTATCTGCGGGCGAACCCGCTGCTGCGCGAGCCACTGAAGGTCGAACATATCAAGAATCGGCTGCTGGGGCATTGGGGCTCCGATCCAGGCCAGAGCTTTACGTGGGTTCATCTGAACCGGCTGATCAAGAAGTACGACCTCGACCTGATCTATCTTTCGGGACCAGGGCATGGAGCCCCGGCTACGCTCTCGAACAGCTATCTTGAGGGCGTGTATTCGGAGGTCTATCCCGATAAAAGCAGGGACGAGGCGGGGATGCTGAAGTTCTTCAAGCAGTTCTCGTTCCCGGGTGGGATTGGGAGCCACTGCACGCCGGAGACACCGGGATCGATCCACGAGGGCGGCGAGTTGGGCTACAGCATCTCGCATGGATTTGGCGCGGCGTTCGATAACCCTGACCTGATCGTGACGGTGGTTGTCGGGGATGGTGAGGCGGAGACGGGTCCGCTGGCGACGAGCTGGCACTCGAATAAATTTCTTAATCCAATTCGCGATGGCGCGGTGCTGCCGGTGCTGCACCTGAACGGGTACAAGATCGCCAATCCGACGATCCTGGCGCGCATCTCGGCGGAGGAATTGGACGACCTTTTCAAGGGCTACGGCTGGAAGCCGTACGTGGTCGAAGGCGACGACCCGATGCTGATGCACGAGAAGATGGCAACGGTAATGGAGCAGTGCGTGCTCGAGATCAAGGCGATCCAGAAGCATGCGCGAGAGACGGGCGACTGCACACGACCACGTTGGCCGATGATCATTCTGCGCAGCCCGAAGGGGTGGACGGGACCGAAAGAGGTCGATGGGCACAAGGTGGAAGGGTTCTGGCGCGCGCACCAAATTCCGATTCTTGACCCGAAGACGAAGGCGAGCGACTTTGCGGCGCTGGAAACGTGGTTGCGTAGCTATAAGGTCGAGGAGTTGTTCGACGAGGCGGGTACACTACGACCGGAGTTGCAGGAGATGGCCCCGAAGGGGCATCGGCGCATTACAGCTAATCCGCATGCGAATGGCGGGTTGTTGCGCAAGCCGCTTGATATGCCGATCTTTCAGGACTATGCAGTTGATGTGAAAGAGCCGGGACAGCTTGAGTTGTCGCCGACCGACGTGCTGGCGCATTTTCTGCGCGATGTGATGCGAAAGAATATGACGAGCTTCCGGGTCTTCGGGCCGGATGAGACGGCGTCGAACAAGCTGCAGGAGATCTACAAGGCAAGCAAGAAGACGTGGATGGCGAAGGAACTGCCGGAGGATCTGGATGGCGGCGAACTCTCTGTCGACGGGCGCGTGATGGAGATGTTGAGCGAGCATACGCTTGAGGGCTGGTTCGAGGGCTATGTGCTGACGGGTCGGCACGGATTCTTCTCGTCATACGAGGCATTCGTTCACATCATCGACTCCATGTTCAACCAGCATGCGAAGTGGCTGGAGAAGAGCAAGCTGGAGCTGCGCTGGCGTGCGCCGATCTCCTCCATCAACCTGCTGATTACATCGCTGGTGTGGCGGCAGGATCATAACGGCTTTACGCACCAGGACCCAGGCTTCCTCGACGTGGTGACGAACAAGAGCCCCGAGGTAACGCGCATCTATCTTCCGCCGGATGCGAACTGTCTTCTGAGTGTCGGAGACCATTGCCTGAAGAGTGAGAACTACGTCAACGTGATCGTGGCAGACAAGGCGGCGCATCTGCAGTACCTCAATATGGAGGACGCTGTCGCGCATTGCACGAAGGGCATCGGTATCTGGGACTTCGCAAGCAATGACGATGGGGTTGAGCCGGATGTTGTGATGGCGTGTGCGGGGGATATTCCTACGTCGGAATCACTGGCGGCTACGGCGATCCTGCGGGAGCATTTCCCGGAGTTGAAGATTCGCTTCGTCAACGTGGTCGATCTCTTTCGGTTGATGCAGGAGCGGGAGCATCCACATGGGCTTTCGGAGAAGGACTTCGACAGTCTCTTCACCGTTGATAAGCCGGTGATCTTCAACTTTCACGCGTATGCTTCGCTCATCCACAAGCTGACCTATAAGCGGAAGAATCATGACAACTTCCATGTGCGCGGCTACAAGGAGAAGGGCAATATCAACACGCCGCTGGAGTTGGCGATTCTGAACCAGGTAGATCGGTTTAATCTGGCGATCGACGTGATTGATCGCGTGCCATGGCTGCAGAAGAAGGGTGCTCATACGAAGGAATGGCTGAAGGACGAGATCAATGCGAGCATTGCGTATGCGCATGAGAACGGGATCGATCGGCCGGAGATTCGTGAGTGGAAGTGGCCGGTCGCTAAGGTTTAGGTGCTGAGCAACATAAATGGGAGCCGATAGAAGTGGCTCCCATTTACTTTGTTCCCTGCGGTTGATCGTCACTTTGGCCAATTGTTGACGAGGTTCGTTGCGTTGATGGTGCCGATGCCGGTTGAGAAGTCCCAGCCGGTGCCGGTGCCATAGGCCTTAACGTAAGCGGTGTTTGAGGTGGAGAGAACACCGTTCGTTCCCGAGGGTTTGTAACAGTTATGGGTGCCAGTGCAGTTGACGTCCATGTCGCCCTGCGTGACGTCGCGGAAGGTGCAGGTGCTTGCAATGCCGTTGCCGTTGGTGGAGTTGCAGTTGGCGTTGCCGGTTGAGCCGTACTCCGTCGCTGCCAGCTTGTAGTAGGTGTAGTTGGGATTTCCCTGCGCACTGCCCGTCTTCTGATTGATGAGAGACTGGACGGCGGCAAGGATAGGCGATGCGAAGGACGTACCTCCAGCGCCTGACCAGGTGCTGGGTGCGCCTGCACAGGAGACGCCTCCGTTGCGGGTATCCGTATAGCAGTAAACGTAATAGTGGCCCCATACGCCATTGGCTGCGAAGAGCGAGACGTCGGGAATGTCGCGCACGCTATCCGCTGGATTGCCAAGCAGCGTCTGATATGACGGTTTGGCATAGCCCTTGCATGTTCCGCTGACAACGCCGGAGGTTGAAGCTGATCCGGTGGCACAACCTGACGGACCGCCACTGCCGCTTGCCGTGGTCAGGTAGTCCGCCTTGCCTGTGGACGAGTTGCAGAAGCCGCTGGTGCCGTAGGGTGTGCTGTAGCCGTTGTAGGTTGAGAGAAGCGAACTGGCGCAGGAGTCATTCCATGGAATTTCGGGGATGTAGGACTTAGCCGAGGCGAAGGTCGCCGTGTTGGTGGCGTTCCAGTAGGTGCTGTTGGTGCCCGCGTAGCTATCGCCAAAGTCGGTTCCGCCAACCGCTACGTTGTAGGGTGTTGAGGCGAAGCCGCTGACAGCGATGCCGTGCGTGGACTTCGCAAGGTCTGCATCGCAGCTGGCCGCGCCCTCGTCGCCCGAGGAGACAAAGACCGAGATGCCTGCCGCCACAGCCGCCTGGTAGGTCGAGTTATACGAAGCGTTGGCTGCCACGCCGTTCTCGGCTTCACACTCGCCATAGCTGATGCTGACGATCTTCGGTGGGTTGGTGGCGTTGACGATGTTCTGAAGCGCGATCAAGCCGCCGAAGGTGGTTGCTGTGTCGGCGCATGAAGCGAGTTCGATGGCGGCGCTTGGGGCGGCGGCACTGGCCCATTCGGCATCGAGGATGGCTTCGCCATCGGCTGCGTTGACACCGGGATTCTTACAGTTGCTGCCGGGATGCACCTGCGTGAAGCTTCCGCCGGTGTAGGAGGACAGGCCGAACTTGCTGCGGAAGGTGGACCAGTCGGTGGTCGAGTAGACGTTGGTGTCTTCGATGACGACGATGGTCTGGCCCTGCCCGGAGATGCCTGCGGTGAAGAGCGGGTTGAGGTTATAGATGGTGGCGAGATCACCGGGAACAACGGCTTGGTAGGTGCTGCCGCTCGAGGTGAAGGTGTAGCCCGGCGTGACGCCATTCGCGGCGATCACTCCACCACTGTGCGCGTCGACGTGGGCAGCGGCGATGTTCTTATGCAGGACGTGCGGCAGGAAGTCATGCAACGAAACGACGCCTTTGACGACACCGGCGAGGGCCGCGGGGATCTGCGGGTCCTGCATGTTGGCGATGTGGTCTACGCCGCGCACGTTGAGGCGATGGATCTCCGTGTGGAAGGCTTTCTTGACCGTTGCGGCATCGCCGGAGAAGTCGACTACCGTGCCGTTAACCGAGACGCTGTTGACGGTGAAGCCGCTGGTGGAGAGCCACGCGGTGACGGCGGCGATGTCGCTCTGCACGGGACCATATTGCTGGTTCAACTGCTGCGGTGTTAGCCACTTGTGATAGTTCGGCGAACCGGCGGTGTGAAGTTCGTCGATATAGGCGACGAGCTCCTGTTCTTTATCGGGAGAGCGCTGAAGTTGGAGCAGCATGTGGTCGAGCGGGAGGCCGGCGTCGACGGGGCCCAAGTCATTCTCGGCGGTGGCGGCTGAGCGGACATTTCCGGTGAGGGTGATGAGCTTTGTTGCGTCGATGCGTTCGGTGACCATGGAACGAGGGGTGGTTGCACTCTGCGCGAGGAGACCAGCGCAGGGCAGAGCAGTTGTGAGGAATAACGCCAGGGGAAAATAACCGCTCAATTTCATGAAGTCTCCTTGAAGTCTGACACCGGTACCGGTGAAACACACTTTGAGAACAACAGCTTTGGTTTGAGGAAGTAGCTCGAACGGCAGGCAGATGAGGTTCCTGCGTTAGAGTGAAACGATAGTAACCCACACAGTAACGAAACGTAAATGCTGCTTTCATTTGGTCAAAGCGCGAAGGCCGCCGACGCCGATGGTGTAGCTTAGGCAGACCAGGAGACATGCGTGAAGATCACCGACCAGATTCGCAGGCTTACGGCTTCACAGCGCAACGCGTTTATCGCGTGCTTTCTAGGTTGGTCGCTCGATGCGTTCGACTATTTCATCCTGGTCTTCTGTGTCAGCGCCATCGCGAAGGACTTCCATGCGCAGGTGACACAGGTGACCGAGGCGCTGTTCTGACGCTGGCTATGCGGCCGGTCGGGGCATTTCTTTTTGGTCGGATGGCGGATAAGTACGGGCGGCGACCGACGCTGATGATCAACATCATCTGCTACTCCGTATTTGAGCTTGCGTCGGCGTTTGCGCCATCGCTGCGGATGCTGCTGCTCTTTCGCGCGCTCTTCGGAATTGCGATGGGTGGTGAATGGGGTGTGGGGGCAGCGCTCGCGTTTGAGACGCTGCCGGCTGAGGGACGCGGCTTCTTCTCTGGACTGCTGCAGGAAGGCTACGTGGTTGGCAACCTGATGGCGGGGATCGTCTATGCGCTGGTGTTCCAGTATGTCGGTTGGCGCGGGATGTTTGTGATCGGGACGATACCGGCGTTCCTGGTGCTGTATATCCGGTCGAAGGTCGATGAGTCACCGGCGTGGCTGGAGACGCAGCGGATTGGCAAGATCTCTGTGGCAGCATCGGCAGAGCCGGGACCTTCGCTCTGGAAGAGTCTGCTGAGCTATGCACCGACCTTTCTTTTCCTTGTGGTGCTGATGACGGCGTTTACCTCGTTCAGCCATGGAACGCAGGATCTTTATCCGACCTTCCTTGAGAAGAATCACGCGTTCGGGCCGAGGGCTACGGGGTTCATTACGAGTGTGGGCAACGTGGGCGCGCTGCTGGGCGGCATCTGCTTCGGTGCGTGGTCGGAGAAGCTGGGACGGCGGAAGGCAATCCTGCTGGCATCGCTGCTGGCTATCCCGATGATTCCGATCTGGGCGTGGTCACACACGGTGGTGCTGATCTCGCTCGGCGCGTTTCTGATGCAGTTTATGGTCCAGGGCGCGTGGGGCGTGGTGCCGGCGCATTTGAATGAGCTATCGCCTGCTCCCGTACGTGGGACGTTTCCTGGGCTGGCATATCAGCTTGGCAACCTGCTCTCATCGCGTAACAGTGTGCTGCAGGCGAGACTGGCGGCATCGCGTTTTGGTGGAAACTTCCGCGTGGTTCTCTCGGTGACAGTCTTCGTTGTGGCGCTGCTGGTGGCAGGGATTGCCTTCCTCGGCAAAGAGGCCAAGGGCGCGGACATGAAGGCGCAGCAGCCGATCTGATGCGCTGCGCTGGTAGTCTAGCGAGACACATGAACCGACTTTCCAGTCTTCTCTGCTCGCTGCTTTGCTGTGCGACCGTGGCGCTTGCTGCCGAACCGAAGCGGCTCGTGGTGATCGATCAGGATGGCTCCGGGCCTGCGGGCTCGAACCAGATGGCGATGATGCTGCTGCTCCAGGCGCCGCAGGTGCAGGTGCTGGGCATCACGATGGTGAGCGGCAATGCGTGGGAGCCTGAAGAGGTGCAGCACACGCTGCGGATGCTGGAGTTGATCCATAGGGCTGGAATGCCTGAGGTGCCGGTGGTGCCGGGTGCGGTCTTCCCACTTGTGCGCACAGAAGAGGAAGCGAAGATCGAGCAGAAGCTCTACGGCACACTGCCTTGGTATGGGGCGTGGGGCGACCTTGCGGCGCACACGAGCCAGCAGGCCTATCATCCGCCGTTTGAGCTGCCGCGGCTTGTTGAGGGCGAACCTACGCTCAAGCCTTCGAGTGAGGACGCAGCTCACTTTCTTATTCGGCAGGTCCACGCTCATCCGCACGAGGTGACGATCTACGCGGCTGGACCGCTGACGAATATTGCGCTCGCTGTCTCGATCGATCCGCAGTTCGCGGCGCTGACGCAGGGGATTGTGATCATGGGCGGGAGTCTCAGCCCGCAGACGAGTGATCCGGAGTTTGCGAATAGTCCGCGCCATGAGTTCAACTTCTGGTTCGATCCGGAGGCGGCGCACATTACGCTGCGCGCGCACTGGCCGCGCATCGATCTGACGACGGTCGATATCTCGATCAAGACGATGTTCACGAAGGAGATGCTGGCTGAGATCGGCACGTCGCCGAGCCCTGCTGCGCGCTACCTCGTGCAGTACACGCACGAGTTCTACTACCTTTGGGATGAGCTTGCCGCAGCGGCCTGGCTCGATCCGGCGATTATCACCAAAGAGCAGAAGCTGTATATCGATGTGGACTGCACGCGTGGGCCAACCTATGGCGATACGCTCAGTTGGGCAGCGGCGGGTAAGCCCCCGCTCGATCTGCAACTAGTGCATGTCCAGACCGATCTGGATGCACTTCGCTTCAACGCCATGTTTGTCGGGCTGATGAAGAGTGCTTCGCATGTGACCGATCAGTAACCGTTTGCATCCGACGCTGACGGGATGGACAATGGAGTCCACGTTCTTCGTATGAAAAAGGATTGCATGTCAGATTGGATCGAAGCATGAAACGCAGGATGCTCTTCTTTGAGCGCTTCATGTACATCGATGGCGTGACGCCGATCAATTGTGTCATTACGGCTCGGCTGCGTGGCTCGCTCAACCCTGAGAAGCTGCGGGCGGCGCTCTCGAAGGTGCAGGCGAAGCATCCGTTGCTGCGAGCGCGCGTCACAGAAGAAGAGGGTGAGCCGTGGTTTGTCTTTGACGCGGAGATCCCGGAGATTCCGCTGCGCATTATGGAGCGGCACGCGGCAGATGACTGGCAGGCAATCACGGAAGCGGAGTGGAAGAGTCCCTTCGACATGAAGGCAGGCCCCTTGCTGCGGCTTGTCTGGATCAGGTCGGATGAGGTCTCCGAGTTGATGTTTGTCGCGCATCATTGCGTATGTGATGGTGGCTCGTTGATCACGCTGATGCGGGAGGTCCTGCAGGTCGCTGATCAACCGGCGACGGAGTTGACGCCGTACGACTCCTATAGGTCGTTCGAAGATCTAGTGCCAGCAGAGACCCTGGCGAATCCTGCAATCGTACGGGGCGTCAAGCGCAAGGTGGCGCTCTACAAACTATTCCTGACTCTTGTTGCGCGCAGGAAAGCAGTTCTGCCGGAGAGCAAGCCGTACGTCCTTTACTGGTTTGGTGATGCGGAGAGATCGGCTGTCATCAGCGGTCGATGCAAGGCCGAGAAGACGACTCCCTATGCGGCACTATGTGTGGCCTATCTCCAGGCGTTCCGTGAGGTTCAAGGTAAGGCCGCTCGCAACAAGATCATGTGCCCGGTCGATATTCGCAGGCTTACTCCTGCCGTCAAGGACGACATGATGTTTTCCTTTGCGCCGACTATTGCTCTCTCGCTCGAGAAGAAGCAGGATGCGGATCTTTGGACGCGTGGCCGCCGTATGAAGCAATCAATCACAGAAAAGATCAAGCAGATGAATGTCTATGAAGACCTCATGGTCGGCGACCGGATGCGGTCGTATGTTTCGAAGATCGTCAGTTTTCTTCAGTCGAGCAAAGGGGGCCACGATGTAGCGTTCTCGAATGTTGGACGTATCGCTATTCCTACGACGTATGAGGCCTTTCAACTGGAAGCAATACTCGGGACCTCGGTAGCCGTGCCGTGGAGGAACGCGAACACGCTGGTGATGTCTTCGTTTGATGGGGCGATGGAGCTTGCGTTTATCTCGAATGAGCGCTTTCTGGCGCAGCATGATGCGAAGGCTATCCAGGAACGGGCGCTGCAAATTCTAGAAGAGGCGTTGCAGCTATCGACGGTCTAGACAGTAGCAACCCTGCGGCTTAGCTGACGGCGTAGCGAGAGATGACCGACAAAGACAAGCCCCATGAGGAAGATGGCACTCAGCAGGAAGACTTCACGCACTCCGAGGAAACGCGTCAGCAGGCCTGAGAGAAAGAGTCCGACGACCTGGGCTCCGAAGACGATCGACATGCCGGTGCTTGAGACGCGGCCGACCAGTTCCTCTGGCGTCTCCTGCTGAATCAGGGTCTGTGCCGGCAGCAGAATGCCTGCGACTGAGAAGCCTATCAAGAACGCCGCTGCGATCGTGCAGGCGATCTGCGAGATGCTGGCGAGAACTAGGAGGCCTCCGGCCATGCCCATCAAGCCGCCGAAGACGAGTTCCTGGTTGGCATACTTTTTGGCAAGGTGCTGCACCGCAAAGAAGCCGAAGAGAATGCCAACACCAATCATGGAACTGATGATGCCGAAGCTGCGCGTTGTGCCATGCAGGCATTCTCGAACATAGATGGCGATCAGCGGAGCAAAGCAGCCCAGTGTGAAGACGGCGGCCGCGAGCGCGAGAATGACGAACAGGATTGCACGACGATGCACGATGAAGTCGAAGCCGACACGCATGTCGAGCCATACCTTACGGACGCCTCGAGCGGTGTCCTCGGACGTTTCGTTCGGCATCGGAGCGCGGCGCATGATGGTCGTTGAAGCGATGAGCAGGGCGGAGCCAAGGAAGCTGACTGTATCGATGAGATAGCAGGAGACTGCTCCGAACGATGCAACCAAGAGACCAGCAATAGCTGGCGCGATGACGCGCACGAGGAAGATCGCCTGCTGCATCACGGCGCTCGTCGCCATCATGCCCTCGGCCGGAACTGAGGTGCGGATGGTGCATTGCTGCGCGGGCCCGAAGAAGCCGGAGACGATGCTGATGAGCGCGAGGATCAGGTAGAAGTGCCACAGATGGGTTGCGAAGAGCAGGAGCATCGTGAGTCCGGCACGCGCGACGTCGCTGGTTACGAGCGTCGGCTTTAGTGGCCAGCGATCGACAAACACACCCGCAAGTGGCCCCATGATGACGATGGGAAGGAGTGCGGCGATTTGCACCCAGGTGACCTGTTCCGCAGCTGCGTGCATCTTGAAGGAGACGATGCCGAGGACGGCAAAGAGCGCGAGGAAGTCGCCAAAGGTGCTGATGATGAGGGCGTACCACATGCGGCGCACCACGCGAATGCTGAGCACTTCGCGGGTGGTGAGGGGCGTAACGATTGCGGCTACAGCAGCTGCCATTGGCGATCTCCTCCCATCACTTCAGGCCTGCTTCAAGCGTGGACGTCCTGTGCAGAGCGCCGAGACGAGGGGCTGACATGCCTCAATCGATCCATAGCGGCCAAGGAGTCCGTCAATTACGCCTGCGCTCATCGCACCGAGCTTGCGAAGCTTGTTGTTCTCGTACACGATCACTGAGATGAACTGCCCGAGCGTGATCAGGTTGATGAGGAGCGCGGATGGCAGGCTGCGGCCATACAGGCGCGAGACATGAATGCAGTTCCGTGCGGAGTAGTACTGGCGCAACGGGATGTAGTTCCACTGGATGAAGTTGAAGAATCCGATCTTGCGATCGACTCGCTTGCCGATCTCGTGCTTCATGACAAGAGCGGTGTTGATGTATACGGGCACATCCTTACGAAATGCTCGAAAGCAGTACTCGGTGTCCACCTGGTCGATAAAGTAGTCTTCGCGGAAGGCACCCACTACACGGTAGGTCTCTGCAGACATCACCGAGCCGGACGAGATCATTGAGGAGCATGGAACCAAACCTCGATCTTCATCCGTCATCTGCGTCAGCGTTACACCAAAGCGGTTCATCACCAGGAGCGGGATGTAACGATCGACGTTGATGTCGAAGATCTTTGGTCCGAGCAGGAAAGTCGGCGTGCCGAGCTTGCGGCTCGCCTCGATCATTTTCAGGAAGTAGTCTTCCGGAACAACCGAATCCTGGTCAAACGTAAACAGCAGCGTGCACTGTTTTTCGATCAGCCGCTCCATGCCCTTGTTGAAGGCACCGGCAATGCCGCCTCGATTTGAGTTGACGACGACATCGATACCTAGCGATTCGAGCAGCACATGAAGCTTCAGGTCGGGCAGGGGCGAGTTGTCGACGGCGACGACATCGTTGCAGAGACGTTTTAGAAGAAGGAGATTGTCGACGTGCTCCTCCGTCGGATTAAAAAGCACAGCCAGAGTGCCCGGTGTCTGCCTGGCGTCTTGCGTCATGCGAGCACCAGATGTGGTCCTGCTGCTGCCGCAACGACTTTTTGCGAGCTTCTTGCCGCTGTCTCGATGACGACCAGGGCCTTTCGGCAGGAGACCTCGCCCGTTGCGACAAAGCGTTGGATGATGGTGCATTTCTTCTGGAAACTCTTCTCATTCAAGAGTCGCGTAAGCGCCGCGAGAAGCTGCGGTGCAGCTACGGGCGCATCCAGTCGCAGCCCACAGCCGAGTCGCACCAAGCGAGCAGCGTTGTCGAACTGGTCGTGAGCAAACGGTATGGCTAACTGCGGAATTCCTGCTGCCATTGCCTGCGACATCGTTCCGATTCCGCCATGGTGCACAAGCATCTTCGCTCGGGGCAGCAGCTTGCTGAGCGGCACGTAGGATCGAACAAGAATGCTCGGGGGGAGCGACGGCATCGGTTCACCAGCCTTCGCAAGGAAGACTCCGCGCTGCCCAAGCTTCTGGAGTGTGTTCGCAGCCGTTGTAAAGAATTTCATTGTGTCGACCATCGTTGAGCCGGGCGTGAAGACGATGGGTGCCGCTTTACCGACGAGAAACTCTTCGAGTTCCGGATCAATTTCGCGGAACTCCCCTTCGTCAAAGAGGGGGAAGCCGGTAAGGGTGACATGTTGCGGCCAATCCGTCTGGGGTGGCGCAAACCACTCGGGAAAGAGCCCGATCACCTCCTGCGGGGAATGCACCCACCGGCTGAGGATGTGTTTGACGGGGGGCAAGCCTACCGCGGCACGCTCGCGATTGAGTGCGGGGGCGCAGATGCGATCCAGTACGCCGCGCTCAATTGCCCAGAGGAGACCAGCACGGGCGCCATACGGCCAGCTTGCCGGAATGGAGAAGCGCTTGTGGACCGGCGGCAGCTTTGCGGAGAGAAATGTCGATGGCGAAACCTGCACTGAGACGTACGGTACACCGTACTTCTCCTGCATCATGCGCGCGGCAAACGCCCAAAGCGATCCCACCAAGACGGTTTCACTGTCGACCTCTGCCTGGAGCAGATTGTAGAGCGGGCGAATGTACCCCGCCATGATCTTCCACAGCACCTTGAATGAGGTGCGCGGATTCCAGAGTGCGGGATTGCTCATTGCCGCGTGGTACTCTTCGGCTGTTCCGAGGGGCAGAAACCGAAGGCCGGAGCGTTCCACAACTGCCTCAAACGCTGGGCTGGCGCAGATTGACACCCGATGACCCTGATTCGCGAAGGAGCGCCCCAAGCCTAGAAAGGGGTGAACATCCCCAGCCGATCCCATGGCAATGATGAGGATGTGCATCGTCAGTCAGCAGCCTCGGCAAACACCAACTCCTGCCCCATACCCGCAGCGAAAGGAGACGGAACGCTGAAGACCGGCTTCCGCATGAGCGCTATTGGGGACTCGTTGAAGAGGTACTCCCGGATGACTTCACTGACCGTCTTCCAGAGATGACGGCTCTCAAGATCAAGGAAGTGGCCCGCATTTTTCACCACGGCAAACTCACTCTGCGGGATGAACTGCGATAGCTGCCGAACATCCGTCGCCGTCGTATATTCGTCGAGTTCTCCGTTCAGGAACATGACCGGCACATCAATAGAGGCAAACTGCTGCATATACTGCCTCTGATCAAAGTCGAAGATCTGATTAATGTGAAAAATGATCTGCTCTTTGCTGGTCTGAACGCTCATCAGGTAATCGAAGTTGCGAGACTTGACCAGGCCGGACAGATAACGGCCGACAGTATTGTTGAGCAGCTGTGCCGCGCTCATCATGTTATTTTTCTCGAGCATCTCACGAGCGCCAGCCATGTAGTCATGCATTGCCTTGTTAATTACTGGCGAGAACGACCCAATGATCGCTCTCTCAATGGTAGGCGGTCGTCTAGCCAGCGCAAGCAGAGATGAGACTCCGCCCCAGGACACTGACATTAAGTAATTAACTTTATAGTGACTAATGAGATATTCGAGAATATCCACCTCGTCTTCTTTGGTCAGAATATCGGCATCCAGATTGAATTCTTTCGATTTGCCCGCGTAGGGTAGATCGAAGAGCAGAACATTGACCTTATCCCTGAGGTACCGGACAGTCTGGCCGAACGAGGCTGTTGTTGCGAACGCACCATTTACAAGGATGACCGTCTTTGTGCTCTCGTCATTCTTGTGGTATTCGCAATGAATATTGTGTTTTCCTAAGACATTAATGACAGCAGTATCAGGCTTCATGGGCTGCTCCTCGGGTACTGAACATCTGCTTGGCTGTATCTAAGAAGGGTGCACTGCGGTCAAATCCGTTAAGGATGGCTATGACCTCGACGCCGGCACGTGGTCCACGGCATTGAGATATAAGAACCGCACCTGGTAAGGATTTCTTACTTCCGCTTCGCTAGATGCAACTAAAGTATTTATGGTGATGGTTACTTTTGTAAGCTGAGAGTGACTATAGTGGTTTCTCGCGAAAAGGGAAGCTTTTTCGTCACCAGCTTCAAAATTTCATCTTGCTATGACATCTGGCCATACGAAAAGCGAATCACGACACCCTTTTTCGAGCGCTCCCCATCTCAGCGCAAGACCGTCCTACCTCAGAACTGAGCTTCAAACTGGACTTGAGCTTCAAATATCCCGTTACCGGTGTAAACTCAGCCCACCGGGGGACGAGGCAGGCAAGTGAATTTTGATACTTTTGATGCTTCGTACATCGAAAAGCTGCGACTTGGGGATGAAGCGACTGCGGAGCACTTTGTTCGCTACTTCAGTGAATTGATCCTGCTTAAGCTTCGTTCTCGCCTGCGAAGTCAGCAGGCGATCGAAGACGTGCGGCAGGAGACCTTCACGCGGGTTTTCGCCCTTGTTCGCAGCGAGCGCGGCATCCGCCAGGCAGACCGCCTCGGGCCGCTGGTCAATTCCGTCTGCAACAACGTCCTTTTTGAGCAGTATCGGTCCGATGGCCGCGCCGATCCGCTCGAAGAAGAGACCGCCGCGCACTTGGTGGAGCGGGCGCCTGATGCGCTGAGCAGCATGATCTCGTCAGAGACCCGGCACCGGATCAGGAATGTTCTGGACACGCTGAGCGAACGCGATCGCGGCTTGCTGCGTGCCGTTTTCCTCGAAGAAAAGGATAAAGATGAGGTTTGTAAGGAGATGGGCGTCAATCGTGAGTACATTCGGGTGTTGCTGCACCGTGCCAAACATTCGTTTCGAAAGGCCTACGGTGAGGAGGCTGGCAAAGGCTGAATAATTTGCTTGCGCCAGATGATGAAACATGAAACGAAACGTTTCTGCCCGATGCAACACGATAGTGTAGTCGAGGTTTGTGCATGACCCATCATGAAGCAGTAGAACAAATGGCCGTCGAGCGCTATCTCCTGGGAGAGCTATCCGGCGAACCCCGCGATCGGTTCGAGGAGCACCTCTTTGATTGTCAGGAGTGTGCAGCCGATTTGAAGCAGAGTGTCCTCTTTCTGGAGGGTGCCAAGGCGGAGTTGAAGTCGGAAGGAATGCGCGTGGTCCGTCCCATGCCGCAGAAGACGACGTCCCGCATAGCGTGGCTCTGGCGGCCGCAGTTGCTGGCCCCGGCGCTGGCCGCCTGTCTCGCCGTTATTGTCTATCAGTCGGCCATCCTGCTTCCGCACCTGAGGACCGAGGTTGCGGCGTCGCAGACCCCTGCTCTTCTGGAGCCGTTCGTTCTGGCCAACGCTGGTGCTCGCGGCGATACGGTTCCCGAGATCCATGTTCCGAAGCAGGGCGTGTATGCGCTGTCGGTCGATATCCCTCCTGCGCCCAACGCGGCAGGCTATCGTTGCTCCCTGTACTCCGCTGCAGGAGCGCTCGTATGGCATGTGGATGTTTCGCAGCAGCAGGCCCGCGACGCGGTCATGATTCAAGTTCCTGTGATGACAGCACAGGAGGGAATGAACGAGCTTCGTGTGCAGAGCATTACTTCTTCGGGTCCCGAAAATACACTGGCAGTCCTCGCCAGCTACAGGTACAAATTGGTATTCCAAAAATAGCTCACCTCGATGAGCCGGAGTCTGCATGAACGCCAGCAACGAACGAGTTCTCTACTACCAGGCCGACGCCAATCCCATTGGCGGCTATCTTACGCATCCGTTTTCATCAGTGCTGCATACCGATGCATCCGTCTCGCTCGGCCAGGCCGGGGGCCATGTGGCCGGAAGGAGTGAAGCCTTCAAACTGGACGATCTGATTCGCACCGGCTCGCATTACTCCCAGGTCACCGGCTCCACCCTGAAAACAAATGGAAACTGGACCATTCTGATCACTTCGGTCGTTGAAGACCTCAACGTTCTTGAGGTTGTAACCGCAGACCGCATCGTGTCGCGTGTGGCCCTCGAGTATGAGCGTGCTGAGGGCAAGTACTATCCGAAGATCTCGTTCGTTGGTGCACAGTATGAAAATCTCCGGATCTCCGGAACGGACGTCACACCGACACTCGATCTCGATATTCTTTCGGCACCAGCGGCAAATCAGGCACCCCGGTCTGCGGCGGAAGGCGATATTCTGCCTGCAGCCTCTCCAGCGATCATTGAATTTCCAGATACACCATGGCCGGACGTGCAGAGCTTTGTTCGCCGGGCAGTTGATCAGAGTGAGCGAATTGTAAGTGCCAAGGGAGTTCCCGAGTGGTTGAAGCGTCGTTACGAATGGATGGCGGACCCGGCTGCCCGCGCCCGCAAAGGCTACATCGCCTGCTCCCTCGTGAACGAAGTGCCGGGCGCCGCTCCTGGAAGCTCCTTTGGTCATGTCGTTCAGGTTCCCGACTTTGGCAACGTCTTCCTGGGCGAGTTGATGATCGATCCCATCTCCTACCGTCTCACGATGCTTCGGGTCGAGATGGGGTGCTTCGCGGAAGGAAATGTGAGCTTCGCATCGACCGGCGGTGGCAGCAGCCCTATGCCATAGCGATTGTTGCAGCCTTATGTTTGACCGCGGTAGGTTGCAGACAAAGAGGCAGTAGCACTGGCAAGACTCCTGAGGCTGCTTATCAGGAGGTTCGAAGCCTTTTCATCTCCGGTGATCTGCCAGCAGCACGGCTGAGATCGCAGGAGTACCTGGAGCACTATCGATCGAATAGTCCTCTTTGGGCGGCGAGGTTCAGGGCGGAGCTTGCTCGTGTGTACCTTTATCAGGGCCACAGCGAAGATGCGGCTGCCTTATTAAGGCAGCCGCCTCCTGTACATGCCGAAAGTTCGCTGGTTGTCAGGCAGAACCTTCTGCTGACCATGGCGGAGGCACGGTCCGAACATCGGGAAGCCGCCGCCCGCGCCATCACAGTTGCGGAGACTGCCGATACACAAGGTGTGCTACGCGCCGAGATTCTCGCAATCAAGGGAAGTCTGGCACTCGAACAAGGACAGCGCACGGAAGCCGAGAGGCTCTTCAACGCCGCACTGGCACTTGGCACGCCGCAGGATACAAAGTTCTTCGAGATGCAGATGTGGATGAATCTCGGTGCGGTCGCACTGGATCTGGAGCACTACGAAGATGCGCTTGAACGATTCAATCGCGCTTCCATCCTTGCTCAATCGCTCAACGCCCGACTCGCCCTCGAAAAGGTGCTCGGCAACCTTGGCTGGACGTACTACAACACCGGCGACTTTGTGCGTGCCCTGCAGAGTTCGAAGATAGCCGAGACCCAGGCAGCAGCGATTGGCGTCACTCTCGACCAGGTGCGATGGCTGAGAAATGCTGGCATGAGCCAGTTCGAGCAGAATGATCCTGCAGCTGCCCGTGTCTCCTTTGAAAACTCACTCCGACTTGCCGAAGGACTCCACAACTCGCAGGAGATGCTGTACGCCCACTTGGCACTCTCCTATCTCCTGCTGCACACGCAACCGGACCTAGCAGCAAGCCACATCCATGAGGCCGCCCGGCTGGCCCAACTTCGCCAGAACCCTACGGAGGAGTTGGAGCCAATGCTGCTGCAGTCGTTGCTGCTTCTGCAACAGGGCCAGACTGGTGCGGCGGAGACAGGCTTACTCGCCTTCGTGAAGCAGACGACAGCCTTTCCATCGCTCCAATGGGAGGCGGAAAATACCCTGGCGAGGATTTATGCAGTATCGGGCAGGCAGCAAGAGGCCGATCACTGGTACCAGCGCGCTATCACGACCTTCCACCAGCAACGCCTCTCTCTGAAAAGCGTCGAGTTGGAGCTGCCCTTTCTCGAAAACGGTAGCGACCTCTATCTCGGCTATATGGAGCACCTGATCCATGAGGGCAGGACCGACGACGCCTTGAAGATCCTCGATGACAGCCGTGCCGAGACGCTCGCAGAGGGCCTGAAGACCTCCGCCGCCGCGACGGATAAGACGTCGCCGGTCACTGCAGCTTCCATAAGAACGCTCGCCGGTCGGCTGCACGCGACGATCCTTGTGTACTGCCTTCGCCCGGACACATCGTATCTCTGGGCGATCAATGCGGGTAAGGTAGAGTTCCGCACGCTGGCGGCAAGTACAGCGATTTTGCCTCTTGTCGACCGACAAACGCAGGCCATCCTTGCCTCGAAGGATTTGCTCACTCAGAAGGATCAGACCGGCCAGCAGCTCTACGAGCTCCTGATCAAGCCTGCTGCGGACGCGATCGGCAGCAACCGGCGTGTTTTTCTGATCGCCGATAAAGGTCTGGGTGCGCTCAACTTCGAGACGCTGATCCCGACAGACTCGCAGGCGCATTACTGGATTGAAGACGTGGCACTGACGAACGCACGATCACTTCGTCTGCTTGCCGCCTCACCAGATACTGCGGCACCAGCGGCTTCGAACAAGCTCCTCCTGATCGGTGATCCGCTCTACAGGACTGGTGAGTTTCCGCCGCTCCCGAATGCAGCCGCTGAGATGGAGGGCGTCGCCTCTCACTTCGAGGCTGCCGCACGAACGATGTCCACTGGCGGCAACGCACTACCCGCAAGCTACGCTTCAAGCAATCCGGCGAACTTCACTTATATTCACTTCGTAGCCCACGCTACTGCGAACGAGACGAATCCGCTGGACTCGGCGATCATTCTCTCGACCCCGCCAAACACTCCGCAGGATCGACCAGCCGCCAATCGCCTCTACGCCCGCGATATCCTGCAAAGTCCCGTGCATGCCGAGTTGGTCACCATCTCCTCGTGCTTCGGCTCGGGCACGCGCAACTACTCCGGCGAGGGCGTTGTGGGGTTGGTCTGGGCGTTCCTTCGAGCAGGAGCGCACTCGGTGATCGGGGCAAGCTGGGAGGTCAGCGACGTCTCAACCCCACAACTGATGGACGCGCTCTACACGCACCTGCTCAGTGGCGACAAACCTGACGAGGCTCTCCGCTCCGGAAAGCTCGCCATGATCCATGGCGAGGGCGTCTTTCGCAAGCCACTCTACTGGGCGTCCTTCCAGCTTTACGCTGGAAGGTAGGCTACGTCACCTTTTTCTTTGGTGCGGCTCTCTTCTTTGCCACCTTAGCTGATGCCTTTGCGACCGATGCTTTCACCTTCGACACTTCGACGACGGGAGGTGTCAGCGGAGCAGTTGCGACAATTGGCTGCAATTGGGCGACCAGCTTCTGCACCTCAAAGCCGGACTTCTCAGCCGTCGCAGCGATGGAGGTTAGAAAGCTGTTCTTAGCGATCTTTGGCCTGGCCGACTTCTCTTTAGCGGCGAGGAGGACAGGGATCAGCAACCACCCAACCATCTCCTCAAACTGCTCCTTATTGAAGTAGGTCTTGCCCTGATACTCTCCAGCTCCTGTAAGCCACCGAACGTCAGGATCGCTCCAGAACTCGCCCGAGCCAAGTAGATCTTCGAGCGAAGGACTTGTTCCATAGGCCAACAAGATCCGCACCCGTGCCGCCGCACGCCATGCACCCTCACCCTCCAGACCGAGCGATGAGAACGTTTCGGCAAGCGCGGCGCGAAGCTGAAGCTGATCAAACAACACGACGTTTTCACGGCTCTTCACCTTGAGGGCGCTGAGAACGCTCCAGGCCAAGATGGGAGCCCAGGTGCCCAGCGACTCCTTCAGTGAACCGATCGGAAGAAACGCGCCTGACACTCCTGGCCAAGTCGCCGCGTAGCTCGCCGCCTTCTCTGGCAGGCGCGTCACCGCCTTTACGGAATCTTCGATCGCCTTCTGGAACCGCGTTCCTTCGGCCTCGTCCGATCGCCCCTCAAGATGCTCCACGCTCTCAAAGAATGGCTTCGCCTTGTCAAATAGCGGGACCAGCCGCGTCTCATGTAGCTTCACCTCGACAAGCTTCGGCAGCGGAGCCTCAGCCTGCTCAGACCCTAGCAAGGAAGAGAGCGCAGTGTCGATGACGTGCGCTACCTTGTCGGCGATCGTCTCCGCAACCGGCTCTGCCTGCGGCGTTTTCTTCTGCGGAGAGCTGGCACTTACCTCGATCACGGCCTCGATCGAGCCAGCACAGAGCATCTGCCGCAATGCCTCGTGCAGAGGCCGCAGCCGCAGCTTCGATAGCGCCTCGTCGAGGTTGTAGACGCCAGCGCCGTTCAGCGCGTCACACAGCCTGTCCCATGGCTGCTCCGCCGTCGAACGCAACTGTCGCCAATGCTGCAGCACAACATACTGGTACGCTCGCAGTTCAATGGTGATCCCGTGGTGTGCCAGGTCGTTCGACCGGCGCAGGTACTCGAGCCCGGTCGCCACATCCTTGTAGGCCACCACCAACGAGTCTTCCGCTCCGAGCTGCAGCGCATCGTCGAGCCGACGGCTCCGCAGCGTTCCACTTCCCTTGTCCATCGACTCAGCCGACGTGTGGATCGTTCCGCGCGTGCCGCCATAGCGATTGTTGAAGAAGATAATGGCGCGCTCTGCCCCTGAGAGATTCGAGTAGGCGTAGACGCTTTCATCTACTGAGCCATCCTCGTTCCAGAAGTCATAGAGAAAGAAGTCGCTGCTTCCGGCAAACAACTGCCGGTTCTTCAGCAAAGGCGCAATCTCGCGCTGATGCCGCGCGACGAGATCTTCGTTCGGAGACTCGTCGAAGCGCGCCTTCTTATATTCCATACCGTACTTCTCGGTGAAGGCCTCGATCTGCCCGTGTCCGAACATCGGCAGCCCGGGCAATGTTGCCAATAGCGTGCACACGCCGAAGTAGCGGTCGCCGGATCCGAACTGATCGATCGCAGTTCGCTCGTCCGGATTACTCATGAAATTCACGTATCGCTTCAGGATGTCTGGATCGAACTCTATCGTCTTCTTCAAGTAGGACCGATACTTCGCATTCTCCTCATCACGCAGCATGTTCATGAAGGCGCTGTTGTAGACGCGGTGCATCCCCAGCGTGCGAACGAAGTAGCCTTCCAGCAGCCAGAAGGCCTCGGCCAGAAGAAGCGTGCCCGGCACCTCGACTGCGACACGATCCACCACCTCGCGCCAGAATTCGTTCGGCATCAGCGCGTCGAACTCCGCGTTCGTCATGCTGTCCTCAGCGCGCGAAGGGATCGAACCGCCAACGCCGGGAATTGGAAACCAAAGCCGCTGCACATGCTTCTTAGCCAGCGTCATGGCCGCGTCGAAGCGGATGATCGGAAACAACCGTGCGACCTGCAGAATGGTCTGCATCACTTGCTCACGCACCACAGCCTTGGAATAGTCCAACTGCGCCGTATCGTTCCAGGCAAAGGTGGTTCCGTCGTTGCCGTGGTACATGAAGTCCGTATGGCCGCTCATCCGGTCGCGCCGTCGGAAGACCACCGCAGCATCCGTCTGGTCGAAGTAGTGGTCTTCAATCTTGATCTCGACACGGCTGTCATTCGACAGGTCCGGGCCCTCGAAGCTATATACCGGAAATGGACTCTCGGCACGGGATAGGAACCACTCCGGATGCTCCATCACCCACGTCGAATCGATGCCCATGTGGTTTGGCACCATGTCGCTTGCGAGCCGGATGCCAACCACCGCGCAGCGATCCCGAAGATGCCGATAGGCTGGCTCGCCGCCAAGGTCCTCCGCGATCCGGTAGTCCGCCACAGAGTACGCCGACGCCACCGCGTCCGCCTGGCCACGCAGTCGCTTGATCGTCTGTGACGCGCTGCTTCGTTCCCAGAGACCGATCAGCCAAAGGCCGTTCAAGCCGCGGTCGGCAATCAGCGCAAGTTCCTCATCCGGGATCTGGTCGAGCCGCTGGATGTGCCGCTGAAACTTCTTCGAGAGCTGTTCGAGCCACACATACGTGCTCTTCGCCAGTAGAACAACCGTTGGCATCCACGCCTGGTCCGGGCTAAAAGCCTCGTACTCGTTGACGACTGGCTGCTCCTGCGACTGCGCCTCGCGCCACCGCCTCGCCCGCTCCTCCGCCGCTCCTTCGAAGCCGACGAACTCATCACCAATAAAACCTTCGCTTCCCCAGCCCTGCTGGCCTTGCCGATGCGACGCCATGCCAGAGGCTGGATGGAACTGCATCCAGATGGCGATGTCCTCTTCCTTCAGGGTGTCGATCGCCAGCAGGACCTGCCTCAGTTCATCGCCCAGGTACTCGACCCACTTCTCGCGAATGAAGGCCAGTTGGCCCGTCAGCGAATCCGGTGATGCCAGCATCGGCGCAAGCAGCGCATCGAGCAGCGTTCCGACCTCGAGATCAAACACAGGCCGCGTCGCAAAATATTCGTCCAGCGTCGACGTGACAGCCTTGTAGACCGTCTTCTTCTCGAGATCCGTATCGTCGAAAAACTCTTTGAACGGGGCAAACGCTGGATTGATATTAGCCAGCCAGAGCATGAGCAACTCTTCGACCGCTGCCTCACGGTTCGACATGCCCTCGGTGGAGCCATCAAGCCACTCCTGCACCGTCTGCTCGCCGCGATAGATCCCGACATTTGGAAACTGTTGCGTAAAGGTCGTCAGCAGCTTCTCGACGCCGATCTCGTTCGCCTGCGACTGAAACCACTGCAGCGCCGCTGACAGCACCTCGGGATCGAGCGTCTCGCGAAACTGAGCGATCAGCGCATGATTCAACTCATCGATCAGCCCCATCGCAAACAGGCTGCCGGCATGCATCACTTCCGCGGGAGCCAGGGTCTTTCCCGCCCCGCGAACCTCGTTCACGCGCTTCGCAAGCTCTCTGCTGGCCGCGATATTGCCAAACACTACATTGCCCGCATAGTTAAAGAGCAGATCACTAATGCCATATCGATCGCGAACGTTACGCGAAATGTGGAATTCCATGCCTGAACGCCTCTATCTCAGTTGCTGCCGCCATGGCGGTATAGTTTCGATGCCTTATTTCCGGATGCGGTACACCGGCGGACCTGCTTTCAAGGTCACACGTTTAGAAGGAGTTTTTGCGGTCCCTGCAACAGGTATACCTTGTTTGCGGCAAGGCATATTGGCAAAGATGCACTAGTTGCCATCGGCGATCCATAATCAGCTGGGGTTGCCTGCAAGGCGCAAGAAAATCCAAACAGAGATTGGGCACTTTTCTGTTTGGAATCAGTGACTTCCCCATCGCAGGATGGGCAGGAGACTCGAATAGTCGTCCGTCCACACGCGCAGCCCGGCAACAGGATCTATCGCCACCGTCTGCTCGCGAACCGTCTCCGAACCCTCGAAGAATCCGAGTGGCGCGACCAGTACCCAGGTCGCCTGAAACTCTCCGCGCCCCTCGTTGAGCGGGCTTTCGATTAGCCGTGCCGCCATTCCCGAAGCTACAGCCAGGAGGGCGACTTCGGGCGCGAGGTCAAGGTACTGATTGGAGACATGAAATGCCAGGATACCCCCCGGCGCAAGCTGTCTGCGGTAGACCTGCATCGCCTCCGTAGTGAGCAGGTGCAGCGGAATGGCATCGCCTGAAAATGCATCCACCACCAGCACCTGAAAGCCGTGCGGCGCCTCACGAGTCAGCGACGCGCGCGCATCTCCCTCCGCAACACTGACCTTCGCGCCCGATTCGCGCAGGTAGGTAAACAGGTTCTCCGCGATCGGCTGCACCAGCGGATTGATCTCATAGAAGCGGAACTCATCGCCCGCCCGACCATATGCCGCCAGTGTTCCGGCTCCCAGCCCTACAATCCCGACCCGCCTGCCGGCCGTCCGGCAGCACTCCGCAAGGGCCAGTCCCACACCGGAATCCCGCGCATAGTAGGTGGTCGGCAGCCGGCTCATGCCGGGTGCGAAGGACTGCGTCCCATGCTGAATGGTTCCGTTTAAGAGCAGGCGTACCGGCTGCAGCTCCGGCGGCGAATTCGATTGGCGTACCCGCAGCGTGCCGTAAAAGTTCCGCACCTCCACCAGCGTCTCGCGGCCATAGACGATGTGCATCATGATGGCGAGCCCCAGCAGCAGCACACTCCCGGTCGACCAAAGCAGACGCTGCGGCCACCCATCAGCCCATGTCACCACCAGCGCCAGCGCCGCCGTTACGAGGAACGAGATCGCCAGGTCATAGTTTCCGGAGAAGAGTAGCGGGCTCAGGATCGCCACGAAAAAGGTTCCCGCCACACCGCCACCCGCGATCAGGAGGTAGAACTCCGTCGCCTCGGACGCTCGCCGTGGTCGCAGCGCGAAGACCTCTGCATGTAAGAAGAGACAAGCGACAAAGACCTCAACGAGGAAAAAGAAGATCCCGATGCCTATTGGCAGCGAGGCGTCCGTCTTCGAGAGCGCGTAGCCGAGGCTCGCCAGCATCAGTACCAGAAAGCGCACCACGATGCCACGTCGATACAGCCCGGGAAACTCGAATGCCATGATCAACGTCAGCAGGTACACCGCGAGCGGCATCATCCAGAGCAGCGGGATCGCTGCGATATTCGAAGTCAGATGGCTGGTTACCGCGCTCAACTGCAGCGCCGCAGCCATCGGCAGCAGAAACCAGAGGACCTTACTCTGAAGCGAGGCTGCCGCAGGTTCTGCCGAGGCTTCTATGTCCTCGAGTGGCGCACCTCCATCCTTCAAGCTGAGAGACAATATGGCGCTCAAGACCGCATACAGGAGAAACGCTACCGACCAGGCCAGTCGCTGGTGGCGCAGCGAAAGGTGCGGCTCGACCACTGTTGGATACAACACCAGCGCCAGTAACGATCCCGCATTCGACAGGGCGAAGAGCCTGTACGGTACGCCGCCACTGCCTCGCGCGATCCATACCTGCAGCAACGGACTTGTCGAGCCTAGCAGCAGAAAGGGCAGCCCAATTCCCAGGGTCAGGCCAGCGAAGATGGTTCTCACTGGATGCGCCGCGCCATTGCTCAGGTCAAGCCGGAAGTGCGTCGCCACGCCAACAACGATCACCGCCGCAGCCAGCACCAACAAATGGATGCGACGTTGGCGAAGCACCGTCAGTCTGCGCGAAAGCCAGTGCGCATACAGATAACCGAACAGCAGGACAAGCTGAAAGAAGACGAGGCACGTGATCCACACCGCAGACGACCCGCCCAGTGCAGGCAGTAGCTCCTTCGCTGCCATCGGCTCAACCAGGAACAAAAGGAATGCGGAAAGAAAGATCGTGATGCCGTAGAGCGCGCGGGAAGAGGTCATAGGGCCAGATGGAAGCGGTTTTGAACGCGCTCCCATCTTGCCACACGCAGCCTGACTTTGCCCTGAACTACAGCAGGTCGTTGCCCTTATACCTCTGCTCGTCGCCGACCGCTTCACTGCACCTTAGTTGGAATGCACCGTGAAGTTGTAGCTCCCCGAGCCAAGCTCGGCGACGACCGAGCCGTCCACGGCGCGCGTTGAGAGCTTTACACCGTCCTGCTCGACAACGCTTGAAGCCGTAGCCGGAAGCGAGACAGTAGCCGTAGTGTTCGGCGGAACACGCACGCTCAGCCGGAAGTTCGAACCCTCCTGCGTCCAGTCCGACGTCACGAGGCCATACGCTGAGTCATACTCCGCGTGAACATGGGGCAGCCGCGAGTCGACGTGCGGACTGAGCACGATGTGATGGAAACCCGCGCCCGCACCATTGGTGTCGATGCCCGCAGCCCGCCGGTACACCCACGCCATCACCGACCCGAACGCATAGTGGTTGTACGAGTTCATCGACGGGTCACCGGTGTCGCCGTTCCAACGCTCCCACCACGTCGTCGCGCCCTTCTCCACCATGTAACCCCAGGACGGATAGGTCGTGTTCAGCAGCAGGCTGTACGCCACATCCACACGGCCATGCAGATCGAGCACCGACAACAGAAACGGTGTTCCCAGGAAGCCTGTCGTCAGATGATTTTGGTGCGCCTCGATATCCTTGACGAGGCGATCGGTCATCGCCGCTTCAAGCGCCTTTGGAGCCATGCCGGTATACAGAGTCAGCACGTAAGCCGTCTGCGTGTTGCCTTTGACCGAACCATCCGCCTGCACATAGTTCTTCCGATAGGCCGTCTGGATCTTCCCGTAAAGGTCCTCGTATTTCTGCGCGTCTGCCGTCTTCCCGAGAGCTGTAGCCATCTCCTGCATTTGTTTTGCCAGCAGTGCCCAATAGGCAGTACCGACTAGGTCTGACGGCGTGTTTGGATCAGGAGCGAGCCAGTCGGCGTAGTTCGGGCCAAGCTCCTTTTGGCGAAGATAGTTTGGGTTGGTCCGGAGCATGAAGTCCATCCACTTCTCCATCGCCGTCCAGTTCCGCTCGAGGATCGCCCGGTCGCCATACTGCAGCCACGTCGCATACGGCACCAGCACGCCCGCATCGCCCCATCCTGGCGCCCCCGGATGACCCTCTACTCCCTCCAGCAGGTTGGGGGAGATGTTCGAAAACGCGCCCTCATCACTCTGCGCGTCGACCACATCCTGCATGAACTTGTGCGAGAACGAATCGATGTCGAAGTTGTAGCTGCCCGTCCGCCAAAAGACTCCAGCATCGCCCATCCAGCCCATACGCTCGTCGCGCTGCGGGCAGTCCGTCGGAATTGAAACAAAGTTGCCGCGCTGGCCCCACAGGCCCAGTTCGTTCATATGGTTTAGCAACTCGCTTGAGGTCGAGAGTCGCATGGAAGGCGCGGCCGGCAGGCTGTTCCATACGATTCCTTCGAGCGAAGCGGGTGTAGCCTTTCCGGGATACCCGGAGACCTCCACATACCGGAAGCCGTGGAAGGTAAACGCAGGTTCCCATACCTCTTCCCCATTGCCGCTCAGGGTATAGAGATCGGTCGCATCGGCATCACGAAGATTTTCCGTATAGACCGTACCGTCTGGTTTGAGCCGCTCTGCGAAACGCAGCCGCACCGTCGTTCCGCGCGCACCCTTCACACGAAGCCGCACCACGCCGACCATGTTCTGTCCCATGTCGAAGAGCGCGTCCTGCCCTTTGCCCGCTGCCACCATCGTCACCTTCACCGGCGTCACATTCTGCGCAGGATGAACCGGCGTGTCCGGCTCAGCTGTCACCGCGACCTTGGGGTTGCCTTCTGATACCGTAGCGGCACTCCAAGCTCCGGCTTTGTCGCCGTGTACCTTGTTCCAGCCGGGAAGCTCGCGGCGCGCGTCATACGCCTCGCCGGCATAGATCTCCGAGGCGATAATTGGCGAGGCAGCCGTCTGCCACGTTTCGTCCGTCGCTACTGTCTGGCTCGTTCCATCCGCGAACCGCAACTCAAGCTGTGCTCGCAGCAGGTCCGGCCCCGAGAACATACGCGTCCCCGACCAGAGCAGCGGGCTTCCATGCCACCCTGCTCCCAACATTGCCGCCAACGTGTTCTCGCCTTTGCCGACCAGCGCGGTCACATCGTAGGCCTGATACAGCACTCGCTTCCGATAGTCCGTAAACCCCGGCGTTAGCTCGTCCGCTCCAACCTTCTTCCCGTTTAAGAACGCCTGGTAGCCACCGAGCGCCGTCACATACAGGCGGGCTGAAACTACCTTGCCCTTTGGCGTAAAGTCTTTCCGAAACAGAGCAGTCGTCGACTCGATGCGGTCGGGGCTGTCCGCAGGGGTCACGCGATCCGGTGCAACCCCAAAGTGCTGACTCGCCAGCACGCCAAGATCATCCGCCCCCCGCAGTTCTGCCGCTCCAGCTACCCGCGCCTTCCAGGCCCCATCGCTTACGATCGTGCTCTCCGTACCATCGGCGCTGGTCAGCCGAAGGAGGGCCGCAAGAGCCGCCGGATAGGTCTCCTCCGCCTTTTTGGACTTCCTCACATCTACAGACACGGTAATCAGGTTGTCCCCGGCTGCACCCGCTCCATATACAAGCTGATCGCGAATATCCTCCCGATCGAAGGCGCCCCACTCCTGCTTATGCCCGGTCTCCGTACCATTGACCCGGGTCGTAAACGTGCCGCCGGAGAAGATGTGCAGCACCGCTGCCGAAGGCTTCGCCGCCAAGTGCAGCGAGTACGTAAACTCCGAGCTTGTTCCCTGGGGCACATGGTGCGCATCGATGCCCGGCACCCAGATCCAGTGGATCGCCGCCAGCTCCTTTTCGGCCGATATATCGCGCCGCCGAATCCACTTGCCCTGCCAGTCCGCCTGCTCGGGCAGACCCGTCTCCCACCACGATCCAGCGGGCGCCACTTCGCTCTTGCCCGCCTTGTCCCACACCCGAACGGTCCAGAAGTATCGTGTGTGCGCCTTCAACGCAGGCCCGCTGTACGCAATCCCGACTGATTCGCCCGATGTCACGCGTCCGCTATCCCAGACATCCGCCTTGCTTGCATCAGCTGTGCTGGACACGGTCACCTGGTACGCCGACTGCATCCAGTCCCGCCCAGCGGCGTCACTTTGCCACGAGAAGACCGGGCGGGCGATGTCCATCCCAAGCGGGTTTACCTGTCCCTCGGCCCTCAGATGTACCGGTGTCGCCTGCAGGCTTGCGCCGCCCATTGCTGCAACCAGCACGGCTCCAAGCAGCGCAGCGCGGCTATAAAATCTTCCACGCGAAGAAAAACTCAATTGATCATGAAAACCCACGTTGGCCGCTCCGAGCTTAGACACCTTAGTCACGATCATCTTACCCCGGTCCCGGCCGGTCCCTAGATCGTCAATAGTCGTGTCCCGCCCGACGCATCAAACCTGCATCCAACGGAGTGACACCGGAAGATCGCCTCATTTGTTTCTTTGCCGCACGGTTTATTGCTTTGAAGCCATCAATTCTGCGGTAAAGCGGCGATTGACCATCGAACTTCCACGGTGATAGAACTGCGTTTGGTCAGCGCAATCGATTGCGCAACCAGACACAAGAACCTCCCTGCCGCCATCGCGAGTCTCCCCCTCCAATGGCCGTGCAGGATTGATCCGCTTCAGGAGGCACTATGCACGCACCGTCACGAAACACCCCCAGCCACTTCAGGTCTCCCTTTCGGCCCCTGAGAGCAGCCCTCTCCCTGGTCGTCCTCGCCTGCCTTGCGGTACCAGCGGCCATGGCCCAGTTCCGCGCCTCCATTCAGGGCACCGTTACCGACCCCCAGGGCGAAGTCGTCCCCGGCGCCATCGTCACCCTCACCGACACCGCCACGAACAAGGTGCTCACCAGTACAAGCAACGAGAGCGGCGTCTACAACTTCAACGCCCTCCCCGACAGCACCTTCACGATGGCGGCTGAACGTCCCGGCTTCAAGAAAAAGGTTCTCAGCGGCATTCACATCACGCCGGAGCAATCGAACGCCGTCAATCTTCAACTCGACCTGGGCGGCGCGACGGAGACGATCAACGTCAACGCCGACACCACGCCGCAGCTTGAAACGGCGAACGCGGCCATTAGCGGCGTCGTCAATGACAACCAGATTCAACATCTTCCCTCGTCAGGCCGCGACGTCTTCCAGCTCGTACAGCTTGCCCCGGGAGTCTTCGGTGACGGCTCGCGTGCGACCGGCGGCAATTCAAGCAGTCTCCCCGGCACCTCTGGCCCTGGTGGCAGCGGCAGTGGCATCTTCCAGACTGAAAACGGCCCGCAGGCGAACGCAAATGGCGGCCAGACCAACTCGAACGGCATCCAGATCGACGGCATCAGCACGGTCAGCGCCGTGTGGGGCGGAACCTCCGTGATCACTCCCACTGAAGATTCTGTCGGCAGCGTCAAGGTTCTTTCGAACGGCTATGACGCGGAGAATGGACGGTTCAGCGGCGCAAACGTCCAGATTACCTCGAAGACCGGAAGCAACCAGTACCATGGCAGTCTGTTCTTCCGGGCGAGCCGCCCCGGCCTTAACGCCTACCAACGGTACAACGGTGCCGGCACCTTCAATTCAGGAACTCCTTCGGACCGTGGTCTACTCCGCGACACCACCTTTGCGAATCAGTATGGCGGCAGCGTCGGTGGCCCCATCCTTCATGACAAGCTTTTCGCCTTCTTCGCTTACGAGACGCAGCGCGGAAATACCGTGGCGACTGCAACTGGCTGGTACGAGACTGCCGCCTTCCGTGGTCTTGCCCCCGCTGGCAGTATCGCTTCGACCTACCTGAACTTTCCCGGCGGAGCAGTCTCCGCCTCGTCACTCGTCAACCAGACCTGCAGCCAGGCTGGCTTTACCGAGGGACAGAACTGCCGCACCATCGCCGGACAGGGTCTCAACCTCGGCTCACCCATCAACGGAGGGCTTGGGCAGCAGGATCTCACCTGGCAGAGCACCACGAACCCAGGAATTGGGGGCGGCCTCACCAATACTCCCGACATCGCCCTTTACAGCACCCTGAACCCGACCAACCAGACCGCCGCTCAATACAACGGTCGTATGGATGGTGATGTCACCAAGAGGGATCACATCGCCTTTGCCATCTACTGGGTTCCGCTCTCCAAGGTGAACTACAACGGAACCGCGCGCGCCTACAACCTCTTCAACCACAGCCAGATCAACGACGCTTATTCCGTTATTTACAACCATGTGTTCTCGCCGACGTTTCTGAACGAAGCTCGCGCAAATGATGCTGGCTATCGCTGGAATGAAGTTGCAACGAATCCGCAGGCACCATTCGGTCTTCCCCAATCGCAGGTCGATGGGCTGGCGAACATCTCCGGCAGCAATCAACTTAGCTTTTTCGGTGCAGGCGGCCCCAGTAACCTGAATCAGCACACCTTCACCTACAAGGACGTTGCCACCAAGATCCTAAGCAATCACACTGTCAAATTTGGCGGCGATGTGACCCGCCTCTATTACCTCAACAATCCGACCTACGCGGCCCGCCCAAGCTATAACTTCTATAACATCTGGGACTTTCTCAACGACGCGCCGCACAGTGAGTCTGGCAGCTTCGATTCGGCCACCGGTACCCCTACCACCAACCGTCAGGACACCAGAGAAGACCTCTACGGCTTCTTTATTCAGGACGACTGGAAGGTGCGACAGAATCTCACCATCAATGCTGGTATTCGCTACTCCTACTTTGGACCCTTCTCATCCAAGCAGAACAACCTTGGTGTTGTGCAACTTGGATCTGGAGCAACAACTTACACGGGTCTCTCGATCCGTCGTGGCGGGAACCTGACCAACGCGCAGAAGGGTAACTTTGGACCGCAGATCGGCTTTGCTTACAGCCCGGACATGTTCCATGGCAAAGCAGTTGTTCGTGGAGGCTTTGGGCTGAACTATAACCAAAGCGAGATCGCAATCTCCGGCAACTCTGGCAACAATCCACCGTACATCTTCAATGCGAACTTCAATAGCAGCAGCATCAATAACGGCGTAGCCACCATCGATCCGCGCATCCGCTACGGAATTGGCAGTTCCCCCACATCACTTTACGGCTATGCTTCGAACCCGAATGCCGTGACCGCCTTCAATGCCGCGAACCTGCCGCTGTCAGGAGGCGTTGCGGTTACAGCATTCCAGGCAAATCAGCCGACGATCTACACCGAACATTTCTCCCTCGATACGCAGTTTGACCTCGGTCACCAGATGGTCGCCACCGTTGGCTACCAGGGCAGTCTGGGTCATCACCAGATCGTGCAATCGCAACTTTACGTCAACGCCTTTGCCGCTGGACAGGCACAGAACCCCCTGGTCCAGAACGTCGACTACTACGCCAACACGGGCGCCTCCAACAACAACTCACTCCTGCTCGGCCTGAAGCACAACATGGCGCATCACTTCATGTTCGACGCCGAGTTTGCATACGCCAAGACGATGGATACTGGATCCTTCCCATACTACGAAGATCCTTATCCCTACCGTCCAGATCTTGCCTATGGCCGCTCCGACTTCAACTACGGAAAGGCTCTCAAGATCTACGGCCTCTGGCAGCCGGTCTTCTTCCATGGCAACAGCTTGCTGTCGAAGCTTGCTGATGGCTTCTCCTTCAGCGGCATCTACAACATCCACACGGGCTTCCCCTTCACCCCGACCTACAACGTCTCCGGTGGAAACCTCTACTACGGCTCGAGCGGTTATAGCTCTCTGCGCCCCACCTACATCGGTAGCAAGAATCTTGACAGCAGCAACAATGCCTTCGAGATAAAAGGTACGAACACCAACTATCCCGGCAATGCGAATGTCACCACGACCTCACCGTACTTCATCAATCCAACGGCTCCGGTCGCACCGGGTGGTGGTTTCGCAACCGGTCTGCCTTCCCTCCCTGGGATGGCACGTAACTCCTTCAACGGTCCCGGATATCAGGATGTCGATGCTACGGTCACCAAGTCGTTCGGCCTTCCAAATGGCCGGGTGATCGGGGAGCATGCCGCCATCGAAATTCGCGCTGACGCCTTCAATCTCTTCAACCAGACCAACCTGAACAACAGCTCGATCGTCACCAACATCCTGACCCCAACCTTCGGTCAGGCCCAAAGTGGCCTCGCCGGCAGAAACGTCAACCTGCAGGCACGGTTCAGCTTCTAGAAGCTCCTGCACTAAGACGAAGGGCGCCCAAGCCGGGCGCCCTTCGCCTTTAATCCATGGCTAACTTTTTGCCTGTTAGCCAAGGTGGCGAACACCACTGATGGCCGTCGAAATGGCCACGCTAGCCGCCTTCAGTCCCGCCATCACCTGCTGTTTGCTGATCTCCGCAACCTTGCGGTGAATGTACGGAATGGTCAGCGCGGCGATCGCCAACCCCGCACCATCCACAACCGGAAAGCTGATATCCGTGATGCCATCCACTTCGTGGCTCGGCCGGTCTTCGTAGCCCAGCCGCCGAATCTCAGCAAGGTGCGCAGCAAAGTTCTTCGGCATCGGCCGCCCGATATCTTCTTTCCATTCGGCGAGCGCGCGTTGACGAGTCGCCTCAGCGCAGCACGCAAGAATGACGTAGCCGCTCGCTCCGTGGGTGAGCGGACTCCGCGATCCCGGCTTCACATGAAAGCCCGTTCCGCTTGGCGCATTGACCTGCCCCAGAATGACAAAGTGGCTGCGTTCCAGCACCGCAAGATGGCAGGACTGCAGTGTCTTCTCCGCCAGTCGATGCATCACCGGCAGCGCCTCCGAGAGCAGCCGCTCCGTCGGCGGGTGCTCCGTTGCCAGTTGAAAGAGCTTCATGGTCAGCGTGTAGCGGTCGTCCGGCTGCCGAACGATGTAGCTGCGTTTTTCGAGACTATGCAGCGTGCGGAAGATCTCCGACACGCTGCGTCCCAGTTCGCGGGCAATCTCACTCTTCGTCAATCCCCGCTCACGCCGCGCAAGCAGCTCGAGCACGTCGAGGCCCTTCTCCATCGCCGGCGCTGCATAGTTCGAACTTTTCTCAACCATAAGATCCTTAGCGAAGATTACAGAAGCCGCCGTCCAGTGGATAGTCGACTCCGGTAACAAATGCAGCCGCGTCCGAGCAGAGATACAGGGCCAGCATGGCAACCTCCTCCGGCTGCCCCATTCGGCCGATCGGCTGTGCCGCCGAAAGTCGTGCCATGGCCTCCGCCTCGTGTCCTGGATAGGTTCGAGCCACAAACCCATCAACGAACGGGGTGTGGACCCGCGCGGGCGAGATGCAGTTACAGCGAATCTTGCCGAGATAGTCGCGCGCCACCGAAAGCGTCATTGACAGCACCGCGCCCTTCGTCATCGAATACGCAAACCGGTCAGTCAGCCCGGCTGTCGCTGCAATCGACGCCATGTTGAGAATCGTTCCCGAACTCTTCTCGAGGAAAGGCAGCGCCGCCTGCATCGCGAGGTAGGTTCCTCGGACGTTCACCTGGTACACGCGATCAAAGTCTGCATCGGTCGTGCTCGCCAGGGTTCCGACATGCGCGACGCCCGCGCTGTTTACCAGGATGTCGATCGGGCCGCCCTTCGCAATCGCCGCAAATGCCGCTTCGACGCTTATGCGATCCGCCACATTGCAGTCCCATCCAGAGGCTTCCGCTCCGAGCAGTGCCGCGGACTTCCGGGCGTTGTCACCGTTCAGGTCGACGATACAAACCTGCGCACCGTTCTCCGCGAACTCCTTAGCAATCGCCCCGCCAATCCCGCTGGCCCCGCCCGTGATCACTGCCCGCTTCCCATCTAATCGAAACTTGCTCATCGATCCTCCTGCCTATCGTTCCAAAGTGTGTTTTCATTAACGGACTACTATGTTCGCTTATAAACATATGCGCTTACACATCACATTGGAGAGTTTAAGATGAACGATTGCGTGATCACCGGAATTCGAGTCGTCGATCTCCGCTTTCCGACCTCCCTGCACAACATCGGCTCTGACGCGGTCAATAAAGATCCCGACTACTCCGCCGCTTATTGCATCCTCGAGACCGATTCAGCCTTCGAAGGCCACGGTTTGACCTTTACACTTGGCCGAGGCACTGAACTCTGCGTCACAGCGCTCGAATATCTGGGCCGCTTCGTCAAAGGCCGCAAGCTGTCCACCATCACCGAGGACTTCGCCGCCTTCTCCCGATCCCTCACCGACGACTCGCAGTTCCGCTGGCTCGGCCCCGAGAAGGGCGTCATCCACCTCGCCACCGGCGCACTCATCAACGCCGTCTGGGACCTTTACGCCAAGCTCGAAGGCAAGCCGCTCTGGAAGCTGCTCGCCGACATGGAACCCGAACAGCTTGTCTCCGCCATCGAGTTCCGCTACATCGACGATGTGCTAAGCCGCTCCGACGCGCTCAACATCCTGCGCGCTCGCAAGTCCGGACAGGCCGAACGGCTGGCGCAACTTCAATCTGAAGGTTACCCCGCGTACACCACCTCGGTTGGCTGGTTTGGCTTTAGCGACGACAAGATTCGCCGCCTCTGCAAGGAAGCGCTCGCCGAAGGCTGGACGCACTTCAAGCTCAAAGTTGGCGGCATTGCTGCCGACGATCTCCGGCGCGGCCACATCGTCCGCGAAGAGATTGGCTGGACCAACAAGCTCATGGTCGACGCCAACCAGCGCTGGGGCGTCGAGGAAGCCATCAGCCGAACCAACGCTCTCGCCGAACTCGACCCCTGGTGGATGGAAGAGCCGACGAACCCCGACGACATCCTCGGTCACGCCCGCATCCGCCGCGAAGTCTCACCCATCCGCATCGCGACCGGCGAACACTGTCAGAACCGCATCATGTTCAAGCAACTTATGCAGGCCGGAGCGATCGACGTCTGCCAGATTGATAGCTGCCGCGTCGCTGGCGTCAACGAGAACCTCGCCATCATGCTGATGGCCGCGAAGTTCGGCATTCCTGTCTGCCCCCATGCAGGCGGCGTCGGGCTTTGCGAATACGTGCAACACCTCGCTATCTTCGACTTCCTCTCCGTCTCCGGCTTGCTGGAGAACCGCGTCGTCGAATATGTCGAGCATCTGCACGAACACTTCCTCAACCCCGTTCAGGTCAGAAACGGCCGCTATCTCGTTCCCGAAGCTCCCGGCTACAGCATCGAGATCTTCCCGGAGACTCTCCGTAACTTTGCCTTTCCGGGTGGGGCTATCTGGGCAAAATAGAGCCCTTCTACTCCATCGTTGCGGAATCCAGATGAAGTCGATAGTGTTGCGGATGATTGCATTCAGCATCCTAACGACTTCCCGTCGAATATTGGAGAAACTCTTGCGCCTGATTCGCCTCGCCTCACTGCGTTTTGTCCCTCTACTGCTAGTCCTCGTAGCGGCGCAGACTGCTCTCTCGCAGTCCATTCGCTTTCTCGAGGATAAGAAGCTCTTCGTCCTGCAAGGCGGCCCCGTCTCATACGTCTTCGGGATTAACGAACGCAACGAGCTTCAACACGTGTACTGGGGGGGTAAGGTCGTGCGTGACGCCGACTTCCAGCCCGTAAAGTCAACAAGGGAATGGTCAGGATTGGACCTGAGTCAGGCGTATACACCGCAGGAATACGCCGGTTGGGGCGCGGGCCTTTACACCGAGCCAGCCCTGAAAGTGACCTGGCCCGACGGGAACCGCGACCTCGTTCTCCATTACGAAAGCCACAAGATCGCCGGCGACACCTTGAGCGTTCTGCTCAAGGACATCTCCCGGCCGATCTACGTCGAACTCCGCTACACCGTCTATCCAGAGACCGGCCTGATCGAGCGGCAGTCGCGCATTGAGAATCGCGGCAAGACCCCGTTCTCCATTGAGAGTGCCCAGTCCGCAAATTGGACCCTGCCCGACGCAACCGGCTACCGTCTCCGCTCCCTTGGCGGTCGTTGGGCCGGCGAAGATCAACTCGTCGAGACTCCGGTAAAGATGGGGATGCAGGTACTCGAAAGCCGCCGCGGCGGCACCAGCCAGCAGTCGAATCCGTGGTTCGCCCTCGATCAAGACGGCAACACCGATCAGGAGCACGGCGACGTCTTCTTCGGCGCCCTCGGCTGGAGCGGTAACTGGCGCATCAGCGTCGAAGAGACCTCCATGCATCAGGTTCGCGTCACCGGCGGCTACAACACCTTCGACTTCGCCTATACGCTTGCCCCCGGCGCCTCTCTTGAAACACCAGCCTTCTACGGCGGCTACACCTCAGGCGGTATCGGCGACGCCTCGCGGATCATGCATCGCTTCGAGCGTACCAAGATCCTGCCCGATGGCTCCGGCCTGAAGACCCGCCCGGTCCTCTACAACTCATGGGAGGCTACCGAGTTCAAGGTGGACGAAGCCGGTCAGACCGCGCTCGCAGAGAAGGCCGCCGCCATGGGCATCGAACGTTTCGTCATGGATGACGGCTGGTTCGGTAAGCGCAACGACGACCATGCAGGCCTTGGTGATTGGAACGTCAACCCGGCAAAGTTTCCCAACGGTCTTGGCTCACTTATCAAGAAGGTGAACTCGCTCGGCATGAGCTTCGGCCTTTGGGTCGAGCCCGAGATGGTCAATCCTGATAGCGATCTCTACCGCAAGCATCCTGATTGGGCGATGCACTTCGATGGCCGCCCGCGTACCGAAGGCCGCCACCAACTCATGCTCAACCTGGCTCGCGAAGATGTGAAGGAGTACACCTTCCACTGGCTGGATCAACTGGTCACCAATAACAAGATCTCCTTCCTCAAGTGGGATTACAACCGCAACTTCACCGAGCCCGGCTGGCCCGAGGTACCTGTCGATCAGCAGAAAAAGATCTGGGTGCAGTTCACGGCGAACTACTACGAGATCCTCGACCGCCTGCGCAAGAAGCACCCCGGCCTCGAAATCGAAAGCTGCGCTAGCGGTGGTGGCCGCGTCGATCTCGGCGTGCTGAAACGGACTGACGAAGTCTGGCCCTCCGATAACACCGAGGCCTTCGACCGCCTCGATATCCAGCGCGGCTTTACCTACGCTTACACCCCTCACATCATGATGGCGTGGGTCACGGATGTCCCCAACTTCAACGGCCGCAGCGTCTCGCTCCAGTACCGCTTTCTTGTGGCAATGCAGGGCGCGCTCGCTGTCGGCTCAAACCTCAACAAGTCCAGCGATGAGGATCTTGCCGAGTCGAAGCGCTTCGTTGCGGCATACAAGGAGATCCGTGAGACAGTCCAGAACGGCGCACTCTACCGCCTCACGCCGGCTGCTGACACCAACTTTATCGCCAACGAGTACGCAGCCGAAGACGGTAAGCAGGTTGCGGCGTTTGCGTTCCTGCACTCGCAACAGCGTGGTTATGGTGTCTCGCCGCTGCATCTCAGCGGGCTAGATGAACAGGCCGTCTACAAGATTCGCGTGATCAAAACACCTCGCAGATCGCCCGATGGGACTGTCGGAGCACTCACCGATATGGGCACACTGAGCGGTGCCTATCTTACCCATCACGGCCTCGACCTGACACTGCAAGGCGACTACGACAGCGTCTTATACGTATTGGAAAAGGTTGCAAATTGACGAGGCAAAATGAAAAGGCCCACGCAATCGAGCGTGGACCTTTTACTGCTTGAACTTATTTCGTCAGCGGCAGTGGTGTATCAAGGCGAGGCAGCATCTCGGGGCGAGTCGCCGTGTTGTAGACGAACCATGCTTCGATCGCGGCGCCCTGCATCACATCACCCACCTGGACCCGATCGTAGAGATCCATGTTCGAGTGGTGGGTGCGGCTGCCGTACTCCAGCGGATCCTGCATGAAGCCGAAGCCATCGAGGCCAAGCCACGAGAAGCTGGTCGAGTCGGTTCCGCCCGGCTCCCGTGTCGGCGCACTCGTCGCACCGGCGACCGACTGAAACTCAAGGTCACGAATCGGCGCAGCCCACTGCTTGAAGATTGACGCGATCTCATCGTTGCCATCTGCAGAGATGCCACGAAAGCGTCCGCTGCCGCCATCATCGTTGTAGTAGGCATCCAGCTTGCTGTACTCCGGCGTGATCTTCATCGAATCGCGTGGCGCAAAGTGCTGCTGCACGTAGAACTTGGAACCCAGCAGGCCCTCTTCTTCGCCGCCCCACAGAGCAATGCGCACCGTACGCTCCATTGGCTTATGCAGGCTCGTCAAGATCCGCACCGCCTCGATAGCGACTGAGGAGCCAGTGCCATTATCCGTCGCACCCGTGCCGCCCTGCCACGAGTCGAGATGGCCGCCAAGCATGACGATCTCGTCCTTCCTGGTCGTACCCGGAATCTCACCCACAACGTTGAAGCCCATCTGGTCGTTCTTATACGTCTCCGCCTCGATATCGAAGGTGACCTGCGGACTCATGCCGTGTTCAATGAGTCGAGCGATCCGGTTATAGTGCTCCGGCGTAATGGCAACCATCGGCGGCGGTGTTGGATCGTCAGGATTCTGCGATCCACCGAAGCTAGCAAATACCGTGCCTCCATCGCCGTTGGTCCCATAGTTGACCGCGACGAGCACGCCCTCGTCGGAGAGGAACTTGCTCGTGTCGTTCCGCAGACGGAGTGCTGCCGCACGGTCCAGTACCGGAGCCGCAGGGACGGGAGGAACATTGCGGCCGCCGCGACCGCCGCCGGCACCGCCAGGTCCAAGGCGCGATGGGTCTGCGACGATACTGCGCGAGTCAATCTCTTCATCAGTGAGGCGGCGACCCTCCACTTCGGTGTGCATCAGGATCACCTTGGGGTCGGCAATCAGAACGATCTTTCCCTTGAGCTTGCCCTTGTACTTCGCAAACTCCGCCTGCGAGTGAATTGGCGCGAGCACAGCCTCAGCGGTGACGGGCCCCTTGGTTCCAGGCGTCCAGGCCAGCGGGAAGCCGATTAGCGGCGCGTAATTCGGTGCGACAAGCGCTCCATAAAACTTCTTATACTGCCACGAATTGCCGAATGGTCCCCAGGGCTCAAGATGAACATTGACCATGCCGTACGACTTCAGCCTGGTCACGATCCATTCTGCGGCGGCTTTGTGGTTCGGCGAACTGGTGATGCGCGGACCGTAGACATCTGAGATGTAGAACAGATGATCCATCACCTTCGAGTGCTGAAATGCCTCCGTCTTGATCTGGTGAAGAACCTTCAGGTCGATCTTTTCAGGTGTGCCCTCCTGAGCCGCCACAGGCATGGCGGCAATCAGGAGGGCAACGACAGCAGAAGACTTCAAAGCGATCATTTCAATCATCATCCTTAATGCTGTACGGGTTAGAAGCTCAACTTCAGAGCAAACTGAATGTTGAAGGGTTCGCCATAACCAATGCCCGGTGCAGCAGCGCCGTTGCGTGTATTCGTGATCAGACCGAACGTGCCGCTTGCCGGGTTGACGGCGGGGTTAGCGAAGTTGTTGAAGTTCATGATGTTGAAGATCTCAACGCGAAACTCCGACATAATCTTCTCGGTAACCGGCGTGTGCTTGAAGAGCGAGAAATCGATCGTCCTGAAGTTCGGGCCGGTAAAGGCATCCCGACGCTCGTTGCCGTAGGTGCCTGTTGCTGGCGTCGTGAAGGAACCGTTGGCATTGGTCAACCAGCGATACTGACGGCCGCTGGCAGTACTGGTCGCAAGCGGCGCGCCACTTACGTAAGGATTGACGCCGGTGAAGTTAGGACGATCCTTCAACTCACCCGTTCCATCCACATTTGTGCTGTACTGCGGGCTGATCGGAACACCACTGGAATAGGTGTAGATGGCATTGAGTTGGAAGCCCTTGGTAAGCTTCGGCACAGCATGAAAGAGCTGTGGGACGCTGTAATAAACGAAGCCGTTCAAAAGGTGGCGATTATCAAAGGTGCTCGGGCCGTAGTCCTGATGAAGGTTGTAGCTGTTCATTGGCGTCGTGTTTGATGACGAATCATCCATCGACTTCGACCAGGTGTAGTTCAGGGTAGTCTGAATGCCCTTCCATGCAGCCTGCTTCACGGTGGCTTGCAGGGAGTGATAGTTCGAAGCTGCCTCAAAGTTCAACTGATTGATGCCAACGAGTGGCTTGCCGACAAACTTGGCATTCTCATTCGGGAAGCTGGTCTGCAAATAGGGTCTCGCGTTTGCTGTCGTCGTACCGCTCGCAACAGGCTGATTGAGGTCATACAAAACTTCGAGGTGCTGACCGAACGACCCCACATAACCTACTGTGAACAGGGTCGACTTCGTAAGTTGCTGCTCGACATTCAGACTGACGACGGTGGCCCGAGGCATTTTGAAGTTCTGGTTGACACCGAAGGCACCTACCTGCGGGGCGACCGAACTGGCGAACGGATTGACGTTCGGCTGCCACTGGACGTTGGAATTCTGCACGAAGATTGCCGCAGCATCGGGGCCGGCAGGATTGTTCTGCGCGTAGTTCGCACCGCCGTTGGTGGTGGTACCGGTAATCCAACTGCTCATAGCCGGGAAGTCATAGAAGATACCGTAAGAGCCGCGAATAACAGTGTTGTTATTCTCGTTGACCGAATAAGAGAAGCCGACGCGAGGAGCTATGCCGCCGTAGTACTCGGGGTAGTAACCCTTTTGAAAGCCGGGTGCCGCACCAGGAACAAACTGGTAGATGTCATTGGCCTCAGCGTTGATGACGCCAGGGATGGTGTAACGAACGCCGTAGTTCAGACTCAACCTTCTACTGGCCTGAAAGTCATCCTGCGCCCAGGCGTCGTAGGTGTTCATTGTCCAGACACGTTGCGCAGTGCCTTGCAGGAGCTTGGCACCGTTGGAGTTGGTAGGCGTTCCATTGAGGAAGTCCGAAAGGGTGCCAAGGTTAGCGCAATTTGAAGCACTGATCCCGATCGTGGAGCAGTAACCGAGAGCCTGTGCGTTTGGAGAGGAGCCAGGAGTGCAGGCTCCGGTAACAGCGCAAGCTGCAGCGCAATTCGCGCCCGTACCCGTTGTGGCGCAAGCTGTTTTTGCCGCTGCTGAGACCGGAATGGCATACCAGGCTCCGCGCGTTCCATCGAAGGAGAAGGTGCCGCGTGCGCTTGAGAAGTAAAGCTGGTTCACGTTCGAATGGCGATACTCGCCGCCGAACTTAAGCTGGTGGCGACCGACCGTCCAATGGAAGTTGTCCGTGACGTGACCAGTGACATCGGTGCGGCCTGAGGGCTGAGTTGCGCCAGTCTGGTCGAATCCGGTAACGAGGATCGATGGTGCGCCCGCCGCGATGATACCTGGAGCAATGCCAAGGTTCAATCCCGCGTTCGCCTGAGGATTGAAGTTCTGATTTGCATCATTGAACGTCTGGAGGAAGTAGTTCGTTGCAAAGGTAACAACGTTGAGGAGTTTGCTGTTGATCACCGAGGTCTGAATGACCGAGAAGTTGTGTATGTGCATCGGCGCGGTTTGGAAGTATTCCGCATAGTCAGAAGCAGTTGGAGCGGTCTGGGTCCCGGTCGTTCCGAGATAACGAACTGAAAGCTGTTCCTTGTCGTTGAAGTGGTGATCCAGCTTGATGATGCCGTTGTAGCTGTTGTAGTTGGAAGTTCCCTGGGCAAAGTAGTTGCTGATCGTGGCCGGTCCACCCTTCGAAACGGTTGGATAGAGCAGCCCATACAGGTTCAGACTCAGCGGATTTGCGGCAGTGATCCCATAGTTGTTGATGAACGACTTGCCTGCACTTACCCAGGCGTCGGAGATCACAGTATCCGTAAGCGCCGCGTTGACCTTGGCAATTTGGATTTCCCCTGCTGCGAAGAAGAAGGTGCGATCCTTCCAGATTGGGCCGCCCAACGTGAAGCCGCCCTGATGGTTACGAATAAAGGTCTTGCGGGCACCCACGGGAGCGAATGGCGAGATGGCTGCGAAGAACTCATTACGATCGAAGTAGAAGACGTCGCCATGAAGCTTATTCGTACCCGATCGCAGCACCATGTTCGAGTTAGCGCCAGCGTTGCGACCCTGATCGGCCTCGCCACCGGACTGCATGGAGAATTGATCGATCGCCTCAATTGGGATCAAACCACCCGCAACGCTCTGAATACCGCCCTGGTTTGAAGCGACGATGCCAAGCCATGGATCAACGTTGTCGGCACCATCCACCTGGAAGTTGATGCTGGCCGTCCGCGAACCATTGACCGAGTTCGTAATACTGCTAGCGCCCGGCGCGAAGTGGGTCATCTGCGTGAAGTTGCGGCCGTTCATCGGCATCTCCTGCACCGACTTGGAGTCAAGGACAGCAACGAGCGCAGCGGACTGCGTGTCGGTCTGGACTCCGTTCGCGGTCACGTCCACAACGGTGCTCTCCGAACCCACCGAGAGCTCAACCTTTACGTTGGTCACCTTGGTCACGGCGACGTCAATCGTATCGACCTTCTTGGTCGAGAAGCCGGCGAAGTTCACCGTGAGAGTGTAGGTACCGACTGGCAGTTCCGGAAAGTTGAAGTCACCTTGCTTGTTGGACTTGTCGTTCAAAACTATGCCAGTGGAGGGATTGGTGAGCTGCACAGCAGCGTCAGAGATCACAGCGCCCTGGGTGTCCGTTACCGTACCCGAAAGTGTTCCACGGAATGTTTGCGCGAACGCAGTGAACGAAATCGAAAAAACTAAGAGAGCCAGGATCGGCTTCAGGGACAAACGCAGCATGAAAACTCCTCGGAGAAAGTGATACTTTGGGCGCAGAACGGCGTTAGCGTGGCGCGCTCTGTGGCCTCGCCGGATGGCAGTTGAATCCTGGGATAGAGAAATCCCTAGTCCTTTTTCAAAGGAAGGGGGCCCTGAAGGTTGGTTGCGTTTCCGTTAATCTATGTCGAGATGAAAGCCACGTCAATGAAATACTTGCATCAGGCCTGAGGGTCTACAATCCCAAGACTGTAGGACACACTCCTTAGGAAAAAGCGGGCCTATGCACGCTTTTTCTGTCCAGACCTGACCTCAAAATCTGGCATTTGGATGGAAGACAGCGAGGGATTTCCAAAAGTACCCCTTCGGAAGGCATCATAAGAGAGATGACCAAGCAAAGGTCGAGTTCGATCGGCATCAGCCGGCGAGGCGCTGCGAAGATGATGGCGGGTGCCGTGCTGACCACGCTGTCCGCGTCGCGCAATGCCTGGGGACAGGCCGCAGCCTTGCAGGATCAACGCAACGACTTCCCTTTGAGCGCCGAAGAAGACTATTTCCTCAGCGAGATGGAGCGCAGCGCCTGCCTCTACTTCTACGAGCAGGCCGATCCGGCGAGCGGACAGGTCCTCGATCGCGCCTTCAACAAGAACCCCAATGGCGCGCTCGACCCGCGCAGAATCACCAGCATCGCGGCCACCGGCTTCGGGCTGACAGGTCTCTGTATCGCGGATAAACGCAGCTACCTGCCGTTTGTGGACATTCGCGCCCGCGTGCTCACCACGCTCGACTTCCACCTCAACAAGATGGAGCATCAGCATGGCTTCTTCGCCCACTACAACGACGCACGCAGTGGCAAAGCCTTCGAGTTCAGCGAAGTCTCTTCGATCGACACCTGCATCTTCCTCTGTGGCGTCCTCACCTGTAGCGCCTACTTCAACGATCCAAAGATCACCGATCTCGCCACGCAGCTCTACCATCGAGTCGAATGGTCCTGGATGCTCAACGGAGGCAGCACCTTCAGCATGGGGTGGCGACCCAAAAGCGGCTTCATCACCACACGATGGGATCACTACTGCGAGTTGATGATGCTCTATCTCCTCGCCATCGGCTCACCGACGTACGGTATCGATCCCAGCTTCTGGAAGAACTTCAGCCGCCCGCGAACCGACTACGGACCCTATGTCTTCATCAGCGACGAGGATCCGCTCTTCGTCCATCAGTATTCGCACGCCTGGTTCGACTTCCAGGGCAAACGCGACGCCTACGCTGACTACTTCCGCAACTCAGTCCTCGCCACTGAGGCCCACAAATTGTTCTGCCTGAGTCTGGATCGCGGCTACACCGAGGACTACTGGGGCATCACCGCATCGGATTGGGAGCACGGCTACACAGCATGGGGAGGCCCGCCGCTATTGGGTCCGGTCAACGGTTCGGTGGTTCCCTGCGCAGCAGCAGGCTCGCTCCCGTTTCTTCCCGAGGCCTGTATCCGTGTCCTGCGTTCACTCAAGCATGAGTTTGGCACCGACGCCTGGGGCCGCTACGGCTTCTGCGACTGCTTCCATCCTCAACTGAACTGGTATGACCCGGATGTTCTCGGCATCGACGTAGGTATCGGCCTCCTGATGGCCGAAAATCTTCGCTCCGGATTCGTCTGGAACACCTTCATGAAAAACCCTGAAGTGAGTACAGCCATGCAGCGGGTCGGCTTCCATTCGATTTAGTAGATCGCTTTAACGAGAAGAGCCTCTACTCCGACGAGTAGAGGCATCCTTGTTGTCAATCGATGCTGTTTAGAAGATGATCTTGCCCCCGAACTGCGCATTGAACGGTTCGCCAGATCCAATTCCGGGAGCGCCGTTGGCATCGCCAATCGTGTCGTTGAGCGTTGCACTTCCATTCTTACTATCAAATTGGCCGTTAGCTAGAGCGGCAAAGCTGATGCTCGGCGCAGCGAAGTTGTTACGGTTGAAGAGGTTGAAGAGCTCAGCTCTTAGTTGGATCGTCAATCTTTCGTTGATCTTCGTGTTCTTGAAAACCGAGAAGTCGACATCCGAAAACCCGGGTCCAAAGTACTGATTGCGACGTAGGTTGCCGAAGGTTCCAGCGGCCGGAAGAACGAAGTTGCTAAGGTCAATCCAAGTGGCGTTGGCGCTTTGGCCGTTGATACCGGTTTTTGCCTTCGAGATTTGGCTGACTCGGTCTAAGCCTTCATTCGTGCCGCTGTTATCGGTGCCGGCAAATATCTGGAAGGGCTGCCCACCGTGGAAGTTGAGAAGCCCATTCACCTGCCAGCCGCGCGAGAGTAGCGCTAGATGCTGTGACCCCGGAACCTCATAGCTTAGAAACGTCGTGAAGTTGTTGCGGGTGTCATAGTCCGAGTTACCGTAGTCTCCCTTGAAGTTGGTGCTGTCCTGCGGCAGTGTGCCGCGATACTGGGAGACTTCATCGAGGTTGTGTGACCAAGTATAGACAGCCTGCGCAGTGACGCCGTGGTAATTGTTGATTCGGAGTTGCGCCTGAAGTGAATTGTAGTTTGCGGTCCCAATGCTCGAGATCTGGTTGATATTGCCATACTGAGCGTACTGACCATAGTACGGTCGCGTCCGCTGCCGATAGAAGTCAGCAGACTCAGCGGGTGCAGTCGCGGTTGCCGCAGTGGCAGAATAGATGCCCGGCTTCGCCTGGTTGATGTCGAGCAAGCTCAATAGGTGGCGCGCAGAGGATCCAACATAACCAATCTGCGCGATGACCTTGCCGTTGAGTGTATGTTCCAGGTTGAAGGTGTAATTTTCGTTATAAGAGGGGCGAAAGTTAGATACGACCGAGAACACGCCGCAGGTTGAACTCGCCGAGCAGGGATAGCCAACCGACGATGGAAAGATGGGAACACCCTGTTGAATGGTGGTGTTATTACCGCCATTTGCGGCAGCCACGGAATAGACAGGTGTCGGTCCGCCAGGATTGCCCTCAACCCCGTTAGGCGCCTGGTTGCCGGGACGGTTATCAAGGAAAGGATTAAGATTGGGAGTATCAGCGAACCAGCCATAGCTGCCACGCAAGACGGTGTTTGAGTCAGGCGAGTAGCTGAAACCAAGACGCGGGCTGATGTTCTTGTAGTACTGGGGATAGAGCGAGCTGGTCTGGACTCCCTGGAAGGCCAGACCGTTGCTGGCCGTCAGCGCGGGGCGAAAGACGGACATGTTCTGGTATTCGTTGTGGAGTGGGCCTTCATAGTCATACCGGACACCGTAATTGACGTTCAACTTTGGGCTAACCTGCCACGAGTCGCCTGCGTTCAGGAACCACGTGTTGACGAACACCTGTCGTTCAGGGTCACCGATGGTAATGCTGGCAGCAGAGGTCTGGCCGGCAAGGAAATCAGCGAGTGCGTTGACGCGTCCGGTTGCGCCAGCAACAACCTGGCTGCCGTTGAAGGTAAAAGAGCCGGTTGCATGACGATGGTAGAACTCGTCGAGTTGAGCCTGCCGGTACTCGCCGCCGAAGCGCATCTGGTGCTTGCCTTTCACCCACGAGAGCTGGTCGGTGAGGTGGCCCGTAATATCGTTGCGGCCCTCAGGTGGCGTTTGGCCCACCGGATCAAAGCCGGTAATAGTAATGTTCGGAGCGTTGGGGAACGTTGCACCGGTTATAAAACCCAGGCTCTGAACATTCTGATTGGTCTGGTTGTCGTCGAAGACCTGGTTGAAGTAGTTGACGCCTGCCAATATCTGGTTGGTGATCGTGGAGGAAACAACGTGGTTCTCCACGATCGCGATATTGTGCACATGGATAGGTGCGACTTCGTAGTAGGCCAGCAGTTGCGAGCCCGCAGGCGCTACTTGGTTGCCTTGACCAACAAACCAATGAGCGGAGAGCGTGTCCTTGGCAGAGAGCGTGTAGTCGACCTTGGCTAGACCATTCCAGCTGTAGCCGAATTCGGGATCGCTGGAATGAAAATTGTTGACCGTGCCGACCGTATCCTGCGCGAGCACGTTGGTTCCCCAAAGAGTGTTCAACACATTCTGCATAACAGGATTTACCGCAATACCTTTGGTGGCAAGCAGCGCCTTCGCCTGGTTTTGCCAACCAACCGAGGGCTCAGTTGCCGTACCGGACTCGCCGATGACGAAGCGCTGATGCTCGAAGGTAAGAAAGCCGAAGAGCTTGTCCTTGATGAATGGACCGCCAACTGAGAATCCAGTGTTGTAGTTGCGAACCTTCTGCTTGGTGTCTGAGAAGGGGCTCTTCGCGCCGAAGAGCTCGTTGCGATTGAAGTAGTAAACCGTTCCGTGAAGTTGGTTGGTACCTGCGCGCAGAGTCAGGTTGACCGTGCCGCCCGGGTTACGACCACCCTCAGGACCGGCCTGTGTCTGTGCTGAGAACTGATCCACCGCGTCGATCGGAAGAATAATGCCGGCAATGCCGGAGACGCCGCCCTGGTTGACGGCGGGAATGTTATGCCATAAGTCATTATTGTCCACGCCATCGATCTGCCAGTTCACCTGGTTGGCGCGTGTGCCATTGAGCGAACCGAAACCGCCACCGCTGTAGCCGCCATAGCCAGGCGAAAGAGCGATCATCTGCGTAAAGTCACGGCCGTTAAGTGGAATGTCCTCAACCGTCTTCGCATCAAGTACAGTGTTTTGCACGGTGCTTGTGGTATCCAGTGCAATCGCAGCTGCATCCACTTCAATGGTTGTTGAAGAAGTAGAAATTTCAAGCTTCACTGGCAGCGTGTAAATAACGCCGGCCGATACCGCGATCTTGTCCGTCTTCACTGTTGAGAACCCAGGGAATGAAACAGTCACGCTATAACTGCCAAGTGGGAGATCCTGAAACAGAAACTCTCCGCCGCTCGAACTGGTGCTGCTGTGCGCAACGCCCGTCTCTGTTTGTGTGGCGGTTACGCTCGCATTGGCAATTGCCGCACCGGTACGATCATTCACGGTTCCGTTGATACCACCACGGAACGTCTGTGAAAATGCGGGAAGCGTGACAGCAGATCCGAAGACAAACGCAAAGATACTAGCAAGGAAAAGCTTTCCGATGAAGCAACGTGACATAAAGAAGGTCTCCAAAGAAAAAACAGAAGTGCCGTGGGAGCATCGGCAAAGGATGTCCTTGTTGGCAAAAGTCGTGTCCTGAACCGAAGGTCTCAGTGGTTTCAGGAAGTTATATTTTCACTTGCGTTTAACAAAAAGTAAGGGCGAACGCTTGGAATTGCAAGCGTTATTTTTGAAAAATAATTTCTGAGATTGTCGTCCGGACTGCGAAATGTCAATCTCGAAAAAGAGAAATCTCTGAGAACACAGCCCTAAGCATGAGAGGCTCCCAGGGCTGATTTTTATAATCTGCTTGGATAACTGACCCAACATGGAACTTACAACTAGTTCCCATCGTTACTACAAGTGAGTGGCCTCAGGAGTTCTCAATGCGCTATCACGTCTCACGCAACGGCCAGATGTATGGCCCCTATACCCTCGAAGATCTTCAGCACTACGTGCGTTCCGGCAATGTCCTCCTGACCGATCTCGCGAAGAACGAAGCGATGCTGGAGTGGATCCCCGTCGAGCAGATTTTAGGAAGTGTCGGTACCGGCAACTACAGTGCCGTACCGCCCATATATTCACCGAATACTGCGCCTCCCGCAACAAAGCAGCTTTACCCGGACCCACCTAACCTCTCCTGGGTCCTCGTCCTGCTCTTCAGCATCCTTACCTGCGGCCTCTTCATGGTCATCTGGGATATCGTGATCGCCGCATGGATCAAGCGCGTTCAGCCAAACAGCCAGGGACTTCTCTACTACATCGCAGGAGCTGTCCTGCTCTTCATTAACTCTGGCGCCTCGTTCGGCCTCTTCTACGCCTTCCATCACCACCACTCCTACGGCCACCATCCCTTCGCCGGCGTCCTTGGAGTCGCCGCCTGGATCATTCGGATCGTAGCTCTCTTCATGATGAAAGCGTCGCTCGAAGAGCACTTCAACGGACCAGACCCGATCGGCCTCCGCCTCAGCGGCGTCATGACCTTCCTGTTCGGCGGCCTCTATCTGCAGTACCACCTCAGCCGCATCAACGAGGTCAAGTACGCTCTACGCTTCCGGCGAGTCGCCATTTGAAATGGACCCGCCGCATTCTCGCAGGAGGCGCCCCGGTTAGCTTACTAATCGGAGCCTTCGTCCTCCTGCGCTTCCCTCCAGCGCAGTACACGTTCTATCCACGATGCCCTGTTCAGACGTATCTGCACCTGCAATGCCCGGGCTGCGGAGCGACACGCGCCCTTGCCGCCCTTCTTCACTGCCACTTTGCGGATGCGCTGCGCCTCAACACGCTCTTCGTCCTGCTTCTGCCGTTCCTGATCGCCTTCGCCGCACTCTGTTGCTATCGAGCATGGACGTCCGATCGCTTCCGCTTCCCCGAACTTCCACACTCGTTCACCTACGGCCTCCTAGCAATCACAGCCATCTTCACCGTCATCCGCAACCTGGCCGCATAAATCCTGACGCAGCAAAGCCCCGGCAGATGCCGAGGCTTTGTGTTCAAATGCTTGCGAACTACGCGGTTACGGCAACTGGCTCAGCAGCGGGAGCAGGCGTACCCTTGGCGTCAGCAGCACCCGGCTTGCGGATATCGATGCCGCCCTTGAAGAACGCTCCATCTTCGATCGAAATGCGCGCCGCAATGACATCACCCGTCAGCGAGCCTTCGCTGCGAATGTCGACACGATCGCTAGCCTGTACATTGCCGCGAACCTTACCCAGCACAACAACCTCACGGGCAATGATGTTCGCCGCGACCTGGCCGTTACGGCCAACCGTGACGCGATTGCCAGGCAGCGTAATCGCACCTTCAACCTTGCCGTCGATGTACAAGGACTCTGAACCGGAAAGTTCGCCTTTAATCACAAGCGACTTGCCGATCGTTGCCTGGTCGCCGCTCGGTGCTGCTGAAGCAGCGGTACCCGCCGTCGCCGGACGGGTCGGGGTTGCCTCAAAGCTCGGGGTCGCCGGGGTAGACGGACGAACCGGCTCCGGGGTAGAAGGGGTGGTTCCGGGCTGATTTGGTTTCCACATAGAAATGCTGCTTCCTTTCCTTATCTCTCGATAGATTGCTTCTTGAAATTTGCCGCATCCAGTCACTGCGCTGCGGGCTTCGTACCAAAACGATGACTCGTGTTTCACCACGATTCTACTCGCAATCACTATCAAGAGCGCGTTTGCATAAATCTTAGTCCACAGAGCGCGAACCCTAATCGACACCGGGAAAGAACTCCATTCCCACACGTTCTTTTTGCACCAGTATTCGTAATTTATGGGCCATTGATGCAAATCTTCGAGGCATGGATGCTACACCCTCATACCCGGCTTGCATTCCCGTTCGCCACACGCTAAGCTCCCGCGCATGCAGACCCTCCGCTCCGCTCCTGTGCTCCTGCTGCTCTTCGCTTGCGTTCTTCCTCCCGGACCCGCTATCGCAGCCGCGCCGAAAATCCACACCGTCACCCTCGGCGCCTTCCGTAAAGTCCCCTACACGCCGCCCGATGCTACCCCCGACGACAAATCCGACGAGTCCTCCACCCTCAGAATCCGCGCGCTATTTGTAGACGAGCACCAGAAAGAGTGGACACTGGGCGAACTCCACGACGTCACCGACCGCAGCTTCACCGTTCGGCGAGCCCTCCGCCTCAACGACGCCCTGCCCACCGAAGCCGTTGCCCGATGGATCTGGCAGCCCGGCCCATGGCTCCTCGTCGACCGCACCACTGGCCACATCACCGCCCTACATCTGCCCGACTATGACGCAACCGTCTCCGACGTCACCTGGTTCCGCGACTACGCCGCTTACTGCGGAGTCGCCCCTACCGCCAAGGGCAACCTTCTCGCTGTTGTCGCCCAACTCGGCGGCCGTCGCGCCGTCGTCCAGAAGACCATCGGCTCCTGGCCCCAGGCCAACCACTTCATCCCGGTCTGCCAGCCCGCGAAGTGGCAACGCCTCCCCGTTCGCGTCACCATGCAGCCCACCGGCGGCACCTCCGCGACGTACGACGTAGTCGGATCAGTCTCCCTCGTTGAGGAAGGCGACAACGACGAGTGATAGTGATATCGATGGAACCTTCCCTGCACAAATCCGTAAACTATCCATAGCCGCTACCAAAGCCGGCAAGCTATCCAGAAAGACGTTATGAGACTCATCATTGCCTTCTTCTTTCCCTGGCTGACCTTCTTCACCATCGGCCGCCCCTTCGCCGGCGTCATCTGCCTCATCCTCCAGGTCACGCTCATCGGCTGGCTTCCCGCCACCATCTGGGCCGTCTACGCGCTCAGCCAGTACAAGACCGACCAGAAGATCAACCGAGCCGTCCACCACCTTCGATAGCACGCACGACTATCATCGAAGCAATGCAGTCCTTCGACGAACTCCTCCACGAGGCCGAGATCGCCCACGGTCATCTCTGCGCCGGTCAGATTCTCGGTGTTCGCATGGCCATGCTCGGCTGCCAGCGCCTCGGCATCGATGAGCCTAAAGGCAAAGACCGCAAGCGCCTCGTCACCTTCATCGAAATTGACCGCTGCGCCACCGATGCGATCGCCGTCGTCACTGGCTGCCGCCTCGGCAAACGCGCCCTCAAATTCCGCGACTGGGGCAAGATGGCCGCCACCTTCCTCGATCTCCAGACCGATCGCGCCATCCGCATCGCCGCTCTCGAATCGTCCAAGCAGCGCGCCCGCGACCTCTACCCGCACATTGAGCAGAAGAACGAACAGCAGATGCTCGCCTACCGCGAACTCCCCGAAGCCGACCTCTTCAGTGAACAGTGGGTCCAGGTTCCGCTCCACGCCCGTGAGATGCCCGGCTACAAATCCGCCCGCATCACCTGCGCTTCTTGCGGTGAAGGCATCAACTACGAGCGCGAGACCCTCCGCGACGGCCAAACCCTCTGCCAGGGCTGCGCCTTCCCCCAGAGCCGCTACTACCAACCCAGCAAAACCTAAACACCACAGCACATTTTAACCAGCAAAAAGCACTGTCATCCTGAGCGAAGTCGAAGGACCTGCGGTTGCCTTGCCTAGTTCCACCCAACCAAAAATAATCGCCATCTCGACCGGAGCAACGTGGAGTGGAGAGGCCCCCGCATTCGCCGTTGCCTTTTTAGTTGTCATTCCCGAAGGAAACCTACCTTTACCCGTATGCCAGATGCAAGAGCGGCCCGGGAAAACATTCCCAGGCCGCTCTCATCTTCCGATCAAACCTTATCGATACCAATAAGGCGCATTGTGCCGATAGCCACGATACTCACGCGCCCGCACCCAGTCATCATGCCGGCGATACTCATCCCGGCGAATATGGTCATTATGGTAGTAGCCATACTGCGGATAGCCGACCTGCACACCAAACCGCATCGCCTGTGCATCCGCCTTCGCAGGAACTGCCATCATCACCGCACCCGCCAATACACCAGCTGTAAGCACCTTTGCGACCATCGCCTTTACGTTTGAGATTGTCATAACTACCTCCATGCCACATCAGATTGAACACACCTTCCCCGCCCCGTGTTGCGAGCAACTTTCAGCGCCTCCCGGGTTATCAGCCTTCTAGCCCAAACGCCCTCGTGTACACTGCAACCACATGACACAGACAGGCCAATCCGCGATCCTCACCGACAGCGCGGTCCTGTGTTGTTGTCGCTAGCACCACGCCTGCCGCCCGCAATCCCGTCCGACAATTCAATCCGCATGGCCGCGAACTTCCTCGCAACGCCATCCCTCAGGAGTTCTCTCCATGTCGAATCCAGCCTCTACCCGCCGTCTCTCGCTCGATACTTGGGCCGTCATCCTCTCGCTCGCTCTCGCCCTCACCGTGCGCGTCGGCATTCTTAAGTTCGTCCCCTGGTAAAGAAAATAAGCAAAAGTTTGTGCACTTAGTCTTAGGAGCCGCCCCGCATGACCATCTCGACCGAACTCCCCGATCTCCGCCGCGAGTACCCGGCACACGGCCCCGCCTCCGAGACCAGCGCTGATCCAAAGGAGCCCGTAACCTTTCTCGGCCTGCTCCCCGGCATCGCCCTCCTCTTCGTCGTCGGCTATGCTGGCAAGTTCGTCGAGCAGTTCATCACGCGCTACGGCAAGGCTCACCACTACGTCCTGCCGAACATCGAATACGTCCTCTGGGCCATCCTCTTCGGCGTCCTCATCGCCAATACTGTGGGCCTCCCGCGTATCTTCCGCGCCGGTGTCGCCACCTATGAGTTCTGGCTCAAGGCAGGCATCATCCTGCTCGGCGCACGCTTCATCCTCGGCGACATCCTCAAACTCGGCGGCATCTCACTCATCCTCGTCGCCGTAGCCTTCACCCTCTCCATCCTCTTCATGACCTACCTCGGCAAAGCGTTCAAGCTCAGCCCAAAGCTCACCACACTCCTCGCCGTCGGGTCATCCGTCTGCGGCGTCTCCGCCATCATCGCCATGTCCGGCGCCATCGAAGCCGACGAGGAAGACTCCTCCACCGCCATCGCCGCTATCCTCGCCCTCGGAGCGATCTCCCTCTTCGCCTTCCCGCTCATCGGCCACGCCCTCCACATGGGCGACCACGCCTACGGCCTCTGGACCGGACTCGCCGTCGATAACACCGCGGAGGCCACCGCCGCCGGAGCCCTCTACTCGGACACCGCAGGCAAGTTCGCCGTCCTCGCCAAGACCTGCCGCAACGCCCTCATCGGCTTCGTCGTCCTCGGGTACGCGCTCCACTGGGCCAGCAAAGGACAGGGCACCGTCGTCGCCAACAAGGCCGCCTTCCTCTGGCAGAAGTTCCCCAAGTTCGTCCTCGGCTTCCTGCTCATCTCGACGCTCGCTACCTTCGGCGTCTTCAACAAGCCACAACTCACCGCGCTAGGCAATCTTTCCCGCTGGGCCTTCCTGCTCACCTTCGCTGGCGTAGGCCTCCGCACCAACCTCCGCGACCTCGGCAAACAAGGCATCCGCCCCTTCCTCGTAGGCGCCGTAGGCGAAATCGCCATAGCCGCCATCACCCTAGGCCTGGTCCTAGGAGCCGACCACTTCTACCACCTCTAAAGGGGAACCTGCGTTTCCCCCTTAGAAACCTTCGTCATCTCGACCGAAGCGAAGCGCAGTGGGAGACCCCGCATTTGTACTTGCACTGTCCTCATCCCCACCAAAATCAGTACCCGGCATCACCAATCTTCTTACTCGTCACCGCGCCATACTTCGGAGCCAAAGCACCAATCTCACTAGCCTTCCCAATAATCACCATCACATAGTTATCCGCAGGAAAATCCGCATCGATCACATGGTTCGCCTCAACCAGACTCGTCCCCTGCTCTGCCGCCAACTCCGCGTTGAAGTCCTTCCGGCTCAGCCCCTCAACCGACAGCAGTGCCAACTCATGCGCAAGCGAAGGCGTCGTCTCTAGCGAAGGCGGAAACGTCCCGCGCAGATAGTTCTTCGAAGAGGTCAGATCCTCCTCCTTGAACGGGTGTGCATGCAGCCGCGCCAAAACCTCAAAGCTCTTGTCGATCGCCGGTCCCGTCGTCGCATTCTTCGTAAACGTCGTCATCCGAAACGCACCCGGAGCCTTCAGCAACTGGAAGCTCGAATTAGCCCCATAGCTGTACCCCGACTTGATCCGCAACTCATCGTTGAACATCGACGTAAACCGGCCACCAAACAGCGTATTCACTACCTCCACCGGAGCACGGTCCGGCGAGTTATCCGCCAACCCTACATTGCCAATCGAGAAGTACGTCTGCGTCGCATCCGGTTTGTCGATCAGCACTACCCGCTTCCCCGTCATCGGCTTCATCGCCGGCACCACCACAGGAGCAGGAGCCGCACCCTTCCATTCCCCAAACAGCGCCTTGACCTTCCCCTCCATCGCCGCGCCGTCAAAGTCTCCGGCAATGGCAAGCACCGCGTTCCCCGGCGTAAAGTTCTTCGCGTAACTCGCCGCCACATCCGCCCGCGTAATCGTCCCGACGCTCACCTCATCGCCACCCGCAGGCCGTCCGTACGGATGCGCACCGTACAGCGCCTTCATAAAGTAAGCTCCCAGCACCGCCTGCGGATTATCCTTCGCACTCCGTAATCCATCCTGCCGCTGCGCCACCAGCTTCTTCACCTCGTCCTCAGGAAACGACGGATGCAGCACCACCTCTGCCAGCAGCCCCATGGCTGCGTCCGTATCCTTCTTCAAAAAATCAACCGAAGCACTCGTATAGTCCAGCGTTGTCCGCGCCGAGTACACCAGCCCAATGAAGTCCATATCTGCCGACACCTGCTCTGCCGAACGCGTCGCAGTACCCTTCCGCAACAGGTCCGCCGTCACCGCCCCAAGCCCTTCCTTCCCCATCGGGTCCGCAACCGAGCCCGACCGCAGCATCAACTCCGCACTCACCAGCGGCAGTTCATGCTTCTCAAGCAGCAGCACCGTTAGCCCATTCGGTAGCTTCACCTGCTTCGCCTCAGGCAGCTGGTACACCGCAAACGTCTTTTCCGCAGGAGGTAACTGCGCCACAGCAATCGCACCCATCCCAACCACTGCCAAGAGTCCAACTGTAAACCGCATCATTTCGCCTCTCCCGCCGGTGCGACCACCGCAGCCTGCGCCGTAGGCACAAGGACCGCTACCGTACGGTTCGTCTTCACCAGGTACTTCTTCATCACGCGCTGCACATCCGCCGCCGTAACCTTCGCGTACTCCTGCTCCACCCCATCCAGCTTGTGATAATCGCCGAACAGCACCTCGTAGTTCCCGATCTGCCCTGCCCGCCCGCTGATCGAGCGCAGCCCACGATAGTGCGCCGCGATCGCCTGGTTCTTCGCCTTCTGCAACTCCTTGTCGCCCGGCCCCTCAGCCGCCAGCTTGTCGATCTCCACGTCCATCGCCTCTTCCACCGTCTCCGCGGTCACACCCTGCCGGGGCTGCGCCGTAAAGTGGAACAGCGTCGGGTCGAACGTAGCCGACATATACGTATTCACCGACACCGCAAGCTGCTGCTTGTCCACAAGCGACGTATACAGCCGCGAGCTCTGCCCGGTCGTCATCAGGTTGTCGATTAGCTGAAACACATAGTAGTCAGGCGACTTTGCGTCCACCGCGTGGTACCCAATCTCCAGCAGCGGCAGCTGCGCAAACTTGTCCACCGACACCCGCCGCTCCCCGATCTGCGCCGGCTCCTTCGTCCGCACCGGAGGCGGTGGCGTATGCGCCGGAATCGTCTCCATATACTTCTCTGCCAGCCGAAACACATCCGCCGCCTTCACCGCGCCCACCACCACCATCGTCGCGTTCGAAGGCGAATAACCCATCGCGAAGTAGGCCTTCAAATCGTCCATCGTCCACGCTTCAATATCCGTCGGCCAGCCCACCACCGGCCAGTGATACGGAGATGCCGTAAACGCCGCCGCCTCCATCTGCTCATTCAACAAGCCAGGATTGCTGTTATCCACCCGCAGCCGCCGCTCCGAGTACACCACCTGCCGCTCACTTGCGATCACCTTCGGATCGAAAGCCAGGTTCTCCACCCGGTCCGCCTCAAGGTCGAAGATCGTCTCGAGCGCCGGTGCCGGAAACCAGTCCTGGTACACCGTCAAATCGTTCGACGTGTACGCATTATTCTCCCCACCCGCCAACGCCATCTTCGTGTCGAACTCGCCATGCCCATACTTCTTCGCACCGTTGAACATCATGTGCTCAAAGAAGTGTGAGATCCCCGTAATCCCTTCATGCTCATTTCGCGACCCCACGCGAAAGAACGTATACATCGCCACATTTGGAATCGTCTGGTCTTCCTGAACCAGCACCTTCATCCCATTCTTGAGCGTATGTTCCTGCACGGCAAAGCTCTGCCCGGCAAGAGGAAGACACAACGCAGACGACAACAGGCAGAAGAGCGCAGGGCGAAACCGATATCGATTCATGGTGTGCAACCAAGATAGCCCAAACCCGCCACCGCCACCACTGTAAGTTGCAGCGCGTCTTCACCATCTATAAAAACTGTCATCCTGAGCGAAGTCGAAGGACCTGCCGTCGCCTATTTGTCCCCCAACCAACTCCCCGGCGTAGACCGCGAGATTCCCACCTCCTCCTCATTCATCTCAGCCCCCACCTCCGCAAACAGCGGCGTGCTCATATACCGCTCGCCCGTATCTGGCAGCATGCACAGCACCGTCGACCCTTCCGGCGCCACCTCACACACCTTCATCGCCGCCGCAAACGTAGCCCCAGACGTGATCCCCACGAAGATTCCCTCCTTGCGCGCCAGCTCCCGGCTCCACCGCATCGCATCCGTATTCGGCACCAGCAGCACCTCGCTCACCACGCCCGTATCCACCGCATCCCCCACAAGCTTCGCAATAAAATCCGGGCTCCATCCCTGCTGCGGATGAGGATGCCACGCCGGATGGCTCGCCGCCGCCGACCCATCTGCATTCCGATCCTGCGCCAGCCCACTCGTCAGCATCGGCGCATCCTCCGGCTCGCACACCACGATCTTCGTCTCCGGACGTTCCTTCGCCAGCACCGGCGCCACGCCCTTCAGCGTTCCACCCGTCCCAAAGCCAGTCACAAAATAGTCCAGCCGCTCGCCCGCGAAGTCGTCCACAATCTCCCGCGCCGTCGTCCGCGAATGCACCTCCGCATTTGCCTCATTCGTAAACTGCTGTGGCCAGAACCAGCCATGCGCCTCCGCCAGTTCGACGGCCTTCGCCACCATTCCAAGCCCCCGACCGGCCGCAGGCGTCAGCACCACCTTCGCCCCAAGAAACCGCATCAGCTTCCGCCGCTCGACGCTGAACGTCTCCGCCATCACCACCACCAGCGGATAGCCCTTCTGCGCGCACACCATAGCCAGCCCGATCCCCGTGTTGCCGCTCGTAGCCTCAACCACCGTCTGTCCCGGCTTCAGCCGCCCCGTGCGCTCAGCGTCTTCAATTACGCCCAGCGCCAGCCGATCCTTCACCGACCCCAGCGGATTGAACGCCTCCACCTTTACATAAAGGTTCACTCCCGCAGGAGCAAGCGTGTTGATCCGAACCACTGGCGTATTCCCAACCGTCTCAAGAATATTGGCGTAAAGTTTTCCCACAATTCGCTCCTGGGCCGCACCTGGCGACCGGCTTTGATCCGCAACGATCCAGCCCTCCAACGATATCCCACCAAGGACATCGCGCTTTCCAAAACTCTTATTCTGAGCGATCCTGACCATCATGCCCCTGCACCCCGTCAGAAATCTTCTGCTGCTCTTCACCGGCTGCATCGCCGCGGGGCTGCCACACGCAGCATCAGGCCAGCAGACACCCCTCATCACCCTGCTCAACCAGAACCGCTACAGCCTCACTGTCCATGACAACAGCCTCACCGGTCCCGCCGCGCCCTTCCTCAACCATCTCCTCGCGAAAGCCCAGTTCGTTGCCATCGGAGAAGATCACGGCACCCGCGAAGTCCCGCAATTTGTCGCCGCAACCTGCCGCATCATGGCCTCCCAGGGTCTGGACGCCATGGCCATCGAAGCCGGCCCGCTAGCCGCCAGGAAACTCCAGCAATGGACAGCCGACAATCAAGGCCCGTCCAGCCTCGCCGCCTTCCAGCAGACCTACCCCAACTCCATCGCCATCTTCAACTGGCGGCAGGAGTTCGATCTGCTCACCCAATGTCAGCAGTACAACGTCCCAAATCACCTTATCCTATGGGGCCTCGATCAGGAGTATCTCGGTTCGCCACCGTTCATCCTCCAACAGATTCTAGACACCCACCCCAACCCACAAACCAACGCGCTCGCTACCCACCTGCTCGCCCAATGCTCTGCAGACCGGCAGAAAAGTCTCGCCACCCATGACTGGAAGGACGCCTGCATCTTCCAACTTGCGGACAACGCTCTAGCCTCACTCGCCCACACCAGCAGCCCCCTCGCCCGGCAGCTTGCCGACGCCCTCCTCAGGACACATCACATCTACACCACTCACGAGAGCGGTCCCCACTACGACGCCAATCGGGAACGCTCTCTGCTGATGAAGACGAATTTCGTGGCCGACTATCAACAACTCGCGAAGACGACCAGCCATCCTCCGCGCGTTCTCCTGAAGTTCGGCGGCAACCATCTCTACAAGGGCGTCAACCAGACCAATCTTATCGACCTCGGCAACTTCCTCACCGAGTTCGCCGACGGTCTTGGGAGCCAATCCCTTCACATTCTCGTCGTCGGACTTCATGGAGAGAACGAGCAGTCCTTCGGCCCCGGCCAGCCCGACCACGCGGTCCCCAAAGACATTCCAGACGGCTTTATGGCACTTCTCAGCGCACAAGCTCTACCCGGTTCATGGACCGTCTTCGATCTCCATCCTCTGCGCAGTCGCTTCGCCGATCTCGGCCCGGTCGACCGCGAGCTCGAGCGCCTCATTTTCGGCTACGACGTTCTCATCCTTATCCCCACCATCACCCCGGAAACACCTATTCATTAACAAACAGCCGCCACGCCCCATACAATCGCCACAGCATGAGCAAAACAAGCACCGCAGTCAACGCAATCAAAGCCTTCGGCACCGACTCCGGCGACCCGAAGAATACCCACACCGAACCCCGCTGGCCCGCCGTGCTCGCGCTCTTCTCGATCGCCGGCCTGCGCTTCGCCCTGCCGGACTCCCTCGCCATCGGTCCCTCCTGGCTCCTCATCGTCATCGTCGGCATCCTGCTCATCCCCACCACCTGGGCTCGCCTCCGCGGCAGCGATCTCCTCAGCCAGACCCTCGGCTACATCCTCACCTCCATCGTCACGCTCGATATGGTCTGGTCGCTCACCCTGCTTCTTCGCGCACTCCCTGCCCACACCGAGTCACCGCAGGAACTCCTTCGCTCCGCCGCCGCCCTCTGGATCGCCAACATCCTCGTCTTCGCCTCCTGGTACTGGCGACTCGACGCCGGTGGCCCCCGCGCCCGCGAACTTCGCGGCGTTCATACCGACGGCGCCTTCCTCTTTCCCCAGATGACCCTCGACAACGAGGCCAAGCGTGAGATGGGCGAGCAGTGCTGGTCCCCCGGCTTCGTCGACTACCTCTTCCTCGCCTTCAACACCAGCACCGCCTTCTCCCCCACCGACTGCCCCGTCCTCTCCCGCTGGGCCAAACTCCTCATGATGGTCCAGGCCCTCATCTCCTTCACCACCGTAGCCCTCCTCGCCGCCCGAGCCGTCAACATCCTCTAAACCCCGCAACAATCTGCTTCGCACCTGCCCTCCTACTTGTCATACCCAAAGGACCTGCGTCTGCCTAAGCGCATCCGGTAGGAGCGCCCACCATCACCCAATCGCACTCCGGTGGGAACGCAGGGTTTTAGCCCTGCGAATACCTCCGCAACAGATGGGCTTTAGCTTTGGGCCTTCCCTTCCCAACCCAAAAACTGTCATCCTGCCCCCCCGTTTCTTCTATTCACTCAGAAGCAAACCCATTGCACAGGTTTGGGCCGCGGCCCAAACCCTGTCAAGCCCCACAAAGGTAACAAACCAGCACAATCGCCAATAGAGACGCGCTAATAGAGTTAGTGAAAGTTGGCCGACTAGTTCCACTCAGCTCGGTACACTATTATCAGGACGCAAGCCAACCAGTAGCAGCCTTCAACCTAGGGCCGGCACCAGCCCTAAGCACGTGGAATGTGGACTTTGCGGTTAAGCTCTTTCGTTTGAAGACTTTGGATAGACACGGCGACTCAAGCTGTTGATTCAACAGCCTTGAAAGTCCACAGGCAAAACGAAAACTGTAGGACTTCCATCACTGCACCGTAATCAGCACAGGATTCGATTGAACCACTGCGTACTCTTTTCCCTGCAGCGCCTGCTCGGCACTTGGCTCAAAGCTGCGCCACGCCGCCGTCACGATGTATTGACCCGGATGATCGAATTTCAGGTCGGTATCCGCCGTACTCAGGTCGACGCTTCGCAACTGGCCTCGTGGCAGTTCCAGTGCATTGTCCCGCAGCGGATCGTCCTTCGAGCACGAGAAGATCACATCAGCCGAGGCCGTGTCGCCGCTCGCCTCATCCTCAACGGCAATCGAGAAACCCTGACAGGTCATCGCCGAGATCGGCGCGGTCGCGTAAAAGTTTTCGTAGACAAGATGCACCTTCAAAGGCTCTCCGGCATGCAGTTCCGTCTTCTGCGGACGCACCGCCAAGCCGAGTCCATTCACCATACGCGCTCGCACCATTAGAGGGTCCGTCATACCGGCAAAGCGAACCGTCTCCAACTGAGCCAGCGCAAGCTCACCCTTGCGCTTTTCCCGATACTTCCGGGCGGCCCGCTCCACAACGGTCTCGCGACGGCAACCAGATGCCGTCAAAAGCAGCAGCACCGAGATCACAGCGGCCCACCGCATCAGAATCAGCGGCCCTTCGCCGCAGCCTGCTGCGTCTCGACCGCCAACGCGACCCGCAGCATCGTCGCCTCATCGAAGTGCCGGCCCATGATCTGCACCCCGATCGGCAGCCCATCCTTCGTCTCACCGCACGGAACAGAGACGCCGCAGATGCCTGCAAGACTCGCCGCAACCGAGTAGATGTCGGCCAGGTACATTGCCATCGGATCGTCCGTCTTTTCACCCAGCTTGAACGCAGGTGTTGGTGTCATCGGCCCGATGATCACGTCCACCTGCTCGAAAGCCGTCAGAAAGTCCCGCGTAAGCAGCGTCCGCACCTGCTGTGCCTTCTTGTAGTACGCGTCGTAGTAACCAGCGCTCAGCGCATACGTTCCAAGCAGGATTCGACGCTTCACCTCGGACCCAAAGCCCTCGTCGCGCGTCTTCTTGAACATCGCTGAAAGCGTAGTCGCCTCGGTAGCCCGCAGCCCGAATCGAACCCCATCAAACCGGGAGAGATTCGACGACGCTTCAGCCGTAGCGATAACGTAATACGTTGGAATCGCATATTTCGTATGCGGCAGACTCACCGGGGTCATCACGCAACCGGCAGCCTTCAAACCGTCGAGAGTCGCTTCAATCGCCGCTCGGATCTCAGGATCGAGGCCTTCGCCAAAATACTCTGCTGGAATGCCAACACGAAGTCCGTCAACCGGCTTCTCGAGCGCCTTCACATAATCATCGACCGGTCGCTCAGACGACGTCGCATCCAGAGGATCAGCTCCGGCAAGCACGCCAAGCACCGTCGCCGCGTCCTTCACGGTGTGCGTGAATGGCCCAACCCGATCGAGCGAGGAGGCAAACGCGATCAGCCCAAAACGGCTCACACGCCCATACGTCGGCAAAACGCCGACGACGCCGCAGAACGCCGCAGGCTGCCGAATCGATCCACCAGTGTCCGTGCCCAGCGAAGCGACTGCAAAGCCCGCTGCAACAGCTGCAGCCGAGCCGCCACTCGATCCACCCGGAACCCGATCGAGCGCCCGTGGATTCTTCACGGGCCCATAGGCTGAGTTCTCGTTTGAGGAGCCCATCGCGAACTCATCGCAGTTCAGCTTGCCCAGCAGCACCGCTCCAGCCGCCTCCAGCTTTGCGACGGCAGTAGCGTCATAGGGCGGTCGATACCCTTTGAGGATCAGCGAACCGGCAGTTGCCGGCGAACCACGCATCGCCAGAACATCCTTGATACCTACCGGTACACCGGCTAAAGCCGGCAACTCGTCACCACGGGCCACCATGCCGTCGATCTTTGCAGCCTGTGCCATCGCCCGCTGCTGGCTGAGCGCGAGAAAGCTGTTGATCTCGCCATCGCGAGACGCAATCTGGCCGTAGTGCTGTTCCGCCAAACTGGTCGCGGTCGTACGGCCTTCACGCACCCCCGACCGGATTCCATCAATCGTCAGGTCCAACTGCATCTCTGCCATCACCGTTCAATCACCTTGGGAACCTTGAAGAAGCGTCCGTCCGTTTCGGGAGCCACCGCCATCACGGCAGCCCTGTCGACTGAAGGCCGAACGGCATCCACGCGAAGCGACGAACCGACCAAATCCTTCGTCTCAGCTAATATTTCGCCGACCTGCGCCATCGCCGGAACGCCCGTGGTGTCCAACTCGTTCAGCTCCGCGATGTGCCCGAGAATGGCATTCAGATCCCGCTGCATCCGCGGTTCTTCCTCTGCGGTCAGCTCGAGGTTGGCCAACTCAGCCACCCTGCGAACCTCATCCAGCGATACAGCCTCTACCTCGCCCAACGCTTACCTCCGAAACTCTCGTGCTCCAGCTAATTGCCTTCTCTCAAAGTGTATCCCGCTCACGCGCACCCCAGCGATTCGGCCAAGCTCGCCAGCGATCTGACCCTGCATCGAAAGCATCTGCCGTATCCAGTCAGCATCGGAGACGTCGATCGAAACGATCTCTTCGCGATAACCAATCACCTCACCGTGCGAGGCCATCACCGTCCCACACACAACGGGCCATGCAGCGGCAAGCCGATCCAGCTCCGACATCGCCTGCAGACTGCGACGGAGATTTCCACGCAGGAGCTCTCGCATTCCTTCCATCGCAATCCTCATCAGGTAGTTGTACTTAGAACGCGCCGTCCTGGTGGACGACCGCTGCAAACGTCTTCATCAAAATAACGATATCGCGGCCCAGCGACCAGCGTTTCACATACGCGCAGTCAAGGGCGACGCGAGCGTCATAGCTAAGCTCGCTACGGCCTGACACCTGCCAGAGGCCTGTCAGACCAGGCTTGACCCGGCAATAACATTGAAAGCCGTTGCCATATTTCTCTACCTCAGCCGCCACAATGGGCCGAGGCCCTACAAGACTCATCGTGCCCATGAGCACATTCCACACTTGCGGCAATTCATCGAGGCTGAATCGGCGCAGGAAGGCACCAATCGCCGTCACGCGAGGATCAACACGAAGTTTGCGAGTCGCGTACCACTCAGCGCGTGCCTCGGGGTGAAGTTTAAGGTAGCTATCAAGCACTTCAGTCGAGTTGACGCACATCGTCCGGAACTTCCACATGGAGAAGAAAGCGCCATTCTTACGTATCCGTCGATGGGAGAAGAGGATCGGACCCGGCGATGTCCGCATCATCACAATCGCTATGACGCCGAATAACGGCAGCAGCACAGGCAATGCCAGAAGGACACAGAGGATGTCCATGCAGCGCTTGATGACGCGATACCGGAATAGCTGCGCAGGAACGCCGTCACGCCAGTGATCCCGAGGAAGCACGGCTGTGTGGCCCGGGTACGCATACGACTCATCCATGGTCGCCGAAGATCGTGATTCGGCGGATTGATGCTCATCCAGCATGCTCATCCAGTCTGGTTATAACCTCGTCTCGGCCAACGTAGTAGCCAGTTGTGCATTTCCGATGCAAGAAGAAAGCCGATTGAAGTTCCGAAACCTCTCCCTATTGAGATTCTAGCCCCCGGAACTCGCTGACTCACCTCATACGTCTGTAGCGGGTCACGACTCTTAAACGATTCGAACAACGCGTAAGACGCACCTCATGAATGTTTTCTCTCACGACGCCTGCCCATTACCTTACTCCTCGTCTCCGGTCGATACGTCTGAACCTCATCAAAGAATCCACAATGACACCCAAAATGGATTTCTCGGAAAGTATCCTTCTAGAAACACGCTGAAAAGTGAAATTCCTCTACGATCAGAAAATATTGTTGTCGAATTGCATACACTAGTCATAATGCTAGTCATCGACACACCCTTACGAGACGTAAAACTGCTTCAGCCACGCCGTTTCGGGGATGATCGAGGATGGTTCACCGAAGTCTTCAATCAGGAGACGTTCGCGGCGGCCGGACTGCCGCAACACTTCGTGCAGGATAATCAATCCTTCTCCGGCAGGGGCGTGCTGCGCGGCCTTCATTATCAGCTCGGTCGTCCACAAGGAAAGCTTGTCCGCGTTCTTTCGGGCATGATTTGGGACGTGGCTGTAGACCTTCGTCCACACTCACCCGATTTCGGCAGGTGGAGCGGTTTCACCCTAACTGCACCTTCTACGAGTAATCCAGTTGAACTGCTCTGGATTCCTGAAGGCTTCGCACACGGCTTTCTTGTTCTCTCAGACACTGCTGAGGTTCTCTACAAGACTACCGATCTTTACCATCCAGCGGGTGAGCGCTGCATCCTCTGGAACGATCCGGAACTCAACATCCCCTGGCCGCTTGAAGGAATGACTCCTTCCATCAGCCCGAAGGACGCTTTGGGAAAGCTATTTACAGATGCTGAACTGCCACCCGCAATCGAAAAGCTTTCAACCCTGCTCAAGTAGCCATCGCTCCACTTCGGCCAGAGAGCTGACCTCTTGATAGATCCCCGCGCATCCGCTGTTCTCCGTTCCGGTCAGCAGGAACGCCTGTCTGAGACCTGCACTATTCGCAGCGGAAATATCGGAACATCGATCCCCGATCATCACGCTTTCGGTAAGCGAGACGCCAAACTCATTCGCTCCTCGCCGCAGCATTCCTGCGCCGGGTTTGCGATCTTCATGCTCCCGCCGATACTCACCAATACCGTGTTCAGGATGAAAGGGGCAGAAGTAGACAGCATCGAGCGTCACGCCCTCCTTCGCGAACTCGTCGCGCATCCATTGCATCAAGCTTTCGAAGTCCGCCTCGGTGTAATAGCCGCGTGCAATGCCGGATTGATTGGTGACAACCATCAGCCTGTACCCGAGCTTCTGCGCCGTTCGACAGAGCGAAAAAATACCCGGAATAAAGCGGACATCCGCGGAGTGGCGGAGATAGCCGATCTCCTCGTTGATCACTCCATCACGATCAAGAAATAGCCCCTTCAACACCTGTTCAACATCCTCTCGACAGTCTTCTTGAGTTTAGCTGGGTAATGGAATGTCGCCGATGACCTTGCCTAGCGACTCTTGCCACTCCGGCATACGCCAGCCAAACGAATCTGCCAGTTTGCTGCAGTCCAAGCGTGAGTTAGCAGGGCGCTTCGCGGGGGTCGGATAGTCTTCTGTGGCGATCGGGTCTATGGAGGCGTACCGAGCCCCAGATTGCCTTTCGCTCATCTGATGCACAGCTTCGCGGGCGAAGCCATGCCAGGTTGTCTCTCCCGTACCGGCGGCATGATAAAGACCGGAGACCTTTGACACGGAATCCGTGATCGCCAAGCCTTCTCTTCTTGCGGAAGCCTCACATTGACTGATGACCGACACAACCATCCTAGCCAGATCTTCGCTCGAAGTCGGTGCTCCGTGTTGATCAGCGACGATCCGCAGCGATTCGCGCTCACGCGCAAGCTTCAGGATTGTCAGGAGGAAGTTCTTCCCGGTTGAACCGTAGACCCAGCTTGTACGAAAGATCAGGTATGCCGCACCACTCGCGGCCAGGGCCTGCTCGCCTGCCAGCTTGCTCGCACCATAGACACTCGTCGGCAAAGTCGCGTCGGTTTCGCGATAGGGAGCGGAACCCGCTCCGGAAAACACATAATCCGTCGAGAAGTGGATGACCGCAGCACCGATCTTTTTCGCTTCCTCTCCAATTGCGGCAACACAGGATTGATTGACGGCGTAGGCCAGCTCAGGTTCACTCTCGGCCTTATCGACCGCGGTGTAGGCTCCAGGATTGACGATCCATCTTGGTTGCACGGCTCGAATAACCTCTCGCACCCGAACGGACTGAGAAAGGTCCATCTCGGATCGGCAGGGCGCAATCACCGTCCCGAGGCTGGAGAGCGTGCGAAGAAGCTGGCCCCCAACCTGCCCGGTCGCCCCTGTGAGCAGTATCCTGGGCTGGTCACCGGAGCCATCGCCCGTCAATATACCGTCTCCTCAAGCATCCGCAAGAGGTACTGTCCATATGTACTCTTTGCAACACGACTCGCGAGTACTTTCACCTGCGCATCGTCGATGTAGCCGAGGCGATAAGCAATCTCCTCGGGGCACGCCACTTTGAGTCCCTGTCGCTGCTCAATTGTATGGATGAACGTCGCAGCCTCAAGCAGTGAATCGTGCGTTCCAGTGTCGAGCCAGGCGATACCGCGTCCGAGAACCTCGGTACGAAGCTGGCCCTGGTCAAGGTACCAGCGATTGACATCCGTAATCTCCAGTTCACCGCGAGGTGAGGGTTTAAGCCCTTCGGCGATGCCGACCACCTGTGCGTCGTAGAAGTAGATCCCGGTCACGGCATAGCGCGATTTCGGCTTCGCTGGCTTTTCCTCAAGCGAGATCGCCCGCCTTTGCGAGTCAAATTCCACGACTCCATAACGCTCTGGATCGAGTACCGGATAGGCGAACACCGTCGCTCCCTCTGGGTGCGCCGCAGCGTCGCGCAGGATACGGGCAAAATCATGGCCGTAGAAGATGTTATCTCCCAGTACCAGGCAGCACCCCTCGCCAGCCAGGAACTCCTTACCAATCAGAAATGCCTGTGCCAGTCCATCGGGCGAAGGCTGTACCGCGTAGGTAATCGAAATTCCCCACTTCTCGCCTGACCCAAGAAGTTGCTTGAACCGCGGTGTATCTTCCGGCGTCGAGATCAAGAGGATGTCACGCACCCCAGCCAGCATGAGCGCAGAAAGCGGGTAGTAGACCATCGGCTTGTCATAGACCGGCAGCAACTGTTTCGAGACCACTTGCGTGACCGGATGCAGCCGCGTCCCTGAACCTCCAGCGAGGAGAATGCCCTTCATTGAGAACCTCCCGCCGAGACGACGCTGCGATCGCTGTAATTCTGAGTAACCCACTGCTGGTAGGCTCCGGTGGTGACGTGCTCAACCCACTCTGCGTGTGCGAGGTACCACTCCACTGTCTTGCGAAGACCCGTCTCGAAGCTCTCATTTGCTCTCCATCCAAGTTCGGACTCAAGCTTGCGAGCATCGATTGCATAGCGTCGATCGTGCCCCGGACGGTCCTGCACGCTTCGTATCAACTGCGTGTGCGGACGATAAGGAGAATCTGGCACCAACTCGTCGAGCAGCGCACAGACCGTGTGAACCACCTCAAGATTGCTACGCTGATTACCGCCGCCGACGTTATACGTCTCACCGACCCGACCCCGTTCAAGGACCGCGCGAAGAGCGCCGCAATGATCCGCGGCGAAGAGCCAGTCCCGAATCTGTAGACCGTCACCATAGACAGGTAGCGGCCTTCCAGTAAGTGCATGGGTGATCATCAGCGGAATCAGCTTCTCTGGAAATTGAAATGGCCCGTAGTTGTTTGAACAATTCGTAATGATTGTTGGTAGGCCGTACGTGTGAAACCACGCGCGGACGAGATGATCGGACGAAGCCTTGGAGGCAGCATACGGGCTGTTTGGAGAGTACGGGGTCTCTTCGTGAAAGGCAGGATCGTCTGGAGCCAGCGTTCCATAGACCTCATCGGTAGACACATGCAGAAAGCGAAAGCGCGTCTTCTCCTCTGCAGACAGCGCATCATAATATGTTCGGGCAGCCTGCAGAAGCGTAAACGTCCCATCGATATTCGTGCGCAGAAACGCCTCTGGTCCTGAGATCGATCGATCAACATGACTCTCAGCCGCGAAATGGATGATGGCCTGCGGCCGATATTGTTGCAACAGACCTGCGACCAACTCAGCATCGCAGATGTCACCCTGCACGAAGATGTAGTCGGATCTTCCTTCAACTGAAGTCAGATTCTCTAGATTGCCCGCGTAGGTCAGTTTGTCCACATTAATCAGCGGTGCACCGCCGTGCGCAAACCACTCCAGAATGAAGTTCGAGCCAATGAATCCAGCTCCGCCTGTAATCAAAATGCCGTCCATCATTTAATTCCTCTGAGTAAGGGCATCGTACATTGACCTCAGTCTACCGGGTTTTGATCGATGCGTACGGTACTTTCGTAATCTAGATCGATGCCTTGCCGAATCCACTGATGAGCGCCTTACTTCTGTCAGCTAACCATGAATGAAGACGCTATTTTAAAGACTTACGCGCTGCGTAGATCATGCCTGCAAAGACTCCAACAAACTGGAAACATGCCCTCCCCGCTAGTAGAGCGGGAGAGAGAAGCCCAATGGCGATATCTTTCTTTGCAGCTCGCAGGGCGAACGGCAATGTGCTTACAAAAAAAAGTACGAGCACGACTACAGATAGAAACACTCTCGGCCTCGCGAACAGGTCGACGAACAGAGCAGCCACCAGCGCCGGGGCGAGCAGGAGTTGTAGCTTCATTATCTGAGGAGTGTGGCTATCCTTTACACCCTTTGCTGGGTTCTTACGTACCGCGAGAACGCGCCAGAATGCGAACTTGTATTTCTTCTTCAAGTAGAGCGAGAACGTATCCGGATGGGTGTGGTAAACAACTGCATCAGGCGCAAATTTCATCTTCCACCCGCGCGTCGACATGCGATATGAAAGCTCGACATCCTCCGCACAGGCCACCGGAAAGGAGGTGTCGTACCCATTCATCTCCAGGAAGCGGTCCCGGCGAAAGGCAGCTGAGTACGTGTCCACGAAATCGATATCCGCAGATCCTGCCATCAATCGATATTTGTCTTCGTATTCTGTCTGCACAAAGCGAGCTGCCAGACCGGCCTGACGTGTGCGGTAGGTTCCTTTTACCCCGACAGTCTCTGGATCGCTGAACGGCGCGAGCATCTCGGTGAGCCAGTCAGCCGTCGGTACGCAATCGTCATCCGTAAACAGGAGAATATTCCCGTGTGCCTCGCGCGCCCCCGTGTTGCGGGCCTTTGCTGGCCCGGCATTCGCCTGGACGACAAGACGAACTTTTGGAAAGCGCTCTATCGATTCCGCAGTGTTATCGGTTGATCCGTCGTCTACAACCAGGATCTCAGCGTTGTGCAAAGCTACCTGCGGGATCAGGGCATCAAGGCAGAATCCAATGCGGGAGGCGCCGTTAAAAGTCGGAATAATAATCGATGCCGACTTCACTTCCCCGACGCCCCCTCATTGACGATTGCCATACTGCTCGACCAGCTAAGCGGTTGCGCTCTGCGGCTTGCTTGTTGTATCTGTCTTGGTGTGATCGCTACCATGCAGCAGGTACTTTGATAACGTCATGAAGCCCTTTACGTTGCGCTGCAATTCGCGCCGATCCGTAAGAGACTGCTTGATCTTGTATACGAGATACGAAGGTGCAAGGTAGAAGCTGCGACGCGCGCGGTCACAGAAGCTGACAAGTTGCTCATGAGTGATGTTCGGCAACGTGACGACGCTGTTGTGAAGTCCATCCTTCGTCAACCATGCGCCCCAATCTTCAATCTGGATATAATCGCGACTCTTCGCTTCCTGGTAGGCTACGGTGCCGGGATACACCATGATCGGGAAGAACTGGGCGGTATCTGGCCGAAGCTTTTTGGCGAAGTCCAGTGTCTTTTCCATGCTGGCCGGGGTTTCATTCAAATTCCCGACCATAAAGCAGCCGTGAACCATAATGCCAGCATCCTGGCAGCGACGAACAAACTTGTGCGCCTCTTCGTGATACTTCGCATCGCGACGGTCATCATTGTTCTTCTTCATGCCATTGATGACCTCCACGTCGCCACTTTCAAAACCAACGCAAAACAGCCGCGCACCAGCTTTGTGCAGAGTCGAAAGGAGTTCGCCCTCGGCACCGATGTCGGCTCGGCAATTAGCGTCAAACGGCAGCTTGTTGCCGCGCTTGATCAACTCGTTCGCAAGTTCCAGGGTACGGGGCTTGCTGACGATGAACGTGTCGTCTTCGAGCATGACCGTCTTGATCTCCGGCATCTCCTTGGCGACGTATTCAAACTCATCAGCAACGTTTGCAACCGAGCGATAGCGCATGGTGTGACCACTAAACGTCTGGGGGTAGACACAGAACGAGCAGTGATAGGGGCAGCCGCGGCTCGAGTCAAAGACAACGAGCGGCCATAGAGAGTGGCCATAGAAGTAATCCGGTGTGTGAAGAAAACGCTTGTAGACCTCGGAAACAAAGGGAAGCTCGTCAAGATTCTTGATCGCCTCGCGCGCCTTATTGCTGACGATCTCGCCGTCGTGGCGACGCCACACCAGGCCGTCGACATCTGCAAGATCGGCACCGCATGCCTTCGCTTCCAGCCAATCACGCACTGTGTACTCGTACTCGCGGATGGCTACAGCCTGCAGAGCAGGGGACATCGCCAGCGTCTCTTTGGGCAGCGATGAGACATGCCGGCCCACCATTAGCGTATGTAGCGATGGATTTGCCGTTACCAAAGCCTCGATCACGCTGACATCATTGATGATGCTTGGGGTGGAGGTATCGCAGATGACTGCCTCTATATTCTTAGCGTTGATCCGGTCTATGACCGCCTGCACTGAAAAGCCTCCTGCAGGGGCATCCACCAAATCTACTTCGTGCCCGTTCTTGATCGCCACACCGGCGGCAGTAGCCAGCCACTTAGGATAGTAAAGAGTCCCGCTCTTGGTAACGGCAGGGCTGCGTTGCTCACGCGAAAAACGAGGGTGAAACGGTGGATTCAGAAACAGAACACGCATGCTTGGGGAGCCTCCAACTCTTGTTATTAGATCACAGGACGCTCGTCACCGTACCCGGCGGCAATTGAGGTTTTTGGGCTTGACTCTCCCAAATCGGGCTGTTCTCACTAACCTCTCATAATCGCCTTTCGCACGACGTTGGCACCCAAGAAGATCCTTCGACTACACTTGGCTTGGGGGTTGTCGCAAATTGAGGCCGATCTTCGTCAATGGACGATTCTTATCTCAATCGATCACGGGGGCCCAACGGTATAGTCATGAGCTTCTCAATGAGCTTGACTTGATGTTGGCGAATACTGAACTGACCGGAACGCCTGTGACAGTTCTTGTGCCCTCGTCCGTTAGAGACCTTCCCCTCTATGAGCATCTCGCTGTCAAGAGAGTTGGAAGATTCTCCGGTCAACTTTGGGAGCAGTTCGAACTTCCCTTCCACGCAAAAGGAGGGCTGCTTTTCACGCCTTGCGGTGGCGCACCGGTAATACACCCGCGAAACGTAGTCACCATCCACGATGCTGCTGTCGTCTCTTCCCCCCAGGGCTACTCGCTCGCTTTTCGGACCTGGTATCGGTTTTTAAATTGGGTACTCTGCCATAGCGCACTCCACATCTTTACGGTCTCCAAGTTTTCCAAGCAGGAGTTGATCAAGTGGTATGGTGCCCGTGCAGATAAGACAACTGTCACTTATCTCGGTTCCGATCATGCTCTTCGTCCAGCATCTGATCCATCAATCTTAGGGAGGAATCAGCTGGATCGATTTCGGTACGTGCTGCTTGTAGCCTCGAGAAATCCAAACAAGAACATCGCAGGGTTACTCCATGCACTGCCACACCTTGCAGGTTCCGGTCTCCAGATTGCTATAGCAGGCTATCGAGATGAGAAAGTCTTCGGCGGAGACCATAAGAGTACTGGCTCCTCTGCCCGCGATCTCGGCTATGTTGATGAGTCTGAGCTACGAACACTCTACGAGAACGCCGCCTGCTTTGTCTTTCCTTCCTTCTATGAAGGATTTGGACTTCCTCCTCTCGAGGCCTTGGCGTTGGGCTGCCCTGTCGTTGTCTCAAATGCAGGAAGCTTGCCAGAGGTATTCGGGGGCATCGCGCTCATATGCAGGCCTGACGATCCGCCAGATATCGCTCACAAATTGCTGATGGCTGCGAAGGCGACCCCTGACGATCGATTGCGAAACAGAGCATTTGCTGCCGACTTCAAGTGGGCGGATTGCGCCCTCGCCACATGGAAGGTGCTTTTCGAGAAATCGGCTGCTTAATAGTCGCTTGTTGGTGCGTGTAAAGAACATATCTCTATGACTGATACCACCCGCTAAATCCAACGTGTCGCCAGAATTCTCTCATATACGGTAAGCACGATGGCGGCCAGAACAAAGAAGGTAAATCTATAATCGAACACAAGGTTCGAGCTAAACCAGGACAGCGCACTGAAGGCAACCCAAGGATAGAGCGTCACACCGAAAGCCGTCCCAGATTTCATGCTTCTCCACACACCTGCGTAGAACACTCCATATCCGGTGAGGATCAGCGGAGTTGCCCATCCGAAATCAGCAAACAGATATCCGAATGCTCCCGACCAGATAAGGCGGTCATTGAGACCGGCGATCTGGGGCGCTTGAAATTCCGAACTCCACAGGTCGATATAGCTTGGCCACCCGAAGGCCTCGCGCAGCGGGAGTATGACATTTAACGCATTGTTTGACGCCAAAGCAGCCGAGAGGTAGACGCCATGGCCCCCATAGGGGTACACCATCGTTCCTTTTAGCAGAGCTGTAAGACGGTTATAGGAAGCGAGCGTGTATCCAACAAAATCTGCTAGCCCGACCGTCATGTCGTTGATGCCGCGCAAGAGTCCAAATCCAACAAACACAGCGGCAACGCCAAGGGGGAAAAACAGCAAGTAACTTAGTAGGCCCGCCGTCTCGAGTTTGCGATTTTGTATTTTCTTCACGACATAGAGGATCGCGAAGCCTGCAAAAACGGGCATTAGATCACTTCTCGACACTCTTAGCGTCGAAAGCGCCAGTTGAGCGATCACCCCGATCGCAAACACTGTCCACGCAGCAAACTTCGACATACGGGATGAGCCTGCCGTTTCCGGCTCCAACGTACTTAGCCTCCAGTAGGTCCACCACAGCACGACGGTTTGCATGGTTGCACCCCAACCAACGAGCCCAAGCTGTGTATCAGCAAATTGGGCCTTCACGTCACCGCCTTGCTGGGACATCAAGAGGACCAGCAGGTTGGGCGCTCGCCGGATCAACTCCAATCCGGCGAGCGTCGTCATGGTAGTTGTCACAGCCAAAGGAAGCATCAGCTTGAAGCGGCTAAACTGCAAATATCCGATCTTTGATGCGAGCAGCTCCGGGCTCGGCAGCAAGAGATCGACAAGTAGCAGCCCTGCACAGAAACCTACGACGCATAGCAGAAAGAACAGCAGCGTCTCGGCATCGAAATACATCAAATCGGGCTCATCGACGAGACTGCTGTACAAGCCACTAGGAAACGTCCACGCAACCAGGAAAACTAGGGTGGAAAGAATTGCGATGCCATACGGCGAGAACATGTAGTTCAGGAGCACCGGCCGTGCAATGCGCATGCTCATAAGCAATTCGGAATGCAACCCCTTTGATCTGGAAAACGGCGCAATTGCATTTGTTCCACCAAGCGATTAGAGGCGTTCGCGGCCAGCATTTGGTAGACGGCAACCCCTTCTATTACTATAAGCTGAGTGTCGTCTTCTCAGATTTCTTCTTTGAGCAGGCACTGGAGAATCACCGAGCAGATGAGTATCAATCAGGCTGAGGCTTTCCGCTGAATACCACAGTACATTCAGGACGCAGTGTCTTAGACCTTCTAACCCTTTTGGTAAAGAAGCGCCGCTTTATCCTTGCCATGACCTTTGGGATCGCGACTTTGGTTGCCATCATCTCTCTGATCCTGCCTGTGCGGTACACGGCAGCCACTTCCGTTCTGCCACCGCAACAATCCGCAGGCGGTGCCGGGCTTCTCTCTCAAATTTCCGGGAATGAAGGATTGGCGGCACTTGCTGGATCAAGCCTCGGGCTGAAAAGCCAAGTCGATCTTTACGTGGCCATGTTCCGAAGCCGCACAGTCGAAGACGCAATGATTCGGCGCTTCGACCTGATGAAGATCTACAACGAGAAAAACCTCTCGAATGCACGCAAGGTTTTCGAGAAGCGAAGCACGGCCGTCGCTGGACAGAAGGATGGTGTCATTCGAGTCACCGTCGACGGCTCGACTCCAGAACAAGCAGCGGCCATGGCCAACGCGTATGTCGATGAATTTCGAAAGCTTGCCTCCGGTATCGCTACAACCGAAGCTTCGGAACGGCGACTCTTCTTCGATCGCCAACTGGAGGAAGCGAAGGAAAAGCTTTCAAATGCCGAGCAGGACTTGAAGAGAACAGAAATAAGCACGGGCATGATTCAGCCAGATAGTGAAGCTCGGGCGATGATAACCTCTGCGGCGGCTATACAGGGTCAAATCGCGGAAAAAGAAGTTGAGATTCAGGCGAAGTCTTCTTTTGCAACTGAAAACAATCCAGAGATGATTACCCTAAAGGCGCAGCTTGCCGAGCTTCGTCTTCAGCTGAGCCGATTCACGGGTAGCTCGGCAAATGAATCAGATCTCTTCGTGCCGAAAGGCAGGGTGCCGGAGGCCGCGCTCGATTACGTTCGCAAGCTCCGTGAAGTCAAGTACCAGGAGACCATCTTTCGTGCGCTCGCCAGCCAATATGAGTTGGCGAAGATCGACGAGGCCAAGCAGGGTGCTGTATTCCAGGTGATTGATCTTGCCGTTCCCCCAGACCGCCGGTCCTACCCGCAACGAACGATACTTGTCATTCTAGCGGCGATGCTCGCATTTATTGCCGCCTGCGGAATCGTCTGTATGGGGGCGATGCTAGAAGCGCGGCGCTACGATCCAGAAGACGGTCTCAAGATGACGGCGCTTGTAGCTGCATGGCGGAATCGTGCCTGAAGGTAGATGGGTACGATGAATCCCAAACCTCAAGTGACTTGTATCCTCGTCAACTGGAATCGCTGGCAAGACACCTTGGAATGCCTTGAAGCACTCAGCAAGAGTACGTATACCAATGTGACTACGATTGTCGTGGACAATGGTTCAACGGATGATTCTGTGTCCCGAATTAAAGTTGCTTACCCAGCCGTATTGCTACTCGAAAGCGGTAGCAATTTAGGGTTTGCGGGCGGGAACAACATTGGCATCCGTAAATCACTAGAGAATGGAGCCGACTTTGTCTGGCTGCTGAACAATGACACGAAGCCGGCTCCTGACGCGCTTGCGGCGCTCGTTGGCAAGGCGCTAAGTGGCCCTAAGATCGGTGCCGTTTCCTCCGTCTGCTATTACGCCAGTACCCCATCAGTCGTGCAGGTCTGGGCAGGTGCTCAATTGAATCTGTGGATTGGCTATGGCAAAAACAGCACAGAGCCTCACCCTGATACATGGTTTGATTCGCTCTATGGCGCAAGTATGTTAATCACGACCGATGCACTGCGCGAGGTTGGACTGCTGGATCAGGGCTTCTTTCATTACTGGGAGGAAACCGAATTTTGTTTACGTCTACGCAAGAATAGATGGCGGCTTGCGGCCGCTCCCGACTCACACATCCTGCATAAAGTCGGAAAGAGCACGGGAGATCGATACTTGCTTGATCGATACTTCACTGCTTCCGGTTTGCGCCTTCTCCGTCGTCACTCTCCTGCTCCCGTACTAGCGATGATCCTGTTTGTGTTGATACGCATGACACGGAGGATCTTGCGTCTTCGTTTCGCACTCTGCAGGAGCGTCTGGGAAGGTGTCCAGGACTATCGTCATTCGTCCCATATTCCCCAAATTCACTAAAACGAGCTATACCGAAAGCGCCTCAATGTAAGCTTTATCAGCATCGAGTGTGTATATCTGACCTGTTCTATGCCACCACTCCTTATCCAATGCGTCGTCGTTCTTTACGAGTGTTCACTTGAAGAGTCGCGAACGCTGAACTCTCTGGCGACGGTATGGCGGAAGGATAGCGGTCTCGCAAAACAGATCGCGTTACTCATCTACGATAACTCCCCGCATCCTCAGCACTTCGACCTTGGGGGTTTCGAGTGCGGCATTATTGAATACCGCCGCGCCCTAACGAATGGCGGACTAGTTCCTGCCTACAACGAGGCGTTAGTCTCTGCACGTAAGCGCGAGATCAACTGGTTGCTTCTGCTCGATCAAGATACAACCATCCATTCGGATCTTCTGCCAGCCCTATTAGCCGCTATTAAATCGCCACCCGATGATGACGTATTTGCAATTGTGCCCAAACTTCTGCAACAAGGACATTTGATCTCTCCCCAGATCGTAGGGAAATTTAGAAACTATGACTACCCCGTCACGATGTCAGGAGTATCACAGAAGCACTTGACTGCACTGAACTCCGCGACGTGCCTCCGGGTTGAAGCTGTGACTGCGCTTGGTGGCTTTCCCGGAGTTTATTGGCTCGATTTTCTAGATCATGTTATGTTTCATCGACTTAACACTGCACACGGACGCACCTTGGTTCTTGATGTTGGGATAGAGCATCGGCTGTCGATCAAGAGTATAGAGAATGAAATGTCTCTCCATCGCTATACCAACGTGCTCGCCGCCGAATGGCGTTTTGTGCGCGAAACTGGTTGGGGAAACGGCACACTTACCCATCGTCTACGACTCTTAAAACGTGCCCTGAACTATGCGCTCACCTTGACAGACAAAGCTTACGCAGCAAAGACCTTGCGGGCTGCCTTCGCTTGGTGATCCGTCAAGCGAGAAGCTCCGACAGCGACAGGATAGTGTATTCTCCAGAAATGTCTCAGTAACATTCCGCAGATTTCTGACAGTTTGCTCCCTATCGAACCCCGCAATGACCAATCGCTCTACTCAGCTACCCGTCGAGCTACAAGACGCAGAGGAAGTACCTAAAAATATCGAAAATTCGCCTCCTCTTGCTAAGAATTCGTCACATGAGCCTTCCGGACTAGCGACCATCGTCTCGCGGAACATGGCTATCAGCCTTGCACGCGTAGCGGTAAATACGATTATCACGCTCGTTCTTCCTGCTTACCTGACGCATCACCTGCCGCTGGCGACCTATGGTGCATGGGTACTCATTCTTCAGTTCGGAGCCTATGTCTCATTCCTCGATCTGGGCATCCAGACTGGCGTAGCTAAATTTGTAGCCGAGTTCGACGCAAAGGGCGACAGCTACGGGGCGGGGCGTCATGCGAGTGCAGGCCTTGCCATTACGATCATGACCGGCCTGGTAGGCGTCGGTTTGACGTTAGTGCTCGCGTGGCAAGTTCCAAGGTTGTTTCAGGATATGCCGACGGTCCTTTACCGAGACGTTCGGATCAGCATCATGCTTATCGGTGTCTCTCTATCACTTGGACTCGTCAGTTCTGTTTTCTCCGCCGTCTTTATGGGTTTGCAACGATATGCGGTCCCAACTGTAATCGCCATCGTCAATCGACTTGCCTACACCGTAGTGATTCTTGCAGCAGTATTTCTTCACAGCAGCCTCGCCGTTATGGGTGCTATGGTTGCCGCGGTAAATGTAGCTGCCGCATTGCTTCAGATGATCGCATGGCGAAAGCTTGCGTCACGCATCCAAATTTCTTTGGTCCTCGTTCAGCGTCAGGCTCTCTCCCGTATGGCGCGCTATTGCTCTCTTCTTGCGGTTTGGACGGTGGGCATGGTTTGCGTAAGCGGCATGGATGTCACGATTGTAGGTCACTATGCATATAACGAGACAGCCTATTACTCTGTAGCGAGTCTTCCCATCACATTCATGTTGGTAATCATCTCCTCGATGCTCGGTCCGATGATGCCTGCATCGTCTGCTCTAAGTACCCAACGCTCGCCGATGGAAATGGGAGCTCTACTCAGTAGGCTGACTCGTTACTCTGCCACACTACTGCTTCTGACTGGATTGCCACTTGTCGTCTTTGGATTTCCAATCCTGCGCCTATGGGTTGGACCAACATATGCCATCCACAGCATCAGCTACCTTCAGATTCTCGTCATCGCTAACATTATTCGGAATCTCTGCGCTCCCTACGCGACCTTAATTGCTGCGACAGACCAAGTAAGAACTGCGCTGGCCGCTCCAATTCTTGAGGCTGTAGTCAATTTGGGAAGCAGCCTGTACCTCGCAAGTCGCTTCGGGGCGATGGGCGTTGCCTACGGAACTTTATTGGGCGCATTCGCGAGTGTCGCGCTCCATTTTGCGATCAGCATGCACTACACAATAAGCACCTTAGCCGTCTCCCGCGCCAAGTTGTTTGTGGAAGGCATAACGAGACCAGCACTGGTATGCCTGCCGTCTTTGCTCCTTCTGCTCTGGCAACGCTTCCGGCCCAACAACTTTAGTATCGGGGAGACATCAACTTGGGCAGCAGGAACAATACTTCTTGCCTGGTTTGGGACGCTCAATCGTCAAGAACACGAAAGTATCGTGCAGGCTTTCGGACGTCGATCGATACCGTAACGCATTATGTAGCATCAGGCAGAGTTGTGGCTTCGCAATGATAAAATCAGTCTTTATTGAACGTAAGCGTGGCGGGGGCAATTGTGATCGTAGAACCTGAATACTGGAAGTCACGACTAAGTGGCCTTGCAAAATCAACTGTACCTGTCCTACCCTACAGTCCCGAAAGCCGCCAATTGCCTCCTCGTGTTTTGGAGGTAGCCAGCGCATGGAAAGGACTGGAGAGTGTACTTGCGGACATTATTAAACGATTTGACATTGGTTCAAAGCGCTGTATGGAATTCGGAGTCGAACATGGCTACTCTACTGTGGCTCTCTCGTGCTACTTCGATGAAGTAATAGGCATCGATACCTTTCTCGGAGACCGACACACAGGCGATAAGCGAGACCTATTTGAACAAACAACCGGCAATCTAGCGGAGTTCGATAATATTCGACTGGTGCAAAGCAATTATCAAGATTGGATACGTAAAGACGATTCTACGTACGATCTGATCCATGTCGATATCATTCATACCTATACAGACACGTTTGCGTGCGGCCTGTGGAGCGCTAAGCACTCCAAGTGCAGTCTATTCCACGATACTGAGAGCTTTCCAGCGGTCAAACAGGCGATGATCGACATTGCGCGGATTACAGGCAAGAGGTTCTACAACCTTCAGGAAAGCTTCGGCCTCGGCATCTTGGTCTAGCCAGTCGTCTAAATACCTGAAACGGCACTGTACGTATTTCATCGAACCGTACACACCTAAAAGACTGATTTCCTCATTTCGGTCTATAGATTCTCTTTGGGCATATACAGCCCAGAGAGAATCTTTAAGTGAGGCAGGCTAAGAGCAGAAACTCTTGTGCAATCACTACTTCATGCGTGCAAGCAGGCAGATATGGAATGGTGCGGCAAGTTCGACCGCAAGTACGTCAAAGCCAACTCGAGATAACAGTTCTCGACTGTTATGTTCATCAAAAACATGATGATGCAGACAGCGATTTAGATAATTGCTCTCAGAGCGCTTCTGGAACTCCTGCTTTGTGCCGGAAGGCGGATCCATCGCTAAGTCATGCTTATCGAGGATTTCAGGTAGATGGGTTAGGTCTTCTTCGCCAGTGTTCTTCTCGAAGTCTTCCATCATGTGATCGACCTTCGTTGGCATTCTCAAATGGTCAAAGGTCATCTTGTAGTTAGGAAGAACAAGTACAAGGGCGCCCGAGGGCTTAAGAACCCTTTGCCACTCCCTTAGGGCTTTCACCGGATTGGCAAAATGTTCCAGATTGTGTGCTGACAGAAGCACATCGTAAGTTGCGTTTTGAACCTCCACTAAAGCCGACCCATCACAGAAAAGAGTATTTCCCGGTGCTTTGTTCTCATGGAAACGAAAGGATTCGCTATGTTCTGCCCAGACAGTCGACTGCGAAAAATCACAATTGTCGAGACATGCTATTTCCTCATACACCGGGCAAAAGCTTGCCTTCTCGAAAGAACCACTCGGCCCTCCGATCTCCAGACCCCGTTTTCCACGAACAAAGGGTGAATATAAAGGAAAGGTTTCAAGCCGTCCTTGGCGCATGCGGGCGATTTTTCTGCGGATACGCTGTAAGAGTGGCAGTCCAGTACCGAATATTCGCATGATTTCGTCCTATCGTTCAGTTGACCCAGTCGCGGTAAGTAGTGTCTCTAAGACTAAGCTGCTCGTTTAGTTCCGAGGCAACATGAGTAGCTATTGCAACACGTTGATGGCAGCAATGCCGAGGCCGAACTGACCTATAATTGTCGCGATATCAACCAGGTTTCGAAGCAGCGGACGCTTGTCCACCTGCTCGGGAATTATGATCGCATCACCTGGATAAAGATGCGTTGCATCGAAGTTTCCCGTAAACAAAGCCGACGAGAATTGGCGGCTGATGATTGATCCATCCGCACGCACGATATAGCTCCGTCCTGTATCTGCAGTACGCGTCCCGCCCCCAGCCTGGCGAATATAGTCACCAGCCCGTTTCCGCGAATTGTATAGAAATGAATTCTGCGTATAGACCGATCCGAAGACATCCACGCTCACAGGGGTTTGCGGCACAACGAACGTGTCTCCATCCTCGAGCTGCAAATCCGGAACGTCTGCGACAGTCTTACCATCTGGGCTCATATTCAAGACGATTCTGCCACTCGCAACCAACTGGCGAAGACGGATTGCTACGGTACGAGCATTCTGCAGCGCAGAAATATTCGCTATCTGGTCCTGCGGGTTAAGGGCGTTATTTGCGCTGTTTGCCTCAGCCAGTTTAATGCGTCTGTCCAGATCGGCTGCATAGTCATTCAGCCTTTGTTGCTGCAGAACCTTGGTTGATTCACGGCTGAACTGTGACCCATAAAGATAGGCACTGCTGCTAAGGCCGCCTGCGCGGGCAACAAGCTGTCGGAGCGTCTCTCCCGGGGCTACGCTATAGGTGCCCGCCGCCGTGAACTCTCCCTCGAGCCGCACGTACTTAGTCTGTTGTGCCTGCGGGACCTTGATATCCGCCTTGGAGAAGATGGTCACCACATCACCTGCCTCCAACTCGAGATTCTGGGTCTCATCGCCGCTCATCACCAACCGTCCGAGATTGAATGGGAGAAGTTGTGTTGTCAGATCATCCTTGCTGAGACGCTGCACTACGGCATAAGCCCAGTCAACCTCCGGTGCGCTTAACACGACGGCATTCTTGATTGGAAAGCGCCGCGCTGCGCCAGTCACCGATGCGCTCACAGAGGTTCCCGAGGCACTGTTGCTGCTTGTGCTGCTTGTAGCCGAGTTGTCAATCCGAGAATCCTGAGACGACACGCTGCTATTGCGGGACGCCCTGGTGCTGCCATCGCTGTTCGTATCGCCTGCTGCCAAGCTGTTCTGCTGCGACGAATTACTGGACGGGTTGTTTGAACTGTTCAATCCTGTCTGGGTGTTGGGATCGGTTCCGTCCATCAGGCCAGAGTTCACCGAGCCTGAATTGACGTTGTTTCCATACACATTGGTGTCGCTGTCTGGAGTATTCCCGGAGTTTAGCAGGAGCGGTGACTTGATCGGCCCGAGACCGCGGCCGTTAAGCTGGGCCACCGGGGCATCCGGAGCGTACCGCCGTACATCAGGCGTGGAATCCAGAACCGGCAATCCAAGTTGGTTTCGCTGCTGCCAGTAGTCCCGAGTCAACAACGCTTCCTTATTCGGTATAAGGTCGCGAATCCTCATGCCTGGAAACCACGTAAACCGCCGTGGATCAGCCACATTACCCCGGAGCGTTACCGCATCCTTAAACCGATCGACGATCGGCGAAACCTCGATGATGTCTCCGTCACTCAGCGGTGTCGCTAAACCCGTCGCATCCAGCTTAATATCGAGCACCGCACGCGAGTCGTGATGCAGAATTCGCTCTACTCTCACTTGCTTATCCTGAGCTAGCGTCGACAACCCCCCAGCCAGTGCGATCACATCGTTAACGGTGGCCCCTGGCTCTAATTCGTAGAGCGCAGGCTCATGCACGCTTCCCGCTACAGCAGCCATCGGACCCGCCGGCGGAATATATATAACATCGCCTGAGAGCAGCGGCACGTCTTTTGACTTGTCGCCCTTCAACAACAGATCATAAAAGTCGAAGGTCGTTACTGTCTCTTTGCCACGCTTCACCTCGATGTTGCGTAAACTGCCGGAAGGCGCGGGGCCACCGCTTGCAAATAGGGCGTTGACCAGCGTGCTGAGCGAGCTAACCGTGTAGCTGCCCGGTCGCTTCGCCTGGCCCACGATAAATATCTGGATCGAGCGCAATTGTCCAATGTTTACATTGAGATCAAAGTTCCGGAATGTGCGGCTGACTCGTGACCGTAAGAAGTCGGTCAACTTAGCAAACGGGACCCCGGCCACTCTCACGGTGCCAACCTGAGGAATATAGACGTCTCCTGATCGATCGACCGTAAAGTGGCCATCAAGTGAAACCTGACCCCAGATGCGAATCAGCAGCTCGTCGCCCGGACCGATGACATAGTCCGGGGTCACAGGAATGCGATCAACAGGGGCGAATGTTGACGGCACATTTGTAAATAATGTCGCACCGAATACCGGCAGCACGCGCCCCACAGAGGCCGCCACAAGGCGTTGAAAGGGAGTTAATTGAACCGGCTCGAGCGGATTTTGAACAGGCTGACGACCGTTCCGCTCAGTTTGTGAGTTTGTCCCGTTATCTTGCTGCTGAAGTCCGTTCCGCTGGTTCGTCTGATCCGGCTGGGTTAGAACCCGCGGCCCGATCTGCGGGGGCGATGCTTGTTGCGGCAGATTGGGGCTCTGCTGATTCGTTGTGTCGCTCTGCGTGCCTATCCCTGAGGAGAAAGGGTTATTGTCCTGGCCAAAGGAGCCCTGCGCTATTGCCAACGCCGCTGTGCTACAAGCAAAAGAAACCAAAGCACACGCATTAATTATCCTGCGCCACATCTTGTACGTCATCAGCACATCTCTTCTCAAAAATTCTTCCTGACCTGCTGCTCACTCGTGTCATCGCTCATCCGATTCTGGCCGTGTCAGCGCTATTTGTCTCAAACGAGACCCTCTCGTCGATCTCAGCAATTTACTCGCGACGAGTGCTATCAGAATAGCGGATTCTCGTATCAACGCCCACGAAAGCTGAAATCGGGCAACTTCCGGGCAATCCTGATTCCGGAATGGGGTGCATTCCAAATGGAAATGCAGACGGCCTCGATATACTGCGAATAGCCCGTCTCCGCCACAGCCGTACTCAGGCGCGCATGCGGGGCTCGGTTCGGAGATATAGTGAGCATCAAACAGTACCTCGTGTATACGTCCATTCTTGGATTGCTGTGGTGCCCTCTCCTCTCTCCAGCACAGATCCAGTTGTCCCCCTCCAGCCGCCTTCAAGCATCAACGATCATCACAACGGCTGCGCCGACGAAGTCGCTCAATATACACCGCCCCTTCCTCAATACTCTTGCAGAGAACGACTCCCCCAGAGACTTCCTTCCATTGTTGCAACCGGCCCCCGCCAGCCCCCATGAGGTTAGGGAGCAGATCGCACCATATTCCTCCGCCGACCTCACTCCTCCCGAAATTGGCGATAACGACCGCTTTGGCTCAACAAATGTTCCTATGGATAGCTGGATCTATCCTGCCTTGGAGCGTCTTGCAGCCATGGGTTTTATCCCATCGCAAAACGTAAGCATCCGTCCCTGGACACGTCAAGAGTGCCTCCGCCAGACGAGAGAGGTGGAAGAGAGCCTATTCTCTTACAACGCCAGCGATTCCATGAACGAAGAGGCACAGCGCCTCCTTTCGGACCTCCTCAAGGAACTTGCCCAGCCCGAGGATCACGACGGTATCGTCCTTGAATCTGCCTACACCCGCTCCGGCACCATCGCCGGTCCAGCGCTCACAGACGGCTTTCACTTCGGTCAAACGTGGTGGAACGACTTCGGCCGCCCCCTTGGTCGCGGTAGTAGTGTCATCGCAGGTTTCTCGGCGCGCGCCACACATGGCCGTTTTTTTATGTATGACCGCCAGGAGCTTCAGCAAAGTCCAGGCGCTCTGGCAATTACGTCCGCCGAGTCGCAGCTATTTAATACCTTGGATGGGGCTGTCGCCTTCGGTACCGCACCTGCAAACCTTTCCCCACCCACCCCGGCCATCTCCGCCTATCTGCGGCAGCGTCCCATCGAGCTCTATGCCGGCATCGCCTTCGCTGGCAATGCTCTCTCCTTTGGCAAGCAGGAGATCTTCTGGGGGCCAACCACCATGGGCCCTTGGTCATTCTCGAGCAACGCTGAACCGACATACAACCTCCGCCTCGTGTCGACGCGACCCCATCCCTACCCTTTCTTTCAAACCCTGGGCACGTACAAATTTGATCTGGTCTTTGGCAAACTCTCCGGCCATAAGTATCCCGCCCGCCCTTACTTCAACGGACAAAAGATTGACCTCACCTTCGGTAACAATCTGGAAGTCAGCTTCACCCGTTGGTCGATCCTCTGGGGGGTCGGCCATCCAATGACCCTGCGAACTCTGAAGGACAATCTCTTCAGCTCCAACTCAACGAGCACGGCGGCGGCGGGACAGTATAACTACGGCGATCGTACGGATCCGGGCGACCGAAAAAGCGACTTTGACTTCCGTCTCCACGTCCCTGGCCTCAGCAAAATCGTCACCCTCTATGCTGATGCCTATGCCGACGACGAACTCAATCCCATCGACGCACCTCGCCGCGTTGCCTGGGCGCCGGGCATCTATCTCGCCCGCTTACCCTACCTTCCGCATATGGATCTCCGTTTCGAGATGGCCAGTTCCGAAGAACTCAGCCGCGATGAGGGGGGCATTCGCTTCTTCATCAACAATCAATATCGTGACGGCAACACGAACAAAGGATTCCTCCTTGGCAATGCAGTCGGTCGTGATTCCCGAGCTTTCGAAGGTCGTACAGGCTACTGGTTGTCGGCGCGGTCGCGCGTCGAGTTCGGCTACCGCCAGGCCAAGGGCGGCTTGGCGTTTCTCCCCGGCGGCAGCACCATCAGCGACGGCTTCGTCAACGCCTCCTACGCTTTCACGCCAGAGTGGTCCGCCCAACTCTTTGCCCAGCACGAACGCTTCCTCATTCCTTCCTTTATGTCCGGCGCGCAGCACAACGAGAGCGGATGGTTACAGATCACATGGAATCCGAAGCTTCATCTTCCCCGATAGCCTTCTCACTAAATAGGGGAGCAACCTGCTCCTGCAACCCTGTCTCCAATGGTAAAGAACGCCAGAGGCCCTCATGCCAGACAGCAACGCTCCAAAGTCCGCGGTCGATCAGTCCCACCAGGAGAAACAAGCAGCCGCCGAACCCTCGGGCCCAAAAGGCGAAACTCCCTCGACTACGGGTCCGGGTCAGGTTCAGGTGGAGTCGAATACCCCCGAAAACCGCCTCGGCCACCTCAATCCCTCCGCACCAGAAGACGCAAATACGACCCCCGGGACCGTAGGCGAGAAGTAGCTTCGTGCTGTGCTCCGGACGAAGCTTCGATACCTCCGCCTTCGTAGAGAGTGACCTGCGCGATTGAAGTCACATAGCGCGGAACCAGGAATGTTCCCAAAATCTCGCGTAGTGACACCTTCAACATGATTTCGCCGCGGATTATTGAGAAGCTGCGACGAGGTTGGCGTACTATGCCGTGCATGGCCTCGTACGTCGGCCATTGGGCTTTCCCAACGAGAGCGTGGTTGTCAATAAGCATGCGCACTCTCACATTATTGGTACGCTGATTTTCACCAAAACGGAGACATCCAATGGCAATTGGACTCATCGGATGGGGAAGGTTCCTGAATGTGAACCAGGGGCGGGTTACTGTACCTCCCGGCCTCTGGACGTACCTTCATTCCATTGCTGCCGAGATCGGCCAAAGCTTTGACTTCCTCCAGACGCCGCCGCCCTCTCTCTGCCAGGGTGGCGCAGGTCCAGGCGATGATGGTTACGGTGTCTTCTGGCTTCGTCAACTCGACGGCACGCGCTATGGATCTTGCGAAGATCTGCTCGCTATGATCGCAGCCCTCAACACCCACGGCGTGCAGACGCTGCTCGACTTGGTGCTGCACCAGATGGTTGGCGAGAATGGAGGTCCGGGCGTCTTCAAGTATCCAGGCGCAGACAACAAAACCATGAACGGAGCAGGTTCGACCAAGCCGAGTTGGTTTCGTGGCTCTCCAAATCCACCGTGGGCGCAGAACGACACAGTTCCTGGTGGTCCACTCGACCCCGGCTTCGGCCGCCCGCGCTCTTATCAACATTCGCAGGAGTCGCTGGACGATGCCATCGCCTTCGTAAAATGGCTGACGCACCTGACCGACGCCACCGGTTATCGATTCGACGACGTCAAAGGCTCCTATCCTCCGGCAGTGCGCGAGATCATGAATGCTGTTCCGCAGTGCTCGTTCTACTCCGAGTTCTTTGATAATCGCTGGAATATGGGCACATGGGCTACGAACTCACCCATGAATAGCCGCTCCGCGGTCGAAGACTTCGATCTGCACTGGCACCTGCAGGCCGCATGCAATGGATACGACGCTCGTCAGTTCGTTGCTGGAGGCGCCGGATATTGGCAGATGAACCCCGGTCTCTCGGTAGGCTTCGTCGACAATCCAGACACCGACACCACACCAGGTCAACAGGTCATCTTCAACAAGGCCATTGCGTACGCGATTCTAATGTCGCTGCCGCTCGCCAAGACGCTTGTCTACGGAAAGGACTACTTTCCGTCGTCCGTTTGGCCTGGATCCTACGGCCTGAAGCGGCTGATCGACAATCTCTGCTGGATCAATCGCAAGTTCGCCTTTGGCACGTGCGAAATTCCGTATGTCGATCAGGATGTGCTTATCATCACCCGCGGTGGCGATGGTGGCTCGATGGGCTGGAGTGGCGGCATGGTGACGGTGGTGAACTTCAATACGCTCACCGAGCGGTCCTTCTGGGCTCCTACGCCCTGCGGTCCAAATCGCCTGCTCCATGACTACACCGGCCACCTGCCAGATGTGTGGACGAACGCCGACGGCTGGGCAAACTTTACCGTGCACTCAAACGCCTACTCGAGTGGAACGTCCTATGGAATCTACGCGCCCGCAGGAGTGGGAGATGCTCATCCAACCCAGAGACGCCAGACGACACAAGTCTTTGTTGGCGATCCAACTCTCAGGATCATGCCGGTAAAAAATGGTCGTCAGGTCCTCCCGCAGAGAATCTACTGCCAAAAGGACACGGACTTGCGATTACACCTTCAATTTGATCGCACCGGAAACTCCGGGCAGGCGACCGTACAGATGGAAGCAGCGGGTCCGAAAGACGTTCTGGAAGTCCTAAGCCTTTCCGGCCCACCTTCAAGCGCGATAGCCGTGGCGAAGGTCAACACTACAGGCTGGCACACGATCAGCTTGATCGGTGCCCTCCTTCCGGCCTCCGGTATAAATTTCACCCTCACCGTAACCTATACAGGAGCCGTATAGGCAGCCGGGACCGTAAGACAGGGCGCAGTCTGACGAGGACGCGAGGCTGTTCTGTGTAAATCGACCGACAAAAGCAGTTTAAAAGCGTCTTATAGAACAGTGCTTGCCTTCCAACACAGGCTCGCTGAAGGAAACGTATGCTCGAGAACCGCCTGAACACCTACTCCACAATCATTGATGTCCCCCGCGAAGAGACCGCCTCCCTGCTCGCCAAGGTTTTAGCCATCACCTCTTTTGGCTTCCTGGTCACAGCGTGTGGTGTGGCGACCGCACCCCCCTGGGCTTCGCTTCCCGGACTACTCGCAGTCTTCGCGTTAATCTTCGCCATCAGTGGCGCGCGGCGACGCGCCAATCCTTCATTGGCCCTGGGGCTATTCCTCGCCCTCACCTACTTCATGGGTTGGGAGATCGGTCCGCTCATCCACCGCTACATCCAGAACTTTGGCTCCGCCATTGTCTTTCAGGCTGCCCTCACGACCGGTCTCGGAATGGCTGCGATGGGCTGCGTCGCCTACCTCTTCCAGATTAACTATCGACGAATCGCCGGGATCGGCTTCGCAGCTCTGCTTTGCCTCATGCTCCTCGGCATCGCGAGCATGTTCCTCCACTTCCTCACTCCGAGCACCTATTCCTGGCTCACGCTGGGGATCTTCGCCGTGCTCACCGTAGGCGACTTTGCGCGCATCCGCGCGGGCGGTGATGGCCAGTCTGCCGTCTCCCTCTCGCTGTCCATCTATCTGGACGCAATCAACATCTTCCTCGCCGTCCTTCAGCTACTCAGCGGACGACGTCGGGAATAAAGCGAAACATCACCCGAATAACGCAGCCACGAAGACCAATCTGACACGATTCGAGAGTTTGCCGAGGCATCTGTCTCACGGCTTGAAGAAGTCGCGATCCAGGCATTTACAATCATGAAGCTGGCCGGACGGCAGAAGCGTCATACGTCGCAATCGCACGTACATCCGACACCAGGGTCACGAGCACGAGACAATAGCCTAGATTGAAAGCAAGGCTTCGATCTATCTCGCAAGTAAGTCACAGCAGGGCCTGTAGCTCAACGGTTAGAGCAGGGGACTCATAATCCCTTGGTTGGGGGTTCAAATCCCTCCGGGCCCACCACCAAATTTGCTTCACAGCAAGCCCTGACGAGCCCAAAACCATCAAAGAAGCAGCCTCACCAAAGCAAAAGGCTTCCTACCAGGACGCCATTTGTTCAGACCCGAAGCTCGATCAGATACCATGGCTTCTCCTATGAATCTGCGCATCCACTCGCTCCCTGCTCTGTTTCTCTTTATCGTCTCTGCGAATATCGGCATCGCCCAGACCGCCAGTTGGCCCGTCTCGCCGCTCCTGGTCGACCTGGATTATCGGCCAGCCCAGACGCTCGACGGCGATTGGCACATCATCGTCGACCCATACTTTGGCGGCCTCTACAGCTTTCATCGTGAGATCAAGAAGAACGGCTACTTTCAGGATGCGGACCCCAATGCCGCCACCGGCCAGCCCATAGAGTATGACTTTGCCAAGTCCCCCACGCTCAAGGTTCCCGGGGACTGGAATACGCAGACCGACCGTCTCTACTACTACGAAGGTCCTCTCTGGTATGAGCGCAAGTTTGAGGCCACTCCCAGGCCCGGCACCCACGTCTTTCTTCACATCGGCGCGGCCAACTATCGCGCCAAGCTGTGGATCAACGGCCAGCACGTCTGCGATCACGAGGGCGGTTTCACCCCGTTCGACTGTGAGGTCACCACGGCTCTCAAGGCTGGCCAGAACTCTGCCGTCATTAACGTTGACAACACCCGCATCGAAGATGGCGTCCCCACCCTCAATACCGACTGGTGGAACTACGGTGGCCTCACCCGGGACGTCTCCCTCGTCACCGTTCCCACAGCCTTTATCGACGACTACGACCTTCACCTCAGCCGCGCCGACCGTAAGACCATCGAAGGCTACATCCACGTCGAGCACGCTGACCCCGGCACCAGGGTCCACATCAGCATCGCCGACCTCAAGCTGAACACCGACGTCATCACCGACGCCGACGGCCGCGCCCCCATTCACCTCACCCCGCAATCCCTCCAACTCTGGGCTCCGGGAACGCCGAAGCTCTACAAGGTCAACCTCTCCACAGGCTCTGACACGCTCACGGATGACATCGGCTTTCGGACCATTGAGGTTCAGGGCACCAAAATCCTCCTCAACGGCAAGCCCATCTTCCTTCGCGGCATCTGCATCCACGCCGAGGCTCCCTACCGCACCGGCCGAGCCTACTCCGAGCAGGACGTGACCACCCTCCTCGGTTGGGCCAAAGATCTTGGCGTCAACTTCGTTCGCCTCGCCCACTATCCTCACGACGAGCACATGACCCGCGCGGCCGATCGCATGGGCATTCTCGTCTGGAGCGAGATCCCGACCTACTGGGCGCTCCACTTTGAAGACCCCGCCGTCCTCGTCAAAGCCGAGCAGCAACTTCACGAAGCCCAGCGCCGCGACCGCAACAAGGCCTCTGTCATCCTCTGGTCCGTCGCCAACGAGACGCCAAACACTCCCGCTCGTACACAGTTCCTCACTACGCTCGCCAACAAGGCCCGCGAGTACGACCCCACTCGCCTCGTTACCGCCGCCCTCCTCGTTCGCGGCGAAGGCAACACCAAGATCGTCGACGATCCGCTCGGTAAAGCTCTCGACGTGATCGGCGCGAACGAGTACATCGGCTGGTACGAGAAGACTCCCGAGGACGCCGCCAAAACCACCTGGACCGTCGGCTACGACAAACCCCTCATCATGAGCGAATGGGGCGGCGATGCCAAAGCCGGTCTCCACGGTAGCGACACTGACCGGTGGACCGAGGAGTACCAGGCCAATATCTACCGGAACCAGATCACCATGCTCAACAACATCCCGCAGCTTCGGGGCACCACCCCATGGCTCCTGATGGACTTCCGCTCCCCCGTCCGCGTGCGTCCCGGCATTCAGGACGACTTCAACCGCAAGGGCCTTATCGCTCCGGATGGCACAAAGAAAAAGGCCTTCTTCGTCCTTCAGAAGGCCTACCAGGCCAACACTCTCGGCAAAGCCGAATAGCTCCACGGGCGCAGAAGATAGCGTCTCGCATCTCACGTTGATAGAACGCGGACGAATCGCGTGGGGGAGCCCGCTGTGTCTTCATCCAGAAAGACCATCTTCGTCGCCATCGGTGCCAACCTCGGCATTGCCGCCGCCAAGATCGTCGGCTTCGTGGTCACCGGCTCATCTGCCATGCTTTCGGAGGCGATTCACTCCGTCGTGGACTGCGGAAACGGCGCACTCCTGCTCTTCGGCCAGCGCCAGGGATCGCGTCCTGCCGATGAGGTCCATCCCTTCGGTCACGGCAAAGAGCTCTATTTCTGGACCCTGATCGTCGCCCTGCTCATCTTCGTACTCGGCGGCGGCATCTCCATCGTTGAAGGCATCGCCCACGTCCGCCATCCTGCTCCTTCCGAGGACGCCACGTGGGCTTACGCCATTCTGGGCGTATCCATTCTCTTCGAGAGCTACTCCCTCTATGTCAGCGTCAAGGAGTTTCGAGAAGCATCTGGCAATCGACCCCTACTCGAGGCAATCAAAGCAAGCAAAGATCCAAGCATCTTTACCGTCATCTTCGAGGACACCGCCGCCATCCTCGGCCTGCTCACAGCCTTCATAGGAATCTTCCTAAGTCACACCTTCGGCTGGCAGCAGGCTGACGGAATTGCTTCCATCATCATCGGCCTGCTCCTGATCGTCGTGGCCGTTCTGCTCATCGCAAAGTGCAAAACCCTGCTAGTGGGTGAAGGTGCCGACACCGCCACCCTTCGCCGCATCCGCCTCCTCGCACAGGCTGACCCCGACGTCGAAAAGGTAGGCTATCCGTTCACCATGTACTTCGGCCCGCACGCGATCCTGCTCACCATGAACCTGCAATTTCGACCAGGCCTAACCGCACAGCATATCGAACAGGCAGTCCACCGCATCGAGACCGCCGTCCAGGCGGAGAATCCCGACATTCGCCACATCTACCTGGAGGTCGGTTCGATCCAGTCCGCCGCAATCCGCGATCAGCTCTTCCAGAGCTCCCAGCAGCCGATGTTCAATACTCCAGGTGATACGGAGCCGGAAACGTAAGCGTCCCGTTCGACCGCTCGTACCACATGAACATCTTCTTCGAACTCCCGTTCACCGTCACCGCCACGATGATCCCCGTGCCCGTCCGCTTCGAAATATCGACATGGTGTGTCTTGATTGGGCCCCAATCGCTCGCCGTCGTCCAGTCCTCGATGAATCGCTGCAGCGTGTAGTCATACTTCTGAGGGTGCTCCTGCCACTTCGGATCGTTCATCCAGATGGCATACGCCTTCACATAATCCTTGGCCTCGAGATCGCTCATGAAGTTGCTAACGGTATGCTCCTCCGGCAGATTCTGGAAGAACCATCCATGCCCGAGAATGTAACCAGCAAGCGTCGTAATGACCAGCACAACCAGCAGCACGCCGCTCCCGATCCACAGGTTGCGCTTCCGCGTCTCGCGGCCTTCGTTGTACTCAGGAGCATTCAGCAACGTCATCGCGTTCTTCCTCTCATTACTTAGACACCGGCAACCAGCCAATCGGCTTGGCACTACCCGGCCTGCGTATCGTACTGTCTCTAATTCGCTCTAGGCCCGTGAAGACCCTTCAGCCTCAGACCAACTCCCGCAGCGCCTTCAGATGGTAATCCATGTGCGCCACATAGTCCTCCATCAGGAAACACAGCGTCACATGCCCGTCCGGAAAGACGCAGATACGCCCGAGATGTCCACGTGCCACATGCCCCATCGTCCAGGCAATATGCGCATTCAACACCCGCCAAAGCTCCAGGATCTGCACCCATTCCTTCTCCGCGTAGTGCTGCGCCCGCACCCACTCATCCTGCTCATAGTTCAGCGACCGAACCTCCGGCTCCACATCGAGAACAGTATCGAGCCGAACAATCCGCTGCAGGTTGTTCACCGCCGAATCGATCAGGTGCCCGATAACCTCCTTCGCGCACCACTTTCCTTCCGACGGAGCTTCGCCCGCTCGCTTGCCTGAAACCTGTTCAAGCCAAGGCATCGCTGCTCCTACAACCTCGGACAACCGCATCCCCAACGCAACAGGATCAAGCTCCGCCAGCGCCGTCTCGTCCGCATACTTCGTGCTCATTGCCGTCCTCCCTGCAAATCAAATGCTCCTTGAAATATCTCAAAGTCGGTGCCACCCTTCAGCAGATATACCGAAACCACATCGAACCGCACCGGGACTATGCGCCGCTTCTCCTCAGGGAACGCTCGCAGATACGTTCGTGCCAAACCACGCAGCATCCGTTCCTTGTCCCGGTCCACAGCCGACTCCGCCGGATTCAGATCCCGTACTGACCGTGTCTTCACCTCGATAAAGCAAAGCCAGTCGCCATCCCAGCCAATCAGATCGACATCCCCACGCATCTTCGCGCTCGTCCATCGGGTCGCCACAATCGTATAGTTAAGCCGTCGCAGATGGAACAGCGCTGCCCGCTCGCCACGCAATCCCGTCGCAAGATTCGCAGCGAGCGGAGGACCACGCCGTACCCGCGCAGCCATACCGTGCATCCGTTCGAGGCTCCACTCCTGCACATCGATCCATCCGCGCGCTATCGCTAAACTTGCCATGAGCCCACAGTATAGCGACCGCTACCGGTCAACCTTGAAGCGATACGTAAACTGCAGATACGCCAGCGTCAGCGGAGCGCCATGCGCCGAACTGGTCATCACCGCACCCGGGAAGAAATGCCCAACACCCACATTGGTCACGAACGACTTGCGAAAGATGTACTTCGCTGACGCGTCAAACTCCGTCCCGATCCCGTCATGAGTAAACCCGCCCGTCGGCGCCTTGAAGAGGATCGAGCCCGGTCCCGTGTACACCCCATCGTTCACCGAGGCAACATGCAGCGAACTCGCCTGAAAAAGCACGAGAAAATTACTCTGCGGTGCCAGCGAGAAGTTCAGCCGATCTTGCTTGATGTTCTGAAATCCAAACAAATCCACCAACCCAAACGCATTGTGATTGCTTGGATACTGCTGATCGTACGTCCCAATTCGCTGGGCGTTTGTACGTGGATTGCCCGTGGCATAGTCATACTCGCCTTCAATATGCGGCTTCAGCGGAAGCCGGCCTGCCGCATAGCCACCTCGAATAATCGCCGCACCAGCATGGATCGAATCGTTGCTGTAACTGCCGCGCTGCAACACGCCCGTCCCCGACGAATCGAACCCAAACGGCAGCTTCGTATCGTAATAGCTCCCGAAGCTCACCTCGGTTTCGCTCCCAGCCGTCCCCTGCTGGCTTATCACCCGCGGCACCGCGCGAATCAGCACAAATGGCTGTATCGAAGTCTTCGGCAGAACGCTGTTCAGGTTAGCCACCGCACCATGAAAGGTGAGTCCCGCACCATGCTTATTCAAACTCGTCGGATGAATCGCCACCACCGATGTGCTGAACAAGTCGATCTTGTTTTTATCCCCGACACGCAGGTCGAAACCATCCCACGTCCGGCTCGTATTCGTCCAGTCGCTGATGCCGATCACGCGCTCATCGCCAAACCGCAACTCCTGCCGCCCTGCCTTTACATCAAGTCGCTTAGCGTGAACTTCCAGATACCCTTGCCGCAGGTCGAACGTGTCCCGCATATTGCTCGCGACATCCCGCAGTGGCAACCCCAGGGCGTGCAGATCCTGAAACTGCAGATAGCCGCTCATCCAGTGCGTTGGTCGCACCGTCACGCCGCCCCATACCCGGGTCAACTCATACAGCCGATCCTTGCCGTCGACATATCCAAGAGAGGTCTGCTCCTCCGTCCGGCCACGCAACTCCATATCAAGCGTGACCCAACTCGGAAGCTCCTTCCACTGCAACGGCTGCACGATGCCCTCTTTACGCGGATACATCTCCCGCTGCGCTCGAAGCGAAGAAGTGAGCGCCAAAATGGCAAGAACGCTCGCGAGGGTTACACCCCAGCGGCGTCCTAGGTTAACTACCATGATCTTAAACAAAGAAAACTCCTTCTACGACGATCCGACAAAGTGCGGCTGTTACTCCGGCACCACCACAGCTTCCTTCTTGCCGATCTTGTGGAGGAAGTCTTCTCCCGTGCCGATATGCTGATCCACCAGCCGCGACGGTGTGTGAGCCAGCCACTCGCCGAGCGAAATATCCTCATAGTGCGGCGTCGGAAACACCTCCAGAAACACCATGTCCGTGTCGCCGGTATTCTCGATGTAGTGCGGCAGCGACCGTTCGATGTACCCTACGTCGCCTTCATGGAAGTCCATCGTCCGTGCATGCCCGCCCGCTGAAAACACGGTCATACGACCGGAGCCCTTCACGTAGTACTGCCACTCGTCCTCGTTCGGATGCCAGTGCAGCTCTCGCAATCCACCCGGCTTCAGCGTCACAATCGCCGCCGCAATATTCGTCGCGGGAAAATTGGATTGATCGACGATCTTCACGCTGCCGCCCGCACTCACCTTCGTCGGATGCATCTTGCCCGTAAAAAACGCAAAGCTGTTCGGAATCGGGCCCGAGCCCGCGTACGCTTCCTTCTGCTCTTCCGCCAGCGTCCGAGGCAGGTCTCGGGGAAAGATAAAAAGCTCTCGTTTCGGCACATTTTTGAAGGTCTCTTCAGAGGTGCCGAAGTTCTTGGCAAGCACGTCCTTCGGCGTATGGTGCAGCCAGTCCGTCAGCAGAAAGGTCTCGAATTCATTGAAGTTGCCATCATCGAAGACCAGCAGGAACTGGCACCCATCCGGCCCGAGGCCTTGGATTGAGTGTGGAATCCCGCCGGGAAAGATCCAGAGATCGCCTTCATGGATATCCTCCACAAACCCGCGGCCCTTCTGGTCGACCGCCGTAATGCGCGCGCTCCCCGCCGTCATGAACGCCCACTCCGCCCCTACATGCCAGTGCAACTCGCGGATGCCGCCCGCAATGAGCCGCATCTCCACCCCGGCCATCTTCTTTGAGATCGGCAGGTCGCGCACCGTCACCTGGCGCGTCCAGCCGCCTGCTTCGATCCGCTTGTGCGCGAAGCTGAAGGGGTACTTAAACGGAGGCTGCCCCCCTGAGTCCGACTCCGGCGGATAGACCGAACTCGGCTCAGCCGCTTCCAGCGGAGCATTCTTCGGCCCGGGCTGCTGCTCATTCACGCCTTTATGGTTGTCGCCGCTCTTGTCAACAGCCTGCTGGGCCGCCGCCATCATCGGCATACCAGCCGCCGCAGCCAGCATCGCGGAACTCTTACCCAAAAATGTTCGCCGGCTTAAGCCGTCCTTACCATCTTGCTTTTCCATCGCTGTTTACCTCGTATCCCTTACCTTTGTTCGACTTGGCGCAAGTCTATTAGTCACTGAGATCGCAGCCGTGTCCTGAACTGATCGTTCGTCATGTGCAGATCAACTCAATAAGATGCAGAAACGCAAACGCGCCACAATTGCCGCCATGCAATTCCTACCCGAACTTCCGTAGCCGTCCCCATTGCCCCCTGCCGCCAACCCTGCCATACTTAGGAGTGCCCACACCGCACAAATTTCCAATCCATCTCAAGAGGTCGCGGACATGTCTGCAAAGTACATCTTTGTAACGGGCGGAGTTGTGTCTTCACTCGGTAAAGGTCTCGCCGCAGCCTCCATTGGCTGCCTGCTTGAGGCACGCGGTATTCGCGTCAACATCATGAAGTTCGACCCCTACCTGAACGTCGACCCCGGCACCATGTCGCCCTTTCAGCACGGTGAGGTCTTCGTCACCGACGACGGCGCCGAGACCGACCTCGACCTTGGCCACTACGAGCGCTTCACCCACGCGAAGCTCACCCGCGACAATAACCTCACCACCGGCCGCATCTACGAGCAGATCATCACCAAGGAGCGCCGCGGCGACTACCTCGGCAAGACTGTCCAGGTCATTCCCCACGTCACCAACGAGATCAAGAACGCCATGCGGAAGGTCGCCGCAGACTGCGAAGTCGCCATCGTCGAGATCGGCGGTACCGTCGGCGACATCGAATCCCTTCCCTTCCTCGAGGCCATCCGCCAGATGCGTCAGGAGCTAGGCCGCGACAACACCTGCTTCATGCACATGACCCTCGTGCCATGGATCGCCGCCGCTCAGGAGCTTAAAACCAAGCCCACCCAGCACTCCGTCAAGGAGATGCTCTCGATCGGCATCCAGCCCGACATCCTCCTCTGCCGCGCCGACCGCGCCGTGCCCCGCGAGATGCGCTCAAAGATCGCCGCCTTCTGCAACGTCGAAGAGAAGGCCGTCATCATCGCCCGCGACGTCCCCTCCATCTACGAGGTCCCCCTCAACCTCGCCGAGCAGGGTGTCGACGCCCTCGCTCTCAAATACCTCCGCATCGAGACCAAAGACGCCGACCTCTCCAAGTGGCAGGACATCGTCCACCGCGCCTACAACCCGAAGGACGAAGTCTCGATCGGCATCGTCGGCAAATATGTTGAGTACGAGGACAGTTACAAATCCCTCAAGGAAGCCCTCGTCCACGGCGCCCTGGCTCACAACCTCAAGCTGAAGGTCACCTGGATCGAAGCCGAAGGCCTCGAAACCCGGGACGCCGAAGGTAAGCCCACCCAGGACTACACCTCCCAACTCCAGGGCTTCGACGGCATTCTCGTCCCCGGCGGCTTCGGCAAGCGCGGCATCGAAGGCATGCTCAACGCCATCCGCCACGCCCGAGAGACGAAGGTCCCCTACTTCGGCATCTGCCTCGGCATGCAGACCGCCTGCATCGAGTACGCCCGTAACGTCTGCGGCCTCAAGGACGCCAACTCCGGCGAGTTTGATCCCGCCACCCCGCATCGCATCATCTATAAACTTCGCGAACTCACCGGTGTCGAAGAGATGGGTGGCACCATGCGCCTCGGAGCCTGGGCCTGCACCATGGAGCCTGACTCCCTCGCCGCCAACGCCTACGGCACCACCGACATCAGCGAACGCCACCGTCACCGCTACGAGTTCAATCGCGAATACGAGGCCATCCTCACTGGCGCAGGCCTTCGCCTCACCGGCACCACCCCGGACGCGACCTACGTCGAGATCGTCGAGATTCCCGGTCATCCCTTCTTTCTCGGCTGCCAGTTTCACCCCGAGTTCAAGTCCAAGCCACTCGAGCCGCACCCCCTTTTCCGCGCCTTCGTAGCCGCCAGCTACCAGCACCGCCTCAGCACCTCATCGGACGAACACGCCAGCGAAACTACAAACGCAACGCGTCAATAACGCTCAGGCCACCTACATCCACGCAGACTTCCGCGCGCATCCAAATGTGCAGGGGAAGGGAACTATGCACAAATCCTTGGCAGGCACGCTCCACATCGCTCTCCTCGGATCGTTGCTCGCGCTCCCGCAACTGCTTCCAGCTCGGATGACTGGCCAAGCCCAATCTCCGACGGCGTCCAGCGCGCCAGCAAAGTCAACCCTTACCGCTGCCCAGCGCAGAGCCCGTCGCAGACGCCTGCTGCTGCGTCAGCAACAGGCACAGGCTCCCGTCCAAAGCCAGCCGTCCCAGCCAATCCAGCCGTCCCAGCCCACCGTAACCGCCCAGCAAAAAGCCGCTGATGCCCGTCTCCTCCGCCAGCAGCAGGCCGACCAGCAGCGCGAGATCGACGACCAGAATCGAATCCTCCAGCAGCGCCAGCAGCTCGACCAGCAGGTCCAGAGCGAGCCCCGCATTCAGGACGCACCCGGCTCCTCGGCGCAGCCCGGTATCTCACCCACTCCTCAACCCCCGGGTACTCAAGACGCCCCCGTCCCCACTCAGATCAACGCACCGCCTCAGTAGGAAGTTTCACCCTAGAGTTCGCGCGGCAAGGCCTTTGTACACCGTCGTCCGCCGTACAAAATGCTACGGTATGGATAGCAGCACAAAGGACAAGCCCCACCCATGACGACCCAGTACAACTCCGGCCGTACGTCCTCCGGCAGTTTCCTCGCCTTCATCGTCGCACTTGTCCTCGGCGCCATCATCGTCATCGTCTTCATACATAACGCCACCGCTGGCCTGCCAGCACGCCTCGCCTCACTCATCACCGGACGAACCTCCACCTTCGATACCTCCGTCCCCGCAGTCGTCGAGAAGATCCAGCGTCTCAATCGTCTCGAGACCGTCGTCTACTCCCTCGATACCGTCGTCGAGGGCTCAAAGTCCAGCACCGTCCTACCTGACCTCATCGCCGGAGACCGTATTCTGCTCGTCGTCCACGGTCAGTCGATCGGCGGGATCGATCTGTCAAAGCTCAAGCCCGAAGACGTTCGCATCGACGACAGGGACGGTAATCGTTCCATCCACGTCACCCTTCCCGCCTCGCAGCTTTTCGTCACCACCATCGACAACCAGCACACCCGCGTCTACGCCCGCTCCACCGGGATCCTTGTTCCCGTCGATCAGAATCTGGAGTCCGACACCCGCGCCCGCGCCCAGCAGCAGCTTGAAAAGGCAGCCCTCGCCGACGGCATCCTTGACGTGGCCCGCAAAAATGCCCGATCCACTGTGACAACCCTTCTTTTTGGCCTCGGCTTCCAGAGCGTCGACGTTACCTAGTCCGTCGATACTGATGCAGGTGCCTCGGCCCAAGCCTTTGCGACAATAGCCTCTCCGAACACCACAAACTCGGTCCCATCCTGGTACCTCCCTTCAACAAACCTCAGCCAGCCCCCCTCAACCTGCGCTATCATCCAGACCATGAAGTTCCTGCATACAAGCCGCCGGTTCGATACGAAGATCGGCAGAAATCTGTCTAAAGCCATGTCCGATCTCCCTGCCGTCGCTGCCGATCATCTCCCCGGATCCAAGTCTCCTCTCCTCAAAACCATCAGTTGGGTCTCTGCGGGCGTTGGCGCACTCGCCATTGGCGTCGTCGTAGGCCGCGAACTTCGCATCCGCTACAAATTCAACCGTCGAACCCCCTACGACTTTTACGCCCATTCCGGCGACGAGCAGGACTTCGACTTCGGCCTGGGCATCTAGCCAAGCCGATCGTAACCTCGCTGGTTTACCATCACACTCGATGAGTACACCGAAACTTGCCTTTCTCTTTCCCGGCCAGGGCTCCCAATCCGTAGGCATGGGCCGCGATCTCTACGACAACTTCCCCACTGCCCGCGCCATCTTCGATGAGGCCGACGAAGCTCTCGGCTTCCCGTTGTCCAGGCTCATCTTCGAAGGCCCCGAGGAAGACCTCAAGCTCACCGAGCACACCCAGCCAGCCATCCTCACCCTCTCCGTAGCCGCCGCCCGTGTCCTTGCGGAAAAGGGCATCAACCCCGCCTTCGCCGCCGGCCACTCCCTCGGCGAGTACTCTGCTCACGTAGCCGCCGGAACCTTCACCTTCGCCGACGCCGTGCGCACCGTCCGCAACCGTGGGCGTTACATGCAGCAGGCCGTCCCCGCAGGTGAGGGAGCCATGGCCGCCATTCTCGGCCTCCCCGCCGACCAGATCAACGACCTCTGCGCCAAGGCCTCCGACGACCTCACCCACCCCGCTGCAGCCGACACCACCGACCCCATCGCCCAGGCATACTCGCCGAACTCCATCGTCGTCTCGCCTGCGAATCTCAACTCGCCCGACCAGACCGTCATCTCCGGAGCAGCCGTAGCCGTCCAGCACGCCGCAGACCTCTGCAAAGCTGCCGGAGCCAAGCGCACTGTCATGCTGCAGGTCAGCGCACCCTTCCACTGCGCCCTCATGCAGCCCGCGCAGGCGAAGCTCACTATCGATCTCGCCGGCATCAAGTTCGCCGACCCCACCGTACCTGTCGTCTGCAATGTCGATGCCCGCCTCATCACCCGAGACGCGGACGCCCGCGACTGCCTCGTCCGCCAGGTCACCGCACCAGTTCGCTGGGTCGAGTGCATCCAACTCCTCATCCAGCAAGGCACCACCCACTTCATCGAAGTAGGTCCCGGCAGAGTCCTATCCGGTCTTCTACGCCAGATCGACCGAGCGCAATCCAGCCTCAACGTCGAAGACACCACCTCCCTCGAAAAAATCCTCGCCGCACTGCAGTCGTAGCACAATGAACACCCTTGCACGCGCTCTTCTGCTTACCGCCGCCCTCACTGCAACAGCGGCGCTCGCCCAGACCGCCCCCACCTCGACCTACAAAGTCGTTGCGACCTACCCGCACTCCACCGAAAGCTATACCGAGGGCTTCTTCTACCTCAACGGCCTCTTCTACGAGGGAACCGGCCTCGAGGGCCACTCCTCCCTGCTTGCCATCCAGCCTGAGACGGGCAAGCCAATCCAGCGCCTCGATCTGCCGCCACAATACTTCGGCGAAGGCATAGTCGACTGGGGTTCTAATCTCTACGAATGGACCTGGCAATCCAACATCTGCTTTGTCTATGACCGCTTCAGCCTCCGTCCTGTCAAGCAGTTCACCTACACCGGCGAAGGTTGGGGCATGACCCATTCCGCAACCCAACTAATCACCAGCGACGGCACTGCCACACTCCGCTTCCGCGACCCCGCCACCTTCAAGGAGACACGGCACATCGTCGTCCGCGATGGCAGGAAGGACGTTGACCAACTCAACGAACTTGAATTCATCAAGGGTGAGATCTACGCCAACATTTGGCACGAAGACCGCATCGCCCGTATCTCGCCTCGCGATGGCCAAGTCCTCGGCTGGATCGACCTCACCGGCCTCCTGCCCGCTAACGAAAAGATCAATAATGAAGCCGTCCTGAACGGCATAGCGTATGACGCACAACACAACCGTCTCTTCGTCACCGGCAAGCAGTGGCCCAAAATCTTCGAGATTAAAGTCATTCCAGCACCCAGATAATCCAGGGCATCAGCCTTGGACCTCCCGCGCCTCCTGAGCATGGGGCTTTAGCCTCTGGGGTATGCTTTCTTATCTGTGGAGTGAATCCTTCCGTCCACATACTGAAAAGGAATTATGCAAATCAACGACATCGTCGAAAACTTCACCCTCCAGAACCAGGACAACAAGACCATCAACCTCACCGACTTCAAGGGTTCTCCGGTCGTCCTCTTCTTCTATCCCCGCGCCGACACCCCCGGCTGCACAATCGAGTCCTGCGGCTTCCGCGATGCCTTCGAGAAGTTCCAGAAGGCTGACATCGTCGTCCTCGGCATCTCCCGCGACACCGTTAAAGATCAGAAGAAGTTCCAGACCAAATATGACCTTCCCTACGACCTACTCGCCGATCCCGGCATGGAACTGATCAACCGCTACGACCTCGTCAAGCCCAAGAACATGTACGGCAAGCTCGTCAAAGGCGTCAAGCGCACCACCTACCTCATTGGGCCCGACCAGCGCCTCATCCACATCTTCGACGAAGTCAAACCCGAAGGTCACGCCGAGGAAGTCCTGACTCTCCTCAAGAACCACAAGTAGTCGGCTGCTAAGCCTTCCTGGACTTCCGAACCAACGCAGGTGACCACCCTATGAGCACGCGCCGCCTCTGCATCATCCTTTTCCTGGTGATATCCGCCGCACGGGCCAACGCCCAGTCCACCAACCTCATCCGCCCCGGCGAGCAGTGGCTAGACAACCGTGGCGAACTCATCCAGGCTCACGGCGGTGGCATCCTTCACCTCAAAGATGAGTGGTTCTGGTTCGGCGAAGACCGCACCCGCACCAACGATCCCGCAAAACGCTACGTCGCCTGCTACTCCTCGAAGGACCTCATCCACTGGCACTATCACCGGCAGGTAGTCGCCCTCGCCGACCCCGAAAACCTCGGTACAGGCTGGGTCTTCGAGCGCCCTAAGGTCTTCTACAACCCGCACACGAAGAAGTTCGTCATGTATGTCCACCTCGACTCGCCCGGCTATAAATTAGCCCGCGTCGCCACCCTCACCAGCGACACCGTCGACGGCACCTACACCTACGTACGGAGCTTCCGCCCACTCAATCAGGAGAGCCGCGACATAGGCCAGTTCGTCGACGACGACGGCACCCCCTACCTCATCTTCGAATCCCGCCCCACGCACGGCTTCTTCATCGCCAGCCTCTCCCCCGACTACCTCGACGTCGCCAAGCAGGTCTCCTTCATCGAAGCCCCGCTCGAAGGCGGCGCCGTCATGCACATCAACGGCCTCTACTACGTGCTCGGCTCACACCTCTCCGGCTGGCGACCCAACCCCAACGTCTACGCCACCGCCACCTCGCTCGCCGGTCCCTGGTCCACCATGCGCGACATCGCTCCACCCGAAGCCAACACCTACGACTCGCAATCCAGCATGCTCATCAAGGTCAAGGGCCGCAAGACCACCTCGGTCATCTACGTCGGCGACCGCTGGCAGCCAAAGCAGCTCTGGGACTCGCGTTATATCTGGATGCCGCTCGAAATCCGCGACACCACTCTCCTCCTGCCCAAGCCCCAACCCTGGACCATCGACACCCACACCGGCGAGACCACCATCCCGTGACGAAGCACAATAGCGCGTGGGCGAGATCAGCCGGCGTCAACGATCCGTTTTGGAAGTTCGAGAAGATCTTTCACAAGCATGGAGAGCCGATCGAAGTCGACCTCTAACTTCACAGCCAGCGACCGCTCATCCCCTATGCCTTCGTTCTGCTTGGCAAGAAACAATCGGTTGATCAGAGCTTGCAATGGATTGTTAATCTGATGAGCAAGATCGTTCGCCATGGCTGCTGCTGCGCTCACTCGCGCCTGGGCTAGAATCCTTAGCTGCTGAGACTGATGCCGGATGCCCATCGCTGCGAAGTTCGCCAGAATCTGCATGAGATGAAGGTCTTCGCCATCAAAAGCCTCTTCGCGGCTGTGGGAGATGATGAAAATCGTCCCGCGCATATCTTCCACCTCCCACGGCAGCAGAATCCCGTCCGTCACGGGTGCAGCTTCTACTCCGAGAATGTCGAAGAATCGCTTCTTTACCCGGAAGAGTTGAGGGCCGCCTCGCTCCAGGCACACCGTGCAGGCGCTCGGGGACTTCGGCAGCGACGCATCCAAGAACCCGCTATACTCGCCAGCCGTCGCAACCCACCGATAGTAGTCCACATCGGTCTTATCGGCTCGTTCAATGCTGATGCCCGCACTGTCCGCTCCACATAGCCGGACGGCAGCATTGGCTAACTCCTGCAAAATGGTATCCGGATGCTCTACAAAGGCGACACCGAGCCGGTGCAACCCCTCCATCTGCATCGCACCATTCCGGGAGTGCAGCCGCCGCCCTGCGATGAGGGTGGCATCAGTCAGGTCAGTAACTTCTAACCCCACCTCTTCCAGTTCTTCCACCGACTGTTTCATGCCTGCAACTAGTCTACGTTCCCTATGCGACAGATGGAAACGTAATTCTGTGGCTTAGTTTTGAATATTCAGGCAACGCCATTCAAGAGCGCTGAACGCCCAGCCTCATTCGCCGTCCAGGTCCATGCGCTCGCGAATCACCTCGAGATGGTCGCCCGCGTCCTTCATCTCGTAGATCTTGCCCCGCGCGTTGCGGAACGGTCGATGCAGCACCAGCAATAACTGGCCGTCGAAGGTGTGGAAGAGCATCCCATGTCCGCTATCTTCGTGGACCAGAGGCGTGAGCTGCTCCCACGGACCCTGTATCTCGCCGGACCGTGAGCGGGCAACCGTCTGGACATAGCTGCTGCCCGCATCCGTCACGCCATGGGCATGCTCGTAGCTGGACCAGAGCATCAGCAGATGATTGTCCTTGGTGCGGAAGAGTTCAGGACCATCGGTAATGTAGACAAAACCGCGCGCGCTTGGCACGATGTCCTCATTCAACCACGGCGCATCAGACCCCTTCAGTAGATGAATCGGCTTACCCGAGGCCTCGCTGAGATCAGCCTTAAGCGGAACCGCTTCGATGGTCCCGTCCGTCTTCTGCAACCACTCATGCGCGTAGACCATCCACGGCTGATTGCTTCGGTCGACGTAGAGCGTACCGTCGAGCGTCATAAAGTCGGCAGGCGGAACCGGGCCATCCTGCTTCAGCGGCACAAAGGGTCCGGTAGGTTGATCCGCCATCGCAATCAGGGTTCCGCGCATATACGTCGCCCGACCCAGCGGCGATGGCTGCGGTATAAGCTTCGCCTCGTTGTGCAGTGTGGTGAAGAGATAGAAGTGTCCGCGATAGAGATGAACCTCTGGCGCCCACGCACCGTCATGCGCCCAGAAGGTATCGGGAGGCGTAAACACCACCACGGGCTTCGACCAGTGCTTCAGATCCTTGCTCGTATAGGCCATTGTGCCGCGACGCTGCTCCCCGGTAAGGGATGCAACATTCGAGGTGTAAAGAAAATAGGTCTTCGAAGCGGCATCCGCGAGGATGAACGGATCATGCAGCGGCATAGCCGGCAGCGTCAGTGGATAGTCCTCGGCGTAAATCACCAGGCTCGACGCAAACAGAATTGCAAGTAGAAGAGCGTTACGCATAGGCAAACCACTCTAGCGCCTCAATACGACGTTAGCTACGGCGCTCTGCGATACCCTCCATCCACAGAGTCGTTTCACTGTCAGTTTGTTGCCGACACAACGCCGTCTCCAGGAGAACCGTCAGGGTGCACTACTCTTTGACTATGCAAAGAACGAAAGCGAAGTGGCTCTTACTCCTAACCTGTGTTTCGCCGATGGCTCCTGCTTCAGGTAAGACACAGGGCTATGCGGACGGGCGTCCAGCTGCCACGAAGCGTTTTAGCCTAATAGATGAAGGTATTGTTCTCCCCTACGGCAACTGTCCGGGCGAGTGTGACCAGTATGGAGCGCGGGACGTCTGGGTCTTCGCCTATCAGGGGCAGTTCTACATGCACTATGACGCCGCTGGCGCAGTCGGATGGCTGACGGCCCTCGCTACCAGCAGAGATCTGGTTCATTGGACCAAGCACGGTACTGTACTCACTTTGGGAGCGCCTGGGTCACGCGATTCAGCAAGCGCCTCCTATGGCACAACCTTCTTCGATGGCAGGACATGGCACATGTTCTACCTCGGTACCCCGCACGCGACGTCGGCACCGGACCGTATTCCGGCCTTTCCCTACCTAACACTCAAAGCCCACGCCTCTTCGCCAACTGGCCCTTGGATCAAGGACCCCGACGTTACACCGTTTGGTCCGGAGCCCGGCACCTATTACTCGGCCACAGCCAGTCCGGGGCAGATCATTCCCAACAAGGGTGAGTATCTACAGTTCTTCAGCGCTTCAACCGACAAGCCGATCAAACGCACCCTGAGCCTCGCTCGCACGTCCAATTTAGGTGGGACCTGGAAGATTGACGCTCAGCCAATTCTTCCGCCCGAAGAGCAGGTAGAGAACAGCTCACTTTACTTCGAGCGGACCAACAAGACATGGTTCCTCTTTACGAACCATATCGGGATAGACCAGGACGGGGAATACACGGACGCGATCTGGGCCTACTGGACAAAAGACCTTCAACACTGGAACACCGCCGATAAAGCCATAGTGCTGGACGGCAAGAACAGCACATGATCGAAGCGATGCATCGGTCTACCGTCGGTGCTGCGCTATAGAAACCGGCTCGCGCTGTTCTACGACGCTCCCGGCGGAAATAACGTCTCCCACATGGGGCGGAGTATTGGCCTTGCATGGTTGAAGTTGCCGCTCGTTCCTCCAAACGCAGAACGACCTGTGCCCTGATCCAGCATCGCGACGCACGCAAGGACGCGCCCCTTGCACACTCCGCAAAACGCAGTTCTAACTAACTACCCCACGGTACCGGAGCTGTCGGGGATGGTGCGGCACTTCGTTACGTGCTGGGAACAGATATTCGTAAAGACGTCAGGTTTGCGCAAGATCAAATTATTTCTTCTATTTTGTGGATGATGCCATTGAGTAATTCAGCTCTCCATACTGTCATCGGATACCTAAATAAATTTAAAAAAACTAATCTAAAGTTTATCTGTTTGCGTTACCTTTGAGTACAAGTAACTAAGGGGCTATTTAGTGATGATTGAGAAAACGTCTATCGCCGTTGTGGGGTCGGGATATGTCGGCTTGGTAGCTGCCGTATGCTTCGCCGAAATGGGACATCAAGTTATTTGTGTCGACAACGACCAGCGCAAAGTGTCAGCCCTCAGCGGAGGGGACACCCTGATCCATGAGAACCACTTACCGGAATTGCTAGATCGTTATCGAAACACCCTCGTACGCTTCACCACGGATCTTTCTGAGGCGGTTCGCACTTGCGAGGCAATTTTCATAGCTGTCGGCACTCCTCAGTCTGAGACAGGCGACGCTGATCTTTCCTACGTGGAAGCGGTGGCCTGTGAAATCGCTCGCTCTTTGACGAGTTACAAAGTAATCGTTGAAAAGAGCACGGTACCCGTCTACACAAATGAATGGATTCGGCGAGCAATCGAACGAAACGGTGTCGCACGCAACCTATTTGATGTGGTCTCGAACCCGGAGTTCCTGCGCGAAGGAACGGCGGTCTCTGATTTCCTGCATCCTGATCGAATTGTCGTTGGAGCCGATAGTAAACGCGCTGCGGCAGTGCTGAATAGCATCTACGCTCCTCTCACGACGGGTGACTACTACAAGCAACCAGGACACATTGCTGGTTCTTGCAATGTTAACAACCCGCCGCCATTGCTCAACACTTCAACAAAAAGTGCCGAGATAATCAAACATGCCTCCAATGCCTTCCTGGCTGTAAAAATCTCATTCATCAATGCCGTTTCGAACCTCTGTGAAGCAGCAGACGCCGATGTAGAACAGGTCGCTAAGGGAATCGGACTGGATAGTCGTATTGGTCCTAAATTTCTCCGCCCCGGCATAGGATACGGCGGATCCTGTTTCCCGAAGGATGTAGCCGCATTCCGCTCGGTAGCAGAGCAAATGGGTATCGACTTCAGCATGTTGAACGAGGTCGAGAAGATCAACGCGAACCAGAAAGCGCGCTTTCTGAATAAGGTGCGTTCGGCCCTCTGGACGCTGCGTGGCAAGCGCATTGCCGTCCTCGGATTGGCGTTCAAAGGCGATACTGACGATATTCGCGAGTCCCCGGCCATTGACATCGTCGAGTTGCTAATCGCCGAAGGGTGCACAGTGGCTGCATTCGATCCTGCCGCAATGAAACGAACCCAGCAGGAACTCCCTGCTGGTCCTCAACTTCGGTATGCGAGCGATATTTTCGACGCAGCAAATGATGCTGATGCATTGCTAATTTTGACTGATTGGGCAGAATTCGGACAAATCGATTTGGACAGATTGAGCACTGTATTGCGTTACCCGATCGTAGTCGACGGTCGCAATCTCTACGAGCCCAGCGTAATGGTGCAGCATGGGTTTACGTACCTCAGTGTCGGACGGGAAGTAGCATCTCCTGCAAAGCGCGAGAAAGAAGGAATTCACGCTGTTGCTTCCTAGGCCTTTCTTGGATTGCTGGAAGTGCACATTGATTTGGCGGCCTGAGTAATCAAATCCTTGGCTCGCGTCCAAATACAGGCGCGGGCCATCCAGGTTCAATGTTCAAACGTATGAAAATAATGCGCTACATTTCGGAACTTATTTCGACACGTGCGGCCGATATTTCGCGCACGCGAGCCTTGCAGAGCGCGGATCAAAGCTGTTCGTATGCACAACTTGATGGAATGTCCGAAAAGCTGGCAAGCTATCTGATCACTACGGGTCTGGATGGTGGTGATGCGGTGGCCATTGCCTATCCACGATCATTTGATCAGATCACGGCTGCCCTCGCGGTGATGCGTGCCGGGGGCGTCTACATACCGATCGATCCATCCTGGCCGACCGAACGAATACTTCACATTCTGTCGGACTCAGGCGCCAAAATCCTTATCGCTCCGTCAGGTTTCATCCAAAGTTCCACGTACGCCGGAACGCTCCTCGACTTGCAGGTCTCAGCAAGCTCAATTGCGGCCGCTCCCTCCTCTCCGCTGCCTGCGATTACGCCCGAAACTCTCGCGTATGTGATCTACACCTCTGGTTCCACCGGTGTGCCGAAGGGTGTTGAGATTACTCATGCCAATCTCATGCATTTAATTGACTGGCATATTAAAACATTTGGCGTTACCGACCATGACCGTGCAAGTCACCTCGCCGGCCTTGGCTTCGACGCTTCGGTGTGGGAGGTGTGGCCGTACCTGGCAGCTGGTGCGTGCGTTGTCCTTTCCGATGACATGGTACGCACATCGCCTCGCCTTTTACAGGAGTGGCTCATCGCTGAGCAGGTCACGATCGCCTTTGTGCCGACACCTCTCGCCGAGCCGATGATGATCGAACCGTGGCCTAGCGAGACCCCACTCCGTTTTCTACTCACCGGCGGAGATACGCTCCACACGGCTCCTCTGGCAGGTCAACCGTTCACCGTCGTCAATAATTATGGTCCTACGGAATGCACCGTAGTCGCGACTTCAGGAGTGGTGCCTTCTTCCCTGAAGGGTGTTCCTTCAATTGGCACCGCTATCACTGGAACCACCATTTACATTCTTGATGAACATGGATCAGTGGTCCCGATCGGCGAGACCGGGGAACTAGTGATTGGCGGGGGCGGCGTTGGTCGTGGCTACCGCAATCAAGCGGCACTCACCGCTCGATGCTTTGTGCCTGATCCTTTTTCCAGCGTACCCGGAAGCAGCCTTTATAAGACGGGAGATCGTGCAGCCATATTAGCCAATGGCGAGATTCTCTTCCAGGGTCGGATGGATGGCCAGGAGAAGATTCGCGGTCAACGACTGGAGTTGGATGAGATTACCTGCATCTTGAACCGACACGAAGCTGTAGCCTTCAGCGTTGTCGCTGCTTCTGGAACCGGTGAGGACAAACATCTGGTCGCTTATATCCTTCCTGTCGATGTCGAACGTTCCGTGCTGTCTGCCAGGGATTTGCAGGATTTTCTCTCTCAGAGCCTCCCGGCCTTCATGGTTCCTTCTAAGTTCGTAAAGTTGGAGAGAATACCACTCACTTCGAATGGCAAGGTTGACTCTTCGCTTCTGCCAACTATCTCCGACGGCAGTCTATTTCCCGCAGAAGCGTCACGCGCACCTCAGTCGCCGATTGAAGAGACAATTCTCTCTATCGTGCGAGCCCTCCTCCAAAACGACGAGGTAGGTGTAGATGATGACTTCTTCTTGGTTGGCGGTCACTCTCTCATGGGAACCCGACTCGTCATGCGTGTTCGCGAAGCATTCGGCGTAAATCTCATGCTCCGCGACCTCTTTGAAGCTGGCACCGTGGAACAACTGGCGTCGCATGTGGAGATGATGCTCATCGCTGAATTGGACTCAATGAGCGAAGAGGAAGCTCTGCGGCAAGGTGCGAACTAATGGGAGCCATCGCTCAGTCACTATCTAAACCAAAGGCCGCCGACTTCAGCCTTCTTCAAATGTTGAAGCCTGAGATCCTTTCCAATCCCTACCCGTTCTACTTGAGACTGCGAGAGAACGAGCCAGTGCATTGGGACGCCTTCTTGCACAGTTGGGTTATTACCTCCTATGCAGAATCGGTTACAGTTCTTTCAAAGTACAAAGCAAGCCGCACCCCCACACCAGAACAGCTTGAGGCTATGGGCTTATCTGTTCTCGGCCCGTATGCCGAGGTAATGCTCAAGCAGATGATGTTCATGGATGCTCCAACGCACACGCGCCTGCGAAGCCTCTGCTCTGTTGCATTCACACCGCGCCGTGTTGAGGCTCTCAAAGAAAAGATTCAGGAGATCGCCGATCAACTTTTGGACCGCCTTGTGGATTGCGGAGAGATGGATCTGATCGCCGACTTTGCCGGCCCCTTTCCAGCTATCGTTACCACGGCTCTCCTCGGAATCCCTACCGGTGATCATCTTCAACTAAAGGTGCTTGCAACAAACTTCGCGGAGTTGATGGGAAACTTCGATCACGATCCAGACCGCCTTCATAGTTCTATCCAGAGCTTGAAGGACTTACAACAATACTTCCACTCCGTCATTATTACGCAGCGAATTCACCCGCAGGAAGGGCTGATCTCTACCTTGATGGAGGCGGAGATTCAAGGAAATAGGCTCAGCGACGAAGAGATAGTTGCGAATGTGATCTTAGTGCTCATTGGTGGACTAGAGGAGACGACGAATCTAATCGGCAACGGCATTCTGACGCTTCTCCGCAATCCCAATTCTCTCGCGCAACTTCGTGATGATCCAGAGATCGTTCAATCCGCCGTAGAAGAGTTATTGCGCTTCGAGGCCCCGACGCAACATACAGGGCGGATCGCACCCGAGGACGTGGAACTCGGAGGAAAACAGATCCGCAAAGGAGATGCGCTGACTGTTGTGCTCGCCGCAGCAAATCGTGATCCTGCACGTTTTGATAACCCTGAAGAACTCGAACTGACTCGCGCCGACAACAGGCATCTCTCATTTGGATGGGCCTCTCACTATTGCTTCGGCTCTCCCCTTTCACGCATGAGCGGGCAAATAGCATTCAACACGCTCCTAAAGCGTTTGCCTGGAATTGCGCTGCGTACAACCAAACCAATCTGGCGAGAGAACATAGCCATGCACGGACTTACTGCCTTGCAAGTGAGCTTCGATAAACCGGGTTACTCCAAGACAGAGGAAGTATAGCTCTATGGAAGTAGCAGCACAGCAGCCATCCTCCGCGGAGGAGTTATCGAGCGCCAAGCGCCGGCTTCTCGCAAAGCGGATGGCTGGTCTGGGGCGCACACCAAGCGACTCTATCCAGCCACGCCCCGCCGGGTATCGCACACCTATATCTGTTGAGCAACATCGCATCTGGCTGCATACCGCGCTCGATCCTGAGTTGCCCATCTACAACGAGGCAATTACGATTCATCGTTACGGTCTCTTTGACCTTACCGTTCTGGAATCAAGCTTCAACCATGTACTCAAACGCCATGAGGCATGGCGCACGAGCTTTGATAGCCGAGAGGGTGATCTACTTCAGATCATCCATCCCGCATGGCATGTGACACTTCCCCTAACTGATCTGACCGGGTTTCCCGAAGACCAACGGGAGATCGAGGCATGTCGACTTGCCTCCGAAGATTCCGTACTGCCATTTGACCTTATAAATCCTCCGCTGTTCCGAGCGCGTGTTTTCCGCCTCTCTCAAAATGAGCACTGGCTGCAGTTGACGCTGCATCACATCATCTTCGATGGCGTATCTATCCATAGAACTTTTCTGCCTGAGCTTGGGGCAACCTACGCTGCTTTTATAGAAGGCAAGGAAGCCCCTGTGACGGTGCCAGTTCTGCAGTACGGGGATTACGCTGTCTGGCGTGAGAAACGGCTCTCAACGCCGGCTATAGAACAACACCTCGAATATTGGCGTGGTGAACTCGCAGGCAAGCTTCCCATTTTGCGGCTCCCGACCGATCGCCCCAGGCCTGCCGCCCTCAGCCACCGTGGTGCCATGGAGTGCTTCACGATCACGAAGGATTTGACCCACGCTCTCCGCAAGTTGAGCCGTGCGCATGGAGTGACTCTATACATCACATTGCTGGCTGCTCTAAAGACCCTTTTTTTTCGATATAGCGGCCAGGAAGATGTTATCGTCGGCGGCCTCGCCGATGGTCGCCGACGACCCGAACTAGAAAATGTGATGGGCTATTTTCTTGATACATTTGCGGTAAGGACAAGCCCCACCGCAGATCTTCCATTCTCGAAATATCTCGCTGCGGTTCGGCACTCTGTCTTTGGTGCGCTGGCTGCGGCCGACGTTCCCTTCAGCCGCGTCGTCCAGGCTCTCCAATCCTATCGCGACCATAGCCACCATCCAATTTTCCAGACATTTCTTTCAGTTCAACCACAAGCAGAAACGGTCATAGAAGGCTGGAGTGTCTCAAAGACAAACGTTGTGATCGGAGCAGCGAAGTTTGACTTGTACATCGAAGTCGAAGAACGCCCGGATCATATCGGCGTCCGACTGATGTACAGCACCGATCTTTTTGACAAAGCCACGATCCAACGCATGGAAAAGCATTGGGAGAAGCTACTCACTGCAATTACCGCGACGCCGGATTGCACGTTAGGTCAGTTCTCCTTCCTCACGGACGATGAACGCCATCAAATGCTCGTCACCTGGAATCAGCAGGAACGGTCGATTCCAGAGCTCGCACTTCACGAAGCGATTGAAGCTCAGGTGCGACGCACGCCGGACAGGCTTGCGGTTACCTTTGAAGATCAGTCTCTTAGCTACATGGAATTAGACCAACGGGCAGAGCGACTCGCTCAACACTTGGAAACAGCGGGTGCCGGACCAGGGCTCCTGGTCGCCATCTGCCTTGATCGGTCCCTTGACCTTTCCGTGGCTTTGTTTGCAGTCCTTAAAACCGGTGCTGGATACCTCCCACTTGATCCCGGAACACCCCAAGCTCGACGACAGCTTTGTCTTGATGATGCTCAGCCAAAGATAGTACTGACGCAGCGATCGTTGACAGCAGATCTGCCGCCAACCGATGCCGTCGTCCTGGTGTTGGAAGATCTCTTGGTTCAGCAGAGTACCGGTCCGGTCAAAGTAAGAGTACCGATCAACCTCGAAAGCGTTGCGTATGTGCTCCACACTTCCGGAAGCACTGGCCGGCCAAAAGGTGTCGAGATCTCACACCGTGCCATCGTGAATCTGCTCGAATCAATGCGGGAGAAGCCTGGTTTCACCGCTGATGACACGTTGCTTGCGCTCACCACAATTTCCTTTGATATTGCGGGTCTGGAATTGTTTCTGCCACTTATTTCAGGCGGCCACATCTTCCTTGTAAGTCGGACCGTGGCACTCGACCCGTATCTTCTCAGTAGCGCAATAGACGATTCCTCTTGCTCCGTCTTACAGGCGACTCCTGCTACATGGCGCAGTCTACTTGGCATAGGCTGGCGCGGCAAGCCTAAGTTGCGGGTTTTATGCGGCGGCGAGGCGATGACCCGCGACCTCGCGAACGACCTTCTTGCGCTAGGCTTAGAAGTATGGAATGTCTACGGACCCACTGAGACAACAATCTGGTCGACGATCCACAAAGTCACTCCTGGATTCGGTCCCGTGGCGGTGGGTCGCCCTATCGCTAACACGCATACGTTCATCCTCGATCAGCAAAACCAGATTGTACCTGTAGGTGTCACCGGCGAACTTTACATAGGTGGCTCTGGCTTGGCTAACGGCTATAGGGGGCAACCGCTATTAACTGCTGAAAAGTTTGTAGTAGATGTTGGCAGCATCAGCGAACGCCTATACAAGACAGGCGACAAAGCACTATACAGAGAAGATGGCAGGATAGAGATTCAAGGTCGAGCGGACAATCAAGTCAAGGTTCGCGGATACCGCATCGAACTTGAAGACGTAGAATCCTCGTTGTTAGCACATGTGCAGGTCGCTTCAGCAGCGGCCAAAGTATGGCCTGATCCATCGGGCGGCAATCGTCTCAGTGCGTACATTGTGGGCAAACAGGGCGCGACTCCAGCGATCAAGGATATTCGCGATTTCTTAAAGCTGCGAATACCGGAATACATGATTCCTACGGACATCGTCGTCCTTAACTCTCTACCGATTACCTCGAACGGCAAGGTCGATCGGAAGTCATTGCAACCTCCCGTAGTCATTTCGAACAATTCGACTACGAATGTACCGTCAACAGAGCAGGAACAAAGACTTGCTGCTATATGGATCGAACTCCTTGACATTCGATCTGTCAGCCTGGACGACAACTTTTTTGATCTGGGGGGGCATTCACTCCTGGTAGCACGGCTACAACAACGTATCCATGCCGCCTTCGGCCAAGCAATTTCCATGGCCGCAATCTTCCACTCTCCGACCATCGCCGACCAGGTCGCTTTATTAGAACCTGACGACGCCATCGACAGGTCCCGGCTTATCCCACTTCAGCCGAGGGGCACAAAGCCAAAGCTATTCTGGCTACAACCGCCCCCGCTGATACAAAATCTTGTTCGAAGCTTTGGACCTGACCAACCAATTTTTGGTGTCACAATTTCACCCGAGGATCTGCATGAACTTAGTGCCGAACCCTCTATCGAAGTATTTGCACAATGTTGTGTCGAAACTATCATTAAAGCTCAACAGGTCGGTCCCTACTATATTGGTGGATTATGTACCAGCGGAATCCTTGCCTATGAAGTAGCCGTTCAGCTTGAACTGGCAGGGCATACAGTAGCGTCGCTCGTAATGCTTGATGCGGAGAACCCCGTCTTCTATCGAAGAATCGAAACGTTGAGCATTGAACTGGCTAAGCTTCATTTTTATGGGCAGCGAACTCTGCGTCGAGGTGGGTTTACCATGTTTCTGCGACACATGCGGTCTCGCTTGATGCGCCTTATTAATTTGGAAAAGGCAGCAGCGACCGAAATGTCAGCAATCGAGGGTGCGATTCTAAGCGCCGCTTTCCGCTATAAACCTCCGACCTATGCAGGCAATGTGCTCCTGTTACTCCCACGAGATCGACCTTCGCGGGTTGACTATCTTCCAGGCTGGAAGACAGTTGCTACTTGTCTCACGTGTCTAGACGTCGACGGCCATCACGATGAGTTGCTTGATTCGAAGAATGCTGCAGTCATTGCTCAGGCACTGTCAGCACACTTCGAGAGAGTGCGGTCAGACGAGCTGGTAACACTCTGTGCCAGCTAAAGATCCAGATGACACTTTCGGTGGTGAACCGATTGTTGGGCCACGCTCAATGGCTGCGATTCCAATAGCAACTCTGGCATCGGCGCTGGTTGGGCTCTCTGATCACCCGCAAATCTTTCGTATCATAAGCAACATATCAGGTTGCGATCTGTGGTGTCTCAAACTGAGCGACGCATCAAAATGCCTACTATCAGATCCCCAGGCTTTGGCTATTCTGAGTCAATCCGAGCTGGCCCAGTTCGACAAGTTTCGCTATCACCGGGATAGACTTGCCTACTTTGCGAAACGTTTGCTGATACGGAATGTACTTTGTAAGTATGCAGTTGTAACCCCAGAAGCATGGAAATTTACAGCGAATGAACATGGTCTGCCCATGCTCTCAGCAGAGCACAAGGTGGATCATCTTCATTTCAATCTTTCTAGGACTACAGATTTGGCGGTCTGCGCCATCTCCAAACACGGCTCAATTGGGATTGATGTGGAAGACATTACAGGTCCAGACATCACAGAACTCTCGACCACGATTCTTAGCGTCAAAGAGCATAGAAAGCTTCAGCGACTACCGGCGAGAGAACGAGGCTTCGCGATGCTACGTTATTGGACTCTCAAAGAAGCATACGCAAAGTGTCGCGGTGTAGGTCTCAGCTTACCTATTTCGGAATCCTGCTTCGACTACGAGGACCCTGAGTCAGTTCACATGACTGTTCTGTCAGATTCTGACAAGAACGCAAACCCTTTGCGCTTTAATCAAGTCATACTGCTGAATCGATACCTAATAGCGGTGGCGCAACGTGTGGACTGTGCTTAGAGCCCAACTGGCAGGAGTTCTCTTGCAGTCTTTAAAGAAGCCGTAGAGAGATCTTTAGGAGTTCCCTGCGCAAGCGCCATCCCGATAGCAGTCCACACAACAAATCCGAATGCTCCTACAAAGATGGAGTTGAGGTAGAACTGGCAAAAGAACGCGATTATCACTGCGCGGATAGCAATAGCAAAGAGATCAGAGCTCCTTTTTTTCACGCGAAATAAGATCGTGAACCCTGCCACTATGATTCCTGCAAGATAGACAATCGAACCTGGAAAACCAAGCGAGTAGAGCGACTCCAGAATCGAACTGTCATGCGGTCCTATGCTTGCATCACCGCCTGTTGTTGTATGGTCGGTGTCGACGCTGCCCATACCCTCCCCCATAGGTTCGTCTAATAATTTTTCGAAGGCAACCACATGCCCTCCGACCCTCTCGTTATAGCTAACGTCCTTTTTGGGATCTGTGAAGGACTGCAGTCGCGTGGACACCATCACATCGAGGACAGGAAGCTGGGTTGCCACAAGGAGCAGGATGACACAAGTGAGTATTCCGGCAACCACCCGCACCCTTGCCTTGTTAGAAAGCTGAACGGTCAAGTAGAAGATGCCGAACACAAGCCCGATCCACGAGGAACGGCTGCTGGTAAGTATGAAAGCAAGAAATGCCACGGGGGCGGCAACGAATCGGATTCGGCTCTTCAAGGCAAACAGGATCAGCAGGCCCGCCATCAGATATGCTGCACACGTGGCAGGTGCATTCAGTGTGCTGAACACGCGGATCTGCAGTGCTTCTGGAACGCCGAAGGTACGTGCGTCGAGATCGATCATCCACTGACGATCCCAGAGTGGAAGAAAAAAGAACTGGTAAACACCGTAGGCGCCTAACCAAAGGGTTCCATATAGAAATGACCTCTGGATAACTTCCTGATACTCGACATAGCGGTCTCGCTCTGCATAAAGGAAGAAAGCGAAGAGGATTGGCACGAGCCAGTTCAAAACAGCTTGCATCACGGCGACTACTGGATATCGGGTGAAGCCCACGACCGTGCCGAAGAAAATTCCTGCGAGCGCACAGGAAAATGGCAGCAGAGCTGGCCGACTAAGCATCCTCACACGAGTAACCAACACATACCCGGACACAGCCGTTGCTAAAAATGAGGCCAGAAGGAGCGGACTCGATGGAACAAATCCTGCCCGATAGTCCACGATGCGCCGCAGAAATGGGCTTACAAACCATAACCAGAACACAAAGCCGATATAGATGGTGCGAGAACGAACGAACAAAAAAATCGCTAATGCAAAGGCCAGAGCTGGATATAGATAGCGGAGAGCAGACGGCATGACTGATCCGACTAGAACTACCGTGCCGACGAAGAGCACAAGGGCAGAGACACACTGCTTTTGCTTGCTTGATGTTTTCTGCTTGTGAGAACGGCTTGCTATCGTTCTCCTCTCAGCTGAGGTCTGGACGTTCGTCATGACAGACATCAGCGTGCTCGATTCGCAAACATCATCAGTTCTCGGATATCTCCGACGCGCGGAAGAACATCGGGGGGGCTGCACTTAAGAAACAGGCGAAAGCCTGTGTACAACAAAATAAATCGGGCGACCGTGGAGATCAGGAGTGCGGTTGCAGCACCAGCCACACCATAACGTGGAATGAAAAGCAGCATCAATGGAAGGCTCAACATCAGTCCTGACGCTTGCAGGATCGTGACAATTCCCGGGCGACCCATCGCCATGAACGCTTGTGCCATCACAAATACGCCACCTTGGATGACTACTTCCAATACCAGAATCCGAAGTGCTGCAATAGCTGACAGGTATTGCGATCCATACATCAAGCGAAGCAAAGTTGGACCGAGGAGACATACAACAACCCCAACGGTCGCTGTAATCATAGTTGTAACCCGAACACTCTTCCCGACCATGCCGACAATCTCAACAGGAGAGCGACCTGCCGCTTTGGGAAAAAGCACCATGACAACTGCACTTTGAAAAAGGAGAAGTGCTCTCGAGAGGCTTAATACAACGACGTATGATCCCATTGCCTGCGGACTGAGCAAGCCGACGACGAGCACTTGGTCAATGTTGAGCGCTAATGCTCCGAGTAGATCGATCCCGCAAGATCGTATGCCATAGCTCAATAGGGTTCGACAAGTTGCCAGGCTCACGGCGATGCGAGAAGTGGACACACGTCGTCTCCACAGAAAAGCCAGTATGGTGAACGAAGTTGGGAAGATAGCAATCGTATAAGCAATGCCTGCGGTGATTGGGGTGAGGTGATGCAAGGCCAGGAACAACAATAATCCGGCAAGTGTGGTGACCGGTATGAGCGTCTGCACCACATTAGACAACGAGAAGAGTTCTAATGCCTCGAGAGCAGCTTGGCCTGCAATCTGTATTGACCAAAAAGGCAGTGTAAGCAGAAAAATTTGAGCCCAGCGAATCGTCTGTGGTGGATACTGCCGCAACCAGTGAGGTAGAAAGAACACACCGGCACCAGCTGCCAATATGCCAAACAGGACGACCATGAGAAGACCATTCACGATCAGACTTGCACGCTCATTCTTCCGTTGTCTCAGGTGATAAATCAATGCACTCGGCGTTCCGACCGTAGTCGCTGTTGCAAGAAATACGGGCCACAGAAGCATTGCGGCTAGCTCACCACGCCCTGCCGGATGTAACGTCCTGGCTGTGAGAATGCCAGTGCTCACATTAAGAAAAAGGATGCCGACCCGATTGATGATCGAGTGCCCGACCGCGCGTACAGGGGCTTTGGCTGCCTCAAGAGTTGCTCGGGATACGATCGGATCATCTATTTCTACCGTGTTCATGTGTTTTCCAAAACCTTATCATCAGCCTCTACGGCGATGAGCTTAGCCCATGCATTTTCAACGAATGAGGTGATGCGCTCCTCGAATACACTACGATCGTACCCCTGCGCATGTTGCCGAATCGCCGCACCATCCCAAACTCGCGTTTCAAAATGATCTAACGCTTCGATCAGTGCATCCACATCCGGACGGTCGAAGAATGTTCCATTTACCCCTTCCACTACAGTCTCTGTCGCTCCTCCCGCCCGATATGCAATAACGGGGCGGCCAGCAGCATTGATCTCTAGTGGTGTGATTCCAAAATCCTCCTCCCCTGGAAAGAGGAGAGCCCGGCATCGTCGAGCGTGGTCGCAGACGTCTTCATTCGAAGCGCGCCCCAGAAAGGTGATTGTGGGACCAGCCATCGCTTCAAGCCTTGCCCGATCTGGCCCGTCTCCGATAACAACAAGACGTCGGTTGCTCTTCGTACACGCCTGAACAGCAAGGTCGAATCGCTTGTACGGTACGAGGCGCGAGAGAACAAGATAGAAATCTTCAGCATCATTGATAGGCTTACCGGCGGGTGGCGCAAAGCGTGCAGTATCTATGGGAGGCGGGATCACTGTTGCATGCACTCCGAATGCCTGAAACAGACGTTCGGCAACAACTGAAGAGTTCGCTATATAGATATCCGGATTAGCAGCGGCTCTAAGCTCCCACGACTTCAACCAACGCAGTGGGAAGTGCAACAAAGCTTTCTTTATGAAACTGTTCTTCTCACGAGACAAGTAGTCTTGAGTACGCCACACCCATCGCATCGGCGTATGGCAGTAACAGATATGGAGAGCATTTTGCCTACGGCGAACACCTTTGGCATAACCAAAACAACTCGTCACAATAAGATCAAATTCGGACAAGTCCACTCGATCGACAGCAAAAGGATAAAACAAAAAGTAAGCGCGGAAAAGCTTGGCGCGTGCGGGAAGCCATTGCATCCACGTGTTATGAATGTCTTCAGTGCGTAGATAGGGCGATAGCCGTTCCTCTGCCGATAGTGTCGAGAACATCTGCGTAGTTGGGAACCTCGCCTTCAGCACTCGATGCAACTCCTCAGCCACGAGTTCTGCACCTCCGTTCTGGGCGAAGTTGTCATGAAATACCGCGACCTTTAGATTTCCTGCCGCTCTTCGCTCTTGATCAGGAGTGAGCATCGGACCTCGCATTGAGTGGAGTACTTACAGTGACTAATGTGCTGGCACGGGGGAATTTCTTCCTCAGATAAGCCATATAGCCCACGCGAAATTGTTCTTGTGAGAAGCGGGGGCATACCGTCGATAACGCTGTTGAAGCAACGCGCCAGCGACCTGCCGGATCATCTATGACCTGAAGCAAACGTGTTGCAAGAGCAATCGGATCAGAAGGTGCTACGAGATACCCTGTCTCGTTATCAGTGATAATTTCGGGGATGCCACCAACCCGGGTCGCGAGCACTGGCGTTCCTGAGGACATTGCTTCGATCAGCACAAGACCAAAAGGTTCTACCAACGCATTAAGAACGAGTAAGTCGGCTGAACGAAGGACGTTCGGGACATCACTGCGAGGGCCTGTAAAGTGGACGCGATCTTCAATGCCGAGTCTGTGAGCTTGATCCCGGATCTCTGCAAGGTAGAGATCGTCTCTGTTGAATATCGGAGCCCCGACAACGGCAAGATGGGCACTGGGAACAGCTAGATATACATCCTTGAAGGCGTCAAGCAGTCCCGTTAATCCCTTCCGCGGATTGATCATACCGACTGCACAGATTAGAAAGTCCTCTCCTGTAAGTCCAAGTTCTTCCCGGAACATCGAAGCCGTTGTTGTCTTTACCGGATAACGCTCACGATTTATACCGTTGTAGAGAACTTCAGTTCTGTCCCCGAGGGGGAGGTTGCCACAGAATGCCAATGCAGTGGCATTGGAAACTGCAAGAAACATGCTGCGTTTCGAAAGATACGCCACACCTCGTATCAAACTACTGATTGGGTGCTTCGGCAGGTCATCATGCACATGCCAGATGATAGGAATTCCCAGACCAAGTGTTGCGATAGAGGCAACAAGACCAGCGCGAACTGAGTTAGCATGAAGGACTTCAGGAGCCACGGCTTTCACTGACGCCCGTAAGCCAAATGTCACAGCAGCGAAAGAGCGAAAATAATGCAATAACTTGCGAGGGCTCAACGTAAAGCGTGCTTCTAATATCCCAACCGGCACTGTCGGCACGCCGTTCGCGTGAAGTTGTGAGCGCAGCCCGCCTTCTATCGGACATGTTGCAAAAGGATCAAAGACGGATCGATCAAGCCCATCAAGGAGGTCGAGAAGCACTCGCTCAGCCCCGCTCATGAGTCCCGTGTGATTGTAGAAAAGGACTCTGATTCGATCCCTGGACGTCCGATCCTTTCTCACGATGCACCCCGCCCCTTCAGAACGGCAGGAACCGTCTTGAAGAGAATCTCCGCATCGAGCGCTAGAGACCAGTTGTCGATGTATTCGAGATCCAGCTCGATCCAGCGGTCAAAGTCTGTATTGCTACGACCTGTGACCTGCCATAAACAGGTGAGCCCTGGTTTGACTGAAAATCGACGCATCAACCATGCTTCCGAAAACCGGCTTACATCACGCGTTGGAAGTGGCCTCGGTCCGACCAGGGACATATCTCCGAGGAGTACATTGACGAGCTGCGGAAGCTCATCGATGGACATCTTCCGAATGAACCGTCCTATTGGTGTAATACGGGGATCATTTGCGATCTTGAACGCTGGCCCGGACGTTTCGTTCAAATGCTCAAGCTTTGCTTGGCGAGCTTCGGCATCAATTACCATCGATCTAAACTTCAACATATAGAAGGTTCGTTTATTCAGACCAAATCGCTCTTGCTTGAAGATAATTGGCCCTTTGCTAGTCAGCTTAACGGCGACAGCTGTCGCAAGCAGAAAGGGAGATAGCAGGATAAGCCCAAAGAATGATCCTGTGATGTCAATGACCCGCTTGAGGTGACGTCGGCTATCGCGGTGTACTGTCTCAAGCACCATACGACCAGTAGCTCGGCCCGTAGACCAGCGCTTCTTGGTAACACTGGTTCCGAAGTGATGCGTAAAATACTGAGACTGGATACCCAATTTTTCGCATGTCTCAATAGTTTCGCCAATGGTCTGATATTGCGACTTCATAGGAAGCGCGATAACAACTTCATCGATTACCTGGTGCATTAGGATATGTTCGAGTTGGTCGATTGTCCCTACAATCTCCTCACTCGAGACATAGCCGGCTTGAGGCTCTGAGTCGACATAACCGATCAGCTTGTAGTCCAGATCGCGGTTACTTTTCATCTCCTCATATACATCAATGGCGCGGCTGCCCGTCCCTACAATCAAGAGATTTCGCTTCTCGCGAAGATGGGGCCGAATCGAGCGATCGAAATACAGGAGCAACGCACGAGACATCATCATGAGCGTGAGGCAGAAGGCCCAGTAAGCAAAGGTGACGGAAACAATCTTTGTCTCGGGTTTTACAAGGATCTCGATACCGGCGACGAGCAGCGCACAGAGGGTGACACCAGCGACGCAGCGCAAAGCGTAACCGCTTAAGCTTTTAATACGCGCAAGGTTATAAAGTCCGACCCCACGCAGAAGCGTGCGCCAGGTAAGGATGCAAACTATGCCGATCAGCATATTTTTCAACGAGACTCTGAGCGCGAGAAATTCAGAGATCGTTCGATGGCTTTGCAGAAAATAACGAAGAACAACCGTCCCGAAAAACACGGCTGACAGGATCAACATGTCGGTCCACCGACATGCCCACCCGGTAATGCCGCGGAGACTGCGTGGAGCCCACACCTTATTAGTCATCGGGAAGGTGACAAGGAGCGGCGCTGTGGTTTCTTCAGAAACGCCGGACTCGGTAGCTTTTGGGAATGCAGTAATCATGGGCATTATCGGGTCACGTATGTCAAAGGGTCAAGATAGAGGCCAAGGTTGGTAGCCTTAACAAACCGGGCCACATTCTGGAGCTTGTTGCGCGGAACTAGAACAATGTCGCCTTGCTCAAGCACCATATCTCGTTCGAGATCTGAGCTTGCTTTCACCTTGTGAAGATTGAGCACAAGCACTTTTGCAAGATCGTTATTGACACGACGGAAGATAAGAACCTGCGACTCCTGTGCTGTTTCCTTGAAGCCACCCGCAAGCATGACTGCCTGCAAAGCAGTCGTGTGCTCGTAGAAGTCCATACGGCCCGGCTTGTCGACCTCGCCCGAAACAACGACGTATGGCCGCTCGAACTCTTTGAGAACAATGTTTATCTCTGGATTTTTCAAGCGCGCTGCGGCCTTCTGCGTCACCAGGTTGCGCACCTGTTCGAGGGTCAATCCGGAAACCTTTAGCTCGCCAATGATAGTGAGGTCCACGAATCCGTCGGGCTGGATAACTACCGTCTGGTTGAACTCTGGCGTATATCGATAATCAACTGTGAGTGAATCGCCATTCCGCAGGGTATAGCGTGGACGGCTATGGAGTTGGTCATCGCTGAAGCCTGGATGAGTGAAGCCAATTATGAATAATGCGAGTAGCAGAAATCGAAGTATTTTCAAGGGGGCCCTCATCAGATTTGCGTAATTGATCTACTTAGAGTCTCTTGTAGAGCCAACTTGGGATGTTGTAGGTTCGCTTGTTCAGGATGTGACCGATCAGTTTTCCACGGGCGAACTCAAGGCTCTTTTCCGCATGTTCAATCTGATCGACGCGGGTCTTATCCGCTTCGACAATCAGGATGATTCCGTTGACTAAGGAAGCTAAAGAAAGCACGTCGCCGGCCGAGTTCAATGCAGGGCAGTCAATGAGGACGTAGTCAAATGCAGAACGAAGCTGCTCGATGCAGTCGCGCCGAAACTCCCAATCGCCGCTCCACGACCTACCTTCGGTTTTCTCGACTGCGGGGTCGGTACCACCTACAAATTCATAGAGGTTCGCATCAATTTGCTGGCAGTGGTGTGCAATATCAGAGGGAGCACAACTGATCTCGTTGAGGTGGCGCGAACTTAGCCGCAGAATTCTCGTGTTGCCATCTCTGCTGAGGGTGTTGATCAAAGTCGTAACGGAGTGAGTTACGCCTTCGCCTGAGTTCGCCGAGGTCAGTGCGACGATGACGCCGCTCGCAGCGGTGGCTCGTAGATGTTGCAACGTAGCGTAGAGCATTCCATCGTGTGCCGTGCTGACATCAGTCGAAATCATGCTGGGTCTCTTTCTAAAGGTCGTATCGTTGCTGTTTCAGTCGAAGGCTCGGCTTTGACTTCGGGAGCTATCCTCATAAGCGAGCGCCCTTTTCCTGGAGCCTCAAGCTGGCAGCGCTTGAAGGATCGGTCACTGGATTTGGTGCCATCCGTACTTCGACGGTCGTCGGAAGTGGGGATCCTTCGATGAAAGGCACACTCGCCAGAACAGGAAATGCGCTAATAGACTCAAGTTCGGACGGTGATGCGATCGTGTCGCGTCCCATCTCCGAGAAGAAGACAACGCACACCGCACAGAACAGCGATGCAAAGGCTCCCATTGCGAGTGTCGAGGCGATCTTAGGATTCGATGGTGTTGCTGAGAATGTAGGACGTTCTGCGATAGCCACATTCACAAGTTGCTGCTGGTCCATCGCGTTTGCAATCTGAGCTTCGTTTCGCTTCTGGGTATAAAGCTGGTAATTACCTTGCAACTCTGTCACCTTTGCCTGCAGCGTATTGAAGTCGACAGTAGACGCCTCCGCAGCGATGAGCTGTGCCTGCAGTTGTCCAAGCTGATTCGCTTGATCCGACCGTCGCGCTTGGGCTGCACTCAATTCAATGGAGTTCTGCGAGGCAGCCGTATTGAGTTGCTGCCAGACAGGATTGACGTCTGTGCTCTTCTCAGACGCGTTCACTTCAGTTGCTACGCGGAGTGCCTCGGAGGTATTTGCGATCTGTTGATCGACCTCCTGCACCAGGCGGTCTGTAGGCAGGAATTTCGTGAGCAAGGTGGTCCGCTGGTTGCGATAGGTAGCAAGCATCGTTCCCAACTGCTCCATCGCAAGAATATTAGGCACGGATTTCTGCTGCGTGATCTCGCGTTGCTGCAGGCCCAGTAGTTGCTGTTTGCCACTTGTCAACCGATTGCTCAGTTCGCCGATTTGCACCTCGGTCGTTCGCAGTTGCTGCTCCAGGTCAACGATTTGTTGTTCAAGAGCCGCCTCTTTATCCGGCAAGGAAACAATTTTGTGGCCTTGCTGATACGCAGCAAGCTCGCGCTCTGCAGAGTCGAGTTCCTGCTTATAGCGATCCTGCTCTCCGCTGAAAAAGCTGGATGCTCCACTAGAACGCTCTAGTTCATGCTGCTTCAGCAAAAATGCTTCCAAGAGTTTCTCTACCGTCCGTGTTGCCACCTGCGGATCGCCTGTGTCGTATGCAACATGGATGACGTCAGATTTGCGAAGAAGCTCGATGGACAGATGCTTCGTAAGCTTGGTGACCGCCTTCTCATGCTGCTTGATCTGCGCCGCGGTTCGGCTGTTCGTCGTCGAAGAGCTCCAGGTCGGATCGACGACGCGGTCGGCTACGTCGCGGCTGCGCAGAACCTCAATCTCTGAATTGATTCGCTCTTCCGTCACGTCTGACTGCGGGATTGATCCGTTCGTCCGCTCAGGAGTGATCTGGTAGTCCGGTCGGGCGTTGCGCACAAGGATGTTCATCTCCGAGCGATACTGCCGGGGAGCGAATAGCACATAGAGAACAACGAGGCCCATGACAATCGCTAATGTATTGACAAGCCGCGACTTGTACCGAAAGAGTGACTCAAAAACCGCCCGCGATGTCGTGCTTGACGTGTTTGAGTTCGAGTTCGTTTCCATAGATGTCTACTCTCTTCGCCCGCAAAGTAGCGGCATTCTGCACTAACTGCTTCGAGCAGCCTCAGACGAATTGCATAAGTCTTTTTGCTCGCAGAGCCGCGATGCCGAAATGGATCTTCTCGGCTCGTAAACTAACGTTCTTCGCGATCTCACACTTTAAAACTTTGGTTTAGTCGTTCTCAGTAGCAGAGACGCAAGCTGGAATGAATTGGATTTACGTGGCCAAAAATTACTTGTTAATTGGAAATAATTTACGACATGTGCATTTTAGTAATCAATTTCTTTGCACTTCGGTTAGTATCTGACCTAGGTAACGTTACCTCGGCGTTACATTAGTAATTTCATGCATGTATGAAGTTGTCAACGACAAAATCATTTTTGAGGGGTGCTCTATGTTCCACATCTATCGCGGATCGCAGTACATTTTGGCAATGCTCCTCACATTCCTCTCGGTCTGCCCCCTGGTGGCCACCACGTATTACGTAGACTCCATGGCCGGTCTTGATTCAAATCCCGGCACGAGCCAGGGCGCACCGTGGCAGACCATCGCCAAGGTGAACGGAGTAAGCCTGAACCCTGGCGACTCCGTTCTCCTTGCGACCGGATCGGTGTGGCACGAGCAACTGACCGTGACTCGCAGCGGCTCTACATCAGCGCCGATCACCTTCGGCGCCTATGGCAGCAAGCAGCAACCGATCCTCGATGGAGCCGATCAGGTATCTGGCTGGAATCTTGTCTCTGGTAATACCTACTGCGCCGTCTTCCATGGAACTGCCTACAAGGCGTATACAGACGCCACCTACCAGCAGACCGGTGCTGTCAATCGGGTTGCATCCCTGGATGCGGTACAGGCGACTCCTGGCAGCTTGTACTCCGATGGAGACTACGTTTATCTGCATCTCAGCGACGAAAGCAGCCCGAACGATCACACCATCGAAGTGAGCGGCGCTCGGCTTTACAACATCCTCGCTACCAGTCAGAACCACCTTGTCTTTTCCGGCCTGGAGTTGATTCGCGCGGCGCGCTCAGGCTTTCTGGGAAACTCGACTGTCGACAATTCGAGTGGCACGTTCACCAATGAATACATAAGTCTCACTGGAATGACCGTCTTCAACTGGGGCAACTCCTTTATGGATGTTGGACCCGATGGAGGCTTTGCTGGCATCTACGGCTATGGTCTGTCGATGTCTACGCAGAGTCCCCAGCGCGGATGGAGCGTGACAAAAAGTTATTGCGGCATTGGCGATGTCGCTCCGGTTCTCACCTACCACGTAAGTTGCATCGACATCGAAGGCACCATCGCGGCACTTATCGACCACAACACCATCGCTTCGATCAACTCTCTTGGCATCTCCGCATCGGCTTATTACAACGGCGATCCCTGCTCCTCACCAACCATCAGCAACAATGACATCTCGATGAGCCAGGGAAACATTCGTGTAGCAGGCTGCCCGAATGCAATCGTCTCCCACAACACCATCCACGATTCGAACGGTTATGGAATTAACCTCGACGGCGATGAAGACGCGAACCATCCCGAGTATTCGACGAATGCCCATCTCCTCACGAACACCATCACAAACCTTGCGCCAAGCCATGACGGAACTCTGTACAACGGTATCGATTGCAACAAGGGTTCAAGCGGTGGCACGGCCGACGGCAACATCATTCGTCAGGTTTCGGGGAACAGCCTGACGCTTGAGGGAGACACCTTTGTACCAAACACTAGTGGCCAACCGTGTTCAGGCTGGACCCTCAGCAACAACACACTCGATGCGAGCCAGAACCTGACGGTCACAGGCGGAGCACCAGGACGCACCGGGCCGGTCTACATACGCGACATCGCTATACAGGGCCTGAAGTTGAAGAACAACACCTACATCCTCAATACCAACTATGCGAACGGAATGACCTACGGCTTTACCAACGCAGGTGACCTGTCTCACGATCTGACACTTGCGGCGTTCAATGCCGTAGCCCCAAACGGCGGCGGCGGCGCATCGCACTAACCCGGCGACACAAGTTGAAGACTATCTCAACGTGATTTCAATCCAACAGAGACACGGAACGTATTCACATCAGGGTAACCCTCAATGCAGATACACCCCACCCATACCGCAACGACTTCCATAAGTTCACGCCGTCACATGAAGAGAGTCGCAACCCCGATGGCTCTGATGCTCATACCGTTCCTGCTTCTTGGTTGCGGCTCCGGTTATAAATCAGTAAAGTCCGTACAAATCCAGCTTGCCATCTACACTCCGCTCTGCATGGAGGTTGCGGGCGGCAGCACGGCGGAGGGTGCCGTGGTTCAAACCTACCCTTGTCTCGACAACCAACCAAGACAACAGTGGACGCTTACACCAGTTGACGACAAGGGCAACTACAACGTGGTCAATCTCAACAGCAGCCAGTGTATGAGTGTGAGTAATGCTGACCCTGACCTAAGCACACCTATCGTTCAGGCTCCCTGCTACGTTCCTGCAATCTCAAGCCAGATGTGGAGCCTTTATCCCGCCCCAGCTCCGCGCATCGGCTATAACTTGTTGTCTTCCCTGAACAAGCTATGCCTGGATGTACCAGAAGGCGAGACAGTGGGCGAGACGCAACTACAGGTGTACACCTGCACCATAGGAGACCCGGCACAAGGGTATGTCTTTAAATCAGTTAATTAGAACGCTGTAAATCCTCCCGGCTGATGTATCGAAGATGCCTTGGGGGAACGGCTAGTAAGTCACTTCTACTGATCTCACACCCTTGCAACATCCAAGCATTTATCGGCTGTCAAACGCTAGCTTTCAAGATCGCCTGCGTTCAGCGGTTCGTGCCACGCATCACCAGCGGTGAAGCTCCTACTCCACGTGTCACAGGCAACTCGCAGCTTCTCAAGAGTTGCTTTGTGCGCCGGTTCCAAGGCGAGGTTCCTGACTTCGTGTGGATCATTGTGGAGGTCGTACACTTCTTCAAAGGGCACTGCGTTATCCGTGTACTGGATGTACTTCCAGTGCAGCGAGCGAACCGCACGGCTGGATGGAATCAGTCCGTGATCGGGGAAGTTGTGTTCGACATACCAGGCCCGCTGCGTTTGAGGCACGGCGCCATTCATGGACGCGACCAGGCTGCGCCCTTGCGTTCCATCGGGCGGCGTTAGTCCTGCAAGTTGCAGCAACGTGGGCTGCAGATCAAGGTTCAACGAAGGCTCACTCACGCGTGCTCCCTTGCGCCTCGCGGGAAGTCTGGGGTCATACACGATCAGCGGAATTCTTGTCGGCTCTTCATGCGCGTACCATTTACCCGCCAGGCCGTGTTCCCCGTGATACACGCCATGATCGGCGGAGTACACGATCACTGTGTTGTCCACCAGCCCCTGCGTTGCAAGTTCTTTGCGTAATGCACCGATGGCGTCGTCGATGCCGCTGATTAACGCGTAGTAGCCCTTCATCGTCTCCTCGCGTAACTTCGCCGTGGTGTAGCGCGTGCTCCAGCGGCGACGGCTCTCAGAGCGTTGAATCGCAAGCGGAAAACGCTCAATATCTGACTCCGATGCGCCCAGGGGAAGCGGCGGACTCGTGCCTGCATATCGCGCATAGGTGGCTGCGGAGGGCAGATAGGTGCGGGGATCTTCGTCCTGCTCGTGCGGAGCCTTAAAGGAAACAGACAGGCAAAAAGGTTTGTGGCGCGGCGCCTGCTGTACGAAGTCCACTACCTGACCCGCCATGATGTCTGTTAGATGAGGCCCCGGCTCGCCCTGCGGAAAGTACTGTCCCTGCCCTCCGAAACCCTTCCAGACATCGAACGCATCGGATGGCATGGTGGAGCCAACGCCAAATTTGCCCACAAATCCGGTGTAGTAGCCGCTGCGGCGCATCTGCCCGAAGTAGGAACGCTGCACCTGGGCCGCGCTGAGAGGCTTGCTGAAATCGTTGATGCCATGCGTCGCGGCATATTGGCCAGTCATGATGCTCGCGCGTGAAACGCAACAGATGGGTGTGGTACAGAAGTGGTTCTCGAAACGCAGGCCCTCGGCCGCCATCGCATCCAGGTGGGGTGTCTTAACGTAACGATTGCCGGCACAGCCTAATGCATCTGCACGATGATCGTCACCAAGCAACAGGATAATGTTAGGACGGCTGACCGCCTTTGCCTGGGCCGCAGCAGCAAGACTACCTGAAGCGGTGAGACCCATCAGCTCCACGAATTCGCGACGCGTCATGCTTTTACCTCAGTCAGAGTGATGGATCGATATTGCCGGAACTACCAACCCGCGCTCGTTCTACAGAAGAACACCTCTAGACTAACCGCGCACACGACAGTGCAGGCGCATCAGTGAGAACCATCCAGCCGATCATTAATGTTGCGAGCACAATTTTGTCTACGTTGCGTACTGACGGTGGTACAGTTCCGCTGTACCTGGATATGGCATCGTCGTGGCTATCCACTCTGTTGTAGTCGCAGCGCGGCAGGCATCGCTATTGCCGGTAACTACCTTGGCTTCAACTCCGGTTCTCGCATATTCTTTGACATACCATAGCTGACTCCAGAACCCTCAATAGTCAACTATCTGAGCCCTTCGAAGATCGACAGATAAATTACCAACTGCCAAACACCGACCGAGCGAATCGAATGATACTGATTAATCTGTCACAGAGGCACGAATCCGCGATCCGTCACTAAGTTTACTCATGCAGGAGCAGCACATGAGTGGCAGCCGCCAAAGGTACCGCCGGACAATTTCGCTGGTCCAGTCAATCGCACGCCACAAAGGAGGTCCGCTATGGCAAGCCGCCACATGCCCGTTCGCCCCAACCTCGAACACCTGAGGCATCAGGCCAACGATCTGTTGCGAGCGTTTCAACGTGACGAGTCCGAAGCGATTGCGGAGTTTCGCGAATACAATCCAGCGACCGGGCCCCTCACTGCTGAACTCACGGATGCTCAGTTTGTCCTTGCGCGAAGTTATGGCCTCTCCGACTGGCCGCGTCTGGTGACTGCGTGCCACATAACGGACGCGATCTGGCGAGGCGACGTGGAAGCGGTCCGGACACTGGTCCTGCACGACCCACGGCTGCTCGTTGAAGATGCACGTGGCGTCGAGGGGAACTGGGGACCGCCGATGTCCTACGCAGCGAACCTTGGTCAGGATGCCATCATCGAAATGTTGTCTTCCCTCGGAGCGCAGGATTGGCAGCATGCCTTTGGACGCGCCTGCCTGCAAGGCCACGTCGAGACCGCACGCCGTCTCCATGCTCTGATCGACAATCCACGCCCGTTGCACGAGTCGCTGGATGGCCCGGCGTACACTTTAAACGTGTCCGGAACAGAGCTACTGTTTCAGCTGGGAGCACGTGCCACCGACGAAGCTGGAAACCGACTCGCACCTGTTGCCACGGTCCTTGAAACGGATAGCCGCAATCCCGTCGCCAAGCATCGCATTCTGGAACTCTACGAGGAACACGGTCTCCGACTGCCAGACACGCCAACGATGGCGCTTCAACGCGGGCGTATCGATCTTCTGGAACAGCATCTACAGCACGACCCACGATTGCTGAGCCGCACATTTCCATTCGCGGACATCTATCCCCCGGAGTTGGGATGCAGCGATGAGGTTGGAGCAACCTACGGCACGCCGCTGGCTGGAGCAACGTTACTCCATATGTGCGCTGACTATGGCGAGATCGAAATTGCCAGGTGGTTGCTCCTCCAGGGCATGCAAGCGGATACGCAGGCCGAGGTAGATACCGATGAGTTCGGAGGACACACGCCGCTGTTTTCCACGATCGTCTCTCAAGCCAACTTCCGGATGAATCACAACGAAGAGCCTCCTGAAGCTCCGCTCACCCGACTACTTCTGGAGCATGGAGCGAACCCAAATGCTCGTGCCTCGCTGCGTAAGCAGCTTCATCCCGGCTACGGAATCGATGGCCTGCATGTCTATCGAAATGTGACGCCTATCGGATGGGGAGAGGAATTTGTATTTCAGAAGCTGGTGAACCGGGCTGGCATGCGCCTTATCGCCGAGTATGGCGGTCAGCGTCGGTAGTCCTCGGCCACGCGCTCGGTTGTCGAATCGGCACCTGTTCTACCGATCTCTCGAAGTCGGCTTTTCGGCAATCTTGACGTTTCCGCTGTTGCATCCTTTCGAAGTCATCTACGACGCCGTTTAAGGGAGCGAATAAAGCGGTGGCCTTGGTTTGAGCAGACGACGACGCGAGAGGGAAAATTGGCTGTTATGGTTGGCTTCCTCTTGCATCGCTCACTGAGCTTGTAAGTGTAAGTGACAACAAACGTTTGGGCTGGCATAGAAACAGGCTCAGGTCCTAAGGTTTGATTCTGCCGCCCGAAAAAGCATCGGATTCCCACTCACAAGCTGCGAAGTCGGGTTCGGCAACTTCGGTTCCGTTGTTTTCAAAACGACCTTCTAAAGGGAAAGACCCTGGCTTGCTTGGAAATTATTCCGAGAAGCCGACTTCACCTAAAGAATCTCAGAACTGGACCTAAGGCACCTTGTCGGCGGGTAGCTATTGCAGCTTATCCGTTTCCCCTCTTGGAAGACTGAAAAGATTCACAAGCACCCTCACACGCTCTCTCTGACGGTTGGGCGGAAATCGCTTAGTTCTTGTAAGCTCGGCGATACCGTGTAGACTCGCCCAAAACAGCTCAGAGAGAACCTCTGGCTTCGGACGATGCCCCTGAAACAACTCGAGGAACTGGGAGAAAGCGAATCGCAGTTCTTGCGGAGTAGCCACGTCGTCGAACGGCACGCTCAGATTGAGCGAAAACATCGCTTCATACAGTGCAGGTGAGGCTGCGGCGAACCCTAGGTATCCGACCGCGACCGACTCGACCATGGACCCACGCTTCTCCCGCTTCCGAATCTGTTCCAGAGCCAGGCCCAACTCCTGGAAGCCCTCGATCGCAACCGCGGCGAGAATTCCTTCGCGGCTTCCAAAGTGTGCGTACAAGACAGGTTGGCTATAGGAGATCTCGTCCGATAGCCGTCGAACGGTAACGTTGGGCCACCCCTCAAGCTCCGCGATGCGTCGAGCGGCACTGATGATCTGTGACCGGCGTGCTTGTCTGTCCCGTACTTTTCGTTCCGCAATGCGGTTAGTTGCCAGCTTGGTCGCCATCACAAAATTATAGCGTTGCTATAAATATTATTTTGAATATATGAATCTGGCGCAACCCACACCTCATCGTATGTAGCGTTGCTATATTTTATAACAAAAATAAAAATACCAAGAATTTGTTCGCCAGCCCGACAGGAGCCCTTCATGCACATAGTCAACGCGATCACCCTCTTCGTAGTTCTTACTCTGGTAGGCGTCGAGTTCTCTGTAGCGGCATTCGTAAATCCCGCTGCGTGGCGGCTCGAACTCGAATCGCAGTTGAAGATCCTCAGCCGTTTTGCTCTCGTACTTGGAAAGGTGATGCCGGTCTGGTACCCGGTCTCCACCATACTTCTTGTTGCTCAGACCTGGCTCGATTGGTACACGCCTAGGCGCTCAATCCTGTTAGCATCGACCGCAATCTGGATTCTTACCTCGGTGGCATCGATCCTTTTCCTTGTTCCGCTTAACAGCCGCATCGCAGAAGGCGCTGCTGATTGGCAGGAGATACACAAGATCTGGGACCGTAGACACCGCGTGCGTGTTGCCGCTCTCGCGATCGCAGCCGTCCTGCTCGCATACGTCATAGCGCGTTAAGTAGGCACTCAATTGATAGGCCTTCCGGGAAGCGCCTCTATCGGCCTTACAGACAGACCAAAGCTCTGCGACTCGACATCGGACGGCCGCATCCATTCACGTATACTTCCCGCAACCCAACTATGATCACCCGTCGCAGCTTTCTGGGTTATTCGCCCATTGCTCCACTTGCACTGCGTTCCATACTTCGCGCTGTGCCAGAAACATCTGCACCCCGGGTCTCCGCCCGCGCAATCGCCCTTCACAAGCGCACGTTCATCTTCGATGGTCACGTACATGCCCTCGACCGCGAGTTCTATCACGGCGGCAGTTTCGGAACGCAATCAACAGAAGGCCAATGGGATCTCGTTCGCGCAGCAGCAGGAGGAGAAGGCGCATTCTTCCTGTCCATCTTCGTCCCCGAGGAGTACTATCCTGGCCGCTTTGAAACCAGGCAAGCACTCCGTCGTATCGATCACGCTCTGCAGCAGATCGCGCTCAACCACAACAAGGTAGAACTCGCGCTGACCGCAGAGGACATTCGCCACATCTGTGCCCGGGGCAAGATGGCTGCCATCCTCGACATCGAAGGCAGCTACGATCTCGATGGCGACCCTGGGATTCTTCGTGATCTCTACAAGCTTGGTCTTCGCTCCGCGCAGCTTTCCGCCCACAATTGGAACCAGAACTATGCCGATGCCTGCTGCTCTTCACCACAATCAAACGGCCTGACCCAACGCGGTCGCGAGTTGATTCAGGAGATGAATCGCCTCGGGATGGTCATCAACATCTCTCATTCCAGCGATCAGACCATCTCGCAGGCGATCGACGCCAGCGATCACCCTGTCATCGCCACACACGGCGGCCTCCGCAGCGCGAACAATATTCCGAGGCTCATGTCCGATGATTTGCTGAAGAAGCTTGCCTCGAAGGGTGGAGTCTTTGGATTTCAGATCGGCGGCGAGTTCGCTTCCCGGCGTGTCGCCGAATATCTCATCGCCCAGCGCAATGGCAAGTCATTCACGGACACGACCAGCATCCCCGATCGCGTAAAAGGTAAAACGATTGAGCAGGTAGACATCTTGGTCGCACCTGGGTTTCCTATGGCTGGCCCACGCACACCAGACAACATCGCCATCTCCGCCGACGAATGGGTCGACGTAGTCGATAGGGCAATTCAGCTTGTAGGCGAAGACCATGTGTCTTTCGGGAGTGACTTCGACGGGGGACCGCCACTCCCTCGAGGAATGCGCGACGTCCGCGATCTACCTCTCATCACGGACGCCATGCTGCACCGTGGCTATTCAGAGGAGCGCATCGCCAAGTTCTGGGGTGGAAATCTGCTGCGAGTCTTCCGCCAGATTACGCAAACATGAACTCTGCCACTTCTATGTATTTCGATACTCGATTCAAGCCGAGACCGATACAGCCTTCGTCCTATCAACCTACCTGAACCGCATAGCCACGCTGATGAGCCAACAGGATCAACTAATCATGATGAAAACGATAGAAGTTGAAGATGCAGCAAGAGCAGCAGATTTATCTGCAATCGCCAGCGCAACGGAGTCGAGCACTCTCTTCACCCGGCGTGAAATGCTGGGACTTGTGGGTATGGCCGGTTTGACAGCTCTAACCTCTACCGCAGTCGGTGCTGTTCAGCAGACTCAGCAAAGACGGCCTCGTATTGCGTGTCTCGTCAGCTTCTGGGGTGCTCCAGGATCGCATGCAGACTGGATCATTGATAAGCTCATGGACGGTTACTGGTGGAAGGGCGCCCACACGCCATCGCAAGTGGACGTTGTGTCTGTTTACATCAATCAGCTTGACACTAGCCTGCTAGGCCAGAAGGTCTGCAAATCAAAAAATATTCCGATCTTCAAAACGGTAAGTGAGGCCGTCACACTTGGCGGCAAGGAACTTGCGGTAGATGGTGTTGTCATTGTGGCAGAACACGGGAACTATCCAACTAACATCAAAGGGCAGTGGATGTTGCCGCGCTGGTGGATCTATCAGCAGGTTATCCGGGTCTTCGAGCAGAGCAAGCGCTCGGTGCCGATCTTCAACGACAAGCATCTCTCCTACAGTTGGGACGAAGCTAGGTGGATGTACGACAAATCGCGTGAGCTGGGATTTCCTCTGACAGGGGGTTCTTCCATCCCGACCTACTTTCGTAAGCCCGAGATAGAACTCGCTATCGATACGCCCATCAAGAACTCAATCGTGGTTGGAGACACTGCAGACGAGGGAGCTCTTTTTCATTGTGTCGATGTACTTCAGGCATTTGTAGATCGTCGCAAGAACGGGGAGACAGGAATAAAGTCCGTGCAGTGCATCCGCGGAACTGAAACGTGGAAGTGGGTCGAACGTAATTCCTGGGCCAGCAATCTACTGGAAGCCGTGCGGACAAATTTTGCCCTGAAGCCGGGTTACTTCCAGGAAGGCCGGAGCCCAAACGTTTGTATCGTGGACTACAACGATGGGACTAAAGCAGCAGTACTCTCAGGCAGCGGTGTGGGGTGGACCTATGCCGGTGAGATCGCAGGGCAGAAAGATCCAACGATCGTCTCAATGCTTGGCTGGCCGGGCCCATTTTCGCAGTACCACGCCTCGAACGCCCACTCGCACTGGCTTATCGAGATGATGGTAAGCAAGAAGGAACCATTCAATGCGGAGCGACTGCTACTATCCACCGGAATCGTGTCTTACAACATGGATTCGTGCTGGGACAACGGGCTTTACTCTGAAGTCGGCCGCCGCATCGAGACTCCGTTTATGAACATGAAGTATCACTCAACGCATGGACCGCTTTTTGAAACGGGCCAGCGGCCGCCGAATACTCCCTACCTGCGCGGATTCGAGTCGTAGGCTCTGCGCTGAAGAAGCAATCGTGTTGAGGATCAGGCCTACGGCAAGCCGACTCAAGATAGAGTCACGCTCAGGCGCCCGGCTGGTTCGAGCTAAAGGCCGGGTCGGTACCAGGAATATGAACAGATGCACCCTTTTGACTGCTGCGCAGAAAGCGGCGGCTTAGCCAGGCACGAACTGGTTCGTCGTAAAGCTTGAGGCAGGCATACGCAATGATGACAGCGGTGAGCCAGAGCACAATGCCCCAACCGACCCGTTGCTCCAAGGTGCGAGGACCGCGTGCGACCCACGCTGTATAGATGTAGATCAGCGGATAATGCGTGATGTAGAGCGGGTAGGAGATATCTCCGAAAAAGCGGCAGAGCCGGTTCGAGATGGCTCCGGCGTCACGCTGCCCGGCACCGATCGCCACGATGATGGGGAAGACAACGATGATGCACACGGCTTCATAGAGGCCGTTCATCCAAAGATGTTCGGGGCCGCCGAAACGCGGAAGCGCAAAGCAGAGGGCGAGTAGAAGGCTGCACACCAGAAAACTCTGGCGCATGGGAATGCGCACCCCAGAACGCATGAGTAGCATTCCGGCAAGAAATGGAAAGAGCAGACGCGCAAAACCTATGTGGAGTTGCGCCACGTTAGTCGCCCAGCCGCCAATGACATCTCCCTCACCGGTCACCAGCAGGTGAACAAGGAAGATTGCGGAAAGCGTGGTAAGCAAGCCGAGCCACCGATTCGACAGCTTGCGCAGGCCCAGAGCGTAAAGGATGTTGGCGACATACTCGAAGAAGAGAGACCACGCAGGGCCGTCAAGCGGATGCATCTCATCCCATCCGCGAATGTCGAGCTGGTACGGCAACGGAAGCAGCGTGCAGCCAACCACCATAACGAGCAGCATCTTCCAGGCTGGCGTACCAGCTATAAGCGGGAACGCGGGGCCTCCCTGAAAGTAAAACAGCGCGGCGCCAATCAGGCTGCCCATAATCACCATCGGTTGCAGGCGAATGAGGCGGCGCTTGTAGAAATCCCATTGGCTCATCTTGAGCCATCGGTCGTCATACGCATAAGCCACGACGAAGCCGGAGAGCAGGAAGAAAAAGTCGACCGCCAGGTAGCCGTGGTTGATGATCTGCTTGAACCGGTTGCCATAATCGTTGGGTTCCAGGGTATGGAACGCAACGACGAGGAAGGCTGCAACGCCGCGCAGGCCGTCGAGGACCTCGAAGTGACTCTTGGTTGTGGAATCTTTGGACACGCCGGCTACGCTATGCATGAGGTCATAGCAACTATAGAGCCCCCAGGGCATGGTTGGCCAACGTTGCCCTTTTGTTACTGGATGCGTGCCGGTTCGAAGGAGTTCGCAATGGCAGCAAGCAATCGCAGCCAGGAATCCAGTCACAAACTATCTCGAAGATGAACGCGGCTTCCGCGCCTAGCAAACCACGTCTTCACCTTCGCACGCGTCCGAAACCTTCCTATTCAAAATTGAAAGGGCAACCTCAACCTGCCAATAGCAAGCCGCTTCCCCTCCCTCGACAAACCTGCCATCCTGAACAGGAGCCAATGACCCCGACCGCCATCGCCGCGCTTGCTCTCACCACTGCGGCGACCGCCGCCGGGGCCAGCACGTACGCCGCCCTCTCCGCCCGCTCCCAACTCTTCGGAAACATTCTCGTCGCCGGTTCCGACCCCAGCCAGCTAGCCCTCACCTACGACGACGGACCCAACCCCTCCGCCACCCCACACCTCTTGGAACTCCTCGCCCGCCATAACGTCTGCGCCACCTTCTTCCTCATCGGCCGCTTCGTTCGCAGCGAGCCGACCCTCGCCCGCGAGATAGCCGCTGCCGGACACGTCATCGGCAATCACACCATGACGCATCCATGGCTCGCCTGGCAGTCCGCTACCCGCATCCACGCCGAATTGGCCGGCTGTAACGCCGCACTCGAAGATACTCTCGGCGCTCCTATCCGCCTCTTCCGTCCCCCTCACGGAGCACGTCGCCCTGCTGTCCTCCGCATCGCCCGTGAACTTGGCCTCGCCTCGGTCAACTGGAACGTCATCGCCACCGATTGGGACCCTGTCGACGCCGCGACCATCCTCGCCCGCGTCGAGCAGGGAGTAGCCCGCAACGAGCGCCGCAACCGTGCCTCGAACATCCTCCTCCACGACGGAGGCGACCGCGGACTCAACCAGCCCCGCCTCCCAACGGTCGAAGCAACGCGCCTTCTCATCGAGAGCCGCCGCAGCCTTCCAACCACCTTCGTTACTCCCGAGGCCTGGCTCTAGTTTCCTGATCGAAATGAGTCACAGCAACATCGCATAGCTAGCCCGTGCGCCGTGGATTGCACAATTCATCATAAGGACGATACCGTGCGCGTAATACAGCCTAACGGGCCAACTCCTTCAATCCGGTAAAATGGGAGACCATCCAACAGCTGCGCTACCTCGTCGACAATCAGGCATGAATTAGGCTCAATCGATCTAAGAGCACCATAGCGGACGGCTCAGCCTGCGGAAGAAGGGCCAGCCACCGCCGGAAGCCAAAGGAGGCTTATGAGTACCGCAAGCGCAACGGCAGCCGCAGTCCTGCCACCCGAACCACTCTCGATGCGGGCCGTCCTCGGCTACCCCGCCATGCGCCGCCTCTGGTATGCGCAGATTGTCTCCGTATTCGGCGACTTTCTCGCTCTCTTCGCCGTCATCGGCATCCTCACCTTCAAGCTCCACGGAACGCCGCAGCAGATCACCGGGCTCCAGATCGCCTATCTCCTGCCCATCGCCATCCTCGGAATCATGGCAGGCGTCTTCGTCGATCGCTGGCCGCTCAAAATCACCATGGTCGCCAGCGACAGCATCCGCGCCGTTCTCGTCCTCTGCCTGCTCTTCGCGACGCAGTTGTGGCATTTTTACGTGATTCTCGCTGCAATCTCCGTCGTCTCCAGCTTCTTCGGTCCCGCGCAAGGTGTTGCGATACGGTCCGTCGTCCCGATTCACGGCCTCCGCTCCGCCAACGCGCTCATGCAGCAGGTTATGTTCGGCATGCGCATCGTCGGTCCCGCAACCGCGGCCTTTCTTGTAGCCTCCTTCGGCGCGGTAAGTTGTTACCTTATTGACGCCGCCAGCTTTCTCGGCTCCGCCCTGCTCATCGCGTCCGTAGCGCTCGCCAAGGTCGACGCGCTTCCCGCGCAGCCCGTCGAACACTCTGGCTTGAAGCGCATCGGTCTCGACATGCAGCAAGGCATCAGCTTCATCGTCCATCATGCCGCGCTGCTCTTTGTCATCCTCGCGCTGGGCGCGGGAATGTTCGTCCTCGGCTGCTTCGGTCCGCTCATCGCCGTCTACGTCCGCGATTCGCTCCACGCCTCGACTAAGGTCTTCGGCGTCACCTCTGCCATGATCGGCCTGGGAATGATGGTGGGCATTAACGCCCTCAACATATTGGCCAAGAACGTCAAGAACACCGTTCTCGTCTACGCTGGCCTCAGTGGAATCGCCGCCGGTCTCCTCCTGCTTACCGCACTCACGCAGATCTGGTCGACGATCCTCGGCAACCTCATCATCGGCTTTGCCGTAGCCGCAATCATCATCCCTGCCCAGACGCTGATCCAGCAGGAAACCCCGCACGCCCTCATGGGACGCGTCGGCTCAACCGTCATGTCCGTCATCATGTCCGCCCAGATCACCGGCTTGATCCTGAGCGGCTTACTCGCCAACCACATGGGCGTCCGCCACGTCTTCGCCATCTGCGCCGTCCTGCTGGTCATCCTCACAGTTGCCGGTCGCCTCTTCATGGAACCAAAGGAACAAGCCGTCAGCGCTTAGCTGCCTGCGCCTGGTTTACCCAACCAGCGCTCCCCGCGCCGCCGCCAGCGTCATCTCCACCTCAGCCGCTCCATGCTGCATGCCGACAAACGCCGCCTCATACTGACTCGGCGGCAGCCACACACCAGCATCCAGCATCGCCCGATGAAACTTCGCAAACGCCGCCGTATCCGAAGTAGCCGCGTCGCCAAAGTTCTCGACCGATCGATCCGTAAAGAACCAGGTGAACATCGACCCGACCCGATTCATCACCATCGGGACGCCGAGTTCCTGAGCAATCGCCAGAACGCCGTCTGCAATCGCCGCAGTCGTAGCCTCAAGCTCCGCATAGATCGAGGGATGTTCCAACAGATAGCCGACCGTCGCGATCCCCGCAGCCATCGCCAGTGGATTGCCGCTCAACGTTCCAGCCTGATACACCGGCCCCAGGGGAGCGAGGAACTCCATCACGTCGGCCCGTCCGCCGAATGCACCGCACGGTAAACCGCCGCCGATAATCTTGCCCAGCGTCGTCAGGTCGGGCGTCACGCTGTAAAGCTCCTGCGCTCCACCAAGCGACAGCCGAAAGCCCGTCATCACCTCATCCAGAATGAGCAGTGCGCCATGATTCGTGCAAAGTTCGCGTAAGCCCTGCAGATAACCCGCGCCCGGAACAATCGTTCCCGCATTCCCCACAACCGGCTCAACGATCACGCAGGCAATGTCGCCCGGATGACCGTCAAACGCCGCCGCAACCGCAGCTAGATCGTTATAGGGCAGCGCCAGCGTGTGCATCGCCGTCTCTGCTGGAACACCAGCCGAACCCGGAATGCCGAAGGTCGCAACGCCGCTTCCAGCCTTCACCAGCATCGCGTCCGAATGTCCGTGATAACAACCCTCGAACTTAATCACGAAGTTTCGCCCGGTAAACCCGCGCGCCAGCCGCACCGCCGACATGCAGGCTTCCGTGCCAGAGCTGACAAATCGAAGCCGCTCGATCGACGGAAAGCACCGCGTGACCAACTCCGCCAGGTCAGCCTCGGCCGCAGTCGAAGCTCCGAAGCTTGTTCCCCTACCAGCCGCCTCGCGCACCGCCTCGACCACCGAAGCAAAGGCATGGCCGAGAATCATCGGCCCCCACGAGCCAAAGAAATCGAGATACTTGTTACCATCCGCGTCCCAGAGATAAGCGCCCTCCGCATGCGTCACAAACGGCGGATCGCCGCCCACGGCACGGAACGCCCGCACAGGCGAATCAACGCCTCCAGGAAGAAAGGATTCGGCACGTTGCTGCAACTGGCGGGAGCGAGTCAGAATACGAGACATCGTCAAAGTATAAGGAGTCTGCAAAGCTAATACAGCTTGCGGCTCTCGATAAAGGTCGCCGCCGTGCCGTCCGCAGGATTGACGAAGATCACATCCGCCGGATCCCGCCGCGGCGTATCGACCGCCACGACCACAAACGGTCCTTCCAGCACCTCTGGCATCCCATGAACGGTACCGCGCTTGAAGAAGATCATCTGTCCAACCCCAACCTCGAATGGCGCTCCGTCTCCTAGAAAAAACATTGCCCGTCCCGAGAGCACGACGAGATATTCGTCGCAGGTCGCATGATAGTGAGCCGGGGCGGGCCGATAGACGCGAAAGACTCGTGAGCTCGCCTCAGGCTCATCCGTCAGCCGCGTATCGAGCAGCATCGTCTCAGCATGCTCTGGAAACTGTGCGGCGATCTCGCGGAGTTGGAACACGCCGCTCTCACTCGAACGATCAGGGTTCATTCTCTGAATATAGCGCCGCCTACAGATCTTCCGCAGATTCAGCACTCCTCAGCCTCGATCAACGTGTCCGATAACGAAGCAATGACGAGCCGGTACCGCACTTCAAAAATATGACACCGGTTCGATCCCCACACAGACCCAACGTTCCCGCATACTAGGGGTGTAGATCTCTTCCTTGCATGACTGTTGACGACGCTGCTCTGATTCACACACTGCCACTGATAGACTGAAACTCTTCCCACGCGATGGAGCACACTCTTGTCTGACGAACGACCTTTTACATCCGTCTCGCCTAATCCGACCGGGGACACCCAGAAGAACACCACCAGCAAGGTTGCTGGCCCCGTCACTGCTGCGAAGAAAAAACCCTCCATCAGCTACGCCGACGCCGGCGTGGACATCACCAGTGGCGACCGAGCGAAGCAGCGCATCAAGATGCTCGCCCGCAAAACCTTTAATAAAAACGTTTTGTCCGAGATCGGCGGCTTCGGCGGTCTCTTTGCCCTCGACCTCGCCAAATACCCCGATCCCGTCCTCGTCTCCTCGGCCGACGGCGTCGGCACCAAGCTCAAGGTCGCCTTCGAACTGGGCATCCATCACACCGTAGGCGCGGACCTCGTCAACCACTGCGTCAACGACATCGCCGTTCAGGGGGCGACACCTCTCTTCTTTCTCGACTACCTCGCTACGGGCGCGCTCGAGGGCAATGTCGTCGAGACCGTCGTGCAGGGAATCAGCGAGGCCTGCCGTGCCAACGGCTGCGCCCTCGTCGGCGGCGAGACCGCCCAGATGCCCGGCTTCTACAACGCCGGCGAGTATGACTTGGCCGGCTTCATCGTCGGTGCCGTCAGCCGCGACAAGATCATCACCGGCAGCAATATCCAGATCGGCGACGTTCTCCTCGGCCTGCCATCGAACGGCCTGCACACCAATGGCTATTCACTCGCCCGCAAGCTCCTCTTCGATGTCGCAAAGTACACGCCCGACCAGTACATCAACGAGCTGAAGGACAAGACCGGCGCGGCCCTCATGCGTACCCACCGCAGCTATCTCGGCGTCATCAAGAAGCTCACCGGAGCCGACGTCGTCAGCGGCATGGCTCACATCACCGGCGGCGGCATCACCGAGAACCTGCCGCGCATTCTGCCCAAAGGCATGGCCGCTCAGATCGATCTTGCCTCGTGGACGGTTCCGCCCCTCTTCGAACACCTTCAGCAACTGGGCAACGTCGCTCGGGACGAGATGCTGCGCACCTTCAACATGGGCATCGGCCTCATCGCCGTCATCCCCGCCGAGAAGGTCAAGAAGGTGAAAGCAATCCTCAACCGAGCCAACGAGCGCCACTCCATCATCGGTCGCATCACCCGCGGAGACCGCAAGGTCAGCTACACCTAGAAACCTGCTTTGGATCCTCAACCACCTGCGAGAGACGCGTGTGGGACTTTGCTAAGCAGCGTCGTCCCCTAAAATAGAGCAGAGGGAATCCTTCATGAAGCGTATCGGCATTCTCCTCTCCGGCAGAGGCTCGAACTTCCTTGCCATCGCCGAAGCCATTCGCCTCCAGCGTCTTCGCGGAGCCGAGATCGCCGTCGTCCTCTCCAATAAGGAAGACGCGCCCGGCCTCGCAGCCGCCCGCAAGCTCGGCATCCCAGCGTTCGCCATTCCATCCGCCGGCAGGAAACGCGCTCAACATGACACCGAGATGATTGCGCGCCTTCGCCAGCATCGCGTCGACCTTGTCTGCCTCGCTGGCTATATGCGCATCATCTCGCCAGCCTTTGTCGAGGCGTTCCCGGAGCGCATACTCAACGTCCACCCATCGCTGCTACCCGCGTTTCCCGGTCTCGACGCACAGAAGCAGGCGCTTGAATTTGGCGTGCAGGTAGCAGGATGCACGGTCCACTTTGTCGATGAAGCCGTCGATCACGGCGTGATCATTCTGCAGCGCGGAGTTCCAGTGAATGACGACGACAACCCCGACACTCTAGCCGCCCGCATCCTCGAGCAGGAGCATCAGGCCTACCCGGAGGCAATCGGCCGCGTGCTCAGCGGCGAGTTCTGCATCCGAAATCGACGCTATACCCGCCTCGACTGCTAGTCGCCTAAAATGCCCCGCCCGGCTGCATCGGAATCACCTTCAACAGCGCTCCCAGCACAAACAGCAGCACCATGTAGAACACCATCGTCCGCGTGCTTGGCTGCTCCGGCACATCCTTCGTGAAGAGCCGGTAGGCCATGCCCGCCGCGACCAGTAAGAACACCTTCTGGTCTGTAAGCGCATAGAAGACGATGCAGGCCGCCAGCAGTAATCCTCGCTGCAAACGGCTCAACGCGTGGGCCGCCTGTCCGCCGTCGAGCATCCATACCGGGATCAGGTTGATCAGGTTCAGCCACGCTCCCGCATGGGCCAGCGCCGCAAAGACCGGCATCTTCGTATAGAGATAAATCCCCATACATCCAGCCGCTGCCAGCAGCCCAAACAGCGGACCGGCGAGCGCGATCTCCGCCCGCGTGTCGACCGAAATATCGAAGCCCTGCCACCGCACGTACGCCCCGAAACCCGGCAGAAACACCGGCAGATCCGCCTTCAAACCATTCTTCTTCACGGCGAAGACATGGCCCATCTCATGGATCAGAATCTGTATAGCGAAGCCCGCACCGAACCAGGGCCCGAACAGGGTCCAGTACACCCCAAGAAAAAGCGCGAAACTCAGCAGGAACTTCAGCTTCAGCAGGATGAAGAAGAACGTCTTCAGCTTCGCCAGCACCAGCAATCCGGGCGCGAGCGGGCCCAATCTCTTCCGCCAGTCCACCTTCTGCTTCGGCTGATCTTGCTCCGCGATCTTCTCCATCTGCGTAGCCTGACCGTCAAGCTCCAGCACATGCTGCCGAATCCAATCCGCCTGCGTCGATCCACGCGGCAGCAGCGGCAGCGCAGACCGCCAGAGCTCACGCGCGTCGTCCCGACGACCACCTCGCTCAAGCTCCAGCGCACTCTTCGAAATAGCGTCGAGCCGCTCGCGATGAACGAGCGTCTGGCAACGCGGGCAAGCCAGGTCGCCGGCCCGCAGATCCGCCTGGCACACCGGGCAGACCCGCGAAGAAGCAGCAATCACCAAAGGTTGAGAGAGGCTCATGCGCTAGACCACCACTCCGCCGGGAACGTGATGCGGCCCTGTGATCGCGTACTCCGACCCGGCCATAAGCGTCCATGCGGCCCTGATCCCGATAAAGAGAATAAACAAGCCGATAATCCCACCGACCCCATCCTGCAACTCAAGAAACGGCGACAGCAGACCATACTTCACGGCAAAACCCGCAAACCGTTGATCAAACACAAGGTGCCCCGCAGGGTTCCTCTTCTGCACCGCATGCAGGATCACAATCAAGCTTGCGAACGACACAGAGAGATAGGTAAGCACCGCCGCGCCGATCTGGTACTTCCTCCCGCCGCGACCTTCGGAGCCCCACCGCATACCCTTGCCCACCAGCCAGCCCACAGCCAGCGCCACATACCCGATCGTCCATCCTGTACCGATCTCGACGCCCGCATAGAGTGCGCTTCCAACAATAGCAGCCCCAAGCCCCACCACGATCGCTTTCACAAACGCAGGTCCACCACCCTCAGCCGGCGACGTGACGGCAATGTTCGCGCAAGGTTCGCAGACTGCCTCACCATTCAACCGGAAGAATCGATCCGTAAATGTCTGCTGGCATCGCACGCAGCGCTCCCCGGGGGCACCGGAAGCAGACCCATAGTCGGCCTTCTCAAAGCTCGGCAGATTCGTTCCCATAACCTCTTGATCCTCTACGCCTGCTGCCCGCGCGAGGAACGAACTGTATCCTTCGCGTCGCCCAGCTTTACCTTGATGTCCATCTTCTTCTTGCCGCGGAAGACAGTCAGCGTCACCACATCATCAGCCCGGTGCGCGTTCATCGCCGCCGATAGATCCTGCCCGCTCGCGATATCCTGTCCGTCCATTGCCACAATCAGGTCACCGCCCAACATCACCGGCATATTTCCCTGGTACATCTTTTGCGTTCCACCCTTCAGCCCCGCCTTCTCGGCAGCGCCACCCGGTAGAACCCGATCGATCAGAAGACCGTAGTCAGCAGGCAGCCCAATCTGCTCCGCGATATCTGGCGTAATCGGCAAGGTGACGATATCGAGCGAAGGCCGCCGCACCCGGCCATACTTCGCGAAGTCATCCAGCACCGCCTTCGCCGTGTTGATCGGAATCGCAAACCCGATCCCCGACGACTGATCCGCACCGTTCGAAGCGATCAGCGTTGTAATCCCGATCACCTCGCCCCGCGAATTGAGCAGCGGACCGCCCGAGTTTCCCGGATTGACTGAAGCATCCGTCTGGATCGCATCCTCGATCGGATTGCCCTCCGGTCCGCGAATCGATCGGATCGCCGAAATAATGCCCCGTGTCATCGTGCCCGAAAGCCCAAAGGGATTACCGATCGCATACACCCTCTGCCCTACAACCAGCCCGGCAGATTCGGCGAGCGTCGCCGGTGTCAGGTTCGGCACGTCGTTGATCTTGATCAGCGCGAGGTCATGCCCCTTGTCCACCGTTAGAACTGTCGCCTTATATTTGTGCTTATCCGACAGCGTCACCTCAACCCGTTGCGCGTTGTCGATCACGTGGTTGTTCGTGAGGATCAGACCCTCTTTATTAAGCACGAAACCCGAACCCTGCCCCTGCTGTGGAACCGGCCCGTTGAAGAAGTCAAACGCCATCGCGGTCGAGGTAATGTTCACCACGGACGGCAGCGCCTTCTTATAAACAGCGATATTCTGCTGCTCCTCCGTGTCGAACGCCGGAGCCGCCGAAGCAGTCGTCAACTCCAGGGGACCGGTAATAGCACCCGTCGCCCCCTCCGTCGCAGCGGCCAGCGGAGCAACCGTGTGATGTACCCACTGCGAGAGCGCGCCCGACGTTTGCACATGGGTCGTCACATAGTAAAAGCCGGAGAGCAGCAGCAGGACCAGCAACACAGGACGCAGCTTCATAGTTGAGACACTCACTTCTAATATTGAGCGGAAAGTAGCCGCTCGTGCTCTCTATTGTAGTCAGGAACCGGCTATCGTGGCCTTGACGAGCTCGCTCCAGACCTGTCGTACCTGTGCCTCCAGCGCCGCCAGATCGCCGTCATTTCTCAGCACGAAGTCACACTGCGGAGCCTTCACCTCATCGGTAATCTGGAGCGCAAGCCTGCGCTGCGCCTCGGCCTCGAACGCCTGTTTCGTCTCGGCAGAGGCCCCTGCTCGCTCCACAAACCGCACGACCTTCAGCGAGTCAGGAGCTGTCACCAGCACCAGCCGATCGAACCGCTCCCTCCACCCGGACGGCCCACCATACTTCGTCTCAAAGAGCAGCGCCGACTCAATCACGACAACGGAGTTGGCGGCCAAACCACGCATCAACTCCTCCTGCCGCGCGATCACCGCAGGATGAACGATCGCATTCAGCGCCTCCACGCCGCCCTCCGCGAACGCTGCACGGGCCAGTGCCGGTCTATCCAGACGGCCATCAGCCATCACAAAGGCGCTACCAAAGCGCTCCACAATCGCCCGATAGACAGCCTGACCCGGCTGCATCAGCTCTCGTCCAATCGCGTCCGACTGCAGCACCACCGCGCCACACTCGCCGAACATCTGCGCAGCCGTTGACTTCCCCGACCCCAATCCTCCGGTGAGCCCAACTCGCAGCATCGTTCTAGCCCACCATCGCGGCAACGAGCGGGCCAGTCTCCAACCCGCGCCGCAGCTTCGCAGCCATCACCGTGTTTGCCATCAGCATGGCAATCGTCAACGCGCCGACACCACCCGGAACCGGGGTATACGCCCCAGAGATCGCAAAGGCCGATGGGTGAAAGTCCCCCACAACAACCGAACCGCGCTTCGCGAAGGTAGCCGCCCGCGCAGCATCGCCTGGAAACAGCTCTTCAACGCGCGCAGCATCCGTGATCCGATTGATGCCTACATCGATCAGCGTAGCGCCCGGCTTCACCATGTCGGCCGTAATAAAGCCAGGCTGCCCAATCGCAACCACAAGCAGGTCCGCCTCCCTCGTGTAGCGGGGCAGGTTCTTCGTCAGATGGTGACAGACCGTTACCGTTGCCGAGGTATTCAGCAGCATCACCGCCGTAGGCTTGCCCACGATGTCCGACCGGCCAACCACAACAGCGTTCTTTCCAACAACTGAAATCTCGCTTCGCCTCAGGATCTGCATGATCCCCGCCGGCGTACACGGAGCCAATCCCGGCTGTCCACTCAGCAGGCGACCCGCATTAAGTGGGTGAAACCCGTCCACATCCTTATTCGGCATCACCGCCTCGAGCAGACGTCGCGTATCGACATGCTTCGGCAAGGGCAGCTGGATCAAAATGCCATCAATATCGTCGCGAGCGTTCAATCCCTCAACCAGCGACAGCATCTGCTCCGTCGTGATCGTCTCCGGAGGCGTCAGCATCTCGCTGTAAATACCAAGCTCGCCGCAGGTCTTCACCTTGCTCCGCACATAAATCTCGGAAGCGGGGACGTGGCCCACCAGGATGACCGCCAACCCGGGAATAATCCCCTGGGCCGCCAACTCCCTAACCTCTACCCCAACCTCTGCCTTGATCTCCGCAGCGATCAAAATTCCATCGAGAATCTTTGGACCTACACTCATACCCCCTATCGTACCGTGGAGACATTGAGAGCATTTGACTACACTGGCTATATGAGTGTTCGCGACTTCACCCAGGACGATCTCCACTGGCTCGCGTGCCCCCTGTGCCACGGATCACTGCATTTGGACCTGCTCGCTGCAGTTGTCCAGTGCGAGACATGTCGTTGTACGTACCGTGTGAAAGACCGCATTCCGGTATTAATCCTTAGCGCGTAAAGCAAGCGCAGGCACTCCCGCGTTGTTACTATAGTTACTCTAGTAACCAGATTAAGGTGACTATTAGGCATTTTGGTTGTGACTTTTGTCGCGCACTGTGTTCCAATTGGGGACAGTCGAGTTAGCCCTACAAATAAACTTGACTTTGTTGATCACTAAAGACGGGAAAGAAGAATTTTCGCTCTTGCAAGAAATTTTTTCTAGAAGCGAATCCAAACATCCCGTCCTCTCGTAACAGTGTTAGAACGTTACGGAAGACCTGCTACTCGAGCTTCATAACAGGTTCAAATCGATCGCACTTACCCTTAGGCGGATCTCAATGAGTCAACAGCTGAAGATTGAAAAGTTCGCCGCTACTGATCTCACCGACTTGCGCAGGGAACTTCAGCAGTCCGGCCTCGATTCCTGGCAGGCTGCCGAACTTGTAAGCGCTTTCCTTTCAGGCCGTGGCTATGGCGTCGCAAGTGATGAACTCCGCACCGCCACAACGCGTATCGACTGTTTTACCTGTTCCATTCAGCGCATTCAGGAAGAACTCGAAAAAGTCGCTCTGTTCATGTAGCTGAATATTGCATCACTGCTGCCCTGGCAAGCCCTCCCCTATGTCTGGTCCCCCAATAAACCGCACTGTTCCGCTGTAGAAGCGACCGAATGACCCCTCATCCGGTCGCTCGCTCCCGCTCTGGCTGTAGCTTTTCATGGCGATGCTGCATCCTTATGAATATGAGCATCATCCGGGCCGCCATCGTCGCCCCTCGCAACTTCTCCTCCATCGTTAGACTCACGACGCTCCTCCTTGTCGCCTCGACACTTGCTGCCCAATCGCCCGCCAGCAATCAGAGCCTGCCCGCCGCTGATAAGTCCGTGCTCCCCACTGCCTCCTCTCGCGCAGAGACGGACACCACCGGCCAGCGCGGAGCCACCTTCAATTCCATGGCTCCTTCCGTACCTCCCGCTCCGCCTGCGGGACGGCCAAGCATTGGCCTGGCTCTCGGCGGTGGGGGCGCTCTCGCCATGTCCGAGATAGGCGTCCTTCAATGGTTCGAAGAGCACCATATTCCAGTCGACATGATCGCCGGGACCAGCATGGGCTGCATGGTCAGCACCCTATACGCCTCCGGCAAGACCATCGACCAGCTCAAAGCGGTCATGAACGACGACGTCTTCAGCTCCGTCTTCTCCCTCGGCACCTCCTACAAGGCGCTCAACTATCGCCGCCGCGAAGATAATCGCGCCCTCCCCAACGCCATCACCGTCGGACTCAAGCATGGCGTCTCCTTCCGCAACAGCGTTCTCATCGATCAGGGTCTCAACGCCTTCCTCGACCGCCAGTTCCTGCCCTACAACGACCGCACCGACTTCAACACTCTCCCGATCCCGCTTCGCTGCAAGTCCACCGATCTTACCGCCGCAAAGTCCGTCACTTTCACACGCGGATCGCTTCCCGATGCCGTACGGGCCAGCGTCTCCATACCCGGGATCTATCGCCCGTACGCGATCGGCAATCACGAATTCGTCGACGGAGCCGTCCTCGAAAACCTCCCCACGCAGACGATCATCGGGATGAAGGCCGACGTCGTCCTCGCCATCAGCCTGCCGCTCTCCCCCGTAGGTGCAGGGGACCTCAACTCAATCCTCGGCGTACTCCAGCGCAGCTTCTCGGTCGCCATTGAGGCCAATGAGGAACAATCCCGCAAGCTAGCCGCCGTCGTCATTGAGCCGGACGTCAAGGGCTTCACCGCAACCGATTACCTCAAGACACCCGGCCTCTCTGAGCGCGGCTATCAGGCTGCCGAGGCGCATAAAGCCGAGCTTCTGAAATACGCAGTGGACGATCAGCAATGGGCCGCCTACCTCGCCCAGCGGGCCTCGCGCCTCCCCGGACCTCCCGGAACCGTCCTCCATGTCCATATCAAGTCTCCCAACCAGCAGGTCACCCGTGCCGTGCAGAAGTCCTTTCTTCCCATCGTCAACAAGCCGGTCGACGCGAAATCTATCGAAGCCCTCCTCGACCAGGTGCGCAGCGACGGTCGATACGACGCCGATTACACCGTGGGTTACGAAACCACGCCAGACACCGGGCAGGCCGAAGCCGTCACCAACCGGCCCGTCGTTACGGTCACCATCGAAGACAAGAAGACCGGACCACCCTTCCTCGAGGTCGGCGCCAACGTTGAAGCTCAGACCGGCGGCGTCACCCGCGCTACCCTCGAAGCCACCCTCGTCGATCAGGACCTTGGCGGCTATGGCTCCGAGCTCCGCGCTCACTTCGCGATCGGCTTTCTCACCGACCTTACCGGCGAGTACTACCGCCACATCACCTCGCTCGGCAAGACCCAGGGCGGCCTCTTCATCGCTCCCCAGGCCGTCCTCCACCGCGAGCCCTTCTATATCTACCAGGATCAGCACCGCATCTCCGAGCGGCAGTTGCAGCACGCCGGCGGTGGCGTCGATATCGGCTGGAGCGACCAGCGCATCCAGGAACTTCGCGTCGGCTGGCAGGGAGGCCAGGAGCGCTGGCAGACCGAGACCGGCTCCGACAATCTTGCACCCGCCAACCTTATCGGCACCATGCAACGCGCCCGCGTCCGCTACACCTTCGACAATCAGGACCGCGCCCTCGTTCCGCAGTTCGGCTTCCGCTTCACCACGGAGGCGGGCTACCTTTACAACTCGGTCGCCAGCCCCAACACCCCGCAGTTCACCACCCGCATCAGCTACTCCCACCAGATCGCCACCAATATCTTCGTGATGGCAGCCGAGGGCGGCACCATGCTGAACCGGAACGTCGCCCAGCCCTTCCGCTTCACGCTCGGCGGTCCGCTGCGCCTCACCGCCAGCGCCATCGACGAGTTTCGCGGCACCGACTACTTCCTCGTCGAACCCGCCTTCCTTCGACGCGTAGCCAAGCTTCCTTCACCGCTCGGCCAAAGCATCTATCTCGGAGCCGCTTACGAGGCTGGCCAGATGCGCTCTCCCGACGCCCGCACCATCACCCGCCAGGACGTCTACTTCGGCATCGTCGCTGAAACGCCTCTCGGCCTCATCACCATAGCCCCCGCCATCGGCGACGACGGCCACCGCAAGTTCGTCTTCACCCTCGGCAAGCTCTTCTAAGCGCGCAAGCTCGTCGTCTTTGCCTCGCCCATACCGCCGCGAAATGAGCGACAATCGCAGCACTATGTCCGAATCCAGACCACCATTTCCGCCCTTCACCCTTGAAACTGCCACCCAGAAAGTTCGCGGAGCCGAAGACGGCTGGAACTCCCGCGACCCCCGGAAGGTCTCCCTCGCCTACTCCGAGGACAGCCGCTGGCGCAATCGCCACGAGTTCGTCACCGGTCGCGAGCAGATCGTCGCCTTCCTCACTCGCAAATGGGCTGGCGAACTCGAATACCGCCTCATCAAGGAGCTCTGGGCCTTCACCGGCAACCGCATCGCCGTCCGCTTCGCCTACGAGTCCCACGACGCAGCCGGCCAGTGGCACCGCTCCTACGGTAATGAGAACTGGGAGTTCAACGAGGCGGGCCTGATGACCTACCGCCACGCCAGCATCAATGACCTCGCCATCGCCGAAACCGACCGCCTCTTCCACTGGCCCCAGGGCCGTCGCCCTGACGATCACCCTTCCCTCAGCGATCTCGCCCTCTAAAGCTCATTGGGCGGAATCACCAGAGCCTCGGCGTACTTCGCGATGTCCATGTCCATCGCTCCCGGCTTATACGTCGCCATCCCCGATAGACGCAGCCTCACCGTATTCGAAAGAACGGCGTTTGCCGGGATGGTGCGGTGCTTCGGCAGTCCCCAGGGAATCAATCTCCATTCATCATGTGCTGTGCTCAACGGCAAAAAGGGCTTTGGTGCAAGCGACGCCTCCACCGCCTTATCGTCAAAGACAAGCCCACACGCCCTCGCGTTATCGATCATCCAGCGAAGCGTGATGTTCGAAAGTCCACAGTCCGAGTAGCTGCCACCCACATCGCAGTGAACCCCCGGAAACCAGACCTGCGTCAACTGCGCATCGTTCGCCCGGGGACTCCCATCCGGATTCGTCCATAGCGTCGGCAGAAACGACGCGCGCCGCTCATCGATGGAGATCGCGTGATAAGCATTCTGGACGCATTTGCTCAACGTAGTGTCGAGAAAGCCGTACTTTGCCTGGTCGAAGTTGCCGAAGAGATGCCCTGGAACCCCGAGCGCTCCTACCGTATCCCACACCCCAACCATCCGAACGTCGACATCGGTAAGGCCATACTCCGCAACGAGGGGTTCCTTGGCTGCTTTTCTTTGATCATGGTCGCTGATCCGGTAGACATCGAAGATGCGCTTGACCATTCGGTTGTCGAGGTTTTTGGTAGGCACGCCAAAGAGAGCAATCATACCCGCAAGACTTCGCGCGGTGTACGCTCCCCGGCTGAACCCGAAGATGAAGATCTCATCCCCCGGGTCCCAGACATACGAAAGAAACGCGTACCCGTCTTGAACCTTCTCAAAGAGTCCTTCGCCCATCGTTCCGCCGAAAAAGTGTTCAAAGGCAGACCCGTCCGTACCCACGCCACTGTCGTAATACTTCAATTGAGACGCATCTTCGTTCAGCATCAGGTAGAGCTTCCGAACATTGGTATCGTTCGGCACGGCGAGCGGCCCATGTGGTGTATTCCACGTTCCATCGGCACACAATATGATCTTCTTGCTCATAGTCTCCTCGTACGGCTTGCATCTTCGGTTTTGCGACGATCCCTTGTAGGTCACGAAAACCCAAATTGCAATTAAATTCAGGGAGAACCAAATGCGCTTCAAGGGTCGCCCAAGTCTATAGGGAGACTCGCCACGCCGCTCATCGCCTCAACCAGAACCTCGCGATTAAGCCGCTGGTGCGAGTCATTGCCGAACAAAGCCTACGGCTTCAAACCTTAGGCAGCCATCAGGATCGCTCGTCCCAGCGCGCCCGTAAGCCCATCTTGCGCATCGAGAGCCGCATTCCGAACCGGGCCCGCAAGCCCGCGAAGATGGTCCGCGAAGTTCCACGCGAGATCGCGAGCCTGGCACATATTCCAGTACGCGAGCACACGACCAGCCTTCCCGGTGTCCTCCGCCAGAACACCCAGCGTATCAACTGCCAGCATCGTCAACGCCGCAGGCATCACCAGGTTCAACAGCGTATTCACGGATTCGTAGTCCGCGTACTCCGCGCTCGTCAGCGAAGGCACAATACCCATCTCGGCATCCGTAACCAGCAACGCAAGCGCAAGGTCATGGTTGATATGCGCGTTCATCCCTGCCAGCGCGAACTGAACGCGATCAATCCCCACCACGAAGCGTGCCTCGAACAGGGCCTTCCACGAAGAAGCAACGGTACCGCCCACGAGGTAGTCCGCGACAGCCGTAAAGTAAAGGTTCGCAAAGGTCACATCTAGTTGCGTAAGCCACACGGGACTCTTCCAGCCGCCACCCGGAGGTTGCAGATCAACCTGTTGCGTCACCATCAAGTAGAGTCGGTTGAACCACTTCAGCCCATCGCCATTCGCCAGCAGGTCGTCGATCGCCTGCATCTTCGCAATTACCTCGGCGATGGTCGCGGGCTTCTGCTCAGTCAGCACCGTGTAGAGCGCCAGCTCATCAGCGGAAAGGGTGGCTGTGGACATGTTGCCTCCTGACGTACTGGAAGAGCTCGGCCCTAGCTGTCTTTGCGGTAGAGCAGATTCTTCATCGCGTCCCTGCGAGCCTCATTCGCTTCACTCGCGGACTTGCGCTCTTCGGCATCCATCTTGCCTTTGCCTACGGCCTCGCTCGCCTCAGGCGAACTGCACTCCGGACAGCGATTGGCGAATCCCGGCTTATCCGGCTTCAGTTCGAACTCTTCAGAGCAAACGACGCAAACTTTGATCGGGAAAGACATACCCCATCATCTTAAACCGAGTTCGCCATTTGGCATAGCTGGCAGCTCTCGCACGCGCCGTGCGCCCAGGCAAATTGCAGTCGCGATGAAACGCCAATCGCCCCACCTTCACCATCCTTCCCGTAAGACCAGCGACAGCTCGCCTGCTATACGGGCAGCTCTCATTCGTAACCTCATGGAGGCCTTTGTGGCGAATCACCCAGCAAGAACAGAATCACCTGCCGTCGCCGAGTTGGCACGCGCCCTGCGAGGCGTTATCCCGGAGCTCGGCGGGAACGCCATCGGCACCGTCCGGGACGATGCCTCGCGGCACACCGCCGGTCTCGCGATCGACATCATGCTCAACAGCAAGGATCCCTACCAGAAGGGCATCGCCGACGACATCATCAGCGCCTTGATCGATATGCAAAGCAAGATCCGCTGGCACGACATCCTCTATACAGACTGGCCGGACACCACACCCGGGGTGCCCTTTCACTTCCATATTCCCGGCGGTGGCGGAGGCTACGGCGGTCATCTCCTCCAGAAGAATCCCAACCACAACGTAGCCCTTGGCCGCGCCCACGAGAACCATATTCATGTGGACTGGGTCGACTTCTCGCTGCGCATCCCCGGAGACAGCAAGTTCGTCTACGACTGGCCGTCCGATGCACGCACCATGGGCTTTGCTGACGGAATCCAGAGCCGCCTGATGCTAAGCTCGCGAACCTGACCGAATCTCGACGTCACTTACCTTCCCCAGTCAATCGACATCCGGGAATCGCCCTCGCCCCACACAGTGATTCCCGGCCTCGTTTGGTCCTGAACCGGGCGGCGAATGCCATAATCAAAATCATGCCGTCCCTCTGGACCCCTACCGCCTGGACCGAACGCCTCGCCGAACTCGAAGCCCGCTCCCCCGAACTCAAGGAAGCCCCCCTCCGTCGTGATGTCCGTTCCCTCGGCATGCTCCTGGGAGAGGTCCTTCGCGAGCAGGCCGGCGAGCCGCTCTACGACGCCGTGGAAGCTCTTCGCCGCATCGCCATCGCTCGCCGCGAAGCCGACGCCGCGAACGACACTGCCGCAGCCCGCAGCCATCTCCAGCAAGCTCTCTTCAGCGTTCACGCCCACGCCGAAGACGCCACACAGGCCTATCAGCTCGCCCGCGCCTTCAGCTTCTACTTCGAGCTGATCAACCTCGCCGAGACCAATCACCGCAAGCGTCGACGTCTCGCCGGTTCGCTCGATCAGCAGGCGAAGAACGTCCAGCGCGGCAGCCTTCGCGGAGCCCTGCGCCAGCTCAAGCTCGCGGGCATCGACGCCCCGGAGGCCCGCGCGCTTCTCGGCAAGGTCTGCATCTCGCCCGTGTTCACCGCGCACCCCACCGAGGTCGCCCGCCGCAGCGTCATGTTCAAGCGCCGCCGCATCTCCGACCTGCTCGAACAGCTCGACCGCATCCCCGTTCCCGCCACCGACCTCGAAGCCCTCGAGCGCGACCTCACCGCCGAGATCACCGCCCTCTGGCAGACCGACGACGTCCGCTCCGAGCGCCCCACCGTGCGCGACGAGATCCGCATGGCGCTCGACTACTACGAGTCCTCCCTCTTCGATACCCTGCCCGTCCTCTACGCCGAAGTAGCGCTCGCCCTCGCAGCCGAATACCCCGAAGCAGGCAAGCCCTGCCTCGCCGACCTTCCCCAGCTCGTCTCCTTCGGCTCATGGATCGGCGGTGACCGCGACGGCAATCCCTTCGTCACACCCGAAGCCACCCGTGAAGCTCTCGCGATGGCGCACGCCCTGCTCCTCAACCACTATCGCCGGCGCCTCCAGAACATCTTCGAGCAGCTCGGCAGCTCCACCCAGCAAGTCCCCATCACCCCCGAGCTGCGCGCCCTCCTCGACCAATATCTAGACCAGATGCGCGCCGCCGGCCAGCCCGCACTGGAGCAGCGCTTCCCGCACGAGCTCCTCCGTCTCCTCATCGCCTGTATCATGATGCGGCTCGGCGCCACACCGCAGTCGACCGTGCCACTCCCGGCAAGGCCTGCGCTCGCACCCTACACCCGCGCCGCCGACCTTCTCAGCGACCTTACCGTCCTCCGCAAATCCCTGATCGCCAACCGGGGCCGACGCCTCACCGAACTCCTCATCGACCCGCTTCTCCTCGAGGTCCGCACCTACGGCCTGCACCTCCAGACCCTCGACATCCGCCAGCATGCCAAGGTGCACGCCGCTGCCATCACCGAACTCGACGCCTTTCATCCCCAACAGAACAGCCTGGAACTCCCCCCCGCTCTCACCCCCCAGACCACTGAACTCCTCGACACCTTCCGCACCATCGCCGACCTCAAGCGCTCCAGCGCGCCCGAGTCCATCCGGCAGTACGTCATCAGCGGTGCCACTTCGGCCGAGGACATCCTCAACGTGCTCTGGCTCGCTCGCCTCGGCAGCGTCAAAGTCGAAGCCGAGGGAGACGACCCCGGCCTTCAGCCCGTACCCCTCTTCGAGTCCATCGAAGACCTCCAGAACGCTTCCGCCATCATGCGCGAACTCTGGTCGAGCGAAGCCTACCAGCCACTCCTCGCCTCGTGGAACCACCGCCAGGAGGTCATGCTCGGCTACTCCGACTCCAATAAAGACGGCGGCATGATCACCAGCACCTGGGAGATCTATCAGGCCCACCGCGCCCTCTACGACGTGGCGCGGGACTGCGGCGTCACCCTCCGTCTCTTCCACGGTCGCGGCGGTACCGTAGGCCGGGGCGGCGGGCCCACCCACCGCGCCATCTTCGCCCAGCCCATGGATTCCTTCTCCGGCGAGTTCCGCATCACCGAGCAGGGCGAGGTCCTCAACTGGAAGTACTCCGACGTCATCCTCGCCGAGCGCAACCTTGAACTCATGATCGCCGCCTCCCTCGACGCCCTCGCAAGGCCGGACGCTCTCCTCCAGAAGGGTGCGGCCATTCCCCACCTCACAGGCGAGATCCTCCCTCCCTGGGAGGCTGCCATGAATCAGCTCTCGGCAACCTCCTACACCTTCTACCGCGCCGAGATCCTCGATAACCCCGAAACCTTCACCTACTTCGAGCAGGCCACGCCCGTCGCCGAGCTCGAACACGCCCGCATCGGCTCCCGCCCCGCGCGCCGCGCCAGTAAGGACGCCAAACGCTCCTTCGCCGGCCTCCGCGCCATCCCCTGGGTCTTCGGCTGGATGCAGTCCCGTCAGCTTGTTCCCGCCTGGTTCGGCGTAGGCCACGCCATCGAGCTCTTCCTCAACGCCGATCCGGCCAACCTCGCACTCCTCCAGACCATGGCCCGCGACTTCCCTCTCTTCATCGACATCATCCGCAACGTCGAGATGGCGCTCGCCAAGGCCGACTTCGGCATCGCCCGCCTCTACGCCTCACTCGTAGAAGATGAGCAGCTTCGCGACCGAGTCTTCAACACTCTCGAAACCGAGTTCAAGCTGACGCTCCGCATGATCCTCGCCGTCACCGGCCAGACCGCGCTGCTCGAAAAAAACCCCGTCCTCGAGCAATCCATCCGCCTCCGCAATCCCTACGTCGACCCACTCTCCCTCATTCAGGTCGAACTAATCCGCCGCAAGCGTGCCGCCGAAGAGACCGGCGCAGACGCCACCGAACTCAACCGCGCCATCACAGCCACCATTAACGGCATCAGCGCCGGCCTCCGCAACACGGGCTGATGAAAACTGCACATCAGGCGCACTACTTGTCTTTCCTCACAGAGCAGGATCGGCTACAGTCGCACTCATGTTCCTCATGGTCCTTGTCGAACTCAATGTTGAAGTTAAGTTCGAAATCTTTTAGATTCACTCACGCTCCTAACCCGTTTTAACGCCTATTTCAGCCTCAAAGCCGACTTCCTACATCTATCGCCCCCGCTACCGCATCAAAAATCGAAGATTATGCGAACGCTCAGGCATCTTGTTCTTCCTCTGCTGTTCTGTATCCCCGCGATCGTAGCGGCACAGTCCAACCAGCCCACGCTCGAAGCGCGCCTCATCAACAAGCCGCTCTACCTGCGCGGCCTCTGGCGCAACGACAATCTACGATTTGACGGCCTGGGCCGCCTCACAACCCCCTCCGAGACCACCTCCTTCACCCTCGCCGGTATGGACGTCACTCGCGTCTACCTCCAGGGCGACGGCCTCATCATGGAAGGTCGCCGCGTCGGCCTCGAACTCGAGCAGCAGGACGCCCGCACCCGCGTCCCCATTCAGGTCAACGGAGCCGACGAGCCGATCCGTATCGAGATCACCCTCGCCCCGGGTGCCGACTACAACCACGCCCTCTCCGCCATCTTTGTCGAAGATCTAGCCAGCCTCGTCCCCACGCTTCCCGACTACTGGCAGGTCTATGCCACCAACAACTTTCTCGCCCCCGGCAATCAGCGCCCGCTCCACTCCGAGGCGTCCGAAAAGATGCTCGACAAGCCCATCAACAAGGGAGGAAAGGAGTCCATTACCAAGCCCACCCTGGCTCGCTCCGTCGCTCCCGAGATCACCCCCGCCGCAACCAACCTCCGGTACAAGGCCAGCGTGATCATCAGCCTGATCGTCGAGAAGGAAGGCGTTCCAACGCATCTCCAACTCCTGCGGCCCGCCGGTCTTGGTCTCGACGAGCAGGCAATCGCCGCCGTCCAGAAGTACATCTTCCGCCCCGCAACGCAGAAGGGTAAGCCCGTTCCCGTCGACCTCAACGTCGTCGTCGACTTCAACGGCGGCAACCGCTAAGGCCGAAGCCCCACGCATCGCGAAGGGTCCGCAAGGCAACTCCTGGCCGCGTACCTGCTACCCTGCTTCTATCCACTTTTTCTGGGAGCATCCATGCGTAGCCTTCGCCAAGCCGTCACTGCAGCCCTTTGTAGCACCCTCTGTATCGCTGCCGTCGCTCAACGCCGCGCCCCGCTCACCGCAGAAGAGGCCGCCGCTCTCATCACCAAGCGGGAAGGCATCGAGAAGCAGTTGGAAGACGTCGCCGTCATCGACCGCAAGGTCATGATCCCCATGAAGGACGGCATCCGCATCGCCGCCGACATCTACCGCCCCAAAGACACCTCGAAGAAGTATCCGATCATCCTCTCCCGTACCCCCTACAACTTTAACTTCTGGGACGTCAAACTCGGCACCTGGCGCGACATGACCACCGAACTCGACGCCGTCAAGCGTGGCTACGTCCTTATCGAGATGAACGAGCGTGGCCACTTCTTCTCCGAAGGCAACTACGACATCCTCGGCACACCCCTTACCGACTCCGACGAAGAGCTCGACTGGATGGGCGCGCAGCCCTGGTCAAGCGGCAAAGTCGGCATGATCGGCTGCTCCTCCACCGCCGAGTATCAACTGGCCGTAGCCTCACGCGGCAACAAGAATCTCACCACCTTCATCCCCCAGAGCTTCGGTGCCGGTGTCGGCAAGGTCGGTCCCTACAACGAGCAGGGCAACTGGTATCGCGGCGGTGCCGTGCAGATGCTCTTCATCGACTGGATCTACGGCGAGCAGAATCAGGTCCGCCCCATGTTTCCCCCGACCACCTCGCAGGCTGACCTCATCAAGGCCTCGAAGATGTTCGACCTCGCCCCGCAGATGCCCCCCGTCGACTGGGCCAAGGCCTTTACCCACCTCCCCGAGAAGGACATCATCTCCGCGGTAGACGGCCCCAAAGGCATCTACTCGGACAAGATGCCCGTCGATACCGGCGGTGCCATGATCGAGCGCACCCCCAACGATCCCGCATGGCGCAAGGGCGGCATCTGGCAGTCCGACACCATGCCCATCAATCTCCCCGGCTTCTGGTTCATGACCTGGTACGACGTCTCGACCGGCCCCAACCTCGCCGCCTACAACTTCGTGCGCTCAACTGCCAAAGGTGAAGTGGCGAACGAACAATACGCCGTCATCGCCCCCACCCTCCACTGCGGGTACAAGCGCGCCACCGAGCACACCGTAGTCGGCCAGCGCGACATGGGCGACGCCCGCCTCGACTGGGACGGCATGACCTACGCCTGGTTTGACCACTTCCTCAAGGGTGAAGACAACGGCTTCCTCCAGAAGACGCCGAAGGTCCAGTACTACACCATGGGCATGAACAAGTGGCAGCACTCCGAGGTCTGGCCTCCAGCCACCGCCAAGCCTGTCACACTGACCCTCACCAGCGGCGGCCACGCCAACACCCTCCACGGCGACGGCGTCCTCTCCATGGCTCCTGCAGCACCTGCCCCGAAGGCAAAGAAATCAAAGATCTCCCCTGACCTGGCCGACCTCTTCGTCTACGATCCCATGAACCCCACACCCTCCTATGGCGGCAACGTCTGCTGCGCCGCCAACTCCATTCCCGGCACAGGCGGAGCGCTCGACCAGCGCAAGATGGAAGAGCGTCAGGACATCCTCGTCTACACCTCGCAGCCCTTCAAAGACGGCATCGAAGTCTCCGGCCCCATCACCGCGACCCTCTACGTCTCCTCCGACGTCAAGGACACCGACGTCACCGTCAAGGTTCTCGACGTCTACCCCGACGGCACCGCCTACAACCTCGACGAGACCATCCAGCGACTCCGCTATCGCGATGGCGACGACAAGATCGTTTGGATGGAGAAGGACAAGGTCTACAAGGTCACCCTGACCCCGATGAACACCAGCAACTTCTTCCTACCCGGCCACAGCATCCGTCTCGAGGTCGCAGGAGCCAACTTCCCCCGCTTCGACCGCAACCTCAACACCGGCGGTGACAACTTCTCCGAGACCACCAGCGTCATCGCCCACACCCGGATCCATCACACCCCGCAATACCCCAGCACCCTCACCCTCTCCGTCGTAAAGCCAGCAAACTAGGCTTCAGATCTGAAACCGCCTGGGCACTTCTTAGAGGTGCTCAGGCTAGGGCGCATGCGGACCATCACTCATCTTCTTGCCGTCCTTCCAGACCGCAGCAATCAACTCCGTATTCCGAATGTCCTCACTCGGATCTTTGTCCAGCACGACGAAGTTAGCCTTCAGCCCCGGCTTCAACATCCCAAACTCGCTCGAAGCCCGCAGCAGTGTCGCCCCGTTCTTCGTCCCGACGGTAATCGCCTGTAGCGGTGTCAACCCAGCCTGAACCAGTAGCTGCAACTCCGTATGCTCGGCAAATCCAAACGGCCGAATCGGCGTTGCCCCGGAGTCCGTACCGAGCGCCACCGGGATCCCCGCGTCGTACACCTTCTTCAGATTCTTCAAGGCTATCGGCAGCGCCGCACGCTCCGCAGCCGTAGCCTTTGACGCGTTCTGCGTCTCCTTATACTTCGGATCGGTAATCATCGCGAACACACCCGGCTCCAGCGCATCCCGAAAGAACGGCTCGTTGAGCCACGCCGGATCACCCGCATACGCCACCGCAAAATCATCCAGCGACAGCGTACCGATGTACGTCACATGTTTCTGTTTCATCTCGGCAATCAACGAATCTGGAATCTCCTGATCCCGCACGCTGTGCGCCATGATGTCCAGCCCGGCATCCACCAACTGCTGGGCATCCTCCTCATGAAACAGGTGCGAAGCTACCCGAAGATGCTGCTTGTGCGCCTCGTCGATGATCGCCGTGTAGACCTCCGGCTTCATCTTCGTGAACTGTCCATAAAAGTCGTCGACCCACATCTTCACCACATCCGGCTTGTGCTTCGCAAGCTCCCGCACATCCGCCCGAGCCTCTTCCGCCGTCGCAGGCCGATAGACCTGGTCCATCCCCATCGCCAGCGGCGGCATCCCCTGCGGCGCGCCAAATCCCTTGCCGGCTGTATACAACAGCGCTCCCGGCAGCGTCCCCGCATGCGACTCCGCCCGCCACCCATAAGCCTCATCATGGTCGGTCCCCATCACCAGCACCGCGCCCACGCCATAGTCCTGGTATTGCATCAACTCCCGCTGCTCGTTCTCTTTGGAGTAGTTCGCCGAAGCCGTCTTCGTCCCTTTCAACAGCCCAACATGTCCATGCGCGTTGATGATCTCGGGCATCACCGTCTTACCCGCCATATCAAGAACAGTCGCGCCCTTCGGTACCGCGGCGCCGGTATCCGTGACCGCACGAATGCTGCCGCCATCAATCACCAGCGCAGCATGGTGTCGAGGCGCTCCACCCTCCCCGTCGATCACCGTCACATCGCGCAGCACCGTAATCTGCGCTCCTGCTGCACTTGCCCCAAGCACAGCACCCAGACCTGCAACGCCACAAAACTTCAACATGCCAGCACCTCCTCTGCCTGAGATGCGCCGTCGGCCAGAGTTGGCCTCAATATCCCTGGTCGGCCCGGAACGCCGTCACATGATTCTTCACAAACGTAACCGCAAACGGCTTTCCTAGATTCGCAAACACCACCATCCGATTCCCATACGCATCGCTCGTGCTCTTCGACACCTGTCCCAGCGCCATCTGCACCTGCCGCTCGTTCATCCCGAGGATCACGCGATGCTCATCGATCGCCTTCCACGTCTCCGGTCCCCAATGCTTATACAGCTCGTGCGGATCGTCATAGAAGAAGATCTCATCGACATAGAACGTGTACCCGCCAGCCTCTTTGTACCCAACCGGCACCGCATACTCAACCGTCGGCGAGGGAGACTGCGGCAGCGTAAAAACCAGCAGCACCTGTTTCTCGCCACCAGGAATCCGAAACGTAGCCGTCTTCGGCGCAACCTGCTCAAACGCGTCCTTCACCACCAGCGGAACCGCCGCCAGCAGCACACCCTTGCTCTTGTAGTCCGTCCGGTGTCCCGCATACGCGTAATAATCCATCTGCCCGCCAGCCGAGACCCACAGGGTCGAGCCCACCAGCTCCTTCGCGTCCGCCAGAGACGATTGGCGCTTCTTCTTCAGGAAGACTAGGTCGTCATCATCGGTCTTGTAGTACGGCTTCGCCACCGCCTTCTCCGGCGCATTCCGCTCCCGATAGATCATCCCAACACGTACGCCAACCACCACCAATACCAGCAGCGTCGCTCCGATTCCCGCCTTAGCCCCATTTTGCATCGGTCAAACCTCAGTAGCAGTTCTAGTGTGTCCACGCTCCACACGCAAGTCGCACAGGCTAATCGATTGGCTCAGCCATGCTCTGCTCGCGGTTCGCTTCCATCAGCGATTCAGCCGTGAGCGAATCCGCATTGCGCAGCCGCGGGAAGAGAGCAGCAGCCGTGCCCGTCACCATCATCGAGCCGATCCCGCCGATCACCACAGCCCGCACCGCGCCCCACCAGTGAGCCGTCAGCCCGCTCTCGAACTCGCCAAACTCATTCGACGCGCCGATAAACAACCAGTTCACCGCACTCACTCGACCGCGCATCTCAGGCGGTGTCGCAAGCTGCAGGATGCTCGATCGAATCACCACGCTCACCATATCGCTCGCGCCAATCAAGACCAGCGCCACCAGGCTTATCCAGATGCTGCGCGAAAGCCCGAACACCACCGTAGCCGCGCCAAAGATCCCGACACACACCAGCATCGTCTTACCCGCGTGGTGCTTGATCGGCTTCACCAGCATGGTCAGCGAGACCACCAGCGCGCCGAGCGAAGGCATCGCCCGCAACAGCCCAAGTCCACGCGGTCCGGCATGAAGAATGTCCGTCGCAAAGATAGGCAGCAGCGCCACAGCGCCGCCCAGCAGCACCGCAAACAGGTCGAGCGAGATCGAGCCCAGCAGCAGCTTCGCCTTCCACACGTACTCCAGCCCGGCCAGCATCGTCCGGACGTCGAACGCCTTCTTCTCCGCCATCACGACCCGCGTCCGGATCATGCCGATCATCACCAGAAAGCCCGCCAGCATCACTAGCGTGAACGCGTAAACCACCGCAGCGCCGTTCCAGTGGGCCAACGCCCCCGTAAGCTGCAACGTAAACAGCAGGCCACCAACCGCCGGTCCCGCAATATTCGCGATCTGGTAGATCGATGCGCCCCAGGTCACCGCATTGACGAAGTGCTCCTTCGGCACCAGGCTCGGCAGCATTGCCGACGACGCCGGTCCGCTGAACGCCCGCCCCATACCAATGCCCACCAGCACCGCATAGATCGGCCAGATTCTGTGCCCGTTGCCGCCCGTCCCAAAAAACGCAAACCAAAGCAGCGCTCCCGTACACACGAACTGCAGACCGTAGCAGATCAAAATGATGCCACGCCGGTCATACCGATCCGCTGCATGACCCGCCGGAAGCACGCAGAATAGTCCAGGCAAAAAGAGCGCCAGCCCCGTATACCCAAGGTCAAGCGCCGAATGTGTAATCTGATAAACCTGCCAGGCCACCGCGACCGACTGCGCCTCAGCGCCAAGAATCACCAGCAGCCGCGCTACCTGGTACAGCCGAAAATCCCGCGATCGAAAAGCGCTTCCCGCGTCGAGCGCCGGCTCTACTGTCGTACTGCCACCCTCTGCCATGCCCTATGCTTTCACACTTCGGTGAACGTCATTTCACAGAAGCTGCGACATTCTCAGGCAATCGAGGTATCGCCATCCTGCCTTACCTCACCCCAATGCTCAGAATGGATCGGTTTGGAGCTTTGCCATTCGCGCAGAAGGATCTTGGGAGCTTCAGCTGGCGTTACAAGCTGTCGTATCCGCATCGCTACCTGCGAAGGATAGATGAGCATGCCAATAAAGAATCCGAGATTGAAGCCTTGTCGGAAGACAAACAGGAAAAGGCAGACAGCTATCAATCCAAAACTGAACCACCTCCAAAATGGCTTTTGCACCAGTGTTCGAACTCGATCAAGCTCAGCTTCGGTCCACAGCTCATCATGGATGCCGCGTCTCAGGCGTCTCTCTGCCCAGAATGTTGGAGGCAGCCCGATCAGAATCGGCCCCATGTAACCAAGGCAACGGAGAGAATTGCGCCAGAGAGTCGAACCGATGCCGTGGCCGGTCACCTCTACGAGGGGAACGTGGATAAAGCTGACAAAAATAGTGGCGGTCGCAAGCAGGGACCCCGCCAATGCCACTAGCGCGAGTCGCGACGGGTTCGGCTTATGCTGCACCATGCCCGCAGAATACACCGGCTTTATTCCAAGATCTACTTGCCCAGGAACTCGCGATACCGCGTCTCCACCACACCCGTATTCCGGGCGAGCGTCAGCTTCGCGGTGTTGTACTGATAGAGCGTCTGCACCAGTCGCGTCTCCGCTCCAGTCAGTGTAGCCTGGGCCTGCACCACCGGCAGATTGTCATCTACGCCGGACTTGAAGCGTTCCGTCGCATCGTCCAGCACCTGCTGCGACAACACCACGTTGCTCTGCGCTACCCGCACCAGGTCGTGGGACGACTCGACATCCAGCATCGCTTCGCGTATCTGTTCGTCGATCGTGTCCCGCAGACTGGCAATCTGCTGCCGCAAGCCGATCATGTTCGACGCCGCCACCTCACGCTCGCCGCGGAACTGCGCCTCATGGAAGACCGGTATGCTCACCTGTCCCTGCGCCGCGAAGTCGCCGTGATACAGCCCATGCGTCTCGCCGAGCACGCCGTAAAATCCACCAACCGCCACCGTCGGTGCATACTCATACCGCACCGCCTTCTGCGACCGCGCGGCAACCTCAAGCTCCGAGAGCAACTGCAGATAATCCTTGCGCCGGGTATACGCCAGGTCCCGCGCCTGCGGGAGAGGCATCGTCACCAGATCCTCATACGGCACCGGGTCCACTAGCGTCAGCTCCTGCTCCGCCGGAATCCCCATCAGCCGGTTCAGCGCAATCTTGTCCTTGGCCAGCGTATTCTCATTCTGAATCAGGAGTTGCTGCTCCTGCTGCATCTGGACCTTCGCCCGCAGCACATCGAGGTTCGTCCCGACACCCGCATCGTGCGAGTCGACCGCCTGTTGCAGCACTACCTGGTCAGCCTTCAGCAGCGCCTGCGCGTTCTTGATCTGTGCTGCATCTGCCAGCGCTCGAAGGTAGCCAGAACCAACAGACAGGGCCACCGAACCCCGTGAGTTCAACGTCGCAAACGAAGCCGCATCGACCGCCTTCTGGGCAGATCGATACAGATAGTACGCAGGCACGTTGAACAACTGCTGACTCACATTGAGTTGCGCACTTGTCTGGTCCACCCTGACGATCGGATTGAAGTTAGCAATCCCGAACGCCGCCAGTAACGAGGGCTGGAACCCCTGCGCCGCCAGGTTAAGCTGCTTCGTGTTCGTGTACGCCTGCGCGGTAATCGTCGGGAGAAGAGCATTCTCGACGGTCAATACCTCGCCCTTCACCCGCCGCTCATTCTCGCGCCCAAGCGTGATCTGAAGGTTCTTCTCCAGTCCGAAGGCAATTGCCTGATCAATACTGAGGGCCAGAGGACCAGCTGAAGCCTTCTCCACCACTACATCGCTTGGCAGCCGTGTCGCCGTAAACGTCACGTTTGCAGGCACCGGCGCCGAAGGAAGGCTCGAGCTATCCTGCGCCCATGCGGACACCGTCACGCAGGCTGCAAGTCCCAGCGGCCAAACCTTTGTCCGTCCGAATATTCGTGTCAATGGATTCATGGTGCTTATCGTTAGAGTGCCATGCCGCCCCTCTGGTTGCGAAATCTGCCCCAGAATCTTCAGCCGCACCACGCCCAGACCTGGGTGCCGCCAATCCTCCGCTAAAATACAAAGCAGAACCCTATGCGTCCTACCTCTATGAACCGTCTCGTCCTCGCTGCCGCACTCCTCGCCATCGTTCCAGCCGTCGCCCGCGCCCAGGCCTCCGCCCCGCCGAACACCGCCAACAGCTTCCGCGATACCTCCATGATCAAGCCCCCGGTCGGCGCCAAGGTCGCGATCTACGAGTTCGAAGACCTCGAGTGCCCGGCCTGTTCACACGCCTTCCCACTCGTCCACTCCGCCATCGAACGCTACAAGATCCCGCTCGTACGCCACGATTTCCCCCTGAAAATGCACATCTGGAGCTTCGACGCTGCCGTCACCGCGCGCTACATCCAGGACAAGATCTCGCCCCAGGCCGCTGAAGAGTTCCGCCGCGCCGTCTTCGCCAGCCAGACCTCCATCGCTAGCAAGGATGACCTTCAGGCCTTCACACAGCGGTACTTCCAGTCCCACGGCCGCACCATGCCCTTCGTGATGGACCCCGCCGGCCTCTTCACCCAGGAGGTCAAATCCGACTACACCCTCGGAGAGCGCATCGGCCTCACCCAGACCCCGACCATCTTCGTCGTCACCAACAAGGGTTGGACCCAGGTCACCGACATCAACTATCTCTACCAGACCATCGACACCGCAATCGCCTCGACCAGCACCCCGGCAACCACCACGCACGCGAAACGGTAGTTCCGCACCGGCGGCAAGGCTCTCTAGGGGCCTTTGCCGCTGCTCCCGGCGATCCGCACCGATCCCAGCACCCCTGCAAATTGAGCGCGAATCATCCGCCATCGCGCAGGAGCCAGCGCCTTTGTTGGGCCATCGAGACCACCCAGCGCATCCACAGCCTGACTCACAATCACCGTCTCGAACAAATAGCAGCGGCCCCGCCGATACGTAGCCACAATCTCATGGCTGTCCTCCGTTCCGGCGACTGAGTACTTCGCCTCGAGCCGTCGCGCGGCCAGACCATTCCAGGTCACCGCCATCGGCTTCTGCTCATCTCCCGCGATCGGGTCGAGCGCCTCATAGCAATGCTCTGCTGTCTTTCGCGGACTCACCACATAGGCAAACGCCCCAGCCTCAAAGTCCGTTCCTTTGTATGGCCCCGCATCGGCAAAGTTGCCCTCAAGCTGAACCACCGCCACCGGCTGTGCCTCACTCACGATGCGCAGCTTGGCCGTGGCCGCATCGTCATCCGCGTTCAGCAGCCAGTTCGCCGGATACGAAAAGCTCACCCCGCTCGGACCATCCGCATACAGTCGCCGTGCCGGTCCCGTCTGCGCTGCCAAACCACTCGCCAGCACCAGGACCAGAACTCCCGAGATCCTCAGCATCCCACCTCTTCATCCTTATTTAGCTTCAAAGATCAGGAAGTAATCCTGTCCATCCGCCTTTGTAAAGTCATACGTCGAGACCAGCTTATAGCCCGCCTCGCCCATCTCCTTCTGCACCACCTTGAGGTCAAGCCCGTGATCGGCCCCATTGCCATTCCGGTCGATAATCCCGACCCGGCCATGCGCCTTCAGTGAAGCCCTGATCTGCTGCATCACTGGGATAGGATGCGCGATCTCGTGATACACCTTCAGCAGCAGCACGGCATCGACGCTCCCCGGCAGCAGCTTCGTATCATCCGGCGTCCCCAGCACCGTCTTTACATTCGACAGCTTCTCGCTCGCCGCCCGCTTCTCGATATAGTGGATCGCCTGCGGATTGATATCCTCCGCAAACACCGTCCCGCCCTCGCCCACCCGCCTTGCCGCCCGCACCGTAAACCACCCCGAACCCGCGCCAATATCCGCCACACTCTTGCCCGGCGTAATCTTAAGCAGGTCCATCACCCGGTCAATCTGCAGCCGCTGATCCCGCCCCGGCGTCTCAAAGATCGAAAGGTCCCCCGCATACGGTGTACTGGTCGCCCGAGGCTCCTGCGCCCGCATATCGCGAGAACCACTCATCACGCTCACAGCCACAGCCATCATGCAAACCGACAGCCACCCACCAAGTCTTCGCATCGTCATACTTAAAGCATCTGCCACAGACCTCGGCTTGACAACCCCACGCAATCATCTGGTTGAAGCGCCACGCACGTAGATCACGGATGCCTAATGTTTGGCTGCTCCCGGCGTCTTCTTCGAATGCTTCGCATCCCACGTCGCCTTGGTGACACCAACATCATCCGTACGCTTGCGAGACCATTCCCCTATCGACTTTGGCAAAGCCGCAAATGCTGTTTTAAAATCCTCCCAATGGCTGTTGAACTCGTCGCCGACCGCTCCTGTCTCCTGGTTAATATCAAAATCGGGTAGAGCCTGCGTTTTCAGGTAAGTGATGTAATCCTCGCGATGGCATGACTCGTGGAACCCCAGGCTTACGTTGCCAGCCTTGCGATCATCGGCTGTCGTACCCCTGCCGTAACCTGACAACACGTTTTCCAAGTGCTTCTTTTTGTAGACTGTCCTGATCACCAGCGCGCCCGATGCCTGCGGAGCCGTGGTTACCTTCGAAACTATCGCCAGGCCACTCGACATATCGTAAACAGGAACAGGCGCCTTAAGGTCATACGTCTTCCAACTGATGCCCGTTTCACCATCCGAATCGGCAGTCGAATCTATATCATCGGCAAGCACCTCCAGGCTGATGGCACACGCCATCCCCGACCGAAGCTTCACCTTGATGTCGACCGGGCCTGCCTTCGTGATCGGGGCGCGATTGACCTTCTTTGGCTTGATCGTTGCGCCATCGCCACCACCAAAATCCACAGCGGCTGTAGACGGGATCACCCGCGGATGACAAGACGGCGGCGCAGGACTCCGATAGCCGACGGATCGACCGCAGCGCGCCTCCGGGTGCCACGATGGAGCACACGAGCCTAGAGGTTCTGCGGACCGGAATGCCCCAGGACCGAGCCACTCAGTGCGAAATTCAACAAGCCACGCACGCACCTCATCCTCAATACTCATTCCCGGCAATCGAGCCGCTTCGGGCCTGCTCAAGACAGGCAAGTTGCCTGCTACAAAACTAACCACATCGTCACATTGCTTATTCGCGACCATAAACCGTTAGTGAGTTCAGGTTGCGAACCGTTACACCACTCTGCGTTGCGACGTTTGCCCTCCAAGATACCGGCGCACGTTCCCCGCCGCCCGCGCATCAAAACCCGTATGGCCCTTAGGAATCCCTTCAACAAGATCTCTGACGTATTCGTCGAAACCCTCGTCCGCGCCGGCGTCAAGCGCGTCTACGGCGTAGCTGGCGACTCGCTCAACGGCCTCACCGACTCCATCCGCGCCCACGAAGGCATCGACTGGCTCATGGTCCGCCACGAGGAGGTCGCCGCCTTCGCCGCCGGGGCCGAATCCCAAATCTCAGGTGAACTCACCGTCTGTGCCGGAAGCTGTGGCCCCGGCAACCTCCACCTCATCAACGGCCTTCACGACTGCCATCGCAGCCGCACCCCTGTCCTCGCCATCGCCGCCCAGGTCCCCAGCAACGAACTCGGCACCAACTACTTCCAGGAAACCCGTCCCGAGCACCTCTTCCTCACGTGCTCCGACTTCTGCGAGGTCATCTCCACCCCCGAACAGCTCCCCCGCGTCCTCGCCATCGCCATGCGCACCGCCATCGCGAAGCGCTGCGTGGCCGTCATCGTCATCCCCGGCGACATCCTCACCCGCGAAGCCTCCAAACCAGCCATCGACCTCGGCATCAGCGGTCCCGCCGGAAGCGTCCTACCCCCCGCCACTAACCTCCACGCTGCCGCTGAAATCCTCAACACCACAAAAAAAATCACCATCCTCGCCGGAGCAGGCTGCGCCAACGCCCGCGACGAAGTCATCGCCACCGCCGCCATCCTGCAGGCTCCCATCATTACGGCACTGCGCGGCAAGGAGTACCTCGAGTACGACAATCCCTTCTACGTCGGTCTCAACGGTCTCATCGGCATGACCTCCGCCTACCGCGCCATGCAGGAGTGCGACACCCTCCTCATGCTCGGCACCGACTTCCCCTACTCCCAGTTCTTCCCCGAAGGTAAGAAGGTCATCCAGCTCGACATACGCGGCGAGCAGATCGGCCGCCGCACCACCGTCGACGTCGGCCTCATCGGCGACGTCCGCTACACCCTCCAGGCTCTCGCCCCTCTGCTCGACAAGCACAAGAGCGGCCACCTCGAGGACTCCCTCAAGCACTTCCGGAAGGTCCGCAAAGAGCTCGACGACCGCGCCACCGGCGAACCCGGCAAGACCCCCATCCATCCACAGTACTTAACGAAGTGCCTCAGCGACCTCGCCGCCGAGGACGCCGTCTTCCTCACCGACGTCGGCACCCCCACCACCTGGGGCGCACGCTATCTCCGGATGAACGGCAAGCGCCGTCTCCTCGGCTCCTACAATCACGGCACCATGGCCAACGCCATGCCCCAGGCCATCGGCGTGCAGGCAGCCGAGCCCAGCCGCCAGGTCGTCACCCTCTCCGGCGATGGCGGCTTCTCCATGCTCATGGGCGATCTCCTCACCCTCCACCAGCTCAAGCTGCCCGTCAAGATCGTCGTCTTCAACAACAGCGCACTCGCCTTCGTAGAGCAGGAGATGAAGGCCGCCGGCATCGACAACTACGGCACCGCCTTCGCCCCACAGAACTACGCCAACATCGCCACCGCTGCAGGAGTACGAGGCTGGCGCGTCGAGACACCCGAACAGGTCATCCCGGCCCTCACCGAAGCCTTCGCCCACCCCGGCCCGGCGCTTATCGACGTAGTCGTCAACCGGCAGGAGCTATCCCTGCCCCCAACCATCACCGCAGGACAGGCCGTCGGCTTCAACCTCTACATGATGAAAGCCATGCTCCACGGAGACGGCCACGAAGTCCTCGACATGGCCAAAACCAACCTCTGGCGCTAGCTAAATTGTTGAAGAAGTACTGATGCCCCGCCCTTCGCAGCATCACCGCGAAGTGTGGGCTTGTCCGAAGTCCACGCTGGAAATTACTGAATCTGTACCAACTCCGCAGCAGCCGCACCATGACCAGCATTCGGGCTCACAAAGGTCTTCTGCGGAGCGCGCCAGTGATCGATATAACTCACCTGGTGGACGCAACTGATCGTGCAGTTCGGCGAGCAGGATTTCTCCGTAAGAAACTCCCGCTTCACATCCGCAGTCTGGTACCCCGACAACGGAACGCCCGGATAGCCACGCTGCTGTGAGCAGTAATGCACCAGCCCAAGCTCACAAATGTAGAGATAACGTCCACCCGCACGGCATCGCCAGTGGTTCGGCTTGCCATTCGCGATCGCCTCCTGAAAATGATTGAAGCGCGAATAGCTCCGCCGCGTCAGGTTGCGAACCTTGTCCCACACCTGCCGCTCCGCTTCACCTAACGGCTTCAACTGGCCCGAACCATCATGAATGATCCCGATGGTTGAACTGAACCCAAGCGCCAACGCCCGTTCACTCACCGTCAGCGCAGCGTTAGGATCGGCAATGCCACCGCCAACCACCGAGTTGATATTCACATGAAAATCAGCGTGCTCCGCCAGCATCTGCAGCTTCTTGTCGAGCACCTTGAGGCTCTTCTTCGAAACTTCGTCCGGCATCACGTTGTCGATCGAGATCTGCATGTGATCGAGCCCTGCCTTATTCAGCCGCTCAATCCGATCCGGCATCAACAAATAGCCATTCGTGATCATGCCCGCAATCGCGCCGGTCTTCCGAATCCTCGCAATCACCTGATCGAGGTCAGGGTGCAGCAGCGGCTCGCCGCCGGAGATCGTAATGACACTCGTCCCGAGCCTGCCAAGATCATCGATGCGGCGCAGCATCTCGTCGATCGGTACCGGGTCAGAAAAATCATCAAACTCGTTGCAATAGGTACACGCCAGGTTGCAGCGGCGCATCGGCACTATATGCGCCATGTACGGATGACCCGTCGACGCCACCGCAGACGCAATTGATGCCAGCTCCCGCACCTTGCGCGTCACCTTCTTCCAGCGTCGTTTCAGAGTGACTGGAGCAGGAGCAACAAGCGGCGGCGGTACGAAGGTGGTGACAGAGGACATGGCTCTTTCATTGAATCACAGTGAGGCAGCACAACGCGAACGTCACTCCACCCAGGTAGGTGCGTTTACGAAGCCATACGCTGGATCAGGATGAGCCTTGGCACCCGGCCAAAGATGCGGCATCACACCCGACCGCTTCTTCGTATCCGGCGTCAGCGTCAGGATCTGCTCCTTACGATCACGCAGCACCACGATCGGCAGCGGCTTACCCCGGTTCTCATGGACCGTCTTCATCCAGTACGCACTGCTCACGATCGGCACCGCGTTAACCTTCAGCACCACATCCCCTGCCCGCATCCCAGCCACGGCAGCCGGGCTGTTCGGATCGACCGCACGCACCAGCAGACCACCCTGCGCACCAAAATAATCCGCCAACTGCGGTCCCATCAACTCGAGAAGTGCCCCCGTATACGATGAATTCAGCACCGTCGTCCCCAGAAAGCTATGCTTCGGCTCGGGGATACTCGGTCCGCCACCGCCAAAGAAGCCGCTACCGTGCACGGGCGAATCTCCGGCAGGCTCAGGGACCGTCATATGCCGCTCCCACGCCTCCTGCCCAACCGTGTCACGATTCGCAAGCAGCGCCGAAAGCGTCTGCTGCTGCCCATCGCGGCTCAGCACGAAATTCACCACCCGACCCGCAGGCGTCTCATGCAACATTCGCCGCAACTGCTCATCGCCTTCGACAACCTGGCCGTTCATCTGCAGAATGACATCGTGTTCGCGCAGCCCCGACTTGAACCCCGGCCCGTCGTGGTCCACCAGGATAATCTCTGCCCCACGAGCCTCTTTCAGCTTCAGCACAGCCATCTGCTCATCACTGACATCCCGAAAGTTGATCCCCAGGTACCCCTGAGAGTTCCGGTTTGCATGCCCGCCGCCGCCAAGTGGCTGCAGAGGCGACAGCGCCCGCAGCGCCGGGCCAGCCAGCATCACGCCCACCACAAGCCCTGCAATCCCCAGCAGCACACGCCGATTCAGAGTGGCACGCACCACAACCTTCACCACCTTCGCGGCAGCGACAACGTCAACTTCGTCTTTGAGATTCGCAAGCATCGACAGCACACCTGAATATTCTGCAAGGAATTGTAGAACCGTTTATTGAATCTCAGCCGAACCCTGCAGCGCTTGGAACGAGGCTGTGCGGATATAAGGATTCTCATCCTGCGTCGACACCGTGCGCAACACCTGCCGCACGCTGGAGTCCGATTGCACCGGCGTCAGCAGGCTGATCGCCGTCTTGCGGACACCCGCGTTCTTGTCGCTCGACACCGCCTCAAGAATCGCATCCCGCACATGCTGATCCTGCCCGACATACGGCTGCAATCCTTCAAGCGCCTTCAACCGTACCCCGGCGTCTTTGTCGTAGCGCAGCGACACCAGCAGCGCACTCCGAATGCCCTTACCATCCGTCTCGGCCGTGCAGGCATGTCCGACCTTGCACTCATTCGAGAGCAGGTTGACGGACCGCTCATGCACCTCGGTATTCGCCCCCTGCGCCATCCCCTTCAGCAACAGTTCGCGAATCTCCTTGTTGTCGAGCGAGCCCTGCATCGTCTCCGGAACAACGCGGTTATAGTTCACCTGCACGACTTCAGGATCGGGAGTCTGCACTATCCCTGTAACATTCGCCACCGCGCCGGTCGTCGGATTCGTCATCACGATTACGCCCGCGTCCTGTCTGGGCTGATGCGCAACCTGGTACCGATAGGTAAAGTTCCCCGCCAGAAAGCCAACTCCTAAAAGGAGCGTCGTCAGCGCAGGCGCACCTTGTACATGGTGCATCCAGCTTGAAAAATTGCTTCGCAGGCGCGTCAGAAAGCCGTGCGGCGGAATCTGGTCCAAGGCCTCATCGAGTCGCATCCGGCTCTGCGCCAGAAGATTCGGCGACGGCTCAAGCACCGGATTGAGCGCAAGCTGCGCCTCGAGAGCCTGCATCGCCGTCCACTCAAGCCTGCACTCATCGCACCCAGTCAGGTGACGCTCAAGCGCAACCCTCAACTCGTCGGGAAGCTCGCCGTATACCGCTAGAACTACGTTCTCCTGTGCCATGTCACACTTCATCTGCGTTACCTCGCCCAGCCTCAAAATTGATCGTGCAGCCGTTTGGATCTTTGCCCTTCACGGCTTGTAGTTCTCTAAAACTTTGCTGATTTCGCTTTACCGATTCCGCGCTGTCTTCAACTGCTCGCGCAGCTTTCTCGTTGCCCGGAAGAGCGTATTCTTTGCCGTCTCTTCCGTCGTGCTCAACATCTCGCCAATCGTGCGCAGCTTCAATCCCTGGTAGTGCTTCAACTCAAAGACCGTTCGTTCCCGAGGCGTCAGCTTATCCAACGCATCCTTGATCTGTTCGCCCATTACCTTCCGTTCAAGCTCCCGGGCCGGATTCGCCATCGAGCGCTCATCGGAGATATTCGCCATCAGATCCATCTCATCGCCGCTCGAGTCGAGCACCGTAGCCGGATCCTCGCGACGGCTCTTGCGCCGCCGAAGCTGATCGAGACAAAGGTTCGTCACAATCCGGTACAACCACGTGTAGAACGAGCACTCGAACCGAAAGTTCCCCAGGTGACGGTACGCCTTGATGAAAGCTTCCTGGTGAACGTCCTGCGCGTCCTGCTCATTTCCAAGCATGTGCAGCGCCAGCCGAAGCACCGACTGGTCGTACCGCCGCACCAGCGCGTCAAACGCCGTTCGCTCGCCCGCCTGCGCCTCGCGGATCAGGTCGTCGTCTTCAAGCCGCTGCTGAGCCCGCGCTTCCATCTGCGCCGGGGTCAGCTTCCCGCTGCGGGTTCCGGATTGCGTCACTGCCTTCGACATCGCTGGCAGTGATTCTACCGCCGCACGCAGTATGGAGGTACTGCCAACACCATCCCGGCCCAAGCCAGGATTCATTCCTAACGCTTCTGCATTCATGCCGTCTGACTCCGGAGTCAGTTGATTGTTGCACTTGAATAGACCGCCGATCTCACGGAAGGTGAGCAGAATAGCCCAACCGCGTCGTTAGAATCCAGCCCTGATCTCCAGTAAACTGACCGCTATGCCACCACGCCACACCACGCCAAGCCTTTTCTCAAGCACGACCCCCGACCCGGCACCGGAATCCGCCCCGCAGTCCGCAAAATCCAGCTGGATCTACGCCCACTGCGACGGTGGCGCACGCGGCAACCCCGGTCCCGCAGGCTTCGGCGCGCTTGTGCAGGATGAAGCAGGCAGCGTAGTCGCCGAGCTCTCCGAGTTCCTCGGCATGCGCACCAACAACTACGCCGAGTACTCCGGCCTCCTCGGCTGCCTCCAGTACGCCCTCGACCAGAACTACCGCCGCCTCAAGGTCGTCTCCGACTCCGAACTCATGGTCAAGCAGATCCAGGGCAAGTATCAGGTCAAAAGTCCCGACCTCAAACCCCTCTACGACGAGGCAAAGCGCCGCATCGCCAAACTGGACGGCTTCGAAATCTCCCACGCCCTCCGCCACAAGAACAAGGACGCCGACCGGCTGGCCAACGAAGCCATGGACCGCGGCATGAAGCGTCCCGGCACCCCCACGCAGCCTCCCACACCCCCAAAAGCCATCCCCTACCCAGTCAAGGCGGAAGCCCCACCCATCCCCATCTCCTTCCCAAACCGCCCCGCAACACCGGCCTCACCGCCAGCACTCCCACCAAAAGCCGACACCATGCTCCGGGGCTTTACCCGCGACGGCGTCATTCACGTCCTCGGCGGCACCACCCTCCCCGACGGCGTCTTCGTCAAAATCATCCGCGAATAGTGACGATGTCGAGTCGTATCCCGAAGGCGATTTCAGCGAGCCTTTTGTTCGTCATTCCGGAAGGGAATCTGTGTTGCTCCGCCCCTGATCAGTGACATCCGCACTGATCCGCGTAAGCCTTACCTCCCCACCCCATGAACTGTCATCCTGAGCGAAGTCGAAGGACCTGCGGTTCGCGTCGGAGGGGAAGAGACGCCCGAGACGAGCGGCCTCCTAGTCCGATTTACCCTTAGTTTCGTCCTTATCCTTGTGCCCCAAGTCCAACCCGAACTTCGGCTCAGACTTCGTCCCGCTGATCTTCACAGGAATCTCCGTCGATCCATCCTTCCGGAAGAACGGATCGACCGGCTTCAACAGCAGCGACTTCCACCGCGACGCCACCATCTGCGAGATCTTCGCCTCCATCCGCACCTTGCCATGAAAGTCGAACTGCGCGCCATCCAGCGAGTACACGCCTTCCATGTCGATGTTCCCGCCCGGCAACACATACCCAAGCTTGCTGAAGTTCAGCTTGCCGCCATCCATAGTGAACGTGCCCGCGAGCCTCGACCGCACATCCTCCGCTCCTGGCTTCGCCGCCTTCGGGTTACCCTGCGCCCGCTCACTCAGCATGTCGACCTTGTCCTGCACCGCCGGGTTCGAAAAGTGGATCTCCTGCACCGTAAAGTCACCCTTCAGCCCCAGCTTCTCCGCCACCCGCTCCGGCCCCGGCCGGATGTGGATCTTCGCCTTCATCTGCAGGCTTCCATTCATGATCACCGGCTCCGTCTTGATCGCAAGCTGAAGGAAGTCCTGGATGCGGCCATGCGGTACATCGACATCAAGCTCGATCCGATGCCCCTTGCCCTTTTCGCTGATGACGGTGCCCTTCGTCATGAAGTTCGTGCCACCCAGCCGGGCCTCCACCTGGTTCAAATAGGTGTCACCGCTCGTGCCGTCCACCACCGCCGCAAACTTCGTATGCAGCGGCATCCCATGGTTCGCCGTATCCAGCGAGAAATTCGGCGTCTCCGTCGTCCCATTGACCGCAATTCGGTCCAGTTGCCCCGTAAACTCCCCCACCGACGACAGCATCCCCCCGATCCCCTTGATCGTGTTCAGGTCTGCATTGTCGAACGTGTATTTCCCTGTCACCGACGAGTCACCCGGACTCTCCGTAACCCACGGCCCAAACGTCCCTGTCGCGTGGATATTCCCCTTCGGAATCGCATTCACCAGCGTCGCGTCATACTGCCAAGGCGCGTCCGGGCCGATCTCCCGCATCACGATATGCCGCAATTCGAAGTCCTTCGGATCCTTACCCGGCTTCTCCGTCCCGATAATCAGCCGTGAGTCGTCGCAGACAATCTCATCCACCACGATCTTCATCTTGCCCTTGCGGGGCGCGGACGCCGCCTCCTTCGCCCGCATCTCCTTCGGCGGAATATTCACCGCCAGCCCGGTCACATGCACCGTTCCCACATGCATCGGCTTAACAAACAGCCCCATCAACCCGCTGTGAAACTCAAAATGCTCGATCCCGATCACCGGCAGCGTCGCTCCCGCCGCCACCACCTCATCCGGAGCAAAGATCCGCAGCCCCTCACCCGAAACCTCAAGTCCGCGCAGCAGCGAGACATGAAACTCATCCATCTCCACCCGGCTGCGAAACCGTGTGCTCAGCGTCTCAATCACCCGCCCCTTGAGGATCGGACCAGCACGATGCACCATGATCTGCCCTACGATCGCTAAAACGATCACTGCCAACAGAACGGAGATCATGAACCAGCCCCAGAACCCGCGCCGCTTTGCTCTTTTCTCAGCCACTCCCGCAATATTCTCCAATCAAACTTAGGCCACGCGAATTTTGATGAAGCTACACGTGGATAGCTTCGAAGAATGTTACGCCTGCTCGGACGCCGGGTGGAAATCCCGGCCCTTTATCAACTTATCCGTACTATTCCAGACACTTGCGAATCCATCGGTGGTCTAACCGCGTCTAAGACAAAATGCGGACCTTCAAGCAAACTTCTTTCCTGCGCGGCACGGCCATGCTCTTCTGTGCGTCACTTTGTTGCGCGGCAAACGCTCAGTCCGCCATCAATGACTCAACCCGCACAGCCATGGCGGCGACGCTTGAGGACGCGACAGTAGCAGACACAAGCACCTCGTCAAGCTCCCGCACCGACCTCCCCGACGCCCCACAGTCCACTGATCCGGCTTCCACCCATCAGGACGGACAGACCAAGCGCATCCTCGGCATTATCCCGAACTTCCGCGCCGTCAGCGCCGACGTCAAGCTCCCACCCCAGTCGGTCAAAGAGAAGTTCATCACCGCTTCGCAGGACTCCTTCGACTACTCCTCGATCCTGCTCCCCGCAGTCGTCGCTGGCTACTCGCAGATCACCAACGCCACCCCCGAGTTCCACCAGGGAGCCGCAGGCTACGGTCGCTACTTCTGGCACTCCTACGTCGATCAGGCCAGTGAAAACTACTTCGTCGAGTTCATCGGACCAGCCGTCTTCCGTCAGGACAGCCGCTACTACACCATGGGCAAGGGCGGCTTCGTCAAGCGCACCGAATACTCCCTCAGTCGCGCGGTCATTACACGCAACGACGCTGGCAAAGAGGTCTTCAACGCCTCCGAAATCATCGGCGCAGGCGCATCTGCCGGACTCTCCAACCTCTACTACCCCTCTGCCGAGCGGACCTTTGGCAACACCGCTGGCAAATGGGGACAAAGCGTCGGCATCGACGCGGCCACCTTCATGTTCAAAGAGTTCTGGCCTGACATCAACCATCACCTCTTCCATGGCCACGCCGACTAATCAGCTTTCGCCTACTTGGCCAACTCCCGCTTCACCATCTCGCTGACCATCCTTCCATCGGCACGTAAATTACTCGCGAGCAGCCTCTGCTGAATCACCCGCATCGCCGGCCCCATATCCTTGGGGCCTGGCTTCGTGCCGCCCTCTGCCAGGTGAGCTATCCCGCCCTGCACCACGGCGAGCACCTCCTCCTCGCTCGCCGCCTGCGGTAAAAACCCCTCAATCATCAGGATCTCCTCCGCCTCCTTGGCTGCAAGCTCAGGTCGATCACCCTTCGTAAAGGACTCGACCGACTCGCGCCGCTGCTTGATCAGCGTCGTCAGAATCTGCGTCTCCTCCGCCTCCGTCAACGGCTCCCGCTTATCGATCTCCTTGCTCTTCAACGCGGACTTCACCATGCGAAGCGTTGTCAGGCGATGTTCACTTCTAGCCTTCATCGCTACGATTATTTCCTTCTGAATCGCCTCACCAATACTCATTGCTGCTCCTGTCCTTTGTGTCGCCATCAAACCTTAATATGCGTTACGTGGACAACCTTTCAAGACGTGAAATTAAGTTTGTAGATTATTCCCGCGTCCCTAAATCCAATCATCCCACTACTTGCGTCACTGTGTCATAGGTTCAGAAGTTAGCAACATGGAGAGGTTCATTGTGGAAAAGAAACTGAAAGATCTCGTTGATAAGGCTCTATCCCGCCGAAGCTTTCTAGCCGGCGCGGGAAGTGTGGCAGCAGGTACCCTCATTGCCGGTTGCAGTGACAGCACCCCTGCAACAACCACCCCGGTGGCAACAACAACAGCAGCGCCCGCTGCCCTTACCGATGCTGACTACCTCAACTTTGCTCTGAACCTTGAATACCTTGAGGCTGAATTCTATCTTCATGCAGCAACCGGAACAGGTCTCTCAACGACTGACGCCGGAAGCGGCGCTGGTTCGGTTACCGTTCCTGCCGTCACCCAGCTCACCGGCCTGACCGCCGTTCAATCTGCCTACCTGAACGAAGTCGCGCAGAACGAGCTTGACCACGTTCGCCTTCTCCGTAGCGCCCTCGCCGGAGCAGCCGTTCCACGTCCCGCAATCGATCTCACCTTCTTCGGTACTCTGGCTATGGTCGCCGGGATCACGAAGGATACCTCCTTCACCCCCTTCGCCAGCTACCCGACCTACCTCATCGGTGCCTTCATCTTCGAGGACGTCGGCGTAACCGCATACCACGGTGCAGCTCTGGTCCTGACCAGTAAGGCAAACCTGACCGTAGGCGCTGAGATTCACGCAGTTGAGGCGTACCACGCAGCTTCGATCCGCACCCAGATCGTCGCAGCCGACTTCCTCGCCAACACCGGCACCAACACCTACACTAACATCGCCAACCAGGTCTCGACACTTCGCGGAACCCTCGGCGGTGGAGCCGAAACCATGCTCAGCCAAACCACGATCGTCGCCTCCGACAGCAACTCGATTGGCTACAAGCGTAGCCCGGATCAGGTTCTGCACATTGTCTATGGTGCCGCAGGCGGAGCGGGCGTTTCCAAGGGCGGCTTCTTCCCGGCAGGCCTCAACGGCAAGATCAGCGTAACAGCATCGTAAGGACGGAGAAACATGGCAACCCTAGAGACACAGCAACTCGATGAAATCATCGTCAACTCGCGCCGCAAGATGCTCACACTTGGCGGCGCAGCACTCGCCGGACTCGCCTTCTCGTCCGTTGCGAAGGCGCAAACCACAGCCCTCGGCGATGCCGATTACCTGAACTTCGCCCTGAATCTGGAGTACCTCGAGGCACAGTTCTATACCCTCGCCGTCTCCGGACAGACCATCGATCAGCAAGGCGTCAGCATCATTGGCGGCGGAACTGCCGGCGGTTCTGTCACCGTAAAAAGTGGCGGCCCCACGGCGTGCAAGGTTCCTTTTGCCAACACACTCGTGAAGGCATACGCCACCGAAACCGCAGGTGAAGAGCGCAACCACGTCACGTTCCTCTCCAGCGCTCTCTCGACCGCAGCCGTTTCCCAGCCGAACCTCGACCTGGTCAACAGCTTCAACGGTCTCGCAAGCCTCCTCGGTCTCGGCCTTACCGCCTTCGATCCCTTCGCAGACGACGCCAGCTTTCTCATCGGCGCGTACATCTTCGAGGACGTAGGCGTCACGGCATACACTGGTGCGGCTCCTCTTCTCACCAGCAACACCTTCCTCGATAAGGCAGCAGGCATCCAGGGAGTTGAGGCTTACCACGCTGGCTTGATCCGCACCACGATCTACGGTCTGGACCAGGCAGCAACCACACTCGGCGCTGCCGGCACGCTGATGAAGATTGCCACCGCAATCTCCGCTCTGCGCGCCAAGGTCGACGGTACCGCAACCTCCGCAACCCGCACCCAGGCTGATGATATCGGTCTCGGCACGCAGCAGGTCCAGTTGAACGGAACCAGCAACCTAACCGCATCAAGCATCGTCAACGCGACGACCACTGGTTCGATCAACACGGCAGCCGCAGGCGGTACCGCTGGATCGCTCACCTTTGCCCGCACCGCAGCTCAGGTCCTTTCGATCGTCTACGCAGGCGGTTCCGGCAAGGGCGGATTCTATCCAAATGGCCTCAACGGCAACGTCAAGTAGCCACTAACCCGCAACAACACACCATCGGCGGACTCTACTCCAGTAGAGTCCGCCTTTTCACTGCCGTTCACATACACTCCCATCCTGAGCGAGGTCGAAGGACGTGTATTTGCCCTCTCATTGTTGTCCCGAATGAAATTTGCCTCTGTATTTAAATCCGCCTTCCTCGGCAACAATCCGCGGCAACCTTCAGCTCTTGATCGATGTCATCCGCACTGGCCAGTGTTTGGCCGTTTTCACACCCACACCCTCAATCCCATCGCCCTCGCTACAATAAAAGCATGATCCGCAAGACACGCCTCTTCACTCCCGGTCCGACCCCCCTCCTGCCCGCCGCCCAGTTCGCCATGGCCGCCGCCGATATCCACCACCGCACCGCAGAATTCCGCGCCCTCTACACCAAGGTCCTCGCCCAGCTCAAGGACTTCGTCGGCACCAAAAACGACGTCATCATCCTCTCCAGCTCCGGCACCGGAGCCATGGAAGCCGCAGTCTCGAACCTGACGTCTCCCGGAGATCGTGTCCTGGTTCTAACCGCCGGCAAGTTCGGCGAACGTTGGACCGCCCTCGCCAAGGCCTTCGGCTGCGCCGTCGACGTCGTCAGCGCCCCCTACGGCCAGACTTTCTCGATTGACGCCGTCAAAGCCGCGCTCAAGCTCGAAACCCGCGTCGTCTTCATGCAGGCCAGCGAGACCTCGACCGGCGTCCGCCATTGCGTCCCCGCCATCGCGCAGCTCCTCAAGGATCAAAACCACGAGGCGCTCCTCGTCGTAGACGCCATCACCGGCCTCGGCACCTCGCACCTCGACATGGACGCATGGGGCGTCGACGTCCTCATCGGCGGCTCCCAGAAGGCCGTCATGATTCCCCCGGGCCTCAGCTACCTCGCCGTCAGCGATCAGGCATGGGACCGCATGGAGGCCAGCTACAACCCGCGCTACTACTTCGACCTCCGCAAGGAGCGCAAGAACGCGAAGAACGGCGAGTCCGCCTACACCCCCGCCGTAGCCCTCATCGCCGCCCTCGGAGCAGCCCTCGACTACATCGCCGGACAGGCAGCTACTGCTGAGAATCCCGCCGGAAACCTAGCCGAAGGCCGCAAGATGCTCGTCGAGAATGCCGAAACGATCGCCGCCATGACCCGCGCCGCCGTTCAGGCACTCGGCATGACCCTCTTCGCCCCCGACGCACCCGCAGCTGCCGCGACCGCCGTCATCCCACCGGCTGGCGTCGACTCCGGCGTCGTCGTCAAGGAGCTGAAGTCCCGCTTCGGTGCCATCATCACCAACGGCCAGGGCGAGATGAAGGGTCAGATCTTCCGTATCGCCCACCTCGGCTTCTTCGACTACATGGACACCATCGCCCTCATCGGTGCCCTCGAGCAGGTTGTCGCCAAGTCCTTCCCACCCGCCGGATTCGCCTTCGGCAACGGCCTCATCGCCGCCCAGAAGCTCTACGCGGAACGCTCCCCCACCGCAGCCGCCGACGCCAAATGCATCTGCGGCCGCACCGACCACGCCTGCTCCCTCCAGAACCCCTCCTTCGGCACCAAATAAAAATTCGTAAGGAACCCTGAACAAGCCCCGCCTTGTTCAGGGCATAGCTTCCGACGCGCCACAACCCTATGCCGTCGCATCCGCCATGCAAAATCCCACACGGTGAATTCCTCCAACAAGCCGCCTTATTAAGGGCACGGCTTCAGCCGTGCCATAGTCGCATCATGGAACGTGGCTTTAGCCACTGAGGTACGTCTCCGTCCGCTGTGCCACCAATCAAAGACTTGACACTGTCCATATAACTACTACATCGTAGTAGTTATATGGCCCTGCCTTCCTCCCTTGGCGAATTCGAACAAATCGTCCTTCTCGCCATCCTGCGCCTCGGCGAAGATGCCTATGGCGTAGGCATCCGCCGCGAGATCGCTGCCTGTACGCAGCGCGAGGTCTCCCCCGGCGCGCTCTACACCACACTCGATAGGCTTGAGAAAAAGGGCATCGTCTCCGCACTCGACGGCGCACCTACCCCCGAGCGCGGCGGTCGCGCCAAACGCTTCTACAAAGTCTCGAAGACCGGCCACACCCTCCTCACCGAAGCGCAGCGCTCCTTCCAGCGCCTCATGACCGGCCTTAATCTCCTGGAGGAAACCCATGGATAAAGCTCATATCGCCGAGTGGCTTCTAGCCCGCGTCAGCACCAAACGCCGCGCCACCGAAATCATAGGCGACCTGCTCGAAACGCCACAGTCGCCCTTGGCGTTCTGGTCCTCCATCACCCGAATCTTCTTCGCTCTCGGCTCGCGCATCCTCCTGGCCCCGCTCTTCGCACTCTTCTCGTTTGCCATACCCCTCGTGGCGTTCCGCCTGTCTGCCAATGCCTGGCATCACGTGCCGCACCACTTCGACCCCTGGATGCGCGTCTCCGCTCTCCTCATGATCGCCAGCATGTTTCTCTGGACCGTCCCCGCGCTCGCACTCATCCGCTTCGGCCGCCGCGACCCGGTCACCCTCATCGCGTTTCCACTAGCTCTCCTGCTCACGCTCTCCTCGACCTTCGCCTGGCTACCGCTCGCCTTCTATGGCATTGCCGCCGCATTTACGCTAGGCATCCTCGTCCTCTGCCTGCATCGCACCTGGCGCAGATCGCTCCTCTGCATCCTCGGAACCGTCGCAACCTTCGCACTTCTCACCTCAGCCGCAACCAGGCTCGCCCTCTCCATCAGCACCATCCGCGAGCACGACAACGATCTATCCAGCTTCCTCATCTGGTCGGTCGGCATCTGCATAGAAGCCTGGGTCCTGAACTACCTCCACGCCAGCCTCCTGCCCGATCCCGCAGCACCCGCCCCCTCAGTTTCATCCGCAACTATTTGACAAATCTCCACCCCAGAGACCCCCCTCACTCCTCTGACGAACCCCGCAGACCTTTGGACCAAGTCCAGACCTAAAGTGTCTCGTTACACGACTTTAGGACTTATGAGAAAAAATAGTTTTTGCGTGAGAGGACCCCTCCCAGCCAAAAACCTGTCATCCTGAGCAAAGCCGAAAGGTCTGCGGTATCCCCGCATAAGCTAGTCTTCCAGGTAGCCCATGAAACGCTCCGCCCACGTCGCCGCTCCCCTCCTCGCCTCAGCCGCCCTCGCCATCCTCGCAGGCTGCCGTCAGCAGGAGATGCAGCGCTGCGTCGACGAGAACAACAAGGTCGTCGCCGACAATCTCTGCGGCAAACCCCAGCAGGGCATGCGCTCCGACGGCCACGGCGGCTTCATCCCCTTCATCATCCCCTACCGCTACTACTACGGCGGAACCGGCGGCTTCGGCCTCGGCTCGACCGTCGGCGGCGGAGCCTTCAACCCCACACCCGGCCGCAGCTACGCCACACCCTCCACCCGCGGCGGCTTCGGCAGCACTATGTCCGGCGGCGGTGAAGGAGCAGGAGAATAATGCAGCGCAACACCATCGCACCCCGCCCCGACTGGCAGCAAAAGGTCGAAGCCGTAGGCCTCACCTTCCACACCCTCGACAACGGCGACCCCTACTGGGACGAGTCCGCCTGCTACCAGTTCAGCGCCGCCGAGATCGACACCCTCGAAGCCGCCGGCAACACCCTCCAGGAGATGTGCCTCGCCGCCGCCCAGCACGTCATCGACGAGAAGCGCTACTCCGAGCTCGACATCCCCGAGCAGGCCATCGAAGCCATCGAGTGGGCTTGGAACAACGAGCCCCCCGCCCTCTACGGCCGCTTCGACATCGCCTGGTCCGGCTTCGGCACTCCCAAGCTCCTCGAGTACAACGCCGACACCCCGACCTCACTCCTCGAAGCCGCCGTCGTCCAGTGGGACTGGCTGCAGAACGTCTCCCCAGCACTCGAAGCCGCCTCGCACTTGGGAAAACCAGACCAGTTCAACTCCATCCACGACCGCCTCATCGCCAAGTGGAAGGACCTCGACCCCTATCTCTCCAAGCCCGTCTACTTCGCCGGCGTCCAGGCACCTGAAGACCAGCTCACCCTCGCCTACCTCCGCGACACCGCCCAGCAGGCCGGCCTCGAAACCCTCCAGATGTACATGGAAGAGATCGGCTGGAACGACGAGCGCCAGGCCTTCGTCGACCCCAACGAAGACCAGATGTTCTCCATCTTCAAGCTCTACCCCTGGGAGATCATGCTCAACGAGGAGTTCGGCGCCCACACCCTCGCCACCTACCCCGACATGCGCTGGATCGAGCCCATCTGGAAGCTCCTCCTCTCGAACAAAGGCATCCTGCCCATCCTCTGGCAGCTCTATCCCAACCACGACCTCCTCCTCGAAGCCCACTTCGCCGACCCCGCACCAGCCCAGACCACCTCGTCAGCCTGGCAGCAGGTCGACCCGAACGGCCCACCCACAATCCTCCCCGCCGTCACCCACAACCTCCGCGACTACGTCCGGAAGCCCCTCTACTCCCGCGAAGGAGCGAACGTCACCATCGTCCGCGACGGAGCCACCATCGCCTCGACAGAAGGCCCTTACACCGGTCGTCAGATCATCCAGGCCCTCGCCCCCGAAGCCGTCTTCAACAACCGCCACCCCGTCCTCGGTCTCTGGATGGTCGACCAGACCTGCAGCGGCCTCGGCATCCGCGAATCCGCCACCCCCATCACCGACAACTACAGCTCCTTCATCCCCCACTTCTTTGTATAAGCCCTCATCAGAAAAGCTGGGCTACTCACTCAGCCAAGACAATTCTCTGTCGCCACGGGACGGGCACACTCACATAACTCATCATCAGTGGTCTGCCAGCCATTCACACGCGTCCCGTAAACTAGGAACTATATGAAGATCGTTCTCGCCGAAAAAGTCTCGCCAGCCACCCTCGCCGTCTTCCAACAAGAGCCAGGCTGGAACATCGTCACCCCCGACCAGATCAAGAACGGTCTCGCCGCCGAGCTAGCCGATGCCGACGCCCTCGTCGTCCGCTCCGCCGTTCAGGCTGATGCCGCCCTCCTCGCTGCCGCCCCCAAGCTCCGCGTCATCGGCCGCGCCGGTGTCGGCGTCGACAACATCGACACTGCAGCCGCCACCCATCGCGGCATCGTCGTCATGAACACCCCTGGTGCCAACGCCGTAGCCGTCGCCGAGCTTACCCTCGGCCTCATGATCTCGCTCGCCCGCTCCATCCCCCGCGCGAATGTCACCATGCACGCGGGCAAGTGGGACAAGAAGACCCTGCAGGGCTCCGAACTTCGCGGCAAGACCCTCGGCATCGTGGGCCTCGGCCGCATCGGCCTCGAGGTCGCCCGCCGCGCCCTCAGCTTCGGCATGACCATCATCGGCTACGATCCCTTCGTCGCTCCCGTAATCGCCCGCGAAAATTCAGTCACGCTCGTCCCCATCGACGAGATCTTCAAATCCTCCGACTACCTCACCCTCCACGTCGGCCTCACCACCCAGACCGAAGGCCTCGTCAACGCCACCTCGCTCGCCATCATGAAGAAGGGCATCCGCATCATCAACTGCGCCCGCGGCGAGCTCATCGTCGAGCAGGCCCTTGCCGACGCCGTCAAGTCCGGCCACATCGGCGGCGCTGCCCTTGACGTCTTCCACCAGGAGCCCCTCAAAGAGTCGCCCTTCTACGGCCTCGATAACGTCATCCTCTCGCCCCACATCGCCGGAGCCACCGACGAGGCGCAGGAGGCCATCGGCATCCAGCTCGCCATGCAGGTCCGCGACTACCTCAAGCTCGGCGTCGTCCAGAATGCCGTCAACCTCCCCTCGCTCTCGCATGAGGAGTACCTTGAAGTCGCTCCCTACATTGAGATGGCCGAGCGCCTCGGGCGTTTCCTCGCCCACGCCACTCCCGGCAATCTGGAGAACATCCAGCTCACCTACTCCGGTCGCATCGCCACCGGCAAGACCGACCTCATCCGCAACGCAGCCGTAGCCGGCATCTTCGCCACCTCCGAAGGCACCTCTGAGGTCAACCGGATCAATGCTGCCGCCATCGCCGCCGAGCGCGGCATTCGCTTGCAGGAAGATAAGAAGGAGTTCGTCACCGGCGGATCAGGCTCCGTCCTCAAGCTCGTCCTCCACTCCTCTGAAGGAGATGTCAGCTCCTCCGCCACCGTCCTCCACGGCACCTCACCCCGCCTGCTTACCTACGATGGCATCGACATCGAGGCACCCCTCAACGGTACCCTTGTCGTCATCCGCAACCACGACGTCCCCGGCGTCATCGGTCGCATCGGCACCATCCTCGGCGAGCACTCCCTCAACATCGCCAACTTCGCCCTGGGTCGTTCGGTCCACTCCCAGCGTGTTCCGCAGGGCCAGGCACTTGCCGTTGTGCAGATCGATGTTCAACAAGCCACTGCCGCCACTGCCGCCATCGATGCGCTACGCAAAGTAGAAGCGATTGCCAGCGTCCGCCTCATTGAACTAGGCAAGCTCTAGAGGGCAGCTCCGGCCGCGGCCGCCCACGCAGCCCGAGGCCGGAGCGAACCCTTTACCATGGAAGCTGTACGCTATACACAGGGAACACCTAGACACCTATGCCGCTCTACGAGTACGAATGCACCGCCTGCCACAAGCACACCGAGAAGATCCAGAAGTTCTCTGATCCGGAGATCACCACCTGCCCGCACTGCAGTGGGACCCTCAAGCGCGTCATCACCGCACCGGCCATCTCCTTCAAAGGCGGAGGCTGGTACGCCGATGGTTACGGCAACGCCAAGCCTGCAGGCGACAGCAAGACGACGCCCGCCGTATCGTCGAAGACCGACAGCGCCTCGTCAAGCTCTGACAGTAGCAGCGCGACACCCGTCGCCGCTCCCGCAGCAGCCCCAGCCGCAGCACAGGCCGCTACCACTTCTACTTCAGACAAGAAGTAGCTGTCTGCCCGCCGAAGCTGAGAGCTAATCCTTAGCGGGCGGCGGTGGCACTTTCTTACCAGCCTTCCGAGCCTCCGAGAGACCGATCGCAATCGCCTGCTTGGGATTGGTCACCTTCTGACCGCTGCCACTCTTCAGCTTGCCCTGCTTCATCGCCTTCATCTCAGTCTCGACACTCTTGCTCGCAGCCGGACTGTACTTCCGTGCCGCAGTTTTTCTAGCAGGAGCCTTCTTTCCCGCAGACTTTTTCGCCGGAGCCTTCTTCGATGCGGCCTTCTTCGTAGCCATGGGTGAGTCCTCCGCTCGTAGGAGTTGAACACCGCTCGAAGAGTTGCACCAGCAGAAGTGCAGAGCCTAGCGCCGTCTGCGAATCAGCCAACCGACGACGCCCAGCGCCAGCACAAAGCCGAAGATCTCCAGCCCGATTACGACGCGATGTCCCCGCCCATGCGTCCGCCGCAGCGTTCCCTCGTCCCAAGCCGATCGCACGCTCACAAGGTCGGCCGTCAGGCCCGGGATCGTAATTGCCTGAAGATCCGTCGTAGGCAGCGAACCGAAGATCCGCTCCGGCTGTGGCATCGCACCCGCGCGATCCTTTGGAATCGCCGCAATCAGCTTGTTGATCTCGGCATCGCGAGGATCGTTGAAGAACACCGTATCCGCCGTATTCGGAAACAGCGTAGCCGTTCCTGTCATCTTCTTCTCGATCGCCGCAACGCTATCCTGGCAAACACCCAGGCCGTAGTAGCCGCCAAACGGCATCGCCGGATGCCGCATATGCAGATGCGCGTAAGCGACCATCATCCGGCCCGTCAGCCGCGTCACCTCGACCGCATCTGCACCGCGATACTCATGCGCGTGCCGCCCAAGCACCCAGGGCTGATTCAGCTCATCCATCGTGCGAAACTCAGCCTTACCGTCGATCCCGAAGTACCAGGCGACACTCGCGTTGATCTTCGGCCCACGAATCGTCCACTCGTACTCTGCATGGCTCACCGGCACCAGCAGGGGCCGCGTCGTATGCGGAATCAGGATCTGGGAGTTGATGAAGAACGGCATCATCACGTCCTGCCCCTTGTAATGAAAGTGGCCGAAGTTAGCAAAGTACCGCGCATCCGAGACCACGACATCGTGGCCCGTCGCAATCAGCGCCTGCACCAACTCCTCTGGCGTCGTCGCCTTACCGCCTGCGATCGAAGCTGTCGCCGAAGCCGTTCCACTAAGTCCGTTCATCGCCAACCGGTTCAGCACCTCGGATAGCCGCTGGCTCTCGGAGTGCAACGGTGCAAGCGCAGGATCGGCTCCATCGCCACGCACAACGCCGTCGCCAAGCGCACTTGTAAGCCCCTCGGTCGAGAACCCAGGTCGATCCGAAGGCTGATCCAGATCAGCAGTCTCGCCTCGTTCGAGCGTGTACGGCCCAAGGTCGAGATACTCCTTCATCTGCTTCGTCGAAGCCTTCTTCACCGGCCCGCTCGGCGCACCGCCCGCCGTCGCTGTCTCTTCGACCTTCGCATCTTTTCCGGCAACATGCCCGACCACGCGAACCGTCGGATTGATCTCCCGCATCGTCCAGCCGGGAAAACGATTCAGCCCCTCCCAGTCCTTGCCGAGAATCATCTTCCGCATGTGGTCTATCAACGCCGGGGTTAGCAGCGCCGGCCCGCGCTTCTGTCCCTCGTTCAACTGGGCGAGCATCGCCTCCGTAAACCCCGGCTGCGACGAAAGCTCCTGCATCATCTGCGAAAGCAACACCGTATTCGGCGGCATCGGCCCGCTCGGCACAACATACTTGGCATCGCTCCGACACCCGGCCAACGCCCCGACAACCGCCGCCGCGAGCACCCATCCCGCGCGACGCGAACGAACATAGCTGGACAACTGCAGGCCGACATAACCGGAGAGCGAGGATCGCAGACTCATCCCGTTATTAGAACCCACACAAGGCCGCTCTAGCTATCCAGCTTCTTGACAACCAGTTCATTCAGCATCGCCGGATTCGCCTGCCCCTTCGACAGCCGCATCACGTTGCCGACGAAGAACGCCGCAACCGTCTTCTTGCCGCCGCGATACTGCGCAACCTGGTTCGGATTCGCCGCAATTACCTCATCGATCATCGCCTCAATCGCCGCCACATCCGAGATCTGCTTCGGCTTATCCCGCTCGTACACCGCAGGAAAGTCCTTGCTCTCCGCGAACGAAGTATCGAGCAACTGCTTCAGCATCTTGCTCGAAAGCTCACCCGACTCCGCCAGATCCGCCGCCATCACGATCCCCTCAAGCGAGACCGGCGACTGCTCCAGCTCAAGCCCCGCAAGCCGCAGCCGCATCGTCAGTTCACTCTGGATCAGGTTGGCCACCCGCTTCGGACTCTTCGCCTTCTTCGCCGCAGCCTCAAACCGATCTGCGAACTCCCGCGTCGCCGTCAGCGTTGCCGCATCCTGCGCTGTAATCTCGTACTCCGCAATCATGCGTTCGCGCCGCGCCTCCGGAAGCTCCGGCAGCATCGACAAAATCTCCGCCTGCCACGCCGCGCCAACCACAAGCGGCGGAAGATCCGGCTCAGGAAAGTAGCGGTAATCGTGCGCCTGCTCCTTCGATCGCATCGAGAACGTCCGTCCCTCAGCGTTGTTCCAAAGCCGCGACTCCTGCACGACGCGCCCGCCATCCTCGATCACGCCGATCTGCCGCTCAATCTCATACTCCACCGCCGAACGAATGTATCGAAAGCTGTTGACGTTCTTCACCTCAGCCTTCGTACCGTACTCCTTCGCACCTTTCAGCATCACGCTCACGTTCGCGTCGCAGCGCAGCGAACCCTCTTCCATGTTGCAGTCGCTAACGCCCGTATAGAGCAGGATCTCCTTCAGCTTCGTCAGGTACTCGAAGACCTCGTCCGCGCTCCGAAGATCGGGCTCACTCACAATCTCAACCAGCGGTGTGCCGCATCGATTCAGGTCGATGTACGTCCGCGACGCCGAGTCCGCAAACCCATCGTGGATGCTCTTACCCGCATCTTCTTCCATGTGCAGCCGCGTCACGCCGATCCGCTTCGGCGCGCCCGCAGCATCGAGAACGTCAATCCAGCCGTTCTCGGCAATCGGCTTATCGAACTGGGAGATCTGATAGCCCTTCGGCGAATCCGGATAGAAGTAATTTTTACGCGAGAACACACTCGTCTCCCGAATCTCGCAGTTAACCGCCTTCGCCGCCAGCACGGCAAACTCGACCGCTCGCCGATTCAGCACCGGCAGCGCGCCTGGCAACCCAAGACACGTCGGGCAAACATGCGTATTCGGCTCGCCGCCATACTGATTGACGCACCCGCAGAACGCCTTCGAGGCAGTCAAAAGCTGAACGTGAACCTCCAGCCCGATCACAGGCTGGTACTTGGCGAGAATCGCAGGCGAGAGTGCAGTCATAGTGGCCATTCGAGACGATTCTACCAAGTCGCACCAGGTGAATCAGCATCTCATGCTTCATGGTCTTCCAACTTCGTCGCCGCCAGCCAAAGCAGGAAGCTGCGTCCAGCAACGACGCCCAGAAAAACCTGCAGCGCCCGAGCGCACAGGAGATCTACGAGCAGGTCGCCAACAACGCCCGGCAGGAACTCGGCCGCTCCACCGTATCGCTCATCATCTCGGGCCTCGCCGGCGGCATCTTCATGGGTCTCTCCGCCCTCGGCACAGCCATAGCCCTCTCGATGCTTGGCCCCTCGACGCAGGCGCAGTTCGTCGCGAAGATGTTCTACCCGATCGGCTTTATCGTGGTCATCCTCGGCCGCTCCCAGCTCTTCACCGAAAACACACTTTACCCCGTCGCTCTCGTTCTGGCCGAAAAGAAGCATTTCTGGCACACAATGCGGCTCTGGGCCGCCGTCCTTCCTTCAAACGTCGTCGGCGCACTCTCATTCGCCTCCCTCGCGGCCCTCACTGGAGCCATCAGCCCCGAGATTGTCCGCTCTCTCAGCCAACTCGGTCTGGACGCCACGCACCATCCGCCCTCCACCATCTTCTGGAGCGGCGTCATGGGCGGCTGGATCATCGCCACCGTCGCGTGGCTTGTCTCCGGCTCGCACTCCATCACCGGCTCCGTCATCATTATCTGGCTGCTCGCATTCGTAGTCGGCCTCGGCAACTTCGCCCACTGCATAGCTGCCAGCGGCGAAGTCTTCGCAGCCATTCTCACCGGCCAGCTTCCATGGCTTGCGTTCCCGAAATGGTTCCTGCCCGCAGTCGCCGGCAATATCTGCGGCGGCGTCGGCATGGTCACCCTGCTCGAATACGGTCAGGTCATCTATGGAGGAGACGCCGACGCCGAAGCCATCCCTGCTCCTGAGAAGACTGAAAACGAGTCACTCTAAATTGAAGTGAGCTGGAGTATGCTCGCTTTCTGCGACCGGAATCGCCTCGGCGAATCCAATCCGCAAGAAGAGGTACTCCCATGTCCGCAGCAACGGCAAAGATCGTCCGCTTCCACGAAACCGGTGGCCCCCAAAGTCCTCAAGCTTGAAGATCTTCCGATTCCCGAGCCGGGACCCGGCGAAGTTCGCCTCCGCGTAAAGGCGCTCGGCCTCAACCGTGCCGAGGTGATGTTCCGCCAGGGTCAATATCTCTACGCTCCCGAACTGCCCTCGCAGCTCGGCTACGAAGCCTCAGGCACAGTTGAAGCCGTCGGTCCCGACGTCGACGCCACGTGGCTCGGCAAGACCGTCAGCACCGTCCCCTCGTTCCGCCTCACGGACTACGGCGTCTACGGCGAAGTAGCCATCGTGCCAACCTTCGCTCTGGCCGAGTACCCCGTCAACCTCTCCTACGAGCAGGGAACCTCCATCTGGATGCAGTACATCACCGCCTACGGCGCACTCATCCACTTCGGCAAGCTCAACAGCAATGACTTCGTCCTCATCACCGCCGCAAGCAGCAGCGTCGGTCTCGCCGCCATCGAGATCGCCAACGCCGGAGGTGCAATCAGCATCGCGACGACGCGGACCTCAGCCAAGAAGGCAGAGCTTCTTGCCGCAGGAGCCGACTACGTGATTGCTACCGATGAGGAAGACCTTGTCGCTCGCGTGAACCAGATTACCGCAGGCAAAGGCGCGCGGATCGTCTTCGATCCCATCGCCGGAAAAGGTCTCGAAGCACTCGCCGCAGCGACAGCAGTCAGCGGCATCATCTTCGAATACGGTGCCCTCGCGACCGACCCGACACCCTACCCGCTCTTTCCAGCGCTCAGCAAACACCTCACCATCAAGGCCTACACGCTCTTCGAGATCGTTCCCTATCCAGCGCTCCTCGCCAAGGCGAAGCAGTACATCTACGAGCATCTCGCGGCTGGCGACTTCAATCCCCGCATCGACAAGAGCTTCCCGCTCGAGCAGATCGTCGAAGCGCATCGCTACATGGAGACAAACGCCCAGATCGGCAAGATCGTCGTCACCGTCTAGCACCCTGCTTCCAGTTACGTCGTGAGAACTGCGTCATTGTTGTACAGCGTCGACATGATCCGGCGACTCTGTACAACAACCGCCGTCTAACGGTTAAGCGCGTTGATTGCTCATGCAGCTTAACTGGTGAATGTGGATGCCCCTTTTTCGTCTCGTCATGGCTGCACTTCTGGCCGCGGCCTCCGTGCTGGAGCCGTCGGTCGCCCATGGCCAATCCTTACCAGCCGCAACGAGTCCCGCCACAGCCCCATTGCTCACCGGCTACTTCCCCCAATGGGGCCTCTATAACGATCCCCAGTACCTCGTTAAGAATCTCGTCACCAACGGCGGCGCAGCCATGCTCGACCAGGTGAACTACGCCCAGGGCTTCGTCACCGGAGGCCACTGCTCCATCGCCGACCCGAACGCCGACCTCAACTACACCTTCCCCGCAGAGCAAAGCGTCAACGGCATAGCCGACGATCCGAAAGAAAGCTTTCGCGGCAATCTCCACCAGCTTGTTGAATTGAAGCGCCGTTACCCAAACCTCAAGCTGATCATCTCGCTCGAAGGTCGCGGTTCGAACTTTGCCGAAGATACCCAGCCGCTGAATCGCGACGCCTTCGTCGACTCCTGCATCGACATCTTCATCAAGGGAAACTTCGCTCCGGGCATCACCGTACCCGGCCTCTTCGACGGCATCGACATCGACTGGGAGTATCCCCACAAAGACGACGCTGTAAACTATCTCGCCTTACTCACCGAGTTCCGCCACAAGATGGACGCACTCCGGCCCGGCCTAAGGCTGAACATCGCCGTGGGCACAAGTCCGCAGCTCTATGAAGGCACCGACATGGCAGCCGTCAGCAAGCTGGTCAACCAGATGGCCCTGATGACCTACGACTTCGCCGGTCCCTGGAGCAAGATCACCGGGCTCATCGCGCCGCTCCGTGCAGGCACAGCCCACAACACGGGCACGGTAGAAGATACGGTCGACGCCTACCGCGCTCTCGGCGTTCCCGCCGCAAAGCTTTTCATGGGAATCCCTTTCTACGGCTACGGCTGGCATCAGGTCACCGAAGACGACAACGGCATGTTTCAGGAAGGTCAGCCCATCCGGGGCGATCACCCTTATCGTGACATCGCGCCGATCATCGCCCAGTCAACCATCTACCGCGACTCCGCCTCCCAGGCCCCATGGCTCTTCGACGGCGATATCTTCTGGACCTACGAAGATCCCACCTCCATCGCTCACAAAGTGGAGTATGCCCGCAAACAGCACCTCGGCGGGATGATGATCTGGGAACTCGGCAGCGACACCACCGATGCACTCCTACTTCGATCCGCTCACAATGCTCTCGCCCCAACAGCCACCACCGCAACGCAAACTTCGTCATCGCCCACGGCACCGCCCAGCCTCCGCTAGAATCAAACGAGCATGGTTCTCCCCTTCGTCCGCGAACTACTGGCGGACCTCGAACACTCAGACGCCTTCGAACGTGTACGCCGCCACCTCAGCGGAGGCACAGGGCGCAGACGTGTCTCCGGCCTCACCGCCACGGCGCGCGGCCTATATCTCCCACTCTTCGTCCGCGCCTCTAACGCACCAGCCGTCATGATCGTTGCGGACAACAAGGCCGCAGAAGCTCTGCACGCAGCCGTGCTCAGCGCCTGCGAGCTAACCGGAGCGCTCCCCGCCGAGACCGTCCTTCGGCTACCGGGTCACGACGTGCTCCCCTTTGAAAATCTCTCGCCGCACCTTGAAATCCAGGAGCATCGCGCCGCCACCCTCTGGAAGATCGCCACCGGTCAGGCCCGCCTCGTCATCGCTCCCCTCGAAGCCGCGAGCATGAAGCTCTTCCCACGCGACTACTACCGCGCCCTCGCCCTCCATCTCCGCACCGGCGAAGAGTACCTTCCCGACATGCTCGTCGAGCACTGCCTCTCCGTCGGCTACACCCGCGTCGACGTCGTCGAGATGCCCGGCCAGGTCACCATCCGCGGCGGCATCATCGACGTCTACTCGCCAGAGATGGACCGCCCCGTCCGCATCGACTTCTTCGGCGACGAGATCGAGTCCATCCGCAAGTTCGACCCCGAGACGCAGCGATCCAGCTCCCACCTCGACGACGCTCTGCTGCTCCCCCTCACCGAAACGCCCGTCACCGAAAAACTCCTCACCGCCATCAACGCCCGCCTCACCCGTTCCGGTCTCGCAGGTGCAAACCTCGAAGGCGGCGAACTCCCCGCCGAACTCCAGACCCACGTACACATTTCAGGTGCCCCATCCTCGACAGCCTCATCGTCGCGGGTGGGATCGACCGAGGCCACCATCTTCCCCGGCTGGGAGTTCTTCGCTCCCGTCGCCGGAGCCAATCTCACCCTCCTCGATCTCCTCTCCGCCTCCGGTCCTGCGCCACGCGTCTTCATCGAAGAGCCCAGCATGGTCAAGAATCAGGGTGAACGCTGGTGGAACAAGGTTGAGCAGCGGCACGAGCGCTCCGGCATCGGCAATCTCGTTCGCCCCGAAGACATCTATCTCTCCCCATGGGACCTCGACGACCGCCTCCGCAAGTTCTGCGGCTGCGAACTAGACCAGCTCGGCCTGGTCGACGTCCTTGATGCCGACCGCAGCGACCTCTCCGAGGTCGACTTCGCCACACGCCCCACACAGCGCTTTCACGGCAGCATTCCCGCCCTGATCGACCAGTTGAAGCTCCTCATGACGCAGGATGCCCGCATCCTCCTCACCGCCCCCAATCAGGGCGAGGTCGAGCGACTCGCCGGGCTCTTGCAGGAGTACCAGGTTCCCTACCGCCTCGGCTCCCGCAACGAAGCCCCCGGCAGCGCCACCGTCTACTCCGAATCCAGCTATCTCGCGGGAAATCTCAGCACCCCCGTGATCGTCAAAACCCCCATGGCCAGTGGCGTCCAGATCCTTGACCTCACCCGGGCCACTGCCCGCCAGATCATCATCTTTGGCGCACAAGACCTCACCGACGACGCCGACGTCACCGCCCGCCCGGCCCGTCGCAGCAAGTCCAAGACCTCTGCCTTCATCTCCGACTTCCGCGACCTGCAGGTCGGCGACTACGTCGTCCACGTCGAACACGGCATCGCGCAATACTGCGGCCTTAGAGTCATCGAAGAGAACGACCAGCCGCCCCTCGAACTCATGATCCTGGAGTTCGCCGACGACGCGAAACTGTACATTCCGCTCACGCGCCTCGACCTCATCCAGAAGTACCGTTCCTCCGACACCGGCCCCGCGCCCGAGCGCAACAAGCTCGGCACGCAGGCATGGCAAAAGACCAAGGCCCGCGTCAAGAAGGCCATGCAGGACATGACCGGCGAGCTGCTCAAGCTCTACGCGCAGCGCAAAGCCGCACAGGGAACGCCCTTTTCGCCCGACACCAACATGCAGCATGAATTCGAAGACGCCTTCGACTTCAACGAGACAGACGACCAGCTCTCCGCCATCGCCGACATCAAGCAGGACATGGAATCCACCCAGCCCATGGACCGTCTCCTCTGCGGCGACGTCGGCTACGGCAAAACCGAAGTCGCCATGCGCGCAGCCTTCAAAGCCGTGCAGGATTCCAAACAGGTCGCCGTCCTCACCCCGACGACCGTTCTCTCCTTCCAGCACTACGAATCCTTCAAGCGCCGCTTCGCCAACTTCCCCGTCAATATCGAAATGATCTCCCGCTTCCGCACCGCCAAGGAGCAGAAGGGCATCCTCGAAAAGGTCGAAGAGGGCAAGGTCGACATCCTCATCGGCACTCACCGCGTCCTCTCGAAGGACCTCAAATTTCAGGATCTCGGCCTCCTCGTCGTCGACGAAGAACAGCGCTTCGGCGTCCGTCACAAAGAGCGTCTGAAGCAGATACGCTCTGCCATCGATGTCCTCTCCATGTCCGCCACGCCCATCCCGCGCACGCTGCACATGTCGCTCATCGGCCTGCGCGATATGTCCGTCATCGAGACGCCGCCCAAAGACCGCATGGCCATCCAGACCATCGTCGCCAAGTTCGACGAGAAGCTCGTCCGCACCGCCATTGAGATGGAGCTCGAACGCGGCGGCCAGATCTACTTCGTCCATAACCGCGTCGAAACCATCTACGACATGGCCACCATGATCCGCGAGCAGGTACCAAGTGCCCGCGTCGTCATCGGTCACGGTCAGCTTCCCGAAGCCGAGCTCGAGCGCGTCATGCTCGCCTTCATGAACCACGAGTACGACGTTCTCGTCGCCACCAGCATCATCGAGAACGGCCTTGATATCCCGCTCGCCAACACCATCATCATCAACCGCGCCGACCGCCATGGCCTCTCCGAGCTCTACCAGCTTCGCGGCCGCGTCGGTCGCTCCAACCGCCGCGCCTACGCCTACCTCCTCATCCCACCTGAAAAAGAACTTACCGAGATCGCTCGTCGCCGCCTCGCCGCCCTCAAGGAGTTCTCCGACCTCGGCGCCGGCTTCAAGATCGCCGCACTCGACCTCGAACTCCGCGGCGCAGGCAACATGCTCGGTGGCGAGCAGTCCGGCCACATCGAGGCCATCGGCTTCGAGATGTACACCACCATGCTCGAGGAAGCCGTCCGCAAGATGAAGGGTGAGGACGACAAGCCCGCCCACGCCGGAACCGTCCTCAATCTCGGCATCTCCGTCCGCATCGACTCCGACTACATCCCCGAGGAGAACCAGCGCCTCCGCATGTACAAGCGCATCGCCGGAGCCGAGGACTTCGCCACCCTCACCGACGTCCGCGCCGAACTGCAGGACCGTTACGGTACGCCGCCCGAAGCCGTCCTCAACCTGCTCGCCGCCGGAGAGATCCGCCTTCACTGCGAGCAGTTAGGGATCGCCCAGCTCGACCGCAAGCGCACCCAGATCGAGCAGGGAAAAACAAAGATCTTTGTGGAGATGCTGCACATCAAATTTGCAGAGCGCCAGGCCGGTGGCGCACCTGCTACTGCCCCCGGGGAAGCGCCAGCACGCGAGCGCACCATCGATCCCGGCATCCTCATGAAGATCGTCAGCCGTAACGCAAAACGAGGCGCACAATTTACGCCTCAAGGCATTCTCCGTTGGCCTCTAACGTCATCCAAAGCTGAAGAGGTCCTCGCGGAAACCCGGGCACTCCTCGACTCTCTTGACACCTCTATGTAACTAACGTGACAAACCGCGGACTTCTCCTTTTCGAACAAAGGCATACTATCGAAGCCGACAAGCTTTATAGCTGGAAAGGTCTCTGAGATCACAATACCCATCCAAGTCGCTGGCTTGACCATCACCTTTATCAAGAGCCGGCATGAGACCGCCGGATGCCTTGACGCCTTCGAAGTAACGATCCCGCCCTCGGTTCACCTCGTCATTCCTCACTTCCACCGCCACTACGACGAGACGGTCTTCGGCGTCGACGGCATCACGACCTGGACCATCGACGGCGTCGTGACGCAACTGCATCCCGGCCAGCAACTCTTCGTTCCCCGCGGCAGTCACCACACATACGCAAATCTTCACCCGCACAGCTCGCGCATGATCTGCCTGGTTACACCCGGGCTGCTCGGTCCCGAATACTTTCAGGAACTCTCCTACGCCATGGATGAGGACGGGCCGATGGACCACGCGGCGATCGGCCTCATCATGAGCCGCTACGGAGTTATTCCCGCCGCTATCGTCGACCCGATTATCATGCCCAAGTACTCCCCCAAAGTGTTGCCCCAGGGCACGCAGAGTAGCCTGCTCGGGAACTAAGGGCGGTTGTTCAGTCTTCCGATGCAGAACTCTCCTGCCTGGATACTCGCTGGCGGGCTCCCAACGAGACTGCAGACCGGTTATGATGCGCAGATGCGCAAACTTTGCAGCCTTGCAGCCCTCGGAGTCCTCATGCTCTCCCCTGCTCTCCCCGCCCAGCATGTCTCCGCAGACGGCTCCATGCAGACCTTCAACACCCTCTCCGAGCAGTTCTTCTCCGACGTGTACTTCCACTTCTCGCCCACTGCGGGCACGTCGACCGGGCTGCACCAGTACGACACCCAGCTTGAGGATTATTCCGCAGCGGGTGTGCAAAAACAGGTTGCCGCCTTGCACCTCTTCGAGAAGAAAATCGACGCCATCGACCCTTCCGCACTCGATGCACCCGTAGCCGCCGACCGCGAGATCCTCCTCAACAACATCCGCAGCAGCCTCCTCTCGCTCGAAGTCATCCGCGGGTGGGAGAAGAATCCCGATAACTATTCCTCCGGCATCGCCGGATCGATCTTCGTCATCATGAGCCGCGACTATGCGCCGGTCAACACGCGCCTGCACGCCGCCATCGAGCGCGAAAAGCTGATGCCGCAGGTGCTCCTCGAAGGCCGCAAAAATCTCAAGAATCCACCAAAGATCTACACCGAGATTGCCCTCGAACAGATCGACGGTCTCGTCAGCTTCTTCCAGAACGACGTACCCTCCGCCTTCTCCGCGGCGACCGATCCCGACACCAAGGCAGCCTTTGCCACGTCAAACGCGGCCGTGATTGAAGCCCTCAAATCCTACGGCGCATGGATGAAGTCCGACCTGCTGCCCCGCTCCAATGGTGACTACAAGTTCGGAGCCGACACCTTCGCAAAGAAGCTCAAATATGACGAGATGGTCGACATCCCTCTCGATCGTCTCCTCGAAATCGCCAACGCTGATCTACACAGGAATCAGGCCGAGTTCGCCCGCGTCGCCAAGGAGGTTGACCCCTCCAAGACCCCGCAGGAGGTCCTCGCCCAACTGGCCACCGTCCACCCCGCACCCGATAAGCTTCTCCAGGCCTTTCAGGACCAGTTCGCCAGCCTGATCGCCTTCATCGACTCTAACCACATCATCACCATTCCCTCCAAAGTCGAGCCGACCCTCGAAGAGACGCCGCCCTTCATGCGCGCCACCACCCAGGCCTCCATGGACCCTCCGGGAGCCTTCGAGACCCACTCCACCAAGGCCTACTTCAACGTAACTCTGCCCGAGAAGGACTGGACCCCGGCCCATATCGCCGAACACATGGCCGCCTTCAACGTCGGCACCATTACCTCGACCGCGGTCCACGAAGCCTACCCCGGTCATTACGTCCAGTTCCTCTGGCAGCCACAGTTTCCCAGCAAGATCCGCAAACTGATCGGCGCGAACACCAACATCGAGGGCTGGGCTCACTACTGCGAGCAGATGATGCTGGATGAGGGCTACCTTCCCCCCAATACCGCCGCATCCTCCCGCGAGGCTAAACTCATTCGACTCGGCCAGCTCCAGGACGCCCTCCTCAGAGATGCACGCTTCGTGAACTCCATCAAGCTCCACATGGGAGCATTCACCTTCGACCAGGCGGTCGACTTCTTCGTCACCGAGGGCTACCAGTCCCACGCCGTCGGCCTCATGGAGACCAAGCGCGGCACCGCTGACGCCACCTACCTCTACTACACCCTCGGCAAGCTTGAAATCATGAAGCTGCGCGCCGACCTCAAGACGAAGCAGGGCGCAGCGTTCAACCTGCAGCACTTCCACGACGACCTCATGCGCCAGGGCTTCGCACCCATCAAAATCATCCGAAAATCCATGCTGCACGACGACTCGTCTGTCCTGTAACGACGTTTCCGCATCCTACAAAGATCACAGCCGCTTAGGAGTGAAGGAATTTGAACCTGTCTCCTTCTCTGACGGTCTGCTAGGATTGTCGGAATTCTGCTTGGAATGAGGTACTCACAGCTCCTATGGCTTCGATGAAAATACGCAAGGCCGTCTTTCCCGCCGCCGGCATGGGAACCCGTTTCCTTCCCGCGACCAAAGCGACTCCGAAGGAGATGCTCTGCCTCGTCGACAAGCCACTCATCCAATACGGCGTTGAAGAAGCCGTAGCCGCCGGATGTACCGAGATCATCATCGTCACCGGTCGCGGCAAGACCACGATGGAAGACCACTTCGACAAGTCCTACGAGCTCGAAGCCTCTCTCCAAGCCAAGAACAAGACCGCTCTCCTCGAGATCGCCCGCTCCGTCTCGAAGCTTGCCAAAATCGTCTACGTCCGCCAGCCAGAGCCCCTCGGCCTCGGCCACGCCGTCCTCATGGCCAAAGAAATCGTCGGCAACGAGCCATTCGCCGTGCTTCTGCCCGACGATATTGTCGATGCCACCGTCCCCTGCATGAAGCAGATGGTCGAGGCCTTCTACGAGACGCAGTCCACCATCCTCGGCTCCGAAGTCGTCGAAGGTCCGGCAATCTCTGCCTATGGCTGTCTCGACTGCACCCCGGACCCCACGAACCCGAAGCTCCTCGCCGTCCGCAACATGGTCGAAAAGCCAAAATACGAGGAAGCTCCTTCGCAAAATGCGATCATCGGCCGCTACATTCTCACGCCACGCATCTTCGAACTGATCGAAAACCTGACCCCGGGTGCTGGCGGCGAGTTGCAACTGACCGACGCCATTAAAGCCCTCCTCCAGTACGAGAAGGTCTACGGCTTCAGCTACGAAGGCAAGCGCCACGACGCCGGCGACAAGCTCGGCTTCCTCAAGGCCACCGTAGAGTTCGCCCTCAAACGCGACGACCTTGGACCACCCTTCCGCGAGTGGTTGAAGAACTTTCCCATCTAATCACCGCCGGTTTGGAAGATCCTAGCCGGGAATCCTTGAACCATTCCGGTCATCTATTAAGTAGACGTACGCCTTATTCAGGCGCAGGAGTCCCAGTGCCCAGCCTTCTCGATCCGATTCAACTCGGAGATCTCTACCTCCCCAACCGCGTCTTCATGGCCCCGCTGACCCGCCTTCGCGGCACCCCAGATCACGTTCCCACCTCAATCATGGTCGAGTACTACACCCAGCGTGCCAGCGCCGGTCTCATCATCTCGGAAGCCACCCCCGTCGACCCTTTTGGCGTTGGCTACGCAAACGTCCCCGGCATCTGGTCGCAGCAGCAGACAGAGGCGTGGATGCCCATCACCAAGGCCATCCACGATCATGGCGGCCATATCTTCGCCCAGCTCTGGCATGTCGGCCGCATCTCCGACCCCATCTTCCTCGACGGCCAGCTACCGGTCGCACCCAGCGCCATCGCGCCCAAGGGTATGGTCAGCCTCGTACGTCCCCAGCGTGAATTCGTCACGCCTCGCGCCCTCGAACTCTCTGAGATCAAAGGCGTAGTCGAGGCCTTCCGTCGCGGCGCTCAAAATGCCCAGATCGCAGGCTTTGACGGCGTCGAACTCCACGGCGCCAACGGCTATCTCCTCGACCAGTTCCTGCAGGACGGCTCCAACCACCGCACCGACGAGTACGGTGGCCCCATCGAGAACCGCGCCCGCCTCATGCTCGAGTGCACCGACGCCGCCATCTCGGTCTTCGGCCCCGGCCGCGTCGGCATGCATCTCGCTCCGCGTGGCGACTCCCACGGCATCTCCGATTCCAACCTCGCCGCCACCTTCAGCTACGTCGCCCGCGAACTCGGCAAGCGTAAGCTCGCCTTCATCGCAGCCCGCGAGCACGTAGCGCCCGACAGCCTCGGTCCAACCCTCAAGGAACTCTTCGGCGGCGTCTACGTCGCCAACGAGGCCATCCACCAGCAGGCCGGTCAGCAACTCCTCGACGAAGGAAAGGCGGACGCCGTCGCCTTCGGCAAGCTCTTCATCGCCAACCCGGACCTCCCGCTTCGCTTCTCGCGGCAGTCTGCCCTGAACGCTCCCGTCCCCTCCACCTTCTACGCGCCCGGCGCCGAGGGCTACACAGACTATCCTTCGCTGCAGGGATAACGAAAGAACCATGCGGGTCGCAGACCTCTGCGACCCGCACTCACGAGGCACTCTGCCCGACCGCACACCATCCCTTCAGGAACAGTTCGGCCCGATCGACATCTACCTCTTCGATCAACTCCTCCGCGCCCGCATCACACCCGGCATGACGATCTTCGACGCTGGCTGCGGCTCCGGTCGCAACATCGTCTATCTCCTCCGCGAAGGCTACCCAGTCTTCGGAGTGGACTCTGACCCATCCGCCATCGACCACGTCCGCTGGATCGCCGCCTCCCTCGCACCCACTCTTCCTGCAAACAACTTCCGCGTCGAGTCAATCGAGAACACATCGTTTCCCGATGCCTTCGCCGATGTGGTCCTCTGCAACACGGTCCTCCACTTCGCGCGAGACGACGAGCACTTCGAAGCCATCCTCCACGGAGCCTGGCGCGCCCTCCGCCCTGGCGGCCTGTTCTTCTGCCGCCTCGCCTCCACCATCGGCATGGAGCACCAGCACCTCGGCGGCCGCCGCTTCCTCTCTCCCGATGGAGCCGAACGCTACCTCGTCGACGAAGCCCTGCTCCTCAAGTGGACCCACGACCTCGACGCCGAGCTGCTCGACCCCATCAAGACCACCGTCGTGCAGGATCAGCGCTGCATGACCACATGGGTCATCCGCAAGAACGCCTGACCTACTGCATCGTCCCGGTCGAGAAGATCTGCTCCGCCTGCAGCCCTAAGATCCGATACACCCCAAACTGCCGACTCGTCTGCCCGCGCATCTCGAACAGGAGGCTAGCCCGGTTCGAGGCCTCGACATCCACCGCATCGACCAGCCGCAACCGCGCCGTCCGATCCAGATGCGCCGCATCCGTCACCGTGTGCAGCACCATCTTCGGCTCATGCTGCGCGTCCAGTTGCGCCACAACCGTCACATAGCGCAGATTCGCTCCCTCACCATCCGTATGGGCCTGATACACGAACGTAGGAACATCCCCATAGCTCAACAGATAGCCCTTCAACTGCTCATCCAGCACGGGGATCTTCGCCCGTTGCAGCGACTTCACCGGTCGTCGCAACTTGCTGTTAGCGGGCCTTGTCGTGCTGGAGGCAGCAGACTTAGACGGAGCCGCAGCAGGCGCAGCCGGAATCCCGTACGCCGCAAGCTGTGCCTGCGCGATCGCCTGCATCTTCGTCAGGATCGCCACCCGCTCCGCATCATCCTCCCACGGTCGCGCAAAGTCATGCACAGGGCGATTCGCTGCATCGGACACCGCAATCATCTGCCGCAAGTCCACCGGCAGCCCGGATAGCTTCGGCAACTCTTTCTCAGTCATCGCCGCCACAGGCTTTCCACGGTGCAGAGCTGGCCGATCAGGATCATCGTTCAGCGACCCCACCCCCGCAACACTCGATCCCGACTCCTTCGCCTTCTTCGCATCCTCTGGCGTATGCCGCTTCAGCGTGGGCCGATCCGGATCATCCGCAGGCGTGCTCCCTGAACTCGCAGGCGTCGTGTCCGCCGTATCGTTCCCGCTCCGGCGCTTCATCGTCGGTCGGTCCGGATCATCAGCCGGAGTCGTCGTTCCGGAAGCCGTCCCTGAGCTTGCCGTAGCCGTTGGGTCCGCGTCCGTATGCCGCTTCATCGTAGGCCGGTCAGGATCATCTGCTGGCGTACTTCCAGCATCGCCGCTCCCATCCTTCTTGGAGAACTTCGGACGGTCTGGATCAGCAGCCGCGTCGGTCGTCTTGCTATCAGTCTTAGCTGTATCCGTTCCAGCAGCCGACGTAGAAGCAGGCGTAACCGGCTGTCCCGCCTTGTTCGTAAAGTGAGGCTTATCGGGATCGACGCTCGCATTCGTCTCGATCCCTGCCGTCCGTGCCGGTTGCAACTTCCGCGTCGGCAGCTTCCTGGGAGCGACCAGCCCCTTGAAGCTTCCATAGCCAAACCAGCCATCGTCATACGCCTCGGCGATATTCACCGCCTGCAGATGCCGCGCGTAGACAAGCTCAAGATTCCCCTTGGCAACTCCCGCCTCATCCAACTCGTAGATATTGCCCGAGCCCAGCGCAAACGGCACCGGCCGTGCCAGGTAGAGGCCACCGTCCTCGAGCTTCTTATCGATATAGAGCGTCACCGGGATCAACCTGCTGGCCGTAGGCTTGGCCAGCTCACCCGTCCATTCGTACACGCCAACCGATCGCACCACCGTCTCCGGCTTCGCCACCTTGTGCATCTGCGCAGGTGCAACTCCAGCACTCACCAGCAGAATCCCGATACTCCACAGCTTCTTCATAGACTTGAGCCCACACCCATCCTGCGTACACTTTAGACGCTCCAACCCGCCTTCCGGTCGATTTCGCCCTGTCACCCTCCCAACTTCGCTACCATCAACCTCGTGGCCACCCCTCCGCTCCTCGAAGTGACGGACCTCTCCATCGCCTTTGGAGAGCATCAGGCCGTTCACAGCCTCTCGCTCAGCATCGCTCCCGGCGAAACGCTCGGCCTCGTCGGCGAGTCCGGCTCAGGCAAATCCGCTACCTCGCTGGCCCTCCTGCGGCTTCTTCCCCCGACCGCACGCCTCACCGGCAGCATCCGCTTCGACGGCATCGACCTCTTTAACCTCCCCGAATCAGCGATGCGCCGCCACCGTGGCCGCAACATCGCCATGATCTTTCAGGAGCCAATGACCGCACTCAACCCCGTCATGCGCGTCGGCGCACAGGTAGGCGAAGCCCTGCAGGCACATCATCCCGAACTCTCCCGCAAAGCCGTTCGCAGCCGCGTCATCGACGCCATGAACGAAGTTGCCCTGCCGAACGCCGAGCAGCGGCTCACCGACTATCCGCACCAGTTCTCCGGCGGCCAGCGGCAGCGGCTCCTCATCGCCATGGCAATCATCAACCGCCCACGCCTGCTCATCGCTGACGAACCGACCACCGCCCTCGACGTCACCGTGCAGGCACAGGTCCTCGCGCTCCTCAAAGACCTCCGCAAGACTCACAACCTCGCCATGCTCTTCATCTCGCACGACCTCGCCGTCGTTGCCCAGGCCTGCGACCAGCCGACCGACAAGGTCGCCGTCATGCAGCACGGGCGCATCGTCGAACAGGCGCTGACGCAGGACCTCTTTCTGCAGCCGCAGCATCCCTACACCCGCCGCCTGCTCGCCTCGGTTCCCACCATGCAGACCGACCGCACAGTACCATTGGCCACGCTTCGATAGCCCTCAGCTTCCCTCAAGGCCGCAATCAGACTAGACTTTAGTTTCGTGCCTCCGCGCCGAATACCGATTATGCGCGCCCTGATCCTCTCCGACATCCACGGCAATCTCGAAGCTCTCCAGGCAGTTGTGGCCGCCGCTGCGGGCACCTACGAGCAACTGTGGAACCTTGGCGACATGGTCGGCTACGGTGCCAGCCCGAACGAGGTTCTCGACCTTCTCCGGCCCATCTCCAGCCTGAACGTACGCGGCAATCACGACCGCGTCTGCTGCGGCCTCACCTCGTCGATTGGCTTCAACCCGGTCGCTCGCGCGGCTGCCCAGTGGACCCAGGCCGAACTCACACCGGAACACCTCGACTGGCTCCGCGCCTGTCCGCAGGGTCCGCTGCACCCGCTCCAACCGGGCATTACCTGCGCGCATGGCTCGCCCTTGAACGAAGACCACTACATCCTCAACATGCGCGACGCCTGGGCTCCCCTCCAGCAGATGACGACCCCGCTCACCTTCTTCGGGCACACCCACGTTCAGGGCGGCTTCGCTCAAAAGGAGCACGAGTGGCAGGAGTTCCATCCTCACTACACGACGCGGAACGACGCCAACGCCTGGGCCATCCAACTCCAGCCCGGTGTCCGGCACCTCATCAATCCCGGCTCAGTAGGCCAGCCCCGCGACTCCGACTGGCGCGCCGCCTTCGCCATCTACGACTCCGACACCCAGGAGATCATCTTCCACCGCGTCCCCTACGACCTCACCGCCGCCCAGGGCCGCATCCTCATGGCCGGCCTCCCCGAGCGCCTAGCAGCCCGCCTCCGCGAAGGCCGCTAACCCTCCTGCTCCAGGAAAACCACGGTCACTTATTTGACAAACGCTGGCCGCAGAACAGGGTCTATTTCCCTCAAAGACGCAAAAAAGGCTCTAGACCCCGCCGACAGGTCCAGACTTAACCCACCTGTTTTGAATATTTTGGACTCTAGAGGAAATGATAAAAGCGCCTGACGCCGGGCAGGCGCCACTTCGTGGGGTGTTGGACGCTTCGCGTTAGAGGGTACCTCTGATTAGGTTCTGTTTCGTTTAGGGCACGGGTTTAGGCGCTGAGGTACGTTTTTCGTTCAGAACTTCCTTACGGCTAGACGGCCGTCTCCTGCTCCTCAAGCGCCACCGCCAACTCCTCCCATTCGGTAAGCAGCTTCGCCCGCCCGCTCCGCAACTGATCTAACTCTCCGGCAATGCGCTGCGAATCTTCAGCAGACACGAAGACCCCAAAGGTCTCTTCGGCAGCAGCAATCGTCGACTCAACGCGAGGGATCTCGGCCTCGACAAACTGCAGCCGCTCCTCCAACTGCTTCAGCTTGATCGGGTTCAGCCGCTTCACCTGCGACTTCGGCACAACGACCGGCGCAGGCGCAGGCGTCGCCACCGGCACGGAAACCGAGTTTGTAAGCGCGGCGGTCACCTTCTCCGGACCACCCTGCTTGCGCCAGAGGTAGTCCTCATAGTTGCCGGGATAGATGTGGACGCGCTTGTCCTCGACCTCGAAGACGCGGGTCGCAAGCCCGTCAATGAAGTAGCGATCGTGCGAGACGAAGAGGACCGTGCCGGTAAAGTTGCGAATCGCATCCAGCAGCACGTCCTTCGCCCGAAGATCAAGGTGATTGGTAGGCTCGTCGAGCAGCAGCATGTTCGCCGGCGACACCAGCATCTTCGCCATCGCATACCGGTTGCGCTCCCCACCCGACAGCACGCCGAGCGGCTTGAAGACGTCGTCACCCGAAAACATGAAGCACCCAAGCAGGCTGCGCAGCTCCGTCTGCGGAACCTTCGGAGCGATGCCGCTGATGTCGTCTAGCATCTTCGCATTCCCGTCGAGCACCTTGTACTGGTCCTGCGCAAAATAGTCCGCAAGCACGTTGTGCCCGAGCTTGATGTTGCCCGAGGTAGGGTCTTCCAGCCCGGCAAGCATGCGAATGAGCGTCGACTTGCCCGCACCGTTCGCCCCAACCAACGCAATCCGATCCCCACGATCGATGGTGAAGCTCACATCCTCAAGGATGCGCTTGGGCTCATAGACCTTCGTAAGGTGCGAGACCTCAATGACCGTGCGCCCCGAGGCGGGCGGCTGAGGAATGCTGAAGTGGATGGTCGCCTCGTCCTCCGGCACCTCGATCCGCTCAATCTTGTCCAGCTCCTTGATGCGGCTCTGGACCTGCTTGGCCTTGGTCGCCTGCGCGCGAAAGCGGTTGATGAAGGACTCAAGGTGCTCGATCTGGTCGCGCTGGTTCTTGTACGCGGACATCAGTTGCAGGCGGCGCTCTTCCTTCTGCTTCAGGTACTTCTCATAGTTGCCGAAGTAGAAGTGCGCCCGCTTGTTCCACAGCTCAACGGTCTTGTTGACGGTCACGTCGAGGAAGTAGCGATCATGCGAGATCAGCACAAACGCATTGGGATAGTTGCGGAGATAGTCTTCAAGCCAGTTGCGGGTTTCAAGGTCAAGATGGTTCGTCGGCTCATCGAGCAGCAGCAGCGAGGGCTTCTGCAGCAGCAGCTTGGCGAGCGCAATCCGCATCTGCCAGCCGCCGGAGAACTCCTCCGTCTGGCGTGCCCAGTCATCCTTCGAGAAACCAAGTCCGCCGAGCACCGTGCCTACCTGGTAGTCCAGCGTGTAGATATCGTTCGCGTGGAGCAGGTCGGTAATGTGCGAGTAGCGGGCGGCGGCAGTCTCGTACTCCGGGCTGCCGGGGGCATGCTCGGATAGCTTTTCTGAAAGAACCTCCGCCTCCTTCTCCATATCGCGCAGCTCGTCGAAGGTTGAGAGGCACTCATCGAAGACCGACCGGCCCTTCAGCGCGAGGCCATCCTGCGGCAGATAGCCGAGCGTCATGCCCTTCTGGCGCGTCAGGGTGCCATAGTCCAGCGACTCGACGCCCGCGATGACCTTCAGAAGCGTCGACTTGCCCGTTCCATTGCCACCGACAAGGCCGGTGCGCTCATCCGGGTTGATGAGCCAGTTTGCATCTTCAAAGAGCAGTTTTTGGCCGAAGCGTTTCCCGGCGGCAGAGATCTGGAGCATAGAGTCTATTTTCGCATTACGAGGTCTGCCGACGGCCCGCTACGCGCGGAGCGGTCGTTTCGTGACTTCCATACTGGCTTCGCCGTGGGCCGCCCGTTGGTTGGCAAATAAATCTCATGGCAACCAACGGGCGCCCAACCCCAAGGAGGACATAAGTCACGAAGTGACCGCCACCCGCGCAGGGTGCCCGCGCGGCAGCGCCTATTTTCCAAAAAGCAGGTCATACCTGAGAAGATTGCAAGTACGGAGATCGAATGAACGCGTCGCACGAGAGTACGAGTTCAGCAGAGCCGATCACCAGGAGACGCTGGTGGCGATCCCCGTGGCTGGTTGGCGGCAGCGCGGCCATCCTCACGGTACTGCTCGCCGTTGGCCTGACGCTCGCCTGGTACGCGCATCGTGCGGAACCGATGCTGCGGGCGCGCGTCATCAAGACGTTATCCGAACGCTTCCACAGCCCGGTCGAACTGGATGAGCTTCACGTTACCTTCCTGAGCGGGCTCGGGGTTGAGGGCAGCGGCCTGCGCATTCTCTATATAGCCGGGCCGACCAAGCCGGACGCCCGCGCCGGTGCGCCGCCGATGCTGACGATCCGCTCCTTCCAGTTCCGGTCCGGCTTGCGCGAACTCTTCGAGCCGACGCTGCGCGTGCTGACCGTCGAGGTGCAGGGCGCGGAGCTGCACATTCCGCCAAAGGAGGACCGGGGCCCGATCTTGCGGGACGATCCAACCCGGCGCGGGCAGCCGCGCGAAGGCATTCTCGTCGACAAAATCGTCCTTTCGGACCTGAAGATCGTCATCGAGACTCGCAAGCCCGGCAAAGTCCCACTCGAGTTCGACATCGGCAACCTGACCCTGACAAACGTCGGCCTGAAGCAGCCCCTGACCTACGACGCGACGCTGCGGAACCCGAAGCCGGTCGGCGATGTCCGCGCCGTGGGACACTTCGGGCCGTGGCAGGACGACAATCCCCGCGACACGCCGCTCGATGGCAGCTACATCTTCTCGCATGCCGATCTGTCGACGATCAAAGGCATCGGCGGCATGCTCTCCTCAAACGGCAAGTTTGCAGGGACGCTGGGCGAGATCACGATCGATGGTGTCTCCGATACACCGGACTTTCGGCTGACGATCAGCAATCACGCAGTGCCGCTGCACACCAGCTTCCATGCAATCGTCGATGCGACAAGCGGCGACACCTACCTGCAGCCGGTAAACGCGCGACTCCTGCACTCGGACATCCTGGCGACCGGCTCAGTGACGCGGCAGAAGGGTGTACCCGGCCACGACGTAGAGCTCGATATTGTGATGAACCACGCACACGTCGAGGACCTGCTGACCCTCGCCGTGCGGACCTATCCTCCAGTGCTGCGCGGTTACGTGGCGGAACGCGCCCACCTCAGCATTCCGCCGGGCCCCGGGAGCGTGACGCGCCGGATGCACCTGCAGGGCTCCTACGACGTGGAGCAGGGGTCATTCAGCAATGCGAAGCTGCAGCAGCAGATTGACGAGTTGAGCCAACGGGCGCAGGGCTGGCCGGAGCGGGCGAACGCACAGCAGGCTGTCCCGGCCAGCTCGACCATGAAGGGCAGCTTTACGCTGGCCGACGAGCACGTCAGCGTCCCCGAAATGCACTACGAGATTCCCGGCGCGAAGGTGCAGGTGGAGGGCCAATATGGGCTGGACGGCGCGGCGATGGACTTCCACGGGACCGTCCGGACCCAGGCGACGGCCTCGCAGATGGTCGGTGGGTGGAAGAGCCTTCTGGTGATGCCGTTCGACGGTCTGCTGAAGCGGAATGGAGCGGGGGTCGAGGTGCCGTTCAAGCTGGGTGGGACCCAGAAGGACCCGAAGCTGGCGCTTGATTTTCCCCACAATGCGGGCGGCTTACACGTGGTGCGCTAACCGGCCTGGAAGACGAACCGGGGCCTCCCTGCTACTCTCAGAGCATGGAGGCTGATGTCCTTACAGCCACAACTCTTCCCTGAACCGCAACAGCCCGAGGTTCAATCCAGACAGGCTAACGCCGGAGCACCGCCTGTGCGGCTGGCTCCCCTGTGGCTGCAGCGCATCTCGCTGTTCGTGCTGGTGCTTTTCTGCGTCTACCTTGGCGTCCTGGTGACGATTCTGCCGTGGTGGGTGCGGGTCTGGGACCAGAATATGTTCATCCTTGCGCGACCTCATCTGGCCGCCTTCCTGCATCTCGGTGCGGTGCGCGGCTTCATCTCCGGCCTGGGCTTGCTGGATATCTGGATCGGCATCTCCGAGGCGGTCCACTATCGTGATCACCGTGCATAGCGTTCCGCTGGAAAGTAGACAGGCATGACGATCCCTGACCCTCTTGAACGGGCTCCGCTGGCCTATGAGAATGCCGAGTTTCTCGACTCGCCGGACGGCCGTCTGCTCCGCATCATGTCGGAGTACGCGGAGCCGATGGCGCGCTTTCAACGGCAGCGCATTCAGGATACGGTCGTCTTCTTCGGCTCGGCGCGCTTCCACTCGGAGGAAGCAACGAAGCAGGCATTGACCGGGCTTGAAGGTGACGCCCTGACGCGCGGGCAGACTGCCGTTGAGATGGCAAGGTTCTACGAGGACGCCCGCACGCTTTCGGGCATGCTGACCTCATGGGCGAAGACGCTGCCGGGCAAGCACCACCGCTTCGTCGTCACATCAGGCGGCGGGCCGGGCATTATGGAGGCGGCGAACCGTGGGGCATACGAGGCCGGCGGCAAGTCCATCGGCCTCAACATCAAGCTGCCGCGAGAGCAGTTTCCCAACCCGTACATCACGCCGGAGCTGAACTTCGAGTTCCACTACTTCTTCATGCGCAAGTTCTGGTTCGCCTACCTCGCCAAGGCGCTGGTGATCTTTCCCGGCGGCTTTGGGACGCTCGACGAGATGTTCGAGATCGTCACGCTGGCCCAGACCCACAAGCTGGCGAAGAACATTCCCATCCTCATCTATGGAACGGCTTACTGGAACAAGGTCCTCAACATCGAAGCCCTGATCGAGCATGGGGCCGTCTCGCCCGAGGACCGCGCGCTCTTCCACTACGCCGATACGCCCGAGGACGCCTTCGCAATCCTCAAGGCGACACTGGCTGGCGAAGTATCCTCGCGCGGCAAGATGCAGCGCGACGATCCCGCCGGAGACGGTGTACCCGCAGCTCCCGCACCGACTTCGCAGGAGCTGCTCGGGCCCGATATCGCCAAAACTCGCGGCTAAATCAGTGTCCCGCGAGGGGGAAGATAGATTGTTACCCCTCGCCTGATATTGAAGGCCCATTCTTGGTGCAGTCACAGCCCCGTCATCTTCCGCTGCCAAACTCTACCTAAGTAACCTTCGGTCCTGGGAGCGGCTATGAGTGAGTCGAGCGTATCGTACCTTTGGCGGGAACGGGATGCGGCAAAAGGCTTTGCCGCTGGCGTATCACTCCACAGTCACACCAACCAGTCCATGGAGACCCTGGACTTTATCGCAGAGATGTCGGCGGGCAAGAAGATCCTGCAGGCCATCATGCTGTGGGCTGAAGAGCGCAGCGCCCGCACGACCGGCATTCGCCCAAACTATGCCGCAAGCTACTGGACCCCGCCGCTCACGCCGCGTCTCGCCTTCGATCTGGAGCGTAACCAGATCGAGCAGCTCACGCAGCTTCCGGGCATGGTCTCCATCACCGACCACGACGACATCAAGGCCCCCATGCTGCTGCGCTCGATCGACTCAGCGCGGCACATCCCGGTCTCGGTCGAGTGGACGGTCCCCTTTGCGGAGACGGCGTTTCATCTCGGCATCCACAATCTCCCAAGCGCCACCGGCGCAGCGTGGATGGAGCGGCTACAGGCGTTCACGGCGATGCCCGTCGCGACACGCCCCGCGCAACTGATCACCGACATGCTCGCGGAGCTGCACGAGATGCCGGGCGTACTCCTGATCTTCAATCACCCCAACTGGGACCTCTACCAGGTCGGGCAGGATCTCCACAACGTTCGCGTGAATGACTTCCTTGCCATCAATGGGCAGTTCATCCATGCGCTGGAGTTGAACGGGCTTCGCAACTGGAAAGAGAATCAAGAGGTCTCGAAGCTGGCCGCCCAGTGGAACTACCTCGTCATCAGCGGTGGCGACCGGCACGGCGTGGAACCGAACGCGAACATCAACCTGACGCATGCCACTACTTTTACCGAGTTCGTCCACGAGGTGCGCTGCGAGCGCAAGAGCCATGTGCTCTTCATGCCGCAGTATGCGCAGCCGTGGAAGCACCGCATCCTCCAGTCGACGCTCGACGCGATCCGCAACTACCCGGACTTCCCCGAGGGTTCGCGGCGCTGGGACGAGCGCGTCTACCATCCGGATAGCGATGGCGTCGTTCGGCCGCTCTCGACCCTTTGGAAGGATGGCCACTGCCCACCGTACCTTGAGGTCCTGCTGAGCGCGGTCCGCATGATGGGCGCTGCGCCAGTCTCGGGCGGCCTGCGACTGGCTTGGAACGAAGGCAGCTCGATGCGGGCTGCGATGCGCGCGGCCCTGATCGACTAAATTCCGCTGGCCTCGGCCTTCAAGACAGACGACCGCAGCCTCGATGAGGGGTACTCTAGAGCGATGCCTGCCCCGCGAGTTGCCTACTTTCCCGACTCGTTCCACGAGGTCAACGGCGTCGCACACACGAGCCGTAACTTCGTCGCCTACGCGGAGCGGCGTGGCCTGCCGTTCCTCTGCATTCGTGCGGGCGGGCGCAGGCAGGCCGCCGAGACGCAAGGCGAGCTACGGACGCTGGAACTGGTGCGCAGCAAGGCCTCAATCCGCGTCGAGAAGGACCTCGAATTCGACGCGCTCTTCTGGCGCCACGCGGCCATCATCGAGCGCGAGTTGAACCTCTTCCAGCCGGACATCATCCACATCACCGGACCGAGCGAGCTGGGCATGTTCGGCGCATACTTCGCCTGGAAGATGGGCGTTCCGCTGGCCGCATCGTGGCACACCAACGTGCACGAATACCTCGCCCGGCGCATGATGCCGATGACGATGATGCGCGGGGTTCCAGATTCCTATGCAGCGAAGACAGAAGGCGTCATTGAAGCCTCGACCCTGAAGGCCGCAACTCTGTTCTATCGACTGGCTGGCGTGCTGTTCGCCCCGAATGTGGAGTTGTGCGCGATGCTCGAAGCCGCCACCCACAGGCCCTGCCACCTGATGCAGCGCGGTGTCGATACACGGCTCTTCTCTCCCGCGCACCGCACACGACCGGTGGACGATGACATTATTCGGCTCGGGTACGTCGGCAGGCTCTCGGTGGAGAAGAACATCGCGCTGCTGCCGCTGCTTCAAGCCAGGCTCGCAGCGATGGGGATCAGCGACGTGGAGTTCTTCATCATTGGCCAGGGTGGCGACGAGGAGATGCTCCGGCGCGACCTGCACGGTGCTCACTTCGCCGGTGTGCTCCGCGGTCAGGAACTCGCGACGGCCTGCGCTGACATGGACATCCTCGTCTTCCCGTCGCACACCGATACCTTCGGCAATGTCGTCCTCGAAGCGCTGGCAAGCGGCGTGCCCGCCGTGGTGACGCCCGACGGGGGCCCAAAGTTCATTGTCCGCAATGGCGAGACCGGCTTCGTGGTGCCAGACGAAGAGTTTGTTGCGGCCGTAGCCAGCCTTATCGCCGACCGGCAGCGCCTCAAAACGATGCGCACCGCCGCTCGTGCCTACGCGCTGACATGCAGTTGGGACGCGGTCTTCGACAAGGTGTATGCAGCCTACGACTTGGTGCTCACAGGCGAGTCGTCTCTGCCTCTGCCGTTTTAGTTGTGATTCCCGCAGAGAACTGGCGTCTGCCCTGCCGTTGCTTGCGCGGGGCTATTACGAAAGCGACTTCACGCCCGGCAGGCACCACGGTGCCTTCGTGGAGTATTGGACTTCGCGTTACTTATCAGACACGCCCTAGAAACGAATCTCGCCGATATACACGCCAAACGGCGGCAGCGTGATGGCGTTGAGACTCATGCCACCCATGCCATTATCCGAGCGAATCACCGTGCGCAGGAAGTTGCCGCGAAGATGTAGCTTCGCGATATCGCCCGTGAGCGAGAGCGTGACCGGCTTAGAAGAGAGATTGCACGCGACAACAATAGCCGGTGTGAGCGGCGTGATGGTTGCCTTGCGGCTTATCCAGACGATGCTGTTCTGGTCGTCATGGTTGAGCAGATCGCTTGCCCCCGAGCGCAGAATCGCATTGCCGTGGTGAAGATCGATCAGGCGGCGATACCAGTTCAGCAAGGAGTCGGGATCTGCCTCTTCAGCGATCACCTCAGGCCCTTGTGAAGCCGTCTTTGCGGAAGGTTTCGCGTTCGGATCGGCAGGCACACCCCACGGGATGAGCGCCGAATCGCCTGCTTTCGCAGCAAAGCCGATCTCCTGGCCAAAGTAGAGCTGCGCGTTAGCCCGCGTACTGAGCAGCAACGTAGCAAGCACCTTGGCGATAGCCTGATTGTTGGTGCCGTCGCCGATGCGCCCGGCGCTGCGATCGCTCTCCGGACCATCCGTTGCAGCGATGAGAGCCAAATTGGCAGAGGCCGCCTGCAAACTCTCCATCGCGGTGCGAAGCTTGCCGGCATCGGCCCCGCCAACCTGTGCCAGAGCAGGATCAAGCACCATGTCGATATCCGCATGCGGTATGGCCGCGCTACCCGTGGAGGAGCTTTCGGCGATCAGGATCCGCTGCCCTGCAAAGCTCCTCGTCACCTCGTGAAGCCGATGTAACTGCGCTGCACGCGATGGGTCACCCGGCGTACCCGAGCGCACGCTGATGCCCGCGGCTCCGCGACTCAACCAGAATTTAGCGATCGTCGCCAACGCTGCAGGATCGGTCCCTTGAGGCACGTCCAACTGCACGATGAGCCGAAGGCTGTCCCGGCTCGCCTCGCGAATAAGGTCATCGAAGTCGTCAAGCGATCCGACGGCAGGGTCAATCGACTGAAGACGCGCCGGAATTTCGCCCTGCGCGGGAGCGACGTGGGTAACGGTGATGGCATCGACGCCAAGCGAGTGGATGTAGTCCAACTGGCTCGTCAGGCCGCGCAGATCGCCGATCCCGTTGCCGTCGGCGTCGCGAAAGCCATGCGGATCGACCTCGTAAAAGATGGCATGGGTCCACCAGGCTTCAAGATTCATCCCAGACCCAGCCCAGCCCGGCCGCGCGAGCGTCTGGCCCACCCCCGGCCCAGCCAGCAGGCAGGCAAGCAAGAGAAACAGCAGAACAGAAAAGGCCCTTGATGAGGTCTTCAGGACGCGCAGCGCGGCTGTGTTCTCCGCCGTAGGGGTGCCGTTTTCAACAGAATTGATCACAGGTGTGATGGTAGCGGATTGCAGGGAAAGATCGATACGGATGGGATACAGCGAAAAATTTGGCACATCTGCCGAGAGAAAAGGTTACTTAATTCGCACTAAGGTAACCTTATTTCAGGTAACCATGCTAGATTTATTACATTAGTAACCAAATAACTTGTTACCTTCGAGTTCTGATTTATCCGCCCCCAGTACGACCCGGCAGCCGATAGATGCAATGAGGAACTCCGACGGCATAAGTTCCATGAGCTACATTCGGGGCCATTTATGACCAGCATGACTCGCCAGCCATCCTTCGATTTGAGCATCTCCTCCTCCCTCCCCGGGGCGAACCACCCCCGTTCCAACGCATCGGGACGAGCAATAGGCCGCCTTGCCGCCGGTCTTCGTCTCCAGACCGCCATGATACTCGGCTTCCTTCTGACACTCGTCCTCGCAACGGGTACGGGAGAGGTGCTGGCGCAGACGGTCTCTCAATTTCCCGGAATCGTTCCGGTCGCGGGCACTCCAGCGACCCAGACGGTGAAAGTAACCATGCTCAAGGCGGGCACGGTCGCCGCGGTCCGAACCCTCACCCAGGGTTCCGCCAGCCTCGATTTCACCCAGATCAGCGGTGGAACCTGCACGGCGAACAGCCCCTACGCCATTGCAGACCAGTGCACCGTAAACGTCAGCTTCTCGCCGAAGTTTCCGGGCTTGCGGCAGGGCGCGGTAGTGCTGACGCAGACGGATGGCACAGCTCTCGGCACATCGTTCCTCACCGGCTATGGATCGGGGCCACTCAGCGTCATCACGCCGGGCCACCTCGATACGGTTGCCGGTGACGCAGGTTGGCTCTACGACTTTGACAACGTTCCGGCGACGCAAAGCTCCCTTTTTCTGCCGCAGGGTGTCGTCACGGATGCGGCCGGGAACATGTACATCTCGGACACCAACAACAATCGCATCCGCCGTGTCGATGCCGCTACGCAGCTCATTACGACCCTTGCCGGGGGGGAGTTCCCCGGATATTCCGGAGACAACGGGCCTGGAACGGCGTCGACACTGAATGGCCCAACAGCACTGGCAATCGACGGAGCAGGCAATCTCTTTATCGCCGACAGCGGCAACTTTGTGGTCCGCATGTTGAACACGATCAGCGGGGTCATCACAACTGTCGCCGGAGGTGGCCAGGGCGCACTTGGAGATGGTGGTCCTGCACGAAGCGCAACGCTTGCGACAGTGAAGGGTCTCGCTATCGACGCGCAGCACAACCTTCTGATCGCGGATAGCGGCAACAACTGCATTCGCCGCGTAAATCTGGCTACAGGCATCATCTCCCGCTTCGCAGGTTCGGGCCAACAGGGGACCGACGGAGACCACGGCCCCGCGCTCGCTGCGCAGTTCGCCTATCCCTCCGGAATCAACTTCGGTCAGGATGGCAGCCTCTACATAGCTGATCTAGGCAACAACAGGATTCGCAAGGTCGCTCCGGACGGGACGGCCACAACAGTCGCCGGCGGCGGCGGCACCTACATTGGCGATGGCGGCCTTGCAACTGATGCGGGACTCAATCTGCCAGCGGGCGTGGTCGTGGATCAGGCCAACAACCTCTTCATCGCGGATGCGGGCTGGAACAGCATTCGCAAGGTCACGGCATCTACGGGAATCATCACCACCATTGCCGGAAACATGGCAGAGCAGCTCCAGGGCGATGGTGGTAACGCCGACAAGAGTGAGTGGTATGGTCCGTACGCGATCTACTACGACGGACAGGGCAACCTCTTTATCGCCGATATGTTCCACAACCGAATCCGCAAGATCGACGGCAATCTGGCCAGCTATATCTACGACCCGATCCGCGTCAATCGCACCTCGCCGCCGAACCCCGAGCTGGTTGAGAACGACGGCAACGCCGATCTAAGCCTGGTAACTCCGGCGCTGGTCAACGCGTCGCTCGATCCGGCGACAACCACCTGCACATGGCCGCAGACTCTCAACACCGGTAAGTCATGCGTGATGGGTATCGCCTTCTCGCCAACGACAGTCGCCACGAACGTTCTCGGGTCCGTCTCCCTTACCTCGGCCTCCGGCAACTCACCCGCGGTGATCAACCTGTCGGGTCAGGTCTTGTCGGTCGATCCAACCGCGATCACGGTCACCTCCAGCCTCAATCCTTCCGGGCTTGGGACCAGCGTCACATTCACCGCACACGTCACCACGCAGGGTTCGAGCTTCAGCGGAACGGTTCAGTTCCTCGATGGCACCACGCCGCTCGGAGCACCAGCCCTGAAGGCCACCGGCGCTTCAGGAACCGCAGCCGTCACCGTTTCGACGCTGACGCTCGGTCAGCACAACATCACCGCCGTCTACTCCGGTGATGCAACGAACAACACCAGCACCTCGCCCATCCTGGTCCAGAGTGTGAAGCAGGATACAACTACGGTCCTCGCCTCAAGCGCGAATCCCTCGCTTGAATCTGCTCCAGTCACGCTCACCGCGACCGTCGCAGCAAGCGGCTCGACCCCCACCGGAACCTTCACCTTCATCGATGGTGGCGTGACGCTTGGCACCGGCACGATCAACGCCAGCGGTTCGGCCTCACTCACCGTCTCGACGCTCACCATCGGAACGCATCTACTGACGGCGAGCTACTCGGGTGATACAAACAACGGCCCAAGCATCTCGAACACGGTCCCCCAGGTCGTACAGGGCCAGGGCAGCACGACCACTCTCGGCACGAGCAACGCGACCATCCCGGTCGGTAGCTCCGTCACCTTCTCGGTCCAGGTCCACGGCAGCAGCACAGCCGTAGCATCCGGCTCCGTGACCTTCAAGGATGGTGGAAACGCAATCGGTACGGCGCTGCTCAACAGTGCCTCAGCAGTCACCTTCTCAACCACAGGCCTGACGCCCGGGCTACACACCATCACCGCTGTCTACGCCGGAGACGCCAGCTACGCGGGCAGCACCTCCGCACCACTGGTCGAAACGGTGCAGCAGATCGCCACCGCCACGGCTGTCTCGGCAAGTGTCAACCCAGCCCCTGCAGGCGCACCAGTCGTCCTCACGGCGGCAATCACCGCAACCACCAGCAATCCGACGGGCGGAACGATCAGCGGTACGGTCACCTTCATGAACGGAGGCGTCGTCCTGGGAACGGGATCGGTCTCTGCGAGTGGGCTTGCCACACTCAGCATCGCGAGCATTCCGCTTGGCGGCAACAATATCAGCGCAGTCTACGCCGGTAATCCGAACTACTCAGGCAGCACCTCAGCACCCATCGTGGTGACGGTGAAGCAGGCCACGAGTGCGACGACACTGGCAAGTAACCAGAACCCCTCAACCGTCGAAGACAACATCTCCCTCACTGCAACCGTGACGACTAACGGCGGCAAGGCAACGGGCGTGGTCACCTTCAATGATGGAGGCACCTCGATCGGTCAGGCAACGCTGAACGCCAACGGCGTAGCCTCGATCACCGTGTCGAGTCTCCTCGTTGGTCAGCATGGCTTGATCGCAAGCTATGCAGGTGACACGCAAAACCTCGGCAGCAGCTCACCCGCCTTCAACCAGACGGTCATCCTGCGGCCCTCAACCGACGTGCTCACCAGCTCAGCGACCTCGTTGAACGGTGGACAGCAGATCACCATGATCTCGGTCGTAGGCTGGACCGGCTCAATCGTCCCGACGGGAACGGTCACCTTCCAATCCGCAGGAACCACCCTCGGCGCAGCAGCGATCGACGCCTCCGGTGTTGCCACGCTAACCATCAACCCGCAGACCGGCCTGACCAGCGTCAGTTCGACCTACAGCGGCGACTCCGTCTTCGCTACCTCCTCCTCGGCGGTCATCTCCCTCACCGTCGGTCAACCACCACAATTCACACTTGCTGCAAGCAGCACCGCCCTCACGATGCAGAGCCTGCAACACGGCACGGTTGTCCTCACGGCAGCCTCGGTCAAAGGCTTCTCGGATAAGCTGGCGCTCGGCTGCCTGGGCCTTCCCGTCGCGGCAACCTGCACCTTCACCTCGGACTGGATGATGCTGGCAGCCGATGGATCGAACAGTGTCAACGTGGTCGTCGATACCGGCTCCCCGCTCACTGCTGGCAGCGTGGCGAATACAGCAAAGAATGACACGCATAGCTCCACCATGATCGCCCTCTGCGGATTGCCTGCAGGAGCCTTCCTCTGCCTGCTCTTCTGGAAGGGACGTCGACTGCGGAACTTTGGCGGTCTCCTGCTGATGCTCTGCGCTCTCGGTGCTGCAGTCGGCCTCTCTGGCTGCGGTTCCATCACGACCAACGGAACTCCGGCTGGAACCTACCACTTCCAGATCACGGCCTCCGCAACCGGCTCCGGTGTCATCCAGGCGGTCAACATGACCCTGACGGTGAGCAAGTAGATGAACCGGGACTTTGGTGGCATTCTCAAATGGCTCCTCTCCGCGGTCTGCTTCTGGTTAGTGGTCGCGGCATGTCACGGGCAGGCACGGTACGCAGGTACCGGGCCTGGCTCCCTCATGACGGTAGGCGGAACCGTTAGCGGCTACAACATCGACTATGGCAAGCGAGACCTGGGCGGCGCCAGTGTCTACGCGGACTTCAACGTAACCTGGCGCTTCGGCATCGAAGGCGAAGCGCGACTTCTGCGCTACAACCAGGAGGCCGACACCCACCTGTCGACCTACCTGGTTGGACCGCGAGTCTCCTTCGGCAAACATCGCTTCAACCCCTACGGCAAGCTGCTCGTCGGCCTCGGCCACTTCAACTTCCCGTACGACTACGCAACCGGCAGCTACTTCGTCATCGCACCCGGAGCCGGGGTGGACTACCGGCTGAATCAACGCATCAAGATCCGCCTCATCGACGCCGAGTACCAGGAGTGGCCGCAATTCACCTACGGCGCAATCCATCCCTACGGCATCAGTGCAGGCATCAGCTTCAACATCCTGCGTTCCAGCACCAAGCGCGGCTACTAAGCACCTCAAGCTGCCGACCAATGCCGGGTGCCCCATGTCCAGTTTCTGGGACGTGGAAATGTAAAACCTCAACACAGAAGGGTACGGCTCAGCCGTGCCCTTCGTGTTGCTGAAGCCGCCACAAACCTACTTCACATTCTGCAACTTCGGGTCACTCTTCGCCTGAAGCCTCTGCGCCGTCTGTGTCTCACGCGAAGCATCCTCCGCACGCCCAAGCGAACGATACGCCTGCCCCAGAAGACTATGCGTCATATAGTTGCCGGGGTCCATCGCTACGGCGTGTTCCAGGTACATCACCGCATTCGCAGGAGCCTCCTGCTTCAATAAAACCTTCCCCAGCAGGATGAACGGCGCAGTCACATTCGGCTCCAGAATGACGGCGCGTTGAAGCGACTGCAGCGCCTGCTGATAATTCCCAGCCCGCGAGTACGCATCGCCCAGCCGATCGTAAATAGCCCCATCAAGCGGATTGCGCGTCCGCTCCCTCTCAAACTCAGCCACCGCAACATCAAGGTGATTCCCCGCCAGCGCGATCTCGCCAAGCAGCGCGTGAGCAAGCGGTAACTGTGGATCAATGGCGAGCGCCTTTTGCGCGAAATCCTGCGCGACCGGCAGATAGTCGCGGCGCAGAAGCATTCGGGCCGCAAGAAGATACGCAGCAGCCGAATCGGGAGGAAAGCCGTACTGCGCCCCAAAAGCGTGGCGGGCATCATCGTAGCGGTGCGCATCCAGATAGCAGAGCGCGAGCACATAGCTTGGATCGACGCGGGTCTCCGGCGTCCAGTCATGTGCAGCAAGCAGCAGCGGGATCGCCTCTCCCGGCTTGCCGAGCCGGAAGAGCGTAAGACCGCGCATCTGCGTCGACTCAAGATCCTTCGGGTTCTGGGCGAGTGCAGCGGTAAACGCCGTGTCAGCCTCGGCAAATCGATCGGCGGCATAAAACGCCTTTCCTTGAAGTCGATGAACGCCCTCCGGCACCGGCGTCGTGGCCGCAAGGGCATCAAGCCGCCTGAGAGCCTCAGCGGTTTGACCTCGGTCGATCTGCTGCTGGATCTGTTGTAGATTCTGTGGCGCAGGCGTGGAGACATAGCCCGCACCCGAAAGAGCCGCGCTCAGGATTGCAATGGCCCACAGACGCGCCACAGGACCTGCTAAGCAAAGAAATCTTGAAGAAACGGGGGCTACTGAAGGAGTCATGGGTTGGGCTCAGTCTACCGTCTCAATCCGATCATCATCGGATCATGACCGTCGACATCCCAGAAGCTACGCGTGCCCTCAAAGAGCTGTCAATCACCGGGCCATCCAGCCGACGCGAAGTTGATATGCCACCCTGCACACATTGCAATGTGCAGAAGCAGTGAACATCGATGCGAAAGAACCGCACTGAGCTTGAACGAAACTGCCGAACGGATCGGGGAGACAAAGAGGTAACACGCAGCCGTTCCTTTACGGAGGTTGACTTTGTCTATACATTGGTTCTCTGCACTCTTGCTTTGGAGATTGTATGAAGTCGAAACGACATACCCAGGCAAGCGTGACGGACAGGCAGCGCAAACCAAAGGCCGATCCCACCTCAGGTGGCTCCCCGCTCGAGATTCCGAAGTATCGCCAGGTCTACGACGACCTCCTGTCTTCCATCAAGGCCGGCACCTTCCGTCCCGGCGACCGGCTGCCCAGCGAGGCTGAACTGGGCAAGCGCTACGAGACCTCCCGCATCACCGTCGCCAAGGCAGTCAACGAGCTGCAGCTCCGCGGCCTCGTCTCGCGGCGAGCAGGCTCCGGCACCCACGTTCTCGCCCCAGCACGATCCAGTGGCCACCTCTTCGGGCTCCTCATCCCGGACCTCGGCAAGACCGAGATCTTCGAGCCGGTCTGCCACGGCATGATGCAGTCGCCACTCGCCAAGGCCCACTCGTTACTCTGGGGCCACGCCATGGGAGACGCCGCCCTGCAGGAGCGCGAGGCCGAACAGCTCGCCCATCGCTACGTCGAGCAGAAGGTCTCCGGCGTCTTCTTCGCTCCCCTCGAGTTCACGCCCGCCAGGGACGCCGTCAACCAGCGCATCGTCGCCGTACTCGATCGAGCGAACATCGCCATCGTCCTGCTCGACCGCTGCTACGCCCCCTACCCCACCCGCTCCAAATACGACCTCGTCGGCATCGACAATCGCCGCACCGGCTTCCTCATCACCCAGCATCTCCTGCGCCTCGGCCTGCGGCGGATCGCCTTCCTCGCCAAGCCGCTCTCAGCCACCACCGTTGCCGCCCGCATCTCCGGCTACCGCGAGGCGCTCCTCGCGTACGGCATCGACAACCGCGAGGACCTCGTTCGCCGCGGCGATCCCGACGATCCGAAGTTCATCGACGACATGCTGCAGTCCTGCAAGCCCGAGGGCATCGTCTGCGCCAACGACTGGACCGCCGCACACCTCATGACCCATCTCGCCGCCAAGGGCATCCGCGTCCCCGAAGACATGCGCGTCGTCGGCATCGACGACGTCAAGTATGCCGCCATGCTCCCCACCCCGCTCACCACCGAGCACCAGAACTGCGGCAACATCGGTGCCGCCGCCCTCAGCGCCATGCTCGACCGCGTCGAAAATCCCCTCCTCCCCACCCGCGACATCCTGCTCCAGACCCAGACCGTCGTGCGCCGATCCTGCGGAGCCCACCTGCTCTCAGGCCGAGGGACCGCTTCCAGCCTGTCGGCATAACTCCCTCTGGCTGATATGCTTCTGAGGATTGCCCGTTCCCCCGAACGAAGACCGGAGCCCCGCACCACATGAAGATGACCCCGTACCTTTTTAAGAGCACCATCGTCGGAGCCCTCGGCGGCCTCCTCTTCGGCTTCGACACCGCCGTCATCGCCGGCACCACGCAGCAGCTCACCACCGTCTTCTCGCTCACCCCCTCCACCCTCGGTCTCACCGTCGCCATCGGCCTCATCGGGACAGTCATCGGCGCCATGTTCGCCGGCGTCCTCGGCCAGAAGATCGGCGGCCGCGAGGCCCTGCGCATCATGGCCATCCTCTACACCGTCTCCGCCATCGGCACGGCCATCGCCTGGAACTGGCCATCCCTCATGGTCTTCCGCCTCATCGGCGGCCTCGGCATCGGCGGGTCATCCGTCCTCGGACCGGTGTACATCGCCGAACTCGCCCCGGCCCAGTGGCGCGGCCGCATGGTCGGCCTCTTCCAGTTCAACGTCGTCTTCGGCATCCTCGTCGCCTACCTGTCGAACTACCTCATCGCCCAGTACTTCGTCCACCACGTCAGCCAGCTCGCCATGCAGTGGCGCTGGCAGCTTGGCGTAGCCGCGATCCCGTCCGTCCTCTTCCTCATCATGCTCTACGGCATCCCGCGCAGCTCCCGCTGGCTCGTCACCCAGAACAAGACCGACGAAGCCCTCGAAGTCCTCAAGATGATGGGCTCCCCCAACTCCGAGGCCGAGCTGCAGGAGATCAAGGACTCCATCCACATGGAGCGCGGCATGGGCGACGAGCCGCTCTTCCAATCGAAATACCGCCTGCCCATCTTCCTCGCCGTCTCCATCGGCCTCTTCAACCAGCTCGCCGGCATCAACGCCATCCTCTACTACACGCCCTTCATCTTTGAGAAGGCCGGCTTCAGCCAGCTCTCCGGCTCCCTCCAGACCGTCATCATCGGCCTCATCAACCTCATCGCTACCATGCTCGGCATGTCCCTCATCGACAAGATCGGCCGCAAGACCCTCCTGCTCATCGGCAGCGTCGGCACCGCCCTCTCCCTCGCCGGAGTCGCCGGCATCTTCTTCACCAACTCCCACCAGGACCTGCTCGTCTGGCTCCTCTGCAGCTACATCACCTTCTTCGCCCTCTCGCAGGGAGCCGTTATCTGGGTCTATATCTCGGAGGTCTTCCCCACCCGCGTCCGCGCCAAGGGCCAAAGCCTCGGTTCATCCTCCCACTGGATCATGAACGCCATCATCTCCTTCAGCTTCCCCATCATGGCCAAGGCCTCCGGCGGAACCCCCTTCGCCTTCTTCGCCGCAATGATGGTCACCCAATTCTTCGTAGTCCTCTTCGTCTACCCCGAAACCAAAGGCATCACCCTCGAACGCCTACAAGCAAAGCTAGGCATCCAGTAAGGAACGCAGTCGCTGTCAGCAAAGGCACGGTTGCTTCTCTAGTCGTGAAATCCTGACAGCGCCTTTTCACCCGGTTTCAAACTACGAATAGGTATTCGCCAAGTTAACCACTCGCCTGCTGACTTTAGGCATTTTTTTCGGCTGCGAGGCTGCTGAGAATCCAGTCAACTTCGTTCCGCGCGTGCGAACAAACGGCCGCATATGACAGATACTGAATGTCCTTGCCCGAATTCAGCCGGAGTGGTGTTTCTACATCCTTCCCCATCATGATGATCCTGATTGGGCTAACTGTTGGTGTCAGGTCGTCACGATACTTCTGAGCTTGAGACTCTTCGTCACGACCTATGCTCTTCACGGGTCGTTTAAATTCGATCAAGGTGTAATCCCTTTTCAAGTCGCTGAGCAAAAGAAGGTCAGGTCGCTTCGACTCTCTCTCTCCGGAATACTTGTTCATCGTGTAATTCTGGATAATGGTCTTCAATGACTTATTCGAGAAGAGGAGTGCGTGCTCCACGCCAAGAATCCAAGTGTTTTGTTCAAAAACTTTATGAACTTGACTTTCGAGCGTTGATGCATCGTTGATCATCTTTTCGAAAGCGTCGAGAATGGAAATTCTACGTTTAGCCTGCTTCCCAATCATCACGATTTCGAGCAAACCAAAATTAGTCAGCGCATCCGCAAGAGCTTGAATATCGCCATGCTCCGCTTCATGAACCGCGCGTAAGACTTCCCAATACTCATCCCTCTCTAGCGAGTCAAGTACTACAGCGACGACAGATAGGATACGGTCTTCGCTCTCGCCATAAAATTTCTTGATTACTCGCGATATAGCGGCAGTCGCGTACTCTCTCTTGTACTCAGGCAACTCTCGCAAGCGAGCATCATTCTGCCGTCGTATCAGCGCTTCAAGAGCCTTGAACTCACGCTCAAAGAAACTTTCAAGAGCCTTCCGTATTTCTGTCCGTACATAAACCTGGACCGCTTGTAGACCAATGCTGTTTTCAATCACAGCACCCCAGTCTGCCGTCACGTCACCTTTCAAACCTGCAACCTCAATCTCCCCGCAAACCCGCTTAAGAAGTTCTTTGGGTAGATCCTCTTGATCTTCGAGGCCAAAGTAGGAAGGGTCACCGATGGACTTACCGTCGATCTTGATGACGATTCCGCTCTCACGAAGCTTCTGCTTCCCTTCACAGATGGCAAAGGATAGGGCAACTTCTCCAACCTCAGGCAACGAGTGGGAAAGGTCGAAATACTCCCCAGGAATATCTTTTAGGGTTGTCTCTTGACCATTGACCAAAATCTTGAAATCAGCAGTTCGGCCGTAATCCAGTAGTAATATGCTCCGTAACTTGTCGGCGCTGGGGTGAGTCAATTTACGATTCAGATCACTCAGAATGATTGTCGTACCGTGCGCATCCGGGGAGCACTTCAACTCGGTCAATGGTATCTGGACATGCTCGAAGTCGAACTTCGACTGCGCCATGCTTTCACGCTGAAATAGCAACTCTGCCTGAATACCGCGAGCTTTCGTGATCAACTGCATTCGTTCCGCAATCATCAGTCCCGCGAATTTTCCTATTCCCTTCCGGCCCCGGACCTTTCGGCCTTTTCCCTTAGTCCGGTCACCTTTGATCGTTGTGCGGTCGCGAGCGACTTTAAGGTAGTCACTGCGAAGCTCCGGTACCGTCATCCCATCACCATCATCGATAACCACTATCGGGTCTGAACTCATTTGATCTGGGAGGGTGATAAGAACTTCGTTAGCATCTGCGTCCCACGCATTGTCTACGAGTTCTTTGATTGCCTTCTCAGTAGAGTTATAGGAACTGCCAAGGAGTGTTGCCAACTTCGGGTCAACCCCGAAGTTCAAGGGTTCGGACATTCTTTTGAACCTCAACGGAGAATGTGGGAATTGTACGTTAGGGCGGCGGTCCGCATATCAACTGCACAAGGGTGCCCACTCATCGAGACTCTACCCTCTAAGGAGGTCCTCGCGCTCCTCGAATCGGTAAAGCGTCCGCACGAAAAGTGCGCAAAGCGACTTTATTCACGAGTGTGCCGCATTCTCGGCGAGCGACTTAGCAAAATACAAGCTCGCCTACCTAAAGGGCTTTGCCTTCAAACTGGTCTCACAAAACCTGCTTCAAGAACAACCGTCCATAAGCAACAAACACATAACGAGACCCAACACAGCGGTCATGATGATCGGGGTCGCCTCCGTGTAATTCATGTGCACCCAGACAAACACGCTGCTCTCGATCGTGAGCAGCACCGCCGCCACAACCGTAAGCATCGGGCGCCAGTGGAGAGCGCCGGGAACAATCAGCCCCACGCCGCAGACAAGTTCGAGGACGCCGAGACAGGTCCACACGTCACGCGGCAAACACCAAAGGACGGGACGTCCTGACTCGCACCGCCAAAGCGATCTTCCTACCCTCTTGCTGGTCACCGCCGAACACTGAGACATCTCACCATCCATTATTTTTAACTTGTAGAAAGCACAAACCTCGCCGACACTTCCCTTGCTCACCCTCCGAGGCGTACACCGATGACACCCACACCGCAGCTTTCGCTTCCCAGCCAGATGGCCTCGCAGGCAGAGTTCATCGTCAATAACCTGACCCAGACCGACTACCAGCACGTCTCCAGCATCGATGTCGATCGCGGCATCTACGACTGCGACTGCAACGGCTTCGTCAGCTTCGTCATGCAGCGCGCCGCGCCCGATCACTACGCCATGATCCCGCACGAGCCCGATCAACTTCGCCCGCGCGCCTTCGAGTACTACGTCTTCCTCAGTGCGCACACCCCGCAATCCACCGATGGCTGGCATCGAATCGACTTCCTCCGCGACGCACAGCGGGGAGACATCATCGCATGGCGCTTCCCCACCGTCGAAAAAGGCCACGACACCGGCCACGTGCTCTTCGTAGCGGAGCCGCCAACCGTCGACCACGCCGGCATCTTCACCGTCGTCCTCTATGACTCTGCTGCGCAGCCACACTTCAACGACACGCGCGGCAACGGTCCCGGGCAGTCACCCACGGGAGTCGGCTCAGGCGCAATCAAGTTCAAAGTCGATGCCGCCGGACGACCAACTGCGTTTCAGTTCGCTCCGTCCGACGGCTTCACCCAACTGCCCATCGCGATCGGTCGCCTTGAACCGTTGCCATGATGACCCACCCACGAACACCCATCAACTCGACCGAAGCAAACCTGAGCCCATACCCCAATCCGTGTCATCCGCACTGATCCGTGTTAATCCTCTCCTTGCATTTGCCGTTGTTTTCGCACATTGGCCTACGAGTTAGCCATTTGTGATACACTTAGGTTAGTAGGAAATATCACAAGCTCGGCTACCCAGCCGGGCTTGTTGCGTTTAACCAGCACCCCAACCTGAGCAACAAGGGAGATCACCATGTCCGAATCGACGTCTGAAGCCAAAAAGCCGTACCAGTGCCGCCACATCTTTACCGACGGCCACCAGTGCGGCAGCCCTGCCCTCCGTACCCAGAAGCTCTGCTTCTACCACCACACCAGCCGTCAGCCAGCAGCCCACAAGACCGTCCACGGCATCACCTTCATCGCCCTGCCCGCACCCGACGACTTCCACGCCATCCAGCGCGGCCTCTCCGAAGTCCTCCGCCTGCTCGCCTCGAACGGCATCGACGACCGCCACGCCACCGCCCTCATCAAGGGACTCTCGGTTTGCAGCACCAACCTCGCCCGCGCCGCCCGTCACGCCAAGTCCATGCCCGCCGCCACCGAACTCGTCCAGGACTTCGTCCAGGACCCCCTCCTCGGTGTCCTCGCCCCCGGGCCAGAACCTGAAGCCGACGCCGTACCCATCCCCGACTACACCCCCGTCGTCACCCCACGCCCCACCGTCGAATACCGCCGCGACCCCGAAGCCATCGCCCGCGCCAACGCCCAATGGGACGCAGCCCAAAAGCAGCTCGCCGACCATGCCGCAGCCCGGGCTGCAGGCAAGTCCGAACAAGTCCAGACCTATCCCACCCCGAATCAAGACTTTGGACTCGAAATGAAAAAAACTTGCTCAGTCCCGCCCTTCAAAACCACAAGAGAACTGGTAGTCGCGTAGATAGAAGAAGCCCTGATCAAAGAAGCGCGATACTCTAAGGCGAAAGACTGCGGCTAACGGCGTCGAAATATCGTCTTATGGTCAGACCGCTCTATTGATAAAGGGGAAACACATGCAGCAATGGGGAACGATGAAGCACTTGGCGATCGCGGGGCTGATGGTAGCCGCGGCTGCGAACAGCGCACTGGCGCAGGTCAATGCGGGCGAACAGAAGCCGGAGGCGAGCCTGCCCTTCGCCATTACCCAGGTGACGACGCTGAGCCTGCCGTGGAAGATCGCGTTCCTGCCGGACGGGCGGATGCTGATCACCGAAAAGACCGGCACGCTGCAACTGGTGACGCAGCAGGGAGCGAAGACGGAAGTGGCGAACGTTCCGGCGGTGCTGTGGAAGGGCCAGGGCGGGATGCTGGGCGTCTACCTGTCGCCGCACTATGCGAAGGACCACAACGTGTACCTGACCTACTCCGAGCCGGGCGATGGCGGGTCGAGCCTGGCGCTGGCGCGGGCCCAGTTGAAGATTGGCACGGGTACGGCGAGCCTGGAAGGGCTGCAGGTGATCTGGCATGACGGCGAGCGGGGCCAGGGCGGACAGTTTGGCGCGGAGGTCGCGTTTTCGCCGGACAGCAAGTACCTCTTCCTGACGGTGGGCGAGCGGCAACGGTTTACTCCGGCACAGGACCCGAACCAGCCGCTGGGCAAGGTGCTGCGGCTGACGCTGGACGGCAAGCCTGCTCCGGGCAACCCGATGGCGGGCAAGACGGGAACGCCCACGGTGGGGGTGATCGACCCACCTGCGGATACGGAGAAGGCGAAGACGGCTCCGATCGTGCGGACGTACACCTATCCGGGGCCGAACCTGACGCCTGCGGAGACGTGGGCATCCGGCATCCGCACACCGTACGGGCTGGCCTTTGCGCCCAACGGACAGCTGTGGGAGCTGGAGCATGGACCGCGCGGCGGCGATGAGCTGAACCTGATTCTGCCGGGCAAGAACTACGGCTGGCCGCTGGTCTCGTATGGCCACAACTACAACGGCGTGCCGATCGACAGCCCGGACACGCGGCCCGACCTGACGAAGCCGGTGATCTACTGGGTCCCGGTGATTGCACCGGGCAACCTGACGTTCTACAAGGGGGCGATGTTCTCGCAGTGGAACGGGTCGGGTATCGTCAGCGGACTGGCGTCGGAGGCACTCATCCGCATCGTGTTCGACGGGAACGGCGGAGCGAAGACGGCGGAGCGCTGGCCCATGGGGCACCGGGTTCGCGACGTGGAGGTTGCACCGGATGGAGCGCTGTGGATGATCGAGGACGCGAAGCCGGGTGGGCTGTTCCGCCTGACGCCGGGGAACACGCCGGTTGCTGCTCCGGTGGCCAAGGCTGATGCACCCGCTGCGGCACCTGCGACGGCCGCGGCGCCTGTTGCGGCGACCGGTACGGATGCCAAGACCATCATTGCGAACAACAACTGCCTGCTGTGCCATCGCGTTGGAGGGGACGGCGGCGACATTGGGCCGTCCCTGAACGGCGTGGGGACGCGACGTACGGAGGACCAGATACGGGCGGTGATCGTGAGCCCTCCGGCAAAGACGGCCGCCGGGACGCCGAACCCGATGCCTCCCTATGGAGCAAAGATTACGGGAGACGATCTGACGAGCCTGGTGCATTACCTGAGCACGCTTCCCGCTACACCGTAGGGTTTTGTGGGCAGTAAACGGAGCGCCGAGTCCGATGACCCGGCGCTCCGTTTTGCGTTCGGGAACTAATTTGTGGGTTGGATCCCTTTGCCTTCGAGGACGGTGTAGAAGCGGTCTACGGCGGGGAGGGTGATGTCTTCGCGGAGGCCGTCGGGCCAGCGGATCTCTACCTTATCGACCCTGGTGGCGGGGCCGATGCCGAAGTGGGGGCGGGGGTCGGAGGAGGAGGAGAAGCTGCCACCGGCGTAGACGTCCTCGCGCTGTTTGACGCCGTTGGCGGTGAGGGCCACGGAGGCGCCGATGGCGTCGCGGGGACTCTTCGGGCCGCCGATGAGATGGAAGCCTACCCAGTGATTCTTATCTGCGGCTACGTTGCGCATGAGAGCGGGAGGGCTGTCCATGTTGTTAATGACGGCGTCGATCTTGCCGTTGTTGAAGAGGTCGCCGAAGGCCATGCCGCGGGAGGTGAGGACGGCGGCGAGGCCGGTGCCTTCGACGGGAGGGACGACCTCGAACTTTGTGCCCTTGATGTTGTGGAAGAGCTGCGGGCGCTGGGCGTAGGTGGTTCCCCAGGGGAAGCGGTCGGCGCCGCGATAGACGTGGCCGTTGACGGTGAAGAGGTCTTTCCAGCCATCATTGTCGTAGTCGAAGAAGGCGGTGCCCCAGCCGAGGAAGGGGATGGAGACTTCGGCAAGGTTGGACTCGTAGGCGATGTCGGTGAAGTTGGCGTCGCCGTCGTTGCGGTAGAGAGGTTTGTAGTCGTCGGAGAAGGTGGTGTGGTAGATGTCGAGGAGACCGTTGTTGCGGTAGTCGCCGATGGCGATGCCCATGGAGGCGGTCTCACGGCCATCCTTGTTGAGGGCGTAGCCGGAGGCGTAGGAGATGTCCTCGAAGGTGCCGTCGCCCTTGTTGAGGTAGAGGTAGTTGGGGGTGGAGTCGTTGGCGACGAGGAGGTCGGGCTTGCCGTCGTTGTTGATGTCGATGAAGGCGGCGGCGAGGCCGTAGTAGCCGTTCTTATCGGAGACGCCAGCCTTGAGGCTGACGTCGGTAAAGGTGCCGTCGCCGTTGTTATGAAAGAGATGGTCACCTTCGCCCTTGAGGCCCCGTGGGCCGCACATGACCTTTTCGCCGCGGAACTGGCAGTAGCTGAAGGCCTTGCTGCCGGACTCGGGCTGGTCGGCGATGCTGTAGTGGACGTATCCGGCGACGAAGAGGTCGAGCTTGCCGTCGCCGTCGTAGTCGCCCCAGGTGACGCCGGTGGACCAGTTGCCGAGAGTGACACCGGCCTTCTCGGCGACGTCGGTGAAGGTGCCATCGTGATTGTTGTGGAAGAGGCGATTGCTGCCGAAGTTGGAGACGTAGAGGTCGGGCCAGCCGTCGTTGTCGTAGTCGCCTACGGCTACGCCGAAGCCCCAGCGGTCATTCTGGACGCCCGCTTTGGCGGCGACGTCGGTAAAGGTGCCGTCGTGATTGTTGTGGAAGAGGGCGGCGTGGGGCGCCGGGGCCTTGCCCATGTAGGCCTCGTCGGTGGAGCCGTTGACGAGGTAGATGTCGAGCCAGCCGTCGTTGTCGTAGTCGATGAGGCCGACGCCGGAGCCTACGGTCTCGATGATGAAGTTTTTGTCGGGGGCACCCATCTTGTGGGTCCAGGTGGCGAGGCCGGCCTTCGCGGCGACCTCCTGAAAGACGATGGGGCCTGTCTTGACGAAGCCACCAGCGGTGATGGGGCGCTTCTCGGCGTCCAGGACGGCGGCGTGTGCGGCACCGGTACTGGAACCACCCATGGCGCCGGGTTGCTGGCCGGTCTGGGCGTGTGCGGCGAGACAGGAGAGAGTAAGGATCGACCAGCAGGCTGCAGCGTGAAGAAGGTGGTGCGGGTCGGTGTTACGAAACATGCGGTTCCCTGCTGCTTTCATTTGGTGACGTGCTGATGGGCTCAATTCCGGGATTTGTTCAGCGAGAAACATGATATCCGGTTTGGACGGAAGTCCGGCTTTGACGTTGGGGCTTCATACTGCATCTATTTGCTATGACAATGTGGCCTGAAATGTCTTGAAAATGGTATTGTTGACGGCGAATGACGGGAAACCGGGGAGAATTCTTATGGGAAATTTGATGGACTTGAACGAGCGGGGCGTGGGCGGGACAGGCTTCGCTCGATGGACGATGATGACGCGGGCAGCGGTCGTGCTGGCGCTGGCGGCGATGTGCGGGTCGGCGGCACAGGGGCAGATGACGGCAGCGACTCATGCCGGGGCGGCTGACGGTCCGTGGTGGAAGCATGCGGTGATCTATGAGATCTATCCGCGCAGCTTTCAGGACTCGAACGGCGACGGTGTTGGGGACCTGAACGGGATTACGCAGCGGATGGGTTACCTGCAATCGCTGGGTGTGGATGCGATCTGGATCTCGCCAATGTATCCCTCGCCGCAGGTGGATTTCGGGTATGACATCTCGAACTATGTCGGTGTCGATCCGCAGTATGGAACGCTGGCAGACTTCGACAAGCTGGTGGCTGCGGGCAAGGAGCATCATGTTCGCGTGATCCTGGACATGGTGCTGAACCATACTTCGGACAAGCATGCGTGGTTTGTCGAGTCGGCCAGTTCGCGGACGAACCCGAGGGCGGACTGGTATGTATGGAAGGACCCGAAGGGGTTCGATGCGCAGGGAAAACCGATTCCGCCGAACAACTGGATCAGCGGCTTTGGCGGGTCGGCGTGGGAGTGGGTTCCGGCGCGAAAGCAGTTTTATTATCACGAGTTCTACAAGCAGCAGCCGGACCTGAATTGGCGCAACCCGGTGGTTGAGAAGGCAGCGTTCGATGCGATGCGGTTCTGGCTGGATCGCGGCGTGGCGGGCTTCCGGCTGGATGCGATTCCGACGCTGTTCGAAGATCCGCAGATGCGCGATAACCCAGTCGAGAAGCCGGGCTTGAATGCGCAGGGCGATCCGAACCTGAGTGATATGTATACGAGCAATCTGCCTGAGGTGCATGACGTGATTCGGCGGATGCGCGCGATGGCGGACAGCTATCCGGGGAACCGCGTGCTGATCGGCGAGACGTATCTGCCGAACATCGCTGAACTGAATAAGTGGTACGGCGGTGAGAAGCAGGACGAACTGCAATTACCGATGGATATGCAGGTCGGCTTTACAAACAAATTGGATGTACCGCTGCTGCGGCAGCGCATCAAGGATGTGGAGACCCAGATCGGGAAGAACCATCCACTGCTTGTGTTTGATAACCATGACAATGGGCGGAGCTGGGAGCGGTATGGCGACGGCGTCCATAACGAAGCGATTGCACGGTTGATTGCGACACTGCTGTTTACGTCGCGGTCTACGGCGCTGATGTACTACGGCGAAGAGCTGGGCATGGTGACGTCCACACCGACACGGAAGGAAGACGTGCAGGACCCGATCGGCATTACGGGATGGCCAAAGGAGAAGGGCCGTGATGGCGAGCGGACGCCGATGCAGTGGGACGCCTCGGTCGATGCGGGCTTCAGCACGGCGGCGAAGACGTGGCTTCCCGTGGCTGCCGACTACAAGACGGTGAACGTGAAGGTGGAGGAGGGTGAGCCGAACTCCCTGCTGAACTGGCACAAGAAGCTGATCGCTCTGCGGCGGGATAATAGTGCGCTGCGGGATGGATCGATGACCATGCTGGATGAGAGCAATAATTCTGTGCTTTCCTTTGTGCGGAAGGGTCCTGCTGGTTCGGTAGTGACGGTGTTGAATCTAACCGGGACTGAGCAGACTGTTTCGTTGGATGTTTCAGGTAGTGTAACTACTTTGGTTACAGATGTCCCGGGGCTGATGACGGGGGTCTCGTTGAAGAAGATGGTGGTGCCTGCGTTTGGAAGCTGGGTTGGTGCTGTGAAGTAGTTGGATTATGAACCACCCTTTGCGGGTAAGGCTGCGAAGGGTGGGATGCCCGGCAGCGTAGGCCTGGCGGGCAGACGCAGATTCCCTTCGGGAATGACAACCAGAGAAGCAAGGGCAACGGCGAGCGCAGGAGATCTACGGCGTGGGTTCTTTGGGTGAGCGGACTACAATCATCTCGTTTGTTATTTGCTCTTTAAGGATGTTCGGATGAATGCTTTGCGTAGCAAGTGTGTCCTGCTGGTCTTGCTGGCGGCGGGAATTTCGGCGGACGGTTCGGCGCAGGTTGCGGCGGCTGATGCTGCCGACAATGCGAAGATCCTGACGTACATCAAGGGTGGTTGGGATACGCTGTCGCGGTCGATGTCGGAGTGTAAGTCGGTTGTGGATTTGAAGGTGACGACTGCGCCGATCCTGTACCTGCCTGCGGGTATGGCTACGCCTGCGTCGGTGGTGGCGATGCAGCAGCAGTGCAAGGTGCAGGTGGAGCATCTGCCGCGCAAGATCGACCACATGGGCGACGTGAAGGTGAGCGAGATCCCCAAGGAAGGTCTGCTGTACCTGCCGAACAAGTACGTGGTGCCGGGTGGGCGCTTCAACGAGATGTATGGGTGGGATAGCTACTTCATCCTGCTGGGGCTGGTGCAGGACGGTCGGACTGCGCTGGCGCAGGGGATGGTTGAGAACTTCTTCTTTGAGATTGAGAACTACGGGGCGATTCTGAATGCGAATCGGACTTACTTCTTTACGCGATCGCAACCGCCGCTGCTGACGTCGATGATTCGCGATGTGTATGAGCATCCTTCGGCGGATACGCCTGTCTCGAAGGAGTGGCTGGCGAAGGCTTATGGCTATGCTGAGCGGGATTATGCGTTGTGGACTCATAATCCGCATCTGGCTGGCAGCACAGGGCTGGCGCGGTATGAGGATCTGGGTGCTGGGCCGGTGCCGGAGATGGCGGATGATAGTGGATATTATCCGGATGTGATTCGGTGGCTGGTGGTGCATCCTGAGGCTCATACGAACTACCTTGTCGATGCACCGGAGAATCCCAATGCGGCGCAGGCGGCGGAGTTGGCAACGACTAGCTGCGATATTTCTACTTCGAAGGTGTGCGCGCGGGCCCATGTGGACGGGCATCGGCTGAGTGCTGATTTCTATCGCGGAGATCGGGCGATGCGGGAGTCGGGATTCGATTCGAGCTTCCGGTTTGGACCGTTCAGCGGATCGACGGATCACTATGCGCCAGTCTGTCTGAATAGCCTGCTTTATAAGTACGAGACGGACATGGCACTCTTCGCTACGGAGCTTGGGCGAAAGGCGGATGCGACGATGTGGACGAGTCGCGCGGCGGCGCGTAAGAAGGCGGTAGACAAGTACCTATGGGTCGCGGCGAAGGGCTTGTATGAGGACTATGACTTCTCTGCCGGGCAGTCCTCTTCGTATAACTACATCAGCACGTTCTACCCGCTGTGGGCGGGGATGGCGAGCCCGGCGCAGGCCAAGGCTGTGGCGGAACATCTTTCCCTCTTCGAGCATGATGGCGGGATCGCGATGAGCGAGACGACCTCGGGCGTGCAGTGGGATCTGCCGTTCGGATGGGCTCCGACGAACTGGCTGGCGGTGAGTGGACTGGCACGATACGGGTATGGCGCGGATGCGGCGCGGGTGGCTACGAAGTTTATGAGTACGGTGCGGCAGAACTATCTTTTGGATGGGACGATCCGTGAGAAATACAACGTGGTGAGCGGGTCGGCGAATGTGAAGGTTGCTGCGGGGTACAAGAGCAATGTGGTTGGGTTCGGGTGGACGAATGGGGTTTATCTGATGATGGAGGCTTTGGTGGGGCGGGGACAGTAGGGCAGCGGTAGATGCTGCGGCTACCAGTGGAGCGTTACGGTCTTGGGTTGGTAGCTGGTGCCGGGTGGGAAGGTGATCTTGAGGGTGTCGGCTTGGATGGTGGCGCCCTCGGCGGTGAGGCGGAGGTTGGGTTGGTTGCGGCGGAGCTTCAGGGTTTGGGTGGACGCCGCTTGAGCTTCGAGTTCGAGGGTCAGGGTGTGGGGAGTCTGGATCTGGTTGAGGACCTTCATCTGGGCGGTGCGGGCTCCCGGCAGAGGTAGGGATTGGGAGACGGCTACCTCGACGGGCGGGAGAGGGATGGTCAGGGTGGTGCCGTCTGTGGAGGCGTGGGCAGCTTTGTTGTTCGTGATGAGCCTGAAGGGCTTGCCGGTAACGGCGGTGCTACGGATGGTGAGGTTGGGGCCGGTGCGCTGATAGCTGAGATCGAGGATGCTGGTACCGGCATGGAGGTGGTGGACGGTGGCGGTCTCCCAGTCGGCAGGGAGGCTGGGGTTGAGGGTGAGGGTGTTGGCGGGGGCGTCGATGTCGATCCCGAAGAGGCCGCGGAGTGCGGGGATGATGACCATGGCGGAGGACCAGAGCTGGTGCGAGGTGCTGCGGCCGAACGGGTCGAAGTAGGCACCGGAGAGAAGTTCGGTGACGGCTCCGAGGTCCTGGGCGGTGGTGAGGTTGGCGGTCTGCATGAGGTGGGTGTAGCCCGCGAGGGGATGGTCAGTGCGGTACTCCGCGAGTGAGGCCCAGCCGGTAAAGAGCGGCCAGACGGAGCCCTGATGGTAGGAGATGGGATCGTAGACAGGATCGCTCTCGGCTACGTCGCGGAGGCCCCAGTCGGTGGAGAGGTCGTGCGAGGCCCAGAGGCGAAGGCTGGCTTCGGGGTGGGCCAGGCCGGGGGTGTTGGCGTTCCAGTAGGCCACGGCGGGGTAGATGGTGCGGGTGGGATCGACGGTGTTATCGGGGTTGTGGCTGAAGGCGTACTCGTGGGTGGCGGAGTTGTAATACTCGGCTTCTATTTTTGTTGTGAGGGTGAGAGCGCGGGCTTTGGCGGTGGCTGCGGTTGCGGTGTCGCCTAGAAGCGTTGATAGATCGGCCATGGCAGCAGAGGCTTGCTGGTCGAAGAGTGCCAGGTAGATCTCCTGGTGGGGCATGCCGTGGGGCCATGATTCGACCCAGCCAGTGCCCTGGGCGTTGTCGTAGATGCCGTCGCCGTCCGTATCGTGCGTAGTCTCGAAGGCCCAGGCTTTCTGGATGGCCTCGCGGTTCTGGCGAAGGTAGTCGAGGTCGCCGGAGGAGCGAACGTAGTCGAGCATCTGGGTGAGGAAAAGGGGCGTGGCATCGGCTGCGGCGTACATGTAAGGGAGCGATTTCCAATCGACGGCGGCAGCGGTTTGGGAGTACTCATGCATCATCTTGCCGTCGGCGCGTTGGCGCTTGATGAGGAAGTCAAGTTCGGCGCGGGTGAGGGCGAAGTCGCCGAAGCTGTTGACGGCGTAGAGGGTGTAGAGGGAGTCGCGACCAAAGAACCAACCGAAGCCGGGGCGGGCGGAGTCGCCAGAGGAGTAGTAGCCGGCGACGAGGCCGATTTCGCCTGAGGGTGCGCGGGCTTTGAGCTGCTCGATGGAGAGCTCGGCCCAGCGGAGATCGTCATTGAGTGCGGGGTCGGGCGTGGTGATGGTGGTAAGGTCCTGCTCGAGTCGGACGTACTTTGCAGCGTGGGCTTCGTAGATCTGGGGGAGGGTGCTGGCGAGGCTATCCAACTTTGCCTGGAGGGCGGCGTTGGTGGCTGTCTCGGGGGTGCGGCCCATGGCGAGGAGGAGCGGGACGTAGCGGTCGGCATCCCGCTTGGGGTCGTAGTGGAGCTTGAGTTCGAGGGGGTGGACCTGCGGCTTCTCCTGGTAGGGAGCCATGATGCCGGATTGGGCCCCAGGCATGGATACTGCGCCGGTGAGGTTAGGAAGGTCGGTATGGAGGATGTAGTGGCCGGTGGTGCCTTGGGCGACCCACTCGGCGGAGGGCACACCCTGGTTGGGCTGGGGCCACATCTGGAGCATGTCAGGAGTGAAGCTGAAGGTGAGGTCCATGGGACGGGTGGAGTCGATCTGGAAGAGAACTACGGCGCCGGTACCGTCGGGTGCGGTGTCGGGGGCGAACATGATCTGACGGATGGTGAAGGCGATGTGGGAGTAGGTGATGGTGGTGTGATCGGGGAAGACTTCGATCTCGCTGGCGGCGGCGTTGAGATCGATAGGGACGGAGTAGCCTTCGACGTTGGCGGTAATGGCGAAGTGGCTGAGGAGCTTGACGGGGAGAACCCAGGCCTCGAAGGTTCCCTCCTGCTGCCCGAGGAGCACGCCTCGCTCACCAGCGACGGTGAAGGGCTTTCCTGCCTCGACGTGGCTGTTGATGGTGAGGCCCGACTCGGAGATGGGAAACGGGGACTGGGCGGCGAGCACGGTCGCTGTGACGAGCAGGGTCAGGATCGGGACGATGTGTCGCATGGGCGGCCTCCAACATCAAAGACCTCTCAGTCTAACGCGGCATGAGCGGGTATGATGTTGCCTTGAATGGAGAACTTTGAATGAGCGTACGTTTGTTGCCATTGCTGCTGCTTGCCTGCATGTTGACCCCAGTGCTGAGTGTTGCCCAGCAGCCTGCTGCTACGGCGTCTTCTGCGCAACCCGGGGTGATTTCGGCTGCTGATGCGGCTCAGATTTTACCGGCTACGGTGTTTTTCCGGGGCTTAAGTGCGCCGATCCAGGGACGGAATTCGGGCGGGGTTCGCTTCGCGGATAAGAAGCTGATGCTGACGGCGTTGGTAGATACGTCCGGCTATTCAACGCAGGTGAAGGAAAAGTACCAAGCCTACCTGATCACGGAATCGGCGATCGAGATTGGTGGCCAGAAGCTTGCTCCGGGGGCGTATGGCTGCGGGTTTGTCGGGGATGACAACTTTGTGGTGCAGGATATCGGGGCGCATGACCTGTTCACCGTGAAGTCGGTGCGGGATGCCGGTCTGCGTCGTCCTACACCGCTGCAGGTGGTCGTTGCGACGGATGGCGGCTATCGGCTGTATGCGGGCCGGAGCTATGTGTCGTTCAAGTTGGCTGGGCAGTAAGTGGTGGCTCGAGCGGCTACCGCGGATCTACGCGGATGATGCGGATTTGAGAAGAGGCAAAGGCGAGATATGGGGTCTTCGCTTTGCTCAGGATGCAGAGTGATTGTGCCATGAATTTTCTTGCTTATTGTGTGCTGTTTCTGCAGACCTCGCAGCAGGTGCAGTCGGCGGATGCTGCGTTTCATGCGGGGTACGCGGCTATGTCCAAGGGAGATCTTGCGGCTGCGGATGCGGCGTTTGCGCAGGCGGTGCGGCTGACGCCGAAGGTGGCCGCGGGGCACAGTGCGTATGGTGCGGTGCTGCTGGCCGAGGGGCGAGTTGCGGCAGCTGTTCCTGAGTTGGAGACAGCGCATCGACTTGACCCGAAGGATGATACGGCTGCGTTGAACCTTGCGATCGCCTACAGCGGGCAGCGGCGGTATGCGGACTCGGCGGGGCTGTTTCGTGGTTTGAGTTCAAAGACGAGCCTGACGGCTGAGGCTTCGCTGGCCTACGCGACGGCTTTGGTGGCGACGGGTGACGGGGCTGGTGCGGTCGAGCAGGTACGGCGTGCGTTGGTGGAGGCTCCGGAGAATGCGGGGCTGCATGATGCGCTGGGTGCGGTGTTGGCTCAGCAGGAGCACTATGTCGAGGCCGAGCCCGAGTTAAAGCGGGCGGTGACGCTCGATGGTGGGCTGGCTGCGGCACATCTTCATCTTGGATCGTTGTACCTAGTCCAGCATAAGACCGAGTTGGCGATTGCGGAGCTAACGAAGGCGGCGAGCCTTGCTCCGGACGATCTGGCTACGCTGCTGCAGCTTGGGCGGGCGCAGATGACGACTCGGCAGGATGGTGCGGCCTTGACTACGTTGCGTCATGCAGTGGCGGTTGCCCCGGCCTCGAGCGATGCTACATACGCGCTGGCGCTGGCGCTTCAGAACGCCGGGCAGAGCAAGGAGGCGCTGCCGCTGTTCCAGAGGGCTGCGGCTGCGAAGCCGGGAGTTGGAGCGGTGCTGACGAACTATGCGCTGGCGCTGGTGCAGACGGGGAACGCGAAGGAGGCGGTGCCGCTGTATGAGCGGGCGCTGAAGCTGGATGCGACAAGTCCGGTGCTGCGTGAGGATCTTGGCGTGGCGTTTCTACAGCAGAACGATCTGGACCATGCGATCGAGGAGTTCCAGGATGGGCTGGCGCTGCCGAATCAGGGTGCTCCGATTACGGCTGAGCTGCACTATGACCTTGGGCTGGCGATGAAGCTGAAGGACAAGCTGCCCGCGGCGATTGCCGAGTTTGAGCTGGCGGAGAAGTTCGATCCGGAGCTACCCGATCCGCCGTATACGCTGGGCGTGCTCTACATGCAGACGGGCAAGTTTGCGGAGGCCGCGGCAGCGATGGAGCGGGCGGCCAGCATGCAGCCGGAGAACGGCGAAGGGTGGGCGATCCTCGGGAATATCTACAAGGAGTTGGGCCAGCCGGACAAGGCGGTCGTGGCGCTGCGGCGCGGGATTGCGCTGGTGCCGGCACAGCCTAGTCCGCACATTACGCTGGCGGCGATTCTGGCTCAGCAGGGGGATCGCGAGGGCGCGGCGGCGGAGCGGAAGAAGGGTGCGGAGCTGAGCCGAATCGCCGTGAGTCGGCAACGAGCTAACTTTGCGCTGAACAGTGGGACGGCCCTGTTGAAGGAAGGCAAGGTTGTGGAGGCGATTGCCCAATTACAGGGTGCGGTGGAGGCCGATCCGGGGTATGCCGCGCCGCATCGTGCGCTTGCGGAGGCTCTGGAGCGCAAGGGGAATGTAGGAGATGCAGCGGTGGAGCGGCAGAAGGCTGAGTCGCTTGAAAAGCGGCTGGAGTAAGTGGCTGCTGAGGGAAAAGCTTTCCACCTATTTATTTTTCCGGGGCGGTGACTACACCTACGGCTGAATCGGCGCAGCCGTAGTAGAGGAACCACTTGTGGTGGAAGTGGACTAAGCCTTCGGCGAAGGTGGTTCCGGCTACGTACTGGCCCGTCTTCTCGTAAGGCATCTCTGGTTTGAGGGCGGTTTGCGCCTGATGCTCGATGAAGGCTGCGGGATTGTCTGCTTTAAAGAGGGCTTCGCCAGCGGCGTAGGCGTTGGCACCGAGAGTGGGATCGCCGGTGGCGGGATCGTTTTTGCCGTTGTAGAGGACGACGATGCCAACGCTCGTGAGGACGGGCGGTGGGCCTACCTCGGGGAAGCCGCTGTCGAAGTGGCCGGGGCGGCGGGTAAGAACCTCGAGCGGCGCACCTGCGGGAGTTTCGACGGGGGTCCAGTGAATGAGGTCGGGTGAGGTGGCGAGATGGAGTGCGCCTTCGCCCCAGTACATCCAGTATTGCCCGTTGATCTTTGCAGCGAGGAGGCGGTCTCCTGCGAGGTGGGTGACGATGCCGCCGGATTTGTATTGGAGATGGTCATACTTGCCGCCTGCGGCTCCGAGGAAGGCCGGGCCGTACTTGGTCCAGTGAAGGAGGTCTTTGGAGGTGGCGATGCCGATGGAGTAGGTGATGCGGTTCCACTGGGTGTAGGTGAGAACGTAGGTGCCGTCGTCGGACTCGACGATGCGAGGATCTTCGACGCCACCGGGCCACTCGCGGGACTTCTGAGCATCTTCGGCGGGGTAGAAGACAGGTTCGGGGAGACGGGTGAAGTGGAGGCCATCGTCGCTCTGGGCCAAGCCAAGGCGAGAGGTGTGGAGGCCGATCTGCATGCGGCCGGTGTCGTCTTCGGCGCGATAGAGGACGAAGACCTTGCCGTTGCGGACGACGGCTGCGGGGTTGAAGGTGTGGAGCGCCTCCCAGTGGACGGGGCCGTCGTGGATGGCCGGATCTTGGATGGGATCGCTGAAGAGCGTTGCCTTGTCGGGAATGATGACGGGAGCGTTCACCGGACGGGTGAAGAGGCCGATGGTCCACTGCTGGGCAAGACCGGACGCGGCACACAAGAGGAGGAAGGGCACGAGATGGAGGAGTCTGTTCATGAGGTGTGACTTAAAAAGATCGAGAGGAGCCGAAGCTCCCCTCGATCGAGTCTAGTCTGCCTAGAACTGCAGGCGGCCTGAGAATTGCAGTTGACGTGGGTTGGAGGTGTTGTTGGGGTAAGCGCCGCTTGAGATGGAGCCGCCCTGATCGATATTGCCGTTTGGAGTGCCCCAGTTGATGTGGTTGAAGGCGTTGTAGCCGTCAGCACGGAGTTGGAAGCTGATCTTCTCGCGAATCTCGAAGTCCTTCTGGACCGAGATATCGGTGTTGAAGAAGTTCGGTCCGAAGGCCGAGTTACGGCCAGCGCTGCCGATCGTATCAAGAGCAGGGAGTGAGAACGCTCCAGAACCATCAACCGGGGTGATGTCGTAGTACGAAAGACCGCTCGGTCCTCCAGGAAAGCCCGTGACATGCGTGTGAAGCTGTTTCGGATTTCCATTGATGTAGCGTGGTGCTGAGCCTGGAACCCAATTGCCAGCCTGTGCACTCAACGTATACGGAAGACCGCTTGAGTAGTTGACGACCGGACTGATCTGGTAGCCGCTGACGATCTGGTCGATGATGCGGTTGGTGTGCGCGAGGAAATGCTTATTATGGCCGAACGGGAGTTCGAGCATACCGTAGACGATGACCTGCTGCTGGCGGAGGCTCGAATCACGGCCCCTTGCTGCTGCATGGCTCCACGTAGCGAAGCCGGTTTGCTCGCTAAGCGACTTCTGCCAGGCGTAGTTTGCGTTGAGGGAGTAGCCATGCGCGATGATCTTGGTGAACGTCACCTGAAGAGCGTTGTAGGAGGTGTTCAGATCGTCGCCAAAGTAGGTGATGCTCTGATTCCAACCACAGCCGCCGTTGGGTGCGTTGTGGTTCGTGCCGTCCGCGTTGTAGGTTGCGTCGGAGCAGGCTGCAAGCTTGCCGCCGTAGTAGCGCTGCAGGAAGACCTGGTTGCTGACCGCTCCACTCGCGGGGATAAGGACTGAGTTTGCGATCGGCTGGCCATTTGTACCCAAGATGCCGCCGGCCGCGCAATTCGCTCCGGCAGGATAGCAATTACCTGCCGTTGCCGAAGGATCATAGTGAAGCGGCTGCCCGTTCACGCTGTATTGAGCGGGCAGAAAGATTGCTGCTTCATTGGGGTTGGTCGTGTTGCCGGAGTTGTCGCCGAAGGTGTGTGTTCCCTTGTTGCCGACGTACGCAATCGTCATCGATAGGGTCGGGGTGAAGGACTGCTGAAGAGCGAGGTTCCATGCGTCAAGGGTAGGAAGCCGGAGGGTGGTGGGGCGCGACCGCCCGCTGGAGTTGTAGCCCTGGTTGGGTAGGAGACCGCTGGCCGGTACTGCGGGGAATACAAAAGCCTGCGGTCCCGTCGCCAGCGAGAAGGCCGCCGTTGTGTCGGTTGCGTTGTCTCCGCCGGGAGCGGTAAGCGCCTGGTTAGCGAGGACCGGCAGATTCTGCGTGGCCGAGTGACCGAAGACGGAGCCAAAGACGCCGATATCGAAGCTGCGTCCATAGCCTGCGCGGATGACCGTGTTGGGCATCGCCTGGTAGGCAAGACCAAGGCGGGGAGCGTAGGTGCCGGTCGCGGGACTCTGATTCATGTTGGTTTGGATCGGACCTACACCTGCTACCTGGAGGTAGCCGGTATCAAGATTCAGCAAAGCACCTTGAGCAGCACCGTTGACGGCTTCGGGCATGTAGGCCTCGTAGCGGAGGCCGTAGTTGACGGTCAGCTTCTGTGTGGCGCGCCAGGTATCCTGCGCGTAACCGAAGGCACGCTTCTGGAACTCCTTCGCATTGGTCGAGGTGCTGACGTAGCGCTGGAGCTGGGTGACCTGACCAGTAAGGAAGGAGGCCATGCCAAGTCCGTTGTTGTTGGTACCGTCGCTGGTGGGACCGGTACCAAAGGTCAGGATGCCGGTGCGGTTGTTATCGCTGGGAACGCGGAGGTTGCGGGCGTAGCGGAGATCGACACCAAACTTGATGGAGTGATTTCCGATGGTCTTGGTCCAGTTGTTAGCGACCTGGTACTGATCCTCACGCTCGGTGAGCGGGCAGTTGCAACGGTTGATGTTGAGACCGGAGCCGTACTGTGGTCCGCGTGACTGATTGTTGTTTGCAGAACCGTAGCTGCCAGCCTCGGTGATGTTGAAGGCAGGTGCGCCGTTGGTGATGGCAGCACCGGTGTTCAAGCCGGGGATGCCAAGCTGCGTGGCAAAGGGCACGGTCTGGTCATACTTGGAGGTAGCGATGTCGTAGCGGAAGTAGCCGAGGCGGACGTCCGTGACGAGCCTGCTGTTGAGAGCGTAGTCAACACCGGCGGCGACGCTATCGTTCGCACCCTTGGAGGTGCCGCCGAAGTCGCCGATGCCGAAGCCTGCTCCGCCGGCCGCGCCGAAGATGGTGGTGCCGGTGAGCGTATCGGTGAAGCGGCTGAAACGACCGAAGACGTGGGTGCGGGCGTTCAGGGTGTAATCACCACGCACATCCCACTGGTCGGCGTTGAAGCCGCCGGTGCCGCTGGCGGAGTAGTTCTGGACAAGGCCGCTGGTGGTGCTGCCGTTGACGGTATTCGGAGCGAAGGGCTGGAGGAGCTTGAGGACGCCGAGCGCCTGCGGAGAGAGGTCCGACTGGGGAACGATGCTATTAGCGTATGCGACGCGCTGGCCACCTACGGTGTGGAAGATGGGGCCGGTAACCTTGGTGTATTCACTGAAGTTGCAACCTGCGCCAGAGAGGCAGGAGGTGGTGAGGAGGGACGTGGGAACCGTCTGCTGAATGGCGATGCCGCTCTTCTGGCGGGTGCCCTGATAATCGCCGAAAAAGAAGAGCTTGTCCTTGAGGATGGGACCGCCGATAGAGCCACCGAACTGGTTCTTGAGGCCTACCGGGAAGGGGTTGGATGCGCTGAGGGTGCCCTGCGGGCCGGTGCTCTGCGTGAAGGGGTCGCGAGCAAGCTGGGCGTTGCTCTGGCGATAGTCGAAGGCGGAGCCGTGGAAGCTGTTGGTTCCGGACTTGGTCTGGGCGGTGACAACAGACGAGACGGCCTTGCCGAACTCAGCGTCGTAGTTCTGCGTGGTGATCTTGCTCTCGGAGAGGGCGTCAGCGTTGGGGTTGACGACGATGATGCCGAGGATGGGGTCCTGGTTGTCGGTGCCGTCGAGTTGGAAGGCGGTACCGGCGAAGGACTGGCCGTCTACTTCAATCTGCAGGCTGCCTTGTGGGTTTTCACTGGCGGCGTGGGTAAAGCCCAGCTGCTGGGCGCCGGGGAGGAGAAGCTGGAGGCCCGTGAAGTTGCGGCCGGGGATTGGGAGGTCTACAAACTCTTTGCCGCTGAAGATCGTGGAGACGTCGGCGCGATCCGTCTTGAGCTGGGGTACGGAATCGGCATTGACGGTGATGGTCTCACCGGCGGCGTCACCAACCTCGAGGGCTGCGGTGATCTTGGTCGAGGTATCGGCGAAGATCTGGAGACCCTTCTGCTGATAGCCCTTGAAGCCGGCGATGGAGATCTTGACCTCGTAGGGGTCGGGGATAAGGTGGTCGACGGTGAACTCACCGCTGGCGTTCGACTGTACCGAGTCGCTGGAGCCTTTGGCGGTATCGGTGACCGTGATGGTGGCGTTCGGAACGACAGCACCGGAGTTGTCGGTAACTGTTCCGTAGATCGATCCATAGACTGCCTGGCCGAAGCCTGACGATGATAGAAGGAGGGCACACACTCCCAGACACATCATGCCGCGAATCATTTTGGTTTGCATCCTGTTCTCCCCTTGACGTCCCGAAGTGCGGACAAGTGTTGCCGTTTGAAGCTTTAATGTCTTGCGTGTCGCCTGCCACCCAAGGTGCAGCGGATCAGGGAGCACATCATTGTGGAACGTTCTGCATTGTGAACGGCTAGATAGTTGGTTCTAAAGCAATTCGGAAAATACGCGGGCGAATACGAGTGTGTCAATGCTCTTTCTGAGGGAGAGCAGGCGAAGTAACGAGTGAATCCGTGTTGACAGCTTGCGGCGTTCTTGAGAAGACGTTTACACGATTACAGAAAATTGACATAGAAGAATTAATTGTAGCGTCAAGTTATTGATTGCGTTTGACTTATCCACCTAAAACGCTTCACTTCGAGCTCGAGCGGAATTCAAAAAACCATAGTGACAGGTCCCCGATTTACATAGAATATTTTTTTGAGTCATGCTCATTGTGTATACAGATTAGAGGTGTTTTGAGAAGCAGCCTTTGCGTGCTCACCTTCTCTGATCGTGATCCGGATGGAGCATGAAGGCTTGTTTGTCGTCTCATCCCGTTGTTCTCTATACTCAGCATTCTGTCTGTTTATCTGGACACGCCGACCTCGACCGGCCGCGTGTGACTGACTCGACTGCCCAGAGGACCTCTGGAGATTGGCAACTTTGAGCCCGGACCGCCGTAGCTTTCTTCGTTCCCTTTCAGCCAGCGCTCTTGTCCTGTCGCTGGATGATGTTCTGGCCCTGGCCTCGCCTGTATCGGCGCAGATGGGCGAACAGACAGGCGGACAGATTGGCTCGCGACCGACCTATGAGACGAAGCCGCAGGCGGCTCCGAAGGGTGCACCTTCGCCCGTGACGGGGACACCGCTCGGGGTGAGTTTTATCGATGTGGCACGGGCTTCAGGGCTGAACGCAAAGACGATCTATGGGGGCGAGCACAAGAACAAGTACCTGCTCGAGACGACAGGGTGTGGTGTGGCCTTCTATGACTACGACCATGATGACTGGCTGGATATCTTTATGGTGAATGGATCGCGGCTGGAGGGCTTCGCGAAGGGGCAGGAGCCGATCTCGCGGCTATTCAAGAACAATCGCGATGGGACGTTTACGGACGTTACGCTGAAGGCGGGGCTTGGCCATAGCGGATGGGGGCAGGGCTGCTGCGTTGGGGACTATGACAACGATGGGTGGGATGACTTGTTCGTCAGCTACTACGGGCAGAACGTGCTGTATCGGAATAATGGGAACGGGACGTTTACGGATGTAACGGTCAAGGCCGGGTTGACGCAGGCGAATGCTGCAACGAAACCTCGTTGGAACTCCGGATGTGCGTTTCTTGACTACGATCGCGATGGTCATCTCGACCTGTTTGTGGCGAACTATATCGACTTCGATATCAAGACCGCTCCCCTGCCGGAGGCGGCGGGCTGCTCCTATAAAGGCATCCAGGTGGCGTGCGGACCGCCGGGGCTGCAGGGCGGGAAGAACATTCTGTATCACAACAACGGCGATGGAACCTTTAGCGATGTTTCGCAGAAGGCGGGCATGTGGGAGACGGTGGGGACGTATGCGCTGAGCGTGTCGGTATCGGATATCGACAACGATGGATGGCCGGACATCTATGTTGCGAATGATTCGACGGCTGCGACGCTTTACCAGAACCAGAAGAATGGGACGTTCAAGGATATTGCGATCGAGACGGGCGTCGCCTACTCGCCGGACGGTAAGCCACAGGCGGGGATGGGCGTGTCCATTGGGGATTTTAATCGGGACGGCCTGTTCGACATTGTGAAGACGAACTTTGCGGGAGATACGGATTCGCTGTATCTGAATCTTGGGGATGGGTCGTTTGAGGACCGTACGTACCTGTCGGGGCTTGGGGTCAATACGCGGTACCTGGGGTGGGGTGTTGGGTTCTTCGACATGGACAACGATGGATGGCTGGACATCCTGATCTCGAATGGCCATGTCTACCCGGAGGTGGATGGGACGAAGATCGACTCTTCGTACGCGCAGCATAAGTACCTTTACCGGAATCTGCGGAACGGGCAGTTTGAAGATGCCACGGCGCAGGGTGGTGCGGGCATCAACGATGCGGTTGCGGCGCGGGGGTGCGCGTTTGGCGACTTCGATAACGATGGCGACATCGATGTGGTGGTGAACTGCGTGAACAGCTTGCCACAGCTTTTGCGCTGCGACTCAACGACGGGGCGCAACTGGATCAAAATCCGGACGGTGGGGGTGAAGGCGAATCGGTCTGGGATTGGAGCGCGGATCAGTGTGACGACACAAACAAGTGGCAAGCCGTTTGTACAGGTGGAAGAGGTGCGGAGCGGCGGCAGCTATTACTCTCAGAATGACCTGCGGATTCACTTTGGTCTGGATCGTGCGATGAAGGCGGATGCGGTGGAGATTTGGTGGCCTTCGGGCACGGTGGATACGCTGAAGAATCTTGATGCGAACCATCTGTATGTAATCCAGGAAGGTGGCAAAGTCCTCAGGACAATGGCCATGGGAGCGGGAAAGTCTTAGTTATGTGCAAGCAAGCTCTACGTGGATTGGCGGCAGGATTGTTGATTGCCGTTACGGCATCCGTTGCGACTTTGGCGCAGCAGCCCTATGCGCCATCGGGGGAGCATCCGGCTCCGGCGTGGTTTGTCGATGAGGCGGGCAAGGCCGGGATTACGGTTCGTAATGTGAATGGAAGCGTGGATACGAAGCGCTACATCATCGAGACGACGGGGTCGGGTGTGGCAATTCTGGATTACGACCGGGACGGGTGGCCGGATATCTTTCTCGTGAACGGCACGACGATGCAGGGTGCGCAGAGCAGTGAGCAAGCCACGAGTCACCTCTTTCACAACAACCATGACGGAACGTTTACCGATGTGACCGTGAAGGCGGGGCTAGTCTCGACAGCGTGGGGACAGGGCGCGTGCGTTGGGGACTATGACAATGACGGTAACGAGGATGTGTTCGTTACGGGCTATGGAAAGAATCGGCTGTTCCACAACGAGGGGAATGGGACCTTCAAGCAGGTAGCGGAGCAGGCAGGCGTTGCGGGGACGGGCAAGGAGTGGGGGACAGGGTGCGCCTTCGTTGACTACGATCGCGATGGAAAGCTTGATGTGGCGGTGGCGAACTATGTCCATCTCGACCTGGCGCATACACCCGCACCGGGTGAGGGTGCGGGGTGCCAGTGGAAGGGTGTCCCGGTGATGTGCGGGCCGCGCGGGTTGCCAAGTGCGCCGAATGTGCTGTTCCACAATGTCGGTGGTGGCAAGTTTGAGGATGTGAGTAAGGCGAGTGGGATCGAGCAGACTACGGGGCACTACTGCTTCTCGATCACGACGCTCGACTATAACGATGATGGCTGGCCGGACCTGTATGTGGCCTGTGACTCGACCCCGGCGATTCTCTATAAGAACAATCACGACGGAACGTTTACGGATGTGGGGCCTGATGCTGGTGTGGCGTTCAATGAGGATGGGCGGGAGCAGGCTGGGATGGGTTCGACCGCTGCGGACTATGACGGCGACGGGCGGATCGACCTGTTCAAGACGAACTTCTCGGATGACACTTCGACCCTGTATCACAACAACGGCGACGGGACGTACAACGATGTGACCTTCCCTGCCGGGCTTGGGATCAACACCGATGCGCTGGGCTGGGGCGCGATGTTTGTCGATATCGATAATGATGGGTGGCCTGACCTGCTGATTGCGAACGGCCATGTCTATCCCGAGGTCGATTCGGCGAAGCTTGGAGCGATGTATCGGGAGCCGCGACTGCTCTATGGCAATCTTGGAAATGGGAAGTTTCGGGATCTCAGCAAAACGGCGGGGCCGGGTTTGACTGAGGCGAAGGCGAGTCGCGGGCTGGCGATCGCCGATCTCTTCAACGATGGGCGGCTTGAGGCGGTGGTCAATAACCTGAACGACAAGCCGATGCTGCTGGTGAATATGGTGAAGAACCAGAACCACTGGATCACGCTGCGGTTGATTGGCACGACGTCCAATCGCGACGCGATCGGGGCGCGGGTGACGCTGACTGGATTGAAGCGGAAGTGGGTGGATGAGGTGCGGAGCGGGTCGAGCTACAACTCTTCAAGCGATCTGCGGATGCACTTCGGGCTGGGCGCAGAGACGCATGTGGATAGCGTCAGTGTGCGATGGCCTGATGGCAGGAGAGAGATGTTTCCGGCGCTGGCGGCAGTGGATCGGATCGTTGAGATTACCGAGGGCAAGGGGCGTTATGAACAACCCCCTGCTGGAGGAAAGCGCTAGCTACTGGGCTTCCGCTGTCGCGGCGTTTTGAATGGAGTCGGAGACTCTGGCTTCAGCCACCTCTGCTGCTGCCTGCTTCCTGGTGAGGACTTCGAGCCGGACGGGAGCGGTGCCGAGCGAACGGATGCCTAGCTTCTCAGCAGCACCGCGGGAGAGGTCGATGACGCGGTCGGCGAAGAGGACGCCGCGATCATTGATGCGAACGATGACGGACTTGCCGCTGTGCGTATCGACGACGCGCACCATGGTGCCGAAGGGCAGGGTACGGTGGCAGGCGGTCATCTGATTCATGTCGAAGGTTTCGCCGCTGGCAGTCTTATGACCATTGAGGACGGCTCCGTACCAAGAGGCAATGCCGCTCATCGAAGGACGGCGGAGGAACGAGAATCGCTTTCTAGGAGTGGCAGCAGGGGCGAGAGTCGCTGCGGCGGGAATGAATGTGGGGGTCTCGGTCTGGGACGGAGGAGTCACGTCGAAGGGGTGATTGGTGATGCCCGGGATAGACATCATCAACAGGGCGACCATGGAACAACCGGCTACGCGAATTTCGTTTGTAAGAAGCAAATAGTCTCCTGCGCCGAAATTGCTTTCCGACTCCAACCAGTTTACGCCTCTCACGGAAGATCGCCAAGTTAAGCAGCGACTGTTATCTACTTTGCAATCATCGTTTTGCGAGTTCGCGCAAGTTGTTTAGAGGGGGTATCGACTCTCTCACTTGTGTTAGGGGGAGGACGGGATAGTCTGGAAACTCAGGATCTTAGCTGATCTTTGACAGGTCTCCATGCAGCTCAGTACGCCCTCCTTTTTTGTTTTCTTCCTTACCGTTTGGCTGCTCTACTGGGCGGCGGCGCAGTTCCGTGCGGCGCGACTGCTGGTGCTGCTGGCCGCGAACGGCTTCTTTCTTGCGAAGTTTGGACTGCTTTACCTGGCGCTGCCTGCGGCGGCTTCCATTGACTTTCTGATCGGGCTTGGGCTTTCGCGAAGTGCTTCGAATGCTGCGCGACGATTGCTGGTGGGACTTTCGCTGCTGATGAACCTTGGGCTGCTGGTGACGCCTAAAATTCTTGCGTTGCGCACGGGAGATCGATACTCGTGGCTGCTGACGCTGAGTTTGTCGTTCTATTGCTTCCAGGCTTTGACGTACACGATCGACCTGTACCGGCGGGATGACGACGCGCGGGCGACGCGAAACCTGTTTGCTTATCTTGGTGCGGCATTGTTCTTCCCGGTGCTGGTGGCGGGACCGATTTTGCGGCTGCATGGCTTTTTGAAGCAGCTTCTGGAGCCGCCGTCGCTGACCAATTCACAGGCTGGGCGCGCGCTGCTGCTGATCGGCATTGGGCTGGTAAAGAAGCTGCTGATTGCGGATTTTCTTGGGCAGAATCTGGTAGGACGGATCTTCGATACACCTACCTTATATAGCGGGGCGGAGGTGCTGGCGGGCGTGTACGGGTATGCGCTGCAGCTCTTCTTCGACTTCTCGGGCTATACGGATATCGCGATGGGTGTAGGGCTGCTACTGGGTTTGAAGCTGCCGGAGAACTTTCGCCAGCCGTATCTTTCGATCAACATGATGGAGTTCTGGCGGCGATGGCACATTACGTTTTCGGAATGGCTGCGGGACTACCTGATGGAGTCCCTGCCGCAGCGGAGGCGGCAGTTTCCGCTAAGCTCCTACTGCTATAGCGTGATACTGACGATGATGCTGGGTGGATTGTGGCATGGGCTGGGCTGGACGTTTCTGATCTGGGGCGCGCTGCATGGCGTGGCGCTGGCAACTGTGCGGCTTTGGAAGCAGGCACGTAAGGGGTCGAAGCCCACGGTGTGGGGTAAGTGGGTGTCGGTGCTGCTGACGTTCAATTTTGTGTGCTTTACGTGGATCTTTTTCAATGCGTCTTCGCTGGGAAATGCACTGGCGATTCTGCAGCGTATTGGATCGAACACGTGGTCAGTCGATAATCTGACGCTGCCGATTGTGCTGGTGATGGTGTTTGCGGCAGTGGCCCATTGCCTGCCATTAAAGTGGCTGGATGGTTCGGCTGAGCTTATAGGGCGCGCTCCATTCTGGGTGCAGGGTGCGGCTTTAGCGGCGCTTGTGCTGATCATTCAGACCATCTCCGGGCGTGGCGCTGCGCCATTTGTGTACGGGAACTTCTGACGCCATGCGATTCCCTCTCAAAACTGCGCTCACGTTTACGACTTTTATTCTTGCCCTGGTTGCGTGGCGACACTGGAAGGATCATGACAAGGGGATTGCTCCGGCGATCTTTGCGGAGGCGTGGCAGCTTCGGCTGCATCGCTCCCCTGCTGCGCCGGTAGTGCCGCTTCCCCAGCAGGAGCAGCCGCTTGAGGCTACCGAGACGACGCACACGAATCAAACTGTTCCTCGACCAGCTTTATCGACCTATCTGTTCGATGATTCGGGGGCGCTGGATTCTTTCTTCGGGGCGCTTGGACAGCTCAATGCGCCTGCAAGTGACAAGGCCCGGCATGTGGCGATATTGCATTATGGCGACTCGCCGACTACGGCTGATTTGATTACGGGCGATGTGCGGGCGCTGCTGCAGCAACGGTTCGGCGATGCTGGACATGGCTACTTGCTGATCGCAAAGCCCTGGGCCTGGTATGGGCACCGCGATACGGATATTACGGGGCATGGCTGGACGATCTCCACGGCTGTGGGCAAGATGCGGGCGGATACGTATGGGACCGGCGGAGCCAGTTTTCAGGGAGCAGCGGGCGGGGCGAGCAGCCACATCACGCTGAAGGATGCGGCGCAATCGAGCATGGAGCTTTCGTATCTTGCGCAGCCGGAGGGCGGCAGCGTGCTGGTGACGGCGGATGACGCTGCGGGTGCGGGGCAGCCGGTGGCTACGATCTCGACTGCTTCGGAGACTCGGGAGCCGGCGTGGAAGTCGGTTGAACTGCCTGAGGGAACGAAGGCGGTCGACATCAAGGCAGGAACCGGGCATGTGGAGCTGTTTGGAGAGACGTTCGAGAAGGCCCAGCGCGGCGTGCTGTACGACAGCCTGGGACTGAATGGAGCCTCGACGACGGTGCTTTCGCGGGGGTTCAATCCTGAGATATGGGCGGCGGAGTTGCGGCATGATGCTCCGGCTCTGGTGATCATCAACTACGGCACAAATGAGAGCAGCTTTGGGTCGTTTGTGGACAAGCAGTATGAGGGCGAGCTGCGGACGGCGATCGGGCGCATACGGAATGCGCTGCCGAACGTCTCAATCCTTGTGATGAGCCCTATGGACCGCGGAGAGCGAAGCGGGATCGACGAGATCGTCACGATGGGGACGATTCCGCGGATTGTGGCGATCCAGAAGCGGGTGGCGGCCGATACACGCTGCGCATTTTTCGATACCTTTAATGCAATGGGTGGCGATGGAACGATGTCGCGCTGGTATACGGGCAAGCCGCGACTGGTGGCGGCAGACCTGATCCATCCAACCCCGCAGGGAGCGTCTATCATCGCACAGATCTTCGTGAAGAACCTTATGGTGGGTTTTGACGCCTACAAACCGCACCCGGCTACAGCGCCCGTTACGGATGACGGGACGAGGCAGGCTGTCCAGCCATGACCGTTCGATTGGGCCCCTTGCAGAAAACTTTCGCTGCGTTGCTGCTGACGATGCTTCCGGTGTCCGGTGTCGCTGCGACGAGTAAGAAGGCGCATGCTCCGGTGGTTGCGGCGCATAGCCACAAAGCTACGATCACGCACAAAGCCGTTGCAGCCCGTGCGGGTACGCATGTTGTGGCGGCGAAAGGCAGGAAGGGACGCATTCCGCGAACGCTGCGGACCATTCCGGTGAGTCCAGCGGTTCGTGAGAGGGCGGTCGACCGGGTTGAGGCGGAGCTGACCTCGACGGCCAGCTCGCCCTTCCTGTATCCAAGTGCGCTGAATCGCTTCTTCAAGGCGCTGGGGGCTGAGCAGGCGGAGCACGCGGCTGGTGGAACGGAGCCGGCTTCGCAGACGGTCCGGATTCTTCAGTTTGGCGATTCCCATACGGCTGCCGATATCTTTACAGGAGCGATGCGGGCGCACATGCAGCAGCAGTTTGGCGATGGCGGTCTTGGTTTCCAGTTTCCAGGCCATCCGTTTGCCGGATACCACCTTGCGGGTTCGCTGCGGTCGCAGTCGGCGGGATGGTTTACCGAGGGCAACCGGTTTACGGCGCTTGGTGATGGCGATCTTGGGATGGGCGGGATCAGCATCGAGACGTCCCAGCCGGAGCAATCGATTACGCTTGAGACGACGTGCACGACGCTGCAGCTTCATTTTCTGCAACAGCCGGGTGGCGGCAGACTGCAGTTCTCAGACAACGGCGCGGTGATCTCGACTGTAGCGACGGGAACGGATGCCGATGCAGTGAGTGGTGCGAGCGCGGGGACCTTCAGCTACTCGTGCACGGCGGGGACACACGACTTCGAGTTCACAACGCTGGATCATGCGCCGGTCAAGCTTATGGGGCTGGTCTCGGAGCAGCCGGGCGTGACCTACGAGTGCCTTGGGATCAACGGAGCGGTTGCGCCGCTGATGCTGCGCTGGAACCAGGCGCTGTTTGCGAACTATCTGCGCCAGCGTGATCCGCAGTTGATTGTTCTTGCATACGGGACGAACGAGGCAGGCGGCTCGGCGGAGCACCTTGAGGGATATCCGGCGGATTTTGACCGGCTGCTCGACAACTTGCATCGCATTGCGCCGGATGCATCGGTGCTGGTGCTTGGCCCGGCAGACCGGTCGATGTCGGGGTCGGCGGGTAGAGGACGGCGGGCATGGCATCCGTTTGCGGGGACGGAGCGTATTATCGCCATGCAGAAGGAGGCATGCCGGACGCATGGCTGCACCTTCTGGGACACGCGTCGACGGATGGGCGGCTTCGGGTCGATGCAGCAATGGGTCGCTGCAGGATGGGGTCAGCCAGACCGGACGCATCTTACGGGGACGGGATATCGCGCACTTGCGGATGCGCTTTATGCGGACCTGATTCACGCGTATAACCTCTATCAGCAGCACCCGGAGATCCCGGTACAGGAGAGCAGCAATGGACAAACGCGCCGGAATCCTTAAAGTTTTACACGCTGTAGCAGAGAACGACTTTGAGCCGAAGGACGATGAATCGCTTTTCACCTCGGGCATGCTTGACTCCTTTGCGCTCACTGATTTTGTGGTGGGACTGGAGAAGGAGTTCTCCGTCAAGATTCCAGATGGGGATATGACGGCGCGGAAGTTCGACACCGTACTGAAGGTGGAAGAGTACCTGGCGGCGAAGGGAGTTTAATGGCTTTCCTCCGCGGATTCGGCGCGTATCTGCCGGCGAGGGTTGTTACGAACGCAGAGCTTGCGCCGCAGTTGGGCACGGAGCCTGAGTGGATCCTCAGTGTGTCGGGCATCGCCGAACGACGCTATGCCGAAGAGGGCGAGACCGTCGCCAGCCTTGGAACGCGCGCGGCTGTCGATTGTTTGGAGCGATCGGGTCTGCAGGCCTTGGACCTTGGGATGATCCTGGTATCGAGCGGTTCGAGTGAGCGATTCTGCCCGGGTCCGGCGAGTCTGATTGCTGCGAATCTTGGACTGACAATGACGCCTTCGATTGATCTGCCGATGGCGAGTGCGGGGTCGCTGGTGGCCCTGGCAATGGCGGCGCGGCTTGCTCCATCTATGGGCCATATTCTTGTGATCGGCTCGGAGATTATGTCGCGGCGTGTGGCACATACGCCTGAGGGAAAAGACACGGCCATACTTTTCGGCGACGGTGCGGGAGCATGTATTGTCAGTCCGGATGAAGGCTTTGCGATGATTGCGGACTCCTGCATCTTTACCGATGGGAACATCGCTGAAGCGCTTGCGATTGAGGACAATTTGATCCACATGGACGGCGCGGCGATCATCCGGCATGTATCGCGGAAGTTGCCGCAGGCGATTGCTACCGTGCTTGAGCGGAACAACATTACGGCGCAGAGTGTGGGAACCTTTTTGCTGCACCAGGCGAATCTCAATTTGATTGTGAGGATTGCGAAGTCACTAGGTGCTCCTGCGGAGCGATTCTTTGCGAACATTCAGCGCTATGGCAATACGTCGTCTGCGTCGATGTTGATTGCGGCGGCCGAGTGGTGGCAGGAGGCGAGTGGCGCTGTTCGAGAGCCGTTGGTGCTGGCCGCCTTTGGAGTTGGGCTGAACTGGGGGGCGGTGCTTGCGCTTCCGCCGGAGACGCTGGGTTCACAGTAGTTCTGTGCTATCAACACCGCAACTGTACGGTTCCGTTCTGCTGCGTTACCCTCTTCGATGTGACAGTATCTGACGGCTCTTCTGCTCGACCCCTCTTCCAAAGCTTCTTTATGGGTGGCTTCGAATGTGCGACGCATCAACGGCGCGATCGTACACGGCTCGACGTGCTTGCGACGACGGGGCACGACCAGCGCTGCGCCGAAGATTATGCGCTGCTCGCCGAAGCCGGTGTAACGACAGTGCGCGATGGTCTGCGCTGGCACCTGATTGAGAGGGTGCCATATGTGTACGACTGGGCAAGCTTTCTGCCGATGCTGCACGCGGCGCAGCAGACGGGCACACAGGTGATCTGGGATTTGTGCCACTGGGGCGTGCCGGAGGGGCTTGATCCATTTTCGGATGAGTTTCCGGAGCGCTTTGCGCTCTATGCGGCGGCAGCGGCCACGCTGGTGCGTGAAGAGAACATGCGTGCGGAGATTACCTCTCCGCCGATCTATTGCGCGATCAATGAGATCTCATTCTGGTCGTGGGTGGGGGGCGACGTGGAACACTTTCATCCTTATGGTGAGGGACGCGGGCCTGAGTTGAAGCGACAGCTTGTGCGTGCGTCCGTTGCGGCGATACAGGCGGTGCGGGCGGTCGATTCGCGCGCTCGCTTTGTGCAGGCGGAACCAATCATCCAGGTCTCCGAGGATGTAGAGGAGCCGGAGGCCATCGCGAATGCGGAGAAGCATACGGCGTCCCAGTTTGAAGGCTGGGACATGCTCGCCGGACTTCGCGATCCTGAGCTTGGGGGCGGCGACGATACGCTCGATATGATCGGGGTGAATTATTACTGGAATAACCAGTGGGTTCACGAAGGAGATCGAACGCCTCCCGGACACCCGCTGCATCGTCCACTGCACAGGATGCTTGCGGAGCTTTGGGAGCGATACCGGCGGCCTATTCTGATCACTGAGACCGGCGCGGAGACTGGGCCTGACGTGGGCTGGCTAGGCTATGTGAGCGCAGAGGTTCGACAGGCGCAACGGATGGGCGTTCCGATCCTTGGCATCTGCCTGTATCCGGTAATGGATTACCCGGGATGGGATGACGAGCGACACTGCGAGTGTGGCTTGATTGAAGTGGACGAAGACTGGTCGACACGCAGTTTGCGGACGGAACTTTGCGAAGAGTTGCGCGCTCAGCAGCAGATTACTCCGGCGACGATGCACGGAAAAGCTGGATAGACCTCAGGCGTGTAAGTCTCATCCAAGCGTTTTTCTGCATCCAAGCAGAAAAGCACCTTCTGGAACGACGTGCCGCGTCAGCGATGGCCTGATCCCGTTGCCCTGTATGTCAGGAGTTCGCATGTCCGATTTGCAGCAGAATGGATCATCGACGGTGGCGACCACGTTTCCACTGCGGGAGGCGCAGACAATCCAGGTGCGGCCGCGGGTCAATGACGCGAATGGACATGCCTCCAAGAGCACCGGAAAGCTACAACAGAAGGCGACGGATCTGCTTGCGGCGGCACAGCAGTTTGCCGATGAAGTAGCGGCTCGCCCGAACGGCGGCGAGGTTGCCGCTCCGCTTGCCGACCTGCAGAGCATGGCAGAGTTGGGTCTGCTTGTAGCTCCGCTACCATTGGCTTATGGCGGACTTGGACTGGGCACAGAGGCGGGCGGGCACCTGATCCTGTTGAGGATACTGGCGGCGATCGGCGGGGCCGACCTTGTGCTCGGACGATTGTACGAGGGTCATGCCAACGGTCTGATTCTTGTCGCGACGTTTGGAACTCCGCAACAGATCGCTACGGCTGCGCAGGACGCGCGCAATGGTTTGCTGTTTGGGGTATGGAATACAGGCGCGAAGGAGTTGCTTCGGCTTGAGGGTGGACCAAGCGATTACATCTTTCGCGGCGTGAAAAACTTTGCGTCCGGGGCAATGTTCGTCAAGAGGCCAATTGTTACGGCAGAGCGCGAAGGTCTTGGCTGGCAGATGACGATTCCACGGATGGAGTCAACGAAGGTTGCAGGCAGTGTTCAGTTTGATCCGGGCTTCTGGCATCCGCTTGGCATGGAGGGGTCGGAGAGCTACGGCGTCACCTTTACGGGAGCTACAGTTACAACAAACGATCTGATCGGTAAGCCTGGGGACTTCTACCGCGAGCCTTTGTTTCGGGGTGGCGCGATACGGTTTGCCGCCGTTCATGCGGGTGCCGTGCTGCGGCTGCACCGCATGTTTGCGGAATGGCTGGAGGCAGGTGGGCGCGGGGGCGATCCGTACCAGGTAGCGCGGCTGGGCGAGGTTGCACTCGGCGCGCAAGAGGCTGTGTTGTGGATTGAGCGGGCTGCGGCCATCGCGGAAGATGGATTGTCGCTCGATGCCGATAAGCTTAACTGTGAGCGGATGCTTGAATGCGCCAACATGACCCGGCTGGCCATCGAACGCGTTGCTACAGCCATGATGCAGCGGGTTGTTGCCGGAGTTGGAGCGCATGGACTTTTGCGGCCCAGCCGCTTTGAGCGGATTGTGCGCGACCTGACGATGTATCTGCGGCAGCCTGCCCCTGACCAGGCACTGGCCGATGTTGGTCGTGCGTCGCTACGTAAGACGAACCTTCGCTCGGACGGTGCTGGTAACGGGATGTGGCGCGGGCATCGCACGGAAGGCTCGCTGCCACCAGCGTATTTTCGCCAGATTTATGAACGTTCGCGTGATCCGTGGGGCTTTGAAACGAGTGAATATGAAGCGGGTAAATATGCGGTGACGCTGGAGAGTCTACCGCGCGAACGGTATGAAACAGCCCTTGAGATCGGGTGTTCTATTGGCGTTTTGACGAAGCGGCTTGCACCTCGCTGTAATTCTCTGCTGAGCCTCGACGTGTCGGAACGAGCGCTGGCTGCAGCTCGTGAGCGATGCAAGGGGTTGTCGCAGGTGCGCTTCGCACGTATGCAGGTGCCGCATGAGATGCCGGAGGGTTTATTCGATCTGATTGTGGTTTCAGAGGTCGCATACTACTGGCAGCGCGAGGACTTAGAGAGAGCGGCGAGCCTGCTTGCGGAGCGCCAGGCGGCTGGTTCCCATCTCGTGCTTGTCCACTTCACTGCTCCTGTGCCGGATTATCCGTTGACCGGTGACGAGGTGCATGACGCCTGGCTTGCACGATCGGAATGGGTGGGGGTGCGGCAGGAGCGGCGTGCAGGCTATCGGCTTGATGTACTCGAGCGCCGAAGCTAGCTTGCTGCTGCGCTTTCCGTAAAGGAAGGAACAACAGATGGCTTAACTGCGTAATCGCTCTGCGCTGCGCGCGCGCACTCAATGGCAGCTTTCAGGCTGCGCACAACTGAAGTAATTTCTCCATCGCGCTTACCCCGGAACGTAGTCTCGATCAGGGCATTGCAATCAATCTCTTCCAGGAATCGTGCAGTTGAGGTCCGCTCTCGATGGGCGGCGATGACGCGGTTCTGCCATGCTTCTGGATACGCCGTGACATCGGGCCGCCGATCCTGACCACACATGCTGCGAAGGTATTTCATGGAGCTGAACCGATGAGTCAGCCAAGCGGCTGAGGGGACGCGATGTCGTTCGCCGTGGTCGCTCATGTTTTGCCAGCACCGCAGTTGCTGCGAAAGTCCGATCTCAACACGGCCTTCCATGCGGGACGATGTGTAGACGACGACATCAGGGTCGTGACGGAGCCGAGCATCAACGCGGCGAAGCGCGTCTACGAAGGCGACATCCTCAAGAGGCTGGACCGGTGGCATGCCGCCGGCACGGGCGTAGATCTCTGGCGTGCATGCGAGCGAGGCGCCGAAGTGTTGCAGATGACGCGGCCACGGATCACCATGTTGCGGATCGAGGATCGCCTCCAGTTCAGCGACTAGCTGCTGGTACTTCCGATCGAGCAGGTACGCTCGTCTCGCTCCGTCTGGCAGGGACTCGACATCGCCGGATTTCAGGTGAATGGCTCCCCCGACTGCGTCTGCGCCACGCTCGAGAGCTCGCAGATTTCGAACGATCCAATCCGGGGCGACGAGGGTGTCTGAATCCGTGGACAGAATGGCATTGACCTTATGAAGGGTACCTCTAAGCCGGTGCCAGGCAGTATCCATCAGGAGTCTGCGTGCTGTGCCGACGTGAGCGATTTCAGGTGAAAGTGTCCTCTCACAAATGTGTAGCGCGATCTGGGGATGAGCCTGTTGCCATTGCCTGGCAACCAGCGCAGAGCCGTCAGTGCAGTTATTCAGCAGGAGCAGAATTTCAAAGGTGTCAGCGGAGAGCTGGACTCCGGCAGTATCGACCTGCGCTGCCATGGCGTTGAGTGCAGTCGGCAAGGATTGCTCTTCGTTCCGCGCTGGAACGATGACGCTCACCCGACACTTCGGGTGCGACGTGTCATCCGAGAGGGGGGGACCGGGGTGGAATGCCATGAAGTTCATCGAACTGTTTAGTCCCTTTGATCGTTCCTTCTGCCATGTGGTTTCGAGGCCTGCCAGGCTGCGTTGGCCCACAGGCGCTCTCGCCCTGCGTATCGGATGCAGAATTGAGCTATATCGTCTGTAACAGCATCGTCGATTTGTGAGTCGTAGCAGAGTGCAGCGCGGCGTTTGCGCGACACAGCGTCGCGAACCTCACATGGATCGGCAACGAAGACGGGCGTCAGACCAGCGACACAGGAGTCGGCAGCGGTTTCGATGAGGTCGGCAGCTCCGGGCCGTGCGGCGTAGGGCAGGTCTTCGTAGAAGGCGCATGGCTGGGACATGAGGCCTACCTCTGCGAGTGCAGCGTCTCGTGCGGTGGCGTGGTCTACATGATTGCCGAGGGCAAGCGGCAGCACAAACGCATCTGCCTTTGTGCCGCTGAAGACGGTGTGCAACTTCGCGAACGCCTTGTCCGTTGGGCGCACTGGCAACGTACATACTTCGTCGAGCGCGCAACGCAGGCGCAATGGAGCGTCCTTGAGGTTCACATCATGCATTCGCAGGCGGGGGCCGAGTTGCCGCTGCCAGGAATGGTCCTCGCGGGCTCGCAGCGCGGTGACGTAGGAGAGGCGATCGTTCGGGTGGAGCGAGTCGCTGTCAGAGAAAGGCGCGTACTCACTACGGGTAAAGCAGTTAATGACTTCGACACTATGTCCTTCGGCAATCCACGCAATGATCGCTAATGTCAGCGAAAATGCTGCGTCATCCCGATGGGGTGACACGACAACAATCTTCACGATGACCTCTTTCCAAGATCGTTCCCTATCTGCTCTTGCGCACGTTCATGTTGGGTGCCTCCCGCAGATTACATTGTTCCGCGTGAAATTTGGACCGGAGCAAAGAAGGATGGAACTCGGTTGCCTGCAGTATCCAACTCCGAAGCAGCCTTTCCCGTCCTAGACTGCTAGGCGCTACATCCCTAGTCTAGAACGCCGCACGTTGAGCGCTGAACGACATCTCTGAACAGAGGCCACTCTTGGAAAGCTCTTCGTCACTGCCATCGAAAGCGGCATCAACTGTACCTTCCAGCACGTACGAAAACCAGCCCGATTTGCTTTGTTTCAGCCATTTGCGGTGGCATTTCGTCACACAACGACCCCAACACCTGCTCTCACGCGCATCGCACGATCGACGTGTTTTTTATTGGGAAGAGCCTATCTGGCATGCGACAGGCGAACTTCCATCGCGCCCTAATGGCGAGTTGGGAATGAGCCTTGAGGTGATGCAGGTGGGTCTGTCGCTATGGGTTATCCGCCCGCATATTACCTGGGGCATCGAATTTGAGGTTGGGCAACGCGCCCTGCTTGCTGAACTGCTTGAGCAGTTCGCGATTCGGCATTACGTTTGCTGGTATTACACGCCAATGGCGCTCGGCTTCTCGAACCATCTGAAGCCCGAGGCGACTGTTTACGACTGCATGGATGAGCTATCTGGATTCTTAAATCCCCCCCCTATGCTGGGTGTTCGCGAGCAACAACTCTTTGCGGCTGCGGACGTTGTTTTTACGGGTGGGATCAGTCTCTTTGAAGCGAAGCAGAAGCAGCATCATAATGTGCATGCGTTTCCTAGTTCAATAGAGATTGAACATTTTGCGCAGGCCAAGAGCGAGCAGATCGCGCTACCAGCAGATCAGAAGGATATTGCTCATCCGCGTGCCGGATTTTACGGCGTCATCGATGAGCGGTTCGATGTCGCTCTGCTAGCCGAGATCGCCTTGATGCGGCCGCATATCCATTTCATCATGCTTGGTCCGGTTGTGAAGATTGATCCGGCTGCTCTACCGGAGGCGGCCAACATCCATTATCTCGGCAGTAAGAGCTATGGCGAACTACCGGGCTACCTTGCAGGTTGGGACGCGGCGTTGATGCCGTTTGCGTTGAACGACGCGACGAGGTTTATCTCGCCAACGAAAACACCGGAGTACCTCGCTGCTGGTAAGACGGTAGTTTCGACACCTATCCGCGATGTTGTTCGCGGCTATGGTGATGCCGGACTTGTGGCCATCGCGGACAGTGCGGAGAAGTTCGTGACGGCTCTTGATCTTGCGCTCGAACCTCAAACGGAAAGTTGGCATAAAGCTGTGGTGCAAAAGCTGGGTGAGAGTTCGTGGGATAGTACGTGGGCCGCGATGCGGGATGAGATCGATCGAGTTAGAAGTAAGTCGGTACCTTTACTCCCGTCGACTTATGAGCGAGATATAGCGAAAGATCATCAATCTGAGCTGAGTGCATCGCACGCGCTCACTCCCGTCCTGGCCACGCTGCGAATCGATGGGCTAAACTCTCGAGCGGAATTGTATGCTAGCTCGCGGACCCATCGACATAAACAACAGTATGACTACCTAGTTGTAGGTGCAGGATTTGCGGGCAGTGTGCTTGCAGAGCGCATAGCGTCTCAGCTTGGCAAGCGTGTCCTGATCGTCGATAAGCGAGATCACATCGGCGGAAACGCATACGACTTTAAGAATGCTGACGGCATCCTTGTGCATCAGTATGGGCCACATATTTTTCACACGAACAGTGATGCCGTCGTTTCTTACCTGTCGCAATTTACGTCGTGGCGACCTTATGAGCACCGAGTGCTGGCTAGTGTTGATGGTCACCTTGTACCGGTGCCCATCAATCTGGACACGATCAATACGCTCTATGGGCTTAGTCTAGACGCCGCCGGGATGCAGGCGTTTTTGGACGAACGTGTCGTCGCGTCCCCGTTTATACAGACTTCAGAGCAGATAGTAATGAGTCGCGTGGGCCGGGAGCTTTATGAAAAGTTCTTCCGGAACTACACACGCAAACAGTGGGGGCTTGATCCCTCGCAGCTTGATGCGAGTGTTGCCGGGCGAATTCCTGTTCGTCTCGATCGTGATGACCGCTATTTTACCGACACCTTTCAAGCGATGCCGCTGAAGGGCTACACGCGGATGTTCGAGCGCATGCTGGATCATTCCAAGATCACGATTCGGACTGGCACCTCGTATGAGGAGGCGCTGCGGCTATGCCCTGACGCGAAGGTGATCTACACCGGGCCAATCGATGAGTACTTCGGCTTCCGCTATGGGCCTCTGCCGTATCGGTCGCTCGAGTTCAAACATGAGACCCATGATGTTGAGATTTATCAGGCGGCTCCGGTGGTCAACTATCCCAACGAACACAAATACACGCGGGTGACCGAATTCAAGTACCTCACGGGACAGCAGCACAAGAAGACAAGCATCGTTTACGAGTATCCGCAGTCGATGGGCGATCCTTACTATCCCATTCCGCGGCCGGAGAACGCGTTGCTATATGCGAGATATCGTGAACTTGCTGAGCAGGATGGGAATGTCCATTTTTGTGGACGGCTTGCAAACTATAAGTATCTCAACATGGATCAGGTCGTGGCACAGGCACTCGCAACCTATCGCAGGATCGCGAAGCAGGAGAGTGTAGCGTTTGCTCCCCTTGAGGCTGCGAGCAATCTTACAGCTGCGGGTGAGCTTGAGGCTATCGCTCAGTCGGTTTAGAGCTGAGCTTGAATATGCAATACCAATGGGCAAGGTGACCTATCCAGACTATGGAGTTGGCAGCTTGCCCATTTAGTTCACTATGAGTACCTTTATCCTGATTAGCCTTGCAATCGTTTGAATGCACGAGAGGTTTGACATGGATAAGCGGGACTTTCTGAAGACGACTGGAGCCTTGGTGGCCGGAAGCATACTTTCAAGAATTGCACCGGGACAGGCGGGAACCAGTGCGCGGACCAACTGGGCCGGCAATCTGACCTACAGCACGGATCATCTCGATCTCCCGAATAATGTGGAGGACGTGCGGCGCGCCATTGAGAGCCATCCGCACTTGAAGGCGCTGGGAGCACGGCACTCCTTCAACAATATTGCGGACAGCACGGAAGACCAGATATCTCTTAGGCATTTTGACCAGATTGAACTGGACGCTGCAGCACGGACGGTGACGGTAGGCGCTGGCGTAACCTACGGGCAGCTTGCGCCTTATATCGATAGCCGCGGCTTTGCTGTGCACAATCTTGCTTCATTGCCACATATCTCTGTTGTGGGTGCGTGTGCAACGGGTACGCATGGCTCGGGCAGCAGGAATGGCAACCTATCCACCGCTGTGCGTGCGATGGAGATCATCACGGCAAATGGGGAGACGGTGATTTTCTCGCGTGAGAAGCTAGGCGACAAGTTTTTGGGCACCGTGGTTGGTCTTGGAGCGCTTGGGGTGATTACGCGAATCACGCTTGCGGTCGAGCCGACCTTTCAGATGACGCAGGTTGTCTATGAGAACCTCTCCTTCGCACAGTTGGAGCATAACCTGGAGGCCATCTTCGGAAGCAGCTACAGCGTCAGCCTTTTTACGGACTGGCAGAAGCATCGGGCTACCCAAGTGTGGCTCAAGCGACGAGTCGATCAGACGGCGTCCGCGCAGCTTCCACCTGACTTCTACGGCGCGACGCTGGCGACGCGCAAGATGCACCCGATCTACGACCATCCCGCTGAGAACTGTACAGACCAGATGGGGATTCCGGGCCCCTGGTATGAGCGGCTGCCGCACTTCAAGATGAACTTCACGCCGAGCAGCGGGGCGGAGATACAGACGGAATACTTCGTTCCCCGAGAGAAGGGGTATGAGGCCATTCTTGCGGTCGAAGCGTTGCGCGATCAGATTACGCCGCATCTTTTCGTGACCGAGTTTCGGACCATAGCCGCTGACGATCTATGGATCAGTCCCTGCTATCAGCGGCCCTCCATGGCGCTTCACTTTACCTGGAAACCGGAGTGGCCGGCAGTGAAGAAGATCCTGCCGCTTATTGAAGCAAAGCTTGAGCCGTTCCAGGTGCGTCCACACTGGGCGAAGATGTTTACCCTGGCCCCGGCAACACTGCAATCGCGTTACGCGAAGCTGCAGGCCTTCAAAAAGATTGTTGCTGAGTATGATCCGAAGGGTAAGTTTCGTAATGAGTTCCTGAGTAAGAACATCTACGGAGTTTGAATTACGTAGATGCTGAGTCAAGCCCTGACCGTGGTTCGTTTCTGCTGAAGCAGGTGCATCACCATGGTCTCCTCGCGCCGAAGATCATGCTTGCACTGAGCGTCCTCGGGAAGCTGGACACAGGTCTTGAGGATGCCGACCATCGAGCCACCCATATAGTGTTGAAGCACTGCTGGATGGATGTAGCACTTACGGCAGACCGACACGGTGTTGCCAAGCCGCTCGGCCACTTGCTTGATCGCCTGCACCACATTCTTCTTGGCCTGCGATTCAGATTCGAACGCTTCAAACTCCTGCAACGTCATACAAGCAAGGACTGTCCCAGCCCAGGTGCGAAAATCCTTGGCGGTGAAGTGGCCATCTGCAATCTCCTGCAGGTATTCGTTCACGTCTGCAGAATCGATGGTGCGGTGATCTCCTTCGGGGTCGATGTACTGGAAGAGTTCGTAGCCGGGCAGGTCCATGCAGCGTTGTACGATCTTGGCAAGCCTGCGGTCGCTGACGTCGATGGCGTGCTGGACGCGGCTCTTACCGAGGAAAGTGAAGGTAACCGTCGCGCCGTCGACTTGCACATGCCGGTTCCTCATCGTGGTAAGGCCGTAAGACTTGTTGCTGCGCGCATACTCCTCGTTGCCGATGCGGATCAAGGTTGTCTCCATGAGGCGCACGATGGTGGCAAGCACCTTGGCGCGAGGCAGACCGGGGAGTGAGAGATCATGCTCTACTTTTTGACGAATGCGTGGCAGAGCCTCCCCAAATATCAACATGCGCTCATACTTCGTCTCGTCGCGCACCTCGCGCCAATGCGGATGATAACGGCTCTGTTTACGGCCCTTCACGTCGCGGCCCGTGGCCTGCAGATGGCCCTTGGGATTTGGGCAGATCCACACTTCACTCCATGCTGGTGGAATGACCAATGCCTTGATGCGAGCGAGCGTTTCCTTGTCGCGTACTGGTGAGCCGTCAGCATCGACGTAGCCAAAGCTCTCACCCCGACGGCGCCGTTGGATTCCTGGCCGCGTGTCTGATACGTAGCGCAACCCTGCGGCCTTTGCTGACTCAACAGGATCCACGACGATCTCTACCGGCTTAATCTTTTTCGACATTGTGCATCCCCGTAAAGCTACGTACGGGAGGTTTGGATGCAGACCGTGGCATGGAAGGTCTCCGCGGGAATTTTCATTGGTAGCCTCATGCTGCGGCTCAATCGTTCGCATACACTGTCATCAACGATCCATGACAACTTTGAATGAAGCCGCTATAGCGCGACATTCCACAGCGATTGAAGGAGCTCCATGCGCCGAAGTGCAGTCCTCTTGGCTACAGCAATCCTTGTTGCGCAGGCTTACGCGCAGACTCCTGTCCCTGCAAGCGAGCGTGCTGGCTTCGGCACCATTCAGCAGGCGGATATTCGCCGCGACCTGACGTACATCAGCTCTGACGAGCTTGCGGGGCGCATGAGCCTCCAACCGGGAGATGAGCAAGCAATCCAGTGGATTGCCGACCAGTTCAAAACGGCTGGGCTGCAGCCGATTGTTCGTGATGCTTCGGGAAAGCCAACGTACCTTCAGCCGATTACCTTGATCGGATTTCGGCCTGATCGTGCAGCGTCGACGGTTAGCCTGACGCGGGCTGGCAAGACGACCGTATGGCATGCTCCAGAGGCGTTTGGGGCCTATAAGCGGGCGGTTGATGTAACCGCTCCGATGGCGTTCGCAGGCTTTGGGATTACAGCACCGGAGCTTGGCTATGACGACTATGCGACGATCGATGTCCGCGGCAAGATTGTCCTGATCTTCGATCATGAGCCGCAGGAAGATGACCCTCACTCCATCTTCAATGGGACCGGCAACACGCGTTACGCGACGGCACGGGTGAAGATTCTGAATGCCCAGAACCATGGGGCGGTCGCTGTGGTGATCGTGGCGGAGCCGAACCGGAAGCACCTTACGAATGGAGAGCGTGCAGCGCGTATCGGCCCGGTGGCACGGCGCGCCGTTCCATTGCCGGCGCAGGCGATTCAGGATGATGAGATCAAAATTCCTTCTGCACAAGTTCTTGACCCTGTCGCCAAAGAACTCTTTGCTACGAGCGAGAGGACTCCGGCGGCTGCGCAGACGGCGATTGATGGGGATCTGAAGCCGCAATCCCGCCTGCTGCCGGATACTACGCTGACGCTGCATCTCCGGAACACTGAGGAGCATACGGGCGTCACAGAGAATGTGGTCGCGCTGCTGCCTGGATCTGACCCGAAGCTTGCAGCCGAGACGATTCTGATCTCGGGACACCACGACCATGACGGCTTCGCACCCTGCGCCGATCCGGCACATCCGCCGGTCAGCGTACCGCCGGATCCGCATCCGTGCCCGCAGATCTGGCATGGTGCGGACGATAACGGCTCAGGGACGGTTGGTGTGGTGACGCTTGCGCGCGCCTTTGCGGCAAACCCAGTTAAGCCGAAGCGTTCAGTCTTGTTTGTGGTGTTTGCAAGTGAAGAACGTGGGCTACTCGGCTCGTACTGGCTGGCGGCACATCCGCTGCGACCGCTTGCCACGACGCGCGCACAGATCAACTTTGACATGATCGGCCGTGATGAGGCGGCGAGTCCGCAGACGGACGGTCTGATCGAGATTCCGAAGGACACGACGAATCGGCTCAACCTGATCGGTGCGCTGTATGCACCTGAGTACGACCGGACGATCAAGGAAGAGAACAAGGCTATCGGCCTGGTGCTCGATGACCGCTTCGATCACGAGAACGCGTTGAATGCCTTCTTCCGGTCGGACCAGTTTCCGTTCGTGCTGCACAACGTTCCGGCAATCTGGTGGTTCACTGGCTTCCATCCCGACTACCATCACACAACGGACACGGTCGACAAGATCGACTTCGTCAAGATGCAGAAGATCCTTCAGCTTGCCTACCTGACGACGTGGCAGATCGGCACCGAAGCAAAGACTCCAAGCTTCGTTGCGAACCCGGCGGGGAACACGAAGCGATGAGGTACAGGTGCCTTCTTGCTCTTGCGAACGCCCTGCTGTTGACGGTGAGTCTGACTGCCGAATCTGCGCCCAAATTTAAGATAGACGAGACGACGATTGCAGAGACGGAGGAGGCCATCCGGTCCGGCAAGGTTACCTGCCGCGAGTTGGTGGAGACTTATCTTGCGCGCATTCGCACGTACGATCAGGCGAGTCATCTCAACGCAATCGTTACCTTGAACCCGGACGCGCTGGCGGATGCGGATCAACTCGATCAGGAGTTTGCCCGCACGCATAAGCTGCGCCCGCTGCATGGCATCGTCGTGATCGTGAAAGATAACTACGACACCAAAGGACTGCAGACGACCGGCGGCTCGCTGGCATTGAAGTGGTTCAATCCAACCGACGACGCGACGATGGTCAGGCGACTGCGGGATGCGGGCGCGATTGTGCTGGCGAAGTCCAATATGGCCGAGTGGGCCTTTAGTCCTGTTGTTACGGAGAGCTCCATCGCAGGAGTCACGCGTAACCCGTATGCGCTCGACCGGGTGCCGGCGGGCTCAAGTGGAGGCACGGCTGCTGCAGTTGCTGCAAACTTCGGCGAGGTCGGACTCGGAACCGATACGGGCGACTCGATCCGGGGGCCAGCCTCGCACAACGACCTTGTCGGGATTCGACCGACAATCGGGCTGACTAGCCGCGACGGAATTATTCCTCTCTCGTCAACCAACGATGTAGGTGGCCCGCTGGCCCGTAGTGTTGCGGATGCGGCGGCGATTCTGGCCGTGGTGCAAGGCTACGATCCTGCTGACCCGATCACGAAGCTCTCTGACGGCAAGGCTGAGGCGGGCTATACAAACTTCCTCGACAAGAATGGCCTGAAGGGAGCGCGGATCGGCGTTGTTCGCAGTTATATCGATACGCCGACGACCGATCCAAAAGTTAAGGCTATTACTGAAAAAGCTATCGCAGAGTTAAAGGCGCAGGGCGCAGTGATCGTGGATTCTTTTCCTCTTCCCGATTTTGAGAGGTCAGCACAAAAGTCGACCTGCGGCGGCTTTGAGTTCGACCTCAACCAATACTTCGCGCGTCATGGACAAACCGCCCCGTATCACTCCCTGCAGGAGATCATCGACTCGGGCCTGTATCTTGGCTCCGTTGAGGAGCGGCTCAAGAAGGCTTCTCAGAAAGATCCAGGGAGCGTTGTTGCCTGCCCTGACACGTATCACGATGCGCGCAAGATCAAGTTCCGCGACGACATTCTCCGCGTCATGGATGCAGAGAAACTGGACGCGATCATCTATCCGACATGGAGCAACGTACCCCGCAAGGTAGGTGACATCAAGTCTCCCGGCGGCGACAACAGCCAGGTGATCTCGCCGATGACAGGGTTTCCGGCAATCTCCGTGCCGATCGGATTTGCTGACGAGACGCTGCCGGTGGGATTGACCTTCGTCGGCAGAAGCTTCAGCGAAGGGCTGCTGTTCAAGCTTGCTTACGCCTATGAGCAGGCTACGCAGCATCGTCATCCTCCCGCGTTTTTTCCTCCGCTTTAATCATGGATGGACGAGCGATGCCGAGGCTGGCGCAGGTATAGGCTGGCAGCCAGCAGCCTGCAATGAGGCGTTGGGTACAGTCGGGTCGAGTGGCACGCCTGCGAGGCTCCAGACGGAGTCCGTTGTGAGGACAGCATCGAGGTATCGCTTGCTAAGCGCCTGCTGTTGCGCAGCCTGTGACCCCACGGGTGAAGGAACAGGCGCGGAGCCAAGGGTCGAACCGGCCCCGCAACCACTCATCGAGGCACTGCGGCTGGCTTTACTTGAAGCAGCGTAGTTATGGCAGGTGCGACAGTTTGCGACGCGCCCGTTCATTTCCATGCCCTCAAGGGAGGGATTGAAGATGATATTGGGGCTGCTGCCATTCGCCTGCTGACGCACAGAGTTGGTGACGTTCATCTCGTAGTATTTCCAAGGTGCTGACAGGACAGAGGCGGTAGAGTGTTCTGGTCCGTTATCACGACCATTCCACCACAGGGTTATCCAGATCCAGTCCTGTTTATCTCTGGGACGGATCATCATGTTTACGCCAACCAAGGCGACGAGGCATTTCTGGCAGCCCCTGGTGAGGACATCATGGCTTGCCGCCAAGGTCGCCAGAGCCTGAGATGTTGTCTTTGGATCGAGGGTATAGGTGTGGAGGCACTGATCGGATACGCTGGTGCCCGCCTGGGGTACCGATGCAGTGAGGCCGCAAGGAGTGCCAGGGTGTTTGTCGAAGGTCAGTGAGGTCCACTCTGGATGCGGAGAAGCGAGGTAAGGATTGCTTACGCTCGTGGCGTCCGACTGGATGGTTTCTGTGAGGCTGGTGAAGTTTGACGAGTAAATCGCTGGGGCGGCTGCGCTAAGGTCAATCTTGGCCCAGACTGCTTTTGCGATGATGGAGCCTGCGGGAAGCTGAAGCGAAGGTATCTTGCCGTTCACGTATGTCTTGAAGTTTTTCTTGATATAGGTAGCCGCAACTTGGTTATAGAGAACCTGGGCAAGCTGTGGCCCATTTGTTGTCATCGCGTCTCCATGACGCTGCATGGGCTCGCGGAGGCTCGAAAAGAGATGGGCAGCATCGGCTGGCTTCGGCGAAACTGCAAATGCCGCAGCACGGGTTTCTCCGCGCGATGTACTCGGCGCCAGCGCATCAATTTTTACATCAGCCTTCGTCTGCCACGTCTCCCAGGCGGGCGGGGCAGCCCCGCCACCGACCGTGAGTGAGTGAAGAAGTGCCCATCCGCAGGCGTTCAACTTCTGCTGCAGAGCAGGGGCGGGGGCGACAGCGGTACCGAGGTCCACCATGCATTCTGCGGGTGGAGAAGGAGGCGCGGATCCGGCACCTCCCTTCGCCTCCACCCTCTTCGTCACGTTTGAAAATGCTAGAAGTGCCAAGGTCAGGGCGATGACTCGATGTGGTCTTTGCATCACACGATCCTCCTGCTTTGAAGACGGGGTCTAAGCCGGGAAGAATGTCGATTGCAACTCGGCTGCCGCAGGATGGTTAACGGCATTCGTGCTGGGCGGCCATGGTGCCATGCTCGCCGCGATGGCCTGAAACACCAATCTTGTCTGGGCGAATGATGAGAAGTTTGCTGGATCGAGAGCAGCCTTGACGAGCTTCAAAACACTTGGCTGATCAATGTGTTGCAGAACCTTGAGAGCCTGAAGACTGTCTACGATCTTCTGAGCATCTTCGGGCCCTGTGCCATCGGGAACCGTTGTGTTGTTCGTGGTGAGCAGTATCCAGATCAGCAGCAGGTTGCGCTGGCCTGCATTCAGTGTCTCAATGGGAGCGGGTGGAGTTTTCTTTACTGGTGCCTTCTTCGCTGTCTTCTTGGTTGTCATGGATCTCTCCTCAATGGGGCTTTGGTTCACCTGCGTAAGAAACATCAACCTCCAGATATTTGCGGAGGCCAGGAACAGTCGCGACGCTTTCACTTCTCAGCCTGCGAAGCGACTGGGCAGGCGAGCGCAGTTCTGGAGATAGGGATTCAGTCTGTGAGGCCAGCCGCAGGAACTGCTCCAACTGATCGGCATAGAAGCCCGGAGCATGGACGATTGGATCTTGCCAGATGAAGCCCGGGCGCAACGCCACGGCGGCGTACGCCTGCATGGCTTCCAGGTTCATCTGGCGTGTGGCTGCAACATCCCCTTGATGCGACGCCGCGATCGCGAGGACCCGGCCGAGATAGCCCCTGCTTCCAGCCGGTGCGTCGAGGTTTGCGGCCCTCCGGAAAGAGTCAAGTGCTTCCTTCCAGTCGCCTCCTGCGAGTCGGATCTCCCCATCGACGCGCAGCCGAGCGAGTTCCGAAATGACACCTGCGTCCTGCTTCGGCAATGCATTGGGCAACGTATTCAACTGCTGACGCAAAAGCGACTGGCTGCCCGCAGAGGCTTTCGTGAAGGCCTCACCCAGCAAACTCGAGATGGCAATCACGTTCTGCTGACTGGGTTGCAGACTGAGGGCCTGCTTCACGTCGAGCAGCAGGGCCGCGTTGTCGGCGACCCTGACGTGGATAGCGGCACGATCCAGCAGACGCGAAATTTGCGAGTCCCGTCCTGCCGTGCTCGCTCCCTCCTGAAGAAGTCTTAAAGCTGTGGATGCGTCTCCGCGCTCTGCTGCAAGCCGCGCTCGCAGGCGAAAGCTCCGCCACCGAAGCTCCTGATCCTTGGCGTGCGACAGCAATACAAAAGACGACTCAGCCTTGTCGTAATGTCCCAGAAGGAATTGGAGGCTGCCGTCGAGTTCTGCGGCGTCGTCCACAAAGCCAGCGTGCCTTACATGGTCGAGCGCCTGTTGTGCTTCGTCATAACGTTGCGCCAGCAGGAGAACTTTGACTGTCTCCGTCAGGGCAAACTTCCATTCCGGGCGCAGTTCAAGGTCCCTGTGGAGTGCTGCGAGTGCCTCATCCGTCCGACCGAGCATCTCCAGTGGATAGACCCGATATGCCCATCCAAGCGGATCGTTCTCGTAGTAGGCGATGTAGTCGCGAAAAGCCACGTCGGCTGCCTGCAGATCACCGCTATCGAGCGCATACATACCCTTGATGCGATCGCGCTCCCGTCGAGAGAGTCGTCTCGCCATTCCTGCGCTCAGCGAGCGGCTATACGCCTCATAACCATCGACCGCGTGCTCCTGCGAGACGAGAATGTCACCGATCCGTGCGTATGCAAGTGCAAACTGTGGATCGAGCTGAACAGCATTTTTAAGCGATGCAATGGCATCGTCATCCTTACCCCGCGAAGCGAGTTCTTCGGCGTGCGTGTACTCGGCCAGCGCATCCCAGCTGCTGGTCGTGACGTCCTGTGGAGGCGCATCGAGTCGGGCGAGATCGTTCGCCGCTTCGCCCGCCTGACTGCGGACCCAAGCGCCGGCATCACGAACGGCCTCAAGCAAAGACTCCGGAATTTCCCCCTTCTCGGGCCCGCTGGAGCCAGCCTCCCAGCTCCACTCCTTCTTCCAGGTATGCCGTGCACGGTCAGGCTGGCTGTCCGGCTCCTCGATTCGGATCTGCAACGTGTGCTGCTTACCCGATGCCGACACCGTTCCTCGGACGATCCGCATAGCGCCCGAGCGCAACGCAATCTCACGGGCCGTGCGGTCGTCGATGGACGTTCCCGGGTTCCTGGTCATCAACTGCAACATGTCGGCCACCGTGCCTCGATCCAGCAAATTGAACTGCACTGACTGCACCAGTTGCCCTCGCAACAGCTCTTCCAGGTTGTCGAGAGAGCGTTCGCCGGTGTCGTTCTGCACTCCAGCCAGAAAGACCATGGCGCCGGGCGCAACTTTCGCATCCGGCCCTGTACTGTGTAGGCGAGATCTAAAGACGAAAAGGGACACGCAGACGAGGATTACGCAAATCCCGACGATCCACCAGCGACGTGTATGCCAAAGGCTGGCTTTCTCGCTCGAAGCATAGCCCTGCACAATACGGGATGGATGGATCGAGAGGGTTGAGCTTCCAACAAGCTGTGCGATCAGTGCGCTTACCGAGGGAAATCGGTCCTGCGGCTTTACCTGCAGGCATCGGAGAATCGTGCCGACCCATGCTTCGCTCAGCTCAGGAACCAGCGCTCGCGGGGAGGGCGGTGGCCCGGCGAGCCGCTTCCACACGCCGCCCAATGGTCCATTCTCCGGAAAGGCCTTGCTCCCGGTCACCATCTCGTAGAGCACCAGGCCGAACGCATAGATATCGCTGGCCGCAGTCGCCTGTCCGCCCTCTAACTGCTCCGGAGCCATGTAAGCCAATGTCCCGACAACCCTGCCCGTCTGGCTGATCGCTGAAAGCTCGCCGGCTTCGCCGAGGGCATCAAGCCGCGCCAGGCCGAAGTCGGTCACGACGACGCGGCAGCCCTCCAGGCGCGGAACGATCATTACATTCGCAGGCTTTACGTCTCGGTGCACGACTCCGGTTTCGTGCGCTGCTGTAAGAGCGAGCGCTATCTGCCGTGCGATATCGAGCGCCTCGTCGACGCTGAGCCGACCCTTCCGCTTCAACGCCTCGCGAAGACTCTCCCCCTCGAGGTATTCCATTGTCAGGTAGGTGATCTCGAGCGAACGCCCCGTAGCCGGATCGACAATGGCCGCATCGCGCTGCATGTCGAAGGTGCGGCAGACATTCGGGTGCGTGATGCGACGCGCAAGCCGTACCTCCTGGCGAAAGCGAGCCACGATCTCAGGATTCGTTGCGATCTCCGGACGGATGGTCTTCAACGCGACCGAGACCCCCAGCTCAGAATCGTAGGCCTGATATACCTGCCCCATGCCGCCGTTCCCAAGCAGCCGCATGACGCGGAAGCGCGAGGAGATCATGTCGCCGGGATGAAAGTGGGGAAGCTGCTCGACAACGGGCTGAGGTTCGACTGCCCATGGGCTATCGAGAAAGCCACCAGCTTCGGCGTCCGCCGCCAGCAGCTCCTCTACATCAGCCCGCAAGTCGCTGTCACCCGCCGTACTTTCGAACAGATACGCCTGCCGCTCCTGCTCAGGTAGCGCGAGAGCGGCATCGAAGATCTCCTTCGTCTTCTCCCAACGGATTAGATTCTTCGACCTTGTCACCGGCATTTCGACAGATTCGTTCGGGGCCCTTTGTACGAGAGACGGTCGTGCTCTCAATTTAGCCGCTAGGTCGTGCGCCGCCTGGAGCCATTCAGTTCCTGAAAGAGCCACGCCTTGGCAATTCGCCAGTCCCTCTTGACGGTTCGGGTTGAGATGCTCAGAGTCAGGCCGATCTCTTCGTCGTTCAATCCTGCAAAGAAACGCATCTCCACGATCCTGGACTGCCGTTCGTCAAAAAGCGCGAGCCGCAACAGCGCGTCATCCAATTCAATCAGGTCGACGGAGGGCATGGCTGCTGCGACCAAGCCCTCTTCGAGGCTTACGTCAACGAACTCCGCTCCACGCTTATCCGCCTTTTTCGCCCTGGCGTAGTCGACAAGAATACGCCGCATCACATTTGCCGAGATGGCGAAGAAGTGAGAGCGGCTCTGCCAGTCAATCGTTTGTAGTTTATTGAGCCGCAGGTAAGCCTCATGGACGAGCGCTGTCGGCTGAAGAGAGTGGTCGAAGCGCTCCCCCCGCATATAATGGGCCGCAATGCGATGTAACTCTGCGTAGACAAGCGGGATGAGCCGGGCTTCCGCCTCGTGGTTACCTTGCCGCATTTCGGCGAGCAGCCGCGTGATGTCCTCGGACGCGGAATTCAACCTGCACCTCTGAGAATGAGTGGAAGTTTTGTTCCGTTATACCATCTGGTATCTACCGATCGTATGACGCACGGATGTCAAGAAACGGGAATGTGATTACTTTTGGATAGTGCAGTAGCATGTGTACAGAGTTTCGCTGAGACTGAGAAATAAAGTATCAAATTCGGCGGGCTAAGCTGGCAGCATCGATGGGACTAATATCCAAAGTGCTCGAAGAAGACAAGAAGCCTGCCAATAGATCGGGGGCACGATACTTACGGCGATCCGAAGAGGACCGCCGTAGGTCCAGTTTGAATTATGCGGCGGGCTTAGAGAAAAATAGTAAGAGCGCCAAGAAAACCGAGAAGGATTGTAAGATGTGGCATTTAGTTCTCCTTTCAATGTGACTTGAGTTTCCAATCAAATTACTAAAGGACCGTATGCCCCACTTATACGCTTAGCAATGAAACTTTGGTAACATCGCCAAAATGTATGGCTGCAGTAGTTGGTGAGTTATGAGCTGAAAAGAATTTCCCTGTTTCTTCTCATTACAACCTACCGCGATCAAGGGCCGTTTAGCCTTCGCAGAAAAGTCCGAGTGCGGACAGTAAACCTACGTTATTAGGTGATCCCGATATCCAACTGAGGTATGCGGCAGACTTACCAGACGCGACTTACGTCCTTACTCAGCTTCCACCTCTAGCTGGTTCGTTTGACACCGGCAACGACAGCATCTTTGAGCGATCCGGGCCGCTTGGCCAGCATATCTGCGACTGCCCTATACTCCGTCAATGCCTGGGCCCTCTGTCCGGCAATCTCCAGCAGCTCCGCGTGGATGAAGTTCTGATGCATCTGCCACATCGACTCATCGATGCCATTCTGCCGAACGTCAAGCCATTGATACGTTGTCCACGCTTCGCTCATCGGCAGCGCACTCAGCGCCTCGACAAGCTCGCGCTGCTCCTCCATCCCGGCGGTTCAACAGTACTCGACGATCCGCCGCTTCTCATCATCGGTGATTGGCTCTGCACCTTCTCGCATGGCGTTTGCTGCCTGTATGATAGCGCCCCGAGCTCCGGGCTCTTCGTAGCCGACGAGGCCGCCGAGTTGCATACTGCGAACAAGCGGACGCTCCTTGCCTGTCGCAAGAGCTGCGGCGAAGTGATGATTAGCCTGAACAACGCTGCCACCAGTCTGCAGTAGCCAATTTCCGAGCATTGCGTGAGCGTAGACGTTGGCCGGATCGAGTTGCAGGGCTCAATTGAAATCCTGCTCGGCTATGGGCCCGAACTCTCGCTCCGCAATATGCTGATTGAGCCAGTGGGCCCAGCCCAGGTGCGCTTCGATATCCGCTGGCCGCCGGCCTCGTGCCAGCCCGGCATCGAGAATGCCAATCGCCTCGTCGAGCTCTGCCGCCGCGATCTTTGCGTAGTCGTCACCTACGACGGAGAAATTTTCCATCCAGGCCATCGTTGTAGCGACCTGCCCATCCTGCGCAGCTACGTTATTTGGATCACTCTTGAGAATGTCTCCGTATCGCCTAATCGCAGCTCCGTACTCCTCCTGGGTCTGCTGCACGGCTACAAGAGCCAGTTCGGAACGCTGCGACTGGTGCTGCAACCAGAGCCCCTGCACCCACTTCGCACCGCCCGACAGACTCGCGATGAGGCCGATGACGGCGGTCGCGCTTGCGATCCAGCCCAGCAGCACCTTGGGTGAGAACTTTTTCTCGGGAACCTGCCGCCATCGGGATCATCTCGCCGCAGGCAACACACGACTTTCGTGCTGCATCGCCCGGGACGGTAGGTGCCTCTAAAGTCATCCGAGAACAGTATCAAAACCGGCCACGTCTGACTGATTAAATTTCATTGTCCCTCAGATACTTCAGATCTTAGTCGGAGTGAGACGGCGGCTATGGGCTCTAGGTGAGGTACACGTAGTCCCCGCTACTGCCAAGAGCAAGGTCTGGAGAGAGTGCAATTTAGCTTGACCCCCGGATTAGCAGGCAATAAGCTGCTCGAACTTACTAACATAAGCGCCGCCCCACTCAACGGAGAGTGCCTGATGCTTTACTTGATCGTCTCTGCAATTTCTTCCTGCGCCGCTTTCTTGCCTCATCGTCACTTTTACGAGTGTCCGGCGATCTTGCGGGTGACCTGTGAATAAAGCCCGAGGAGGTGTAACGACTGGGCTGCTCCTAATGTTTGGGATGTTTATGCGCTCGTCTGTGCCCGCAATAAGGGCTACTCCTCAGGCCAGAGGGCACGATGATGTTATAGGTGCCGCTGCGGCGGTGAAAGGTGAAGGCCCGTGGTCGGCCTCATGCCAGTATTGGGCTCCAGAGCGTGTGGACCGAGTTGAATCTGAACCGCAAACGGAGCCTGTGTTTACGACCAGCGCGGCGGGGGATGGACTCAAGGTACAGACAAAGCTCACTACCGCCAAAACAGTCTCGCAGGGATGCGGGGAGACGACGTGGGGACTTCCTAAGCCGACATCGAATTCAACGCCACCTGAAATTGTTGCACTGGTAGCAACGGTAACTGATCCGCTGCACGGCCACATGGAATTGGATTTTGATCGTTCAATCGACTCTATCGTGCAAGCTGCGGCCAGCTATAAATACCTGCCAAGCTACTACTGGCTTCCATGGAATGCGAAGGCAACGCAAGCAGGGACTACTCCAGATGTCGATGGTGCTCGGCTCAGGCAGCCTGGTCTGGTGATCTTCAAGTATTCGCCGGAGATCGGGGACAAGGAACTTTCGTTGAGTTATCACCGGTTAGTCTATCTATTTCTGGTGAGTGAAACGTCGACACTGGGTGTGAACGGGACGCAGTTGGAGGCAGCCTTCCGTGCTCAGCGAAGTCTCCGCGAGGAAGGTGAGAACCGTTGCGCTACACGGGATGGCGGGGGGCGCTGCCTGCCTATGCCGCGAGCGACGGTACGGTTCACGATGAAAAATGGAGGAAATGCGGCGGCGATCATTGGTCCTCGTGGGTCTGGCTCCGCGGCTTCACTTCGTTTTGGAATAGAACAAGCCGGTAAGATCCTCGGGGTAGATTCTATTGACGTGACCGGGTGGACCTCGACTCCGGTTGCTTCAAGCCTGATTGGCGGGATGCACGCAAAGGCAGATTCCGGGGAGGCGCCGATTGGTCCTAAGGTGACGTACCGGTCGTTCGGTGAGAATGCGATTCGCGAGAATTGCGCTTTTCGAGCGTCACTTGAGCGGGCGAAATATTCATTTAAACGCACTGCCTTTTTGGCGGAGGAAGGGACAGTTTTCGGAGCATCTCAGGCGCAGAATTCTGCATCAAGCGGCGCGACTTCATGCGCCGATGAATCTGGGTTGGTGGCGACCTATCCTCGAGGAGTGGCGCTCTTGCGAAATGCTTCACTGGAAGGAGAAAGTACCGGCAGTAAAGAAGGTGGGTCTCTGAGCCCCTATCTGCCACTTACGCTAAAAGATGCAGGTGAAGGCGATACGATTCCCCAGTTCTCAACTTCGCAGACACCGATCTCGCAGGAGTCTCGACTATTGGCGCTCGCCAGAGACTTCAATGAACTACAGATTCAATTCGTTGTAATCTCGGCTTCGAACATTCTCGACGAATTTTTTCTAGCCGAGTTCTTTCATCGCGCCTGCCCGGATGCGCAACTGGTCTTTTTGAACGGCGAAGATCTTATGTTCGATCGACCTGCTGATCGTCCCCCATTTATTGGAGCGGTAAGTCTGACTCCCTATCCATTAGCCTGGACAACGCATGACACCAACACGACCGTCTTGCATGCTTTTCCGGATTCCCTAAGTCACTCGATATATAACGCTGCGAGTTATACGTTCTGGGATGGCAATACCGGGAACCTACCCAACCTGGTGGGTTACAAAGCTCCTGACGAAGCAAAGAATGCCTTCAGGCCGAGTCTCTGGGCGACTGCGGCCGGTCGCGATGGCGATTATCTCCTCGGAGTGCTGAATGTGTGCGGCAACGAAAGCATGCCACCGCTGCTGCCAACGATTTACTCGGCTGGCGCAAAACCATCACCTTGTTTGCAGCCCGGACAGGATGTGCTCAGCGACCAGGTGGTGAACCCGTCGCTACCGTGGTTCGCCTTGTGCCTTGGACTGACGATTGCGTGTTGCGGCCACGTGATCGTTATGCTCACGGCACGCTATTGGTCTTCGATGACTCGCGATCTGGATGTTCGAGAAAATGACCATCCGCGTCGGCGGAGTGTCTATCTGCACATTGGTACAGCGATGCTCTTTGTCATGACGTTCCTGCTAGCGTTTCCAGTCTTCGGCACACGTTATCACGGTGGCACCGTGACGACGGATGCATTCTTCGTGGCCTTGCTCACGATGGGTGCGGGGCTAAGTGCGCTGGTGTGTACGCTGACTAAGACGTGGTCTTACGTATTTCGCAGCGGCGAGGGTTTAGACCGCTATGTATTTTTTGATTTAGTTGCATTTCTAACTACAGTGTTCGCCCCATTTACCTGGGCACGGGTATGTCTTGATAACGGGGCCGCGAATGAACGAACGTTTGCGGGCGTGTTCTTCAGCTACCGTTCACTCCATCCGGAGTCAGGCGTGTCGCCGGTCATGCCGGTGCTTATTTTGCTTTCAAGTTGGTATTTATGGGCGGTCTATCAAACACTGCGGCTGCGATTTTCCAAGAAGTCCCGACCGGTGCTTCCGCGAGCGGCAAAGGTCACGTATCAAACTACTTCTCCGATGTACGTGTCCGATGAGGCACTTGACTCATTTAATAATAAGAACAGCCCTCAGTTGTACAAGAACATGAGTTGCTTGTTAATTACGCGTTTCCTGCTGCAGAATGCTCTGCGAGGACCAAGCGGCGAGATGCGGCGATGGGTGGACGTGGCGTTGTCGAGCTTCTATATTCTTTTATTCTGCGTGGGTGTAGTAATCGTTCCGTTCAAGTCGATGGATCGCTTTTTGTGGCACTCGGGCGAGATGGCAAGGTTCTTACCTACGCTCTATGAGTTCCTGATCTTTGCCCTTTTCTTTCCACAGATTCTTATTGCTCTCAGCGGTTGGGTTCGAATGCTTGTTGTGTGGCAGGCTCTACAGCGAGGTCTCCTGGATCCGCTCGAAATTATGCCATTACGCGATGCATTTGATCGGCTAAAAGGAGTGAGTTGGATCACAATGCTCCGCCGAGGAAACCTGCAGGATTACTGGCGCGACATGTCGCGTTCTACTGAGTCGCTGCGTCAACTGATCCATACAGGTGAGCTAGTGACTGTTATAGGACAGGAGGATCCCACAGCAGCAAAGAGATTGCAGGATGCTTACGCGAACCTTCAAACGCATGTCGGCCTGCTGATGGAGCAGTATGGCCGGAAGGACAGCGTGGATCAAGAGCAACCTATGGTCGAGGGATGCGCAGACTTCATCGATCACGTTGATGTTCCAAGGGATGGCGACCGGCGATCAATGGATCTTATGTGGGCTATTGAGTGCGACTATGCTGCGGCAAGCGAAGCTCTACTATCGGGCATCCTGCTGCCCTACTGGGATAAGCAGCGGACAGGCCTGGTTGAGACGAATGAAGCCACGCAAGAGACGGGTAGCAAGAACAGCGGGTTCACTCCACTGATCGTGAGCCTGCGCGGTAAGACAGAGATTGCTCAGGCCGATGTCGGTGAAGTAGCAAGTCGGCTTTTCGATGCGCAACTCGTAGCTACTGAAGCCCAGAAAGTAAATCCTGGAAAGGACGCCCACGCTTATATTCCTCAGGCGGAAGAGTTCCTGGCACTTCGCTACCTAAGCACAATTCGCTCCGTGCTGGTTAACATGCGGCACATCATGAGCTTTGTTTCGATTACATTTGTGCTCGGAATTGTGGCTTGGAATTCTTATCCGTTTCAACCGCGCCGAGAGGTGAACTGGATGTTTACGGCGCTGCTACTGCTTCTTGGCATAGGTGTCATATCCGTTTTTGCGCAGATGCATCGCAACGCCGTCTTAAGCCGAATTACAGATACAAAGCAGAATGAACTAGGAGTCGAGTTTTTCCAGCGGATACTAACGTTTGGTGCATTGCCCGTGCTGACGTGGCTAGCCTACCAATTCCCTTCGATAGGAGGAGCGCTTTTCCGAATGTTGCAGCCCAGCCTGAGTTCGATCAAGTAGGTTACAGGCGACAAGAACGGCTTATATGCGAGGAACCGGTTTTGCTGGCTTTGAAGCGTCTCCACCCTATCTACCCCCCGTACCTCAAGTACGAAAGTATTCATTCTATGAGGGTTATGTATGCGAGTCAGTACCTTTACCAGTACACGCTTGCGGCGTACTCTGTACCTGGAGGACTGCACGGGGCCACAAAAGTCAAGTTTCTTCCGGACCTTCAACGGACGATAGGAGTAGTCTCTCCACGCATACTCGATCTTGGCGTCCGAAGACCTCGATTGGTTATGATCTAGCTGTGTCTTGCATCCGTAGAGCATCCGAGTTTTTCACTCTCTGAAAACGGTGCTTTGAGAAATAAGATTGAACCTGAGCATTCCTTCTACCAGGCAACGCTTGAGTTCGTGGACCTTGAAGAATCAATGATGGGTCGAGTGCTCAAGGCTCGAGATAAGCTGCTTGCAACGTAGAAGTGGAATGACCCCAAATACCCCGAAGCTGCAATCGATGAGTCGCCATGGTAGCGGAATGCCGCGAACGTGGCCTGCGATGAGAGCAAGCGGAATGACTCCTGCACAGGCGATGACACCGAACGTGACGACCCACTTGTTTCGAACGGGATCACGATAGGGACCAATGAACAGAGCAGCAAGCACCAAGTGAGCAAAGGCTAGCCAGTCCGTCCCGTAGGCCAGGAATGGGAAGTGAGCGTTTGTTTCAGAGAGTGCATCGTGCACCCGTGCAATCCATGGCAGCAGGCCGACGGCCTCGGCGATTGGCCTAACTGGTGCAGCTTCGAGAACTGAGCGCAGAACTCTGAGTTCAGTCTGCAACGGGAAAGCGGTGACTCCGCTGATCAACAAACCAGTCATGAAAATGACAAGCAGAGGTGAATCTTCTGAATAGCTTTAGCTTGTTGTACCGGTTTGAACTCTCCTGGCATCTCTCGTTCCATGGTCACTGCCCATTCATCGTACTTGATGGATGGGCAGTGACCGCTCTGGTTTCACGGAACTGAAGCATCGCATCCAGGAAAAACGATATTAAGGACTACTCTATCCGTTCGAACCATCGTAAGACATCCGTCTCAGTCCAGCCATGATTCACTCTTCCTTGGAGCTGAAGCGGACGAGTTGGTGGCGAAGTTAGGAACTGGGGTGCTCGCGCCATACCAGTCCACATTGCGAGTGACATACATCGCGGCGGCAACGGCTGTGAAGCTAGCGATGGCGCCTACAAGGAGAGCGTACGCTTCGACACGTAACAGGACATAAATGAACGCGTAAAGGCTTGTAAATACCCCGAGGGACCGAAGGGCAAGCTTGCGGCTGCGAAAGACCCACTCGGTGTTGATTGCGAGGAGTGCGATGGTAGAGGCGCCTGCGATCAGGAAGCTGAGATCGAAGCCAACATGTTCGGCTAAGGACAGCAGGAGAAGGTAGAAGATGGTTTGGGCGATACCGACCAGGGCGTACTGGGCCGGATGAACACTTTTCCCGGTGAGAACCTCGAAGAGGAAGTAGGTTAGGAAAACGAGACCGAGGAAGAGGGTGATGTAGTGCAGGGAGCGGCGGGTGGAACGGTATGAGTCCGCCAGGCGAATACCGAGGACAGTCTTCGGCTGCTCGGAAGCATTGTCTGAGGAAGCAGCGAGTACGCCGTGCCTGTCAGCACGTTCCGTGGTCAGACCCTCTACGAAGAAGCCTGAGATGCTCATGCCAACGGCTAGCAGGAGAAGGATGAAGAACTTTGTACCGAGAGAGCGGGAGAAGAGACTGATTCCCGAAGGCTGGGGCGAGACGGATGTGCTCATGATGGCAGTTCTCCTGAGACTACTTTGTATTACAAAGCTAGAGGGCGTAGATCTGTGATGTAGAGGCAAAAGCTCTTAGGTGCTGATCGGTGTAAGTTTGCGGCGAATCAGGTTTTCTTCGCCTTCGTGACTCACGGAAGCAGCATCCCGAACGACCTGTTCAAGGATGGTGAGGTATTCCAAGTACCGCTTGCGGCCTGCCACGGTAATGCGAGCAGTGGTCTGAGCCCGCCCTGTATCGGTATCTTTGCTGAGCCTCACCATGCCATCCTCTTCGAGTACCTGGAGGTGACGCGCCAGATTGCCATCCGTGAGAGCACAAAGCTGCTTGAGTTCAACAAAACTAAGCCCCTTCGGATGCGTCATGAGCGAGGTAAGGACACTGAGTCGTGCGCGTTCGTGGATGACGCGATCAAGGCCCTCGTAGGCAAAGGGGGCGGCAGGCTTAGAATTCGTTATCTTCACTGATCAAAGCCTTTCTTGCGGAGAAATAGTGGATTGCGGCGACGAGTGTCATTCCGATCGCGTAGGCGATGGACATCGTAACCGGGGCGAGAGCCCGAAGATCTCCGAGAGCGATGCAGGAGAGACCGGTGAGAAGAAACCAGATGCCTGCAAGAAGCATGGGTCGTGGCAGACAGCGGCAGGAAGCAAAGACGCCAAGGCCAAAAACGATCTGCCATAAGCCCGGTAGCAGCCATAAACTACTCGGCGTCACACGCAACAGGACGAAGGGCAGAATGACACCAGTACTGGCCGCGGGAAGGAACTGCGCCACGGCCATGCGGACCATCTCGTCGGCCATCCCGGAATGAAGTCGGTTTGCCCGCACTAACATCTGCGTTCCGATCAGCGCTGCGCAGATAACACCCGCGGTGAGCCAGAGGGCTGCATACTGCTTTGGCTGTGTAGCGGGTTGAGGGATCCAACAAGATTGAACTCCGCCCGCCAGCAGTGCCAGCATTGCCGTGGCAAAGAGCGTGGCGGGACCGTAGCCGTGGAACTCCGTCGTTTGTGCCACTTGTCGACGGATGCTGCGTATTTCAACGATGGCTCGATTAAGGTCAGTCATATGTAGAGAGCTTTGTAATGCAAAGCGTATACTTTGCTTTACAAAGTGTCAAGACAGTAGGGCGCTAAGAGTGATCGATGGTTCGTTGTCCTGTACTCAGGACTTCAAATATGTGAGTAGTGACGCTGCCTCTCTAAGTCATGGCTGAATACTGTCCGGACAAGAAAGAAGCAAGGAGATGTATGGCGCAGCACTGGTTCAACAAACAAGTAATTTCACCTCGCCCTCTTGTGCTCTCGTCCATCCTCATTCTGGGAACAGCGGCACTGGGTCTCTTGATAAGGTTCGCCCCGCTCGACTTGCCGCTTGTTCTTGTGAAATACGGTGGCTCGATGCTGTGGGCGTTGATGATCTACTGGATGGTCTCGACCTTGTGTTGTTTGTTGAGCGTTGCTGCTGCTGGCATGGCGGCGGCATTCGTTGCAACCTCGGTCGAATGTTTAAAGCTGTACCACTCGCCCGGCCTGGATGCCTTTCGCCTTACACTTCCCGGCGTGCTGCTGCTTGGCCGCGTCTTCTCGCTGTGGGATGTCGTCGCGTATTGGCTTGCTATCTTGTTTGGAACCTTGATTGATAAAGGAATTCGTTCAAGTCAAAGGCACCCTAAATTTATGCGCACGTACGTTCCAAGTCGCTCTCGAGTGGTCGCAGCAGCGGTTGCGGCGTTCATCTCGATAGCAATTTGCGTAGCGCAGCACCATGTTCACGTCGTTCTCTTGGAACCGTACACCTATGGGAGCCCTTTCCGTCACAAGTGTGGCTTGCTAGTGATCGGCAGCACCATCTGGGCGATGCTGGAGTCGACGCGATATGTGGCAAGAAGGAGGTCGCAAACCAGAGGCCACGATGAAGCGTGAAAATTCGTTCTCGTGGTAAGCACTGCCCATTGTTCGAGGATCGGGCGGCCGCTTGAAAAGGCATTCTGTGAAACTCAGTACCTTCAAGAGGAGTTCTTTCGTTAAGGCTGCCGATGTATGGCTGCAAAATCTGCCGAGCGTTGAGAACCAGTGTTTGTGATTCGGTTTGCCGGCGCCTGATCTAGTGCGTCAGGGTTATTTGGCAGAGCAGGCTGTGATGGAGTTCCAAGTGATGTTGGTGATGTGCCACGAGCCGTCGATGAGGATGAGGTTGAATAGGTCGGTGCCGCAGTGATCGACTTTGCCGTTGGCGAGGAAAGCATAGGGTGCCCAGACGACGGCCACATCACGGTCGATGCGGACAAGCGGTTCGTGGATGCGTTCTTCAATAGGAGTTCCGACGCTTTTTGCGATACGGGTGACGAAGTCGTCTACAGACAACAGGGTGGATTTATTGTCTTTGATGGTGAGGAGGGAAGCTCCCGGGAGGAAGGCGGCGCGGGTGGCGGCAGGATCATGAGCAGCCATGGCGGAGAAGAGGGTTTGAATGGTGGTGAGGACGGCCTGATCAGCGGGGTTGGCGGATGAGGATTGGGCTGAGAGAGTGGATGCAGCCAGTAAGGGGGCGAGCAGAGCGAGAGGGAGCTTCATGGGGAGATTGTAGATGGTGAGCTTTGTGGAGGCTCGGGGCGAGATTGCCGAAAACATAGACTTTGCGAACTTCCTGGAAAAAACAACCGGAGCTATCATGGGTGACTCTCGGATGAAGACTTTCATGAACGCGCGACTGAAGGTTGATTGTCTGTTCATTACAGTCTCGGTGTCTAAGAAGATATTGCATTCCGTCGATCGATAGCCTCGTGTGTGCTCTCTTTCCTGCTTCCGTCACTCCTGGCGTGTCGAACTCCTCACGCGGTCTTCAGATCGACAACCCGGTTCAGATCCCTTGTTCAAACCCAGTCGTCTACTTTCCAACTTCCAAAACAGACACTGGTCTCTCTTTAGGGAAGGACCAAATTGCTTGGGAAACCCAGACGTTGCAGCGCATGCGGGAGCCTTCATTGTATTCATGCAACAAACCGGCAAGAGAAGCGATGTTACGGTTCCTATGGGATCGACGTCTCTCTGCTCCGATAGCCGCTCGACTAACGGTGCATCAGGATGGAAAAGGCACTCTGACAGCGAGCATGCTTGCTCACAATGGCTTATGCCGCCTGCCTCTCCGAAAGGAGCCAGTAACGGAGATGAGTTTCTATCAGCGAACTGTGGCTCAACAAGTTCCGCTCACGGCAAACCAAGTGAATCTTGCTCTAAATCTGCTGACACCCATACATTTCGTAACTAATCGAAATTCCGAACACGACGGATGGGTCGGACTGGATCTTTGAGACTGAGGAGGCAGGCCGGTACAGATTAGTAGATTTTCGCAATGAGCCGACATCAAAGCTGCGAATTCGGGAACGCAGACGCCAGCAAAATAAAGTAGATCAGCATGGCAAAACTCTCACCGATCGGTCCGTCAGACGGTGAGATCACATAGCTGGCTAAAGCGGCAGGCCACAAGCTGAATCGATTTAAAGATGCCTTGCAATCTTGGCGGTAGCAAGATAGGGTCGGTTCTCGCTACGAAATCACTTTTCGATGTGACCTCGTTGGATCACTCCCTGCGCTTTGCGGCGCGTGGGTGTGAGTCGTGTCTCGAGATCCCGTAGCTCCTGGAGTTCTGATGATTCGTCTTTCTGCCTTCTCAAGTCTGGTTCGATCACCCTCACCGGAGCGACGATCGCCGCAGGAGCAACCTGCACCGTAAAAACGAATGTATTGAGTGCTGTCGCTGGCACCTACACCAACACCACCGGCCAAATAGCCTCGAACGGCACCTACACCGGCGCCGGCGCCTCGGCCACACTTACGGTCGTCGCTCTCAACACAGCTCTCACGGTTGCACCAGCATCGCCAATCAATGCGGGCACCGTCGTGACGCTGAGTGCTGCCGTCTCCTCGTCTGGCGCGGTGAACGCAGGCCTCGTCTCCTTCTATGACACCTCCACCTCGCCCGCAACGCTTCTCGGCAGTGCCGAGCTGAGCGCAGGTGTAGCCATCATCAAGCTGGTTCCCGGTGCAGGTACCCACACCATCATCGCGAAGTTCCAAGGCACCAATCCCTTGCCTGCCCAGACCTCTCCCTCAACCACGCTCGTCGTCACTTCAGTAGGGAACTACCGAACCATCCAATCGCTTTCGGCAGTCTCTACTAACACCGGCTTCAACTTCACCGATGTCGCGACCTTCTATGGCCAGTCGGTCCCAACCGGCTCGATTCAGTTCGCCGACGGCACCACCAACACTATTCTTGGAACGGTCACACCTGCTCCACTCACCCAGACCCTCGCTACTCCCACCTCGTTCGCCTCGGGCGCAGCGGGCAGCGGAGCGCTCTTCTCGGTTACAGGCGACTTCAACAAGGATGGCTTCCCGGACGTCGCCGTCGCGAACCTCGTCGAAGGCACGGTCGGCATCCTGCTTGGCAAGGGTGACGGCACCTTCAAGCCACAGGTCACCTACCAGGCCGGCAGCCAGCCCTACCAGGTGGCCATCGCCGACTTCAATCACGACCATAACCCGGACCTTGTCGTCACCAACCTCTTTACAAATACCGTCAGCGTTCTGCTCGGCAAAGGTGATGGCACCTTCGCTGCTCCTGTCTCGTACGCCACAGGGACAGAACCTTATTCTGTAACCGTAACCGACCTTAATAGCGACGGGCTTCAGGATCTGGTTGTCACCAACCTCGGCGATAAGACCATCGGCGTGCTCCTTGGCAACGGCGACGGTACCTTCGCCAGGCAGACCACCACTGCTGTAGGGAAGGATGCCGACTACACCGTTGCAGCTGACTTCAACGGCGATGGCGTTATGGACCTCATCGTCCTGAATGGCGGCGACAAAAACGCCGGGCTTCTACTCGGCAAGAACGATGGAACCTTCCAGGCAGAAACTACCTTCGCCACCGGCAGCACGCCGTTCTCTGCCACCGTCGCAGACTTCAACAACGATGGTCTACCCGACGTTGCCATCGCCAATCTCGGGGATAGCACGGTCAGCATCCTGCTCAACGCTGGCAGCGGCACCTTCAAGCCGCAGGTCACCTATGCCACGGGAACCGAACCAACCTCGATCGTCGCATTGGGTCTCGACGGCACCGGCCAGCCCGGCCTTGCCATCGCCAACTATACCGGTAACACCATCAGCCTTCTGCTGGGGAACGGCAACGGCACGTTCCAGCCGCAGGTCGCCTTCCCGACCGCAAGCGCTCCCTACCAGATCTCCTTCGCCGACTTCAATGGCGATGGCAAGCAGGATCTCTCCGTTACGACCTTCACCGGCAACACCGTGAATATCCAACTCGGAACGCAGACTGCGATTGTCTCTCTCAACAACGTCTTCCTGTTCGGACCTAAAGGGTTCCATAACCCTACCGCAACCTACGTCGTCGGAAGCGGGGATGCCTATGAGAAATCGGAAACCGGAGTTACCGTACAGAACTAAAAATGGAGTCCAGCGTTCACTAGGGATGCCCTCGCAGGAGGGCATCGAGCCAAGATGTGTCGACTTGCCCGTTAGCATCGAATTAGCTGAAGTTCACCAAAAACGGTGTTTTGGGAAACGTCGATTCGCTCAGGCTTGACGTTTGCCGACATGCCGACTTTGCGATACTTAGAAGGCGCTTCGGGTCCAGCGACCTCGCGATTACCTGCTTCCGTTCTCTTGCTTGAGGATTTGAATACGCTATGGATCACCTCTAGATACGCGCTTCCATGTTCCGTATCCGGTTCGAGATAACTGCCTTCGGTCCACTCGTTCCAGGAGTTGAGAGTGACCAGGCGGTTACCTGGAGGCAGCCTGCCGAGGGCAAACTGCCTTGCTGAGCGCAATGCTTCCTCGAATGCTTGTGGCGAGTTGTTGACGACTACAGATGTGAAGGGATAGCCACCGACCCGAAAGTTGTCGGTTTGACAAGTGCGGGGCGTTGCATCCCATCCGACCGTGACATTGGGGAAATACATGCACCCAAGATCCGCAGATGCTCCATCGCGGTACGTCTCGTACTTGTGGCGAACATCCCCATATTCTGTTGTGGCAGTATGCGCGAGCTGTGCATGATGAATCCACACGTAGGAAGTCGCGCTGTCGATAGCCAACTCTCGCAGTAACTGAGGAAGATTCGTGACCTGTGCTTCACCGGGCAAGAGCTTCACACCCCATGTGACCGCATTGATATGGATGGAGGGGAAGCCTGCAGCACGTGCTTTCTCGCGGAACGCATCAAGTGCCTCAACCGCCTGCTTCAACCCTCCTATCCCCTCCACGAAGCGAAAGAGTTCGTAGATAGAAAAGTAGGGCTTGCCATTGAGCTTGAGGTACGAGGGCTGCTGAAATAACTCAACAACGCGTTCACACATAGTGTCGAAGGCTTTGCGAGAAATTCCGCCGTGGAACTGGATCTTCCCTGGACTCTGCATTTTGGCAGGGTGCATGTCAATCCAATCATGATTCGCCCACATCAGTGCGAAGCGAACATCCTTGACGTTCGCAGCCTTCAGGTAACCGTTATAGAGGGCGCCGTTGAGGAAGGGACCGTCCTCGTACCAATACCAATCAAATAACAGCGCGTCGACGCCATGTTGCCGGGCGGCGGCGATCTTCTTCTCGAAGACTTCTGGCCTGGACTCGTCGCCATAGCCCCACTGCGGCACTTTGGGTTGGTCGTGGCCCGGAAAACGCGGCGTGGCGGCTTTGACCAGATTCCATTCAGTCCAACCAACTCCGTGAGCCTCTTCATTTCGAGGGTCTACATGGAAATTGCCGAAGTAGTAGGCTGCGGTGATCACGTCATCAGGCTCTGCTGACGGGGCAGAATTGTTCGCGGTATAGAGGCCGCCATTGAGCAGCACAGCGCCAGACCCGGCGATAAAGCCACGTCGATCCATACTTCTCCTCTTGCAAATTTCTTTGCGAGTCGTTATCCGCGTTTGGACGCAGAAGAGACGGTAGAGCAGCAGTGCTTCTGTTCCGGCAACCAGCGTACTTCGCTGGTTTTCTCGTTGCAATCCATAGCCCATGACGTTGCTTTGAACGTGAGGACGATTGAACTCCAACTCTAGAGAGTGGAGCCTCGTAGAGTCAACCTCCTGAAAGCTTGTCACGTAGCCTGAGTTGCCAAACCTACTTCAACACCCCAAACGAAATATCTTCACGTACAAATGAACCTTTCCGTTCTCAGACACGAAGATCAGTGTAGAGATCATTCATGACTGAAGACGTTAAGGTCGTAAAAGATTGGGCACGTAATGCCGAGATGTTCGGATCTGTGTACCGCGAATACGCGCCACGCCTGCGCGCCTTCCTTCGGCAGATCGTTGGCTCTTTCCAAGCTGCTGAGGATTTGACGCAGGAGGTTTTTACACAGCTATGGAGGCATCCGGATGGCTTTGATCCTGCACGTGGAAGTGTAGGGGCCTATCTCTTCGGTATTGGAAGACATCGAGCAGCAGAATGGTGGCGACGTACCAAATCCGAGTCGCCTGTACAGGAAGAGATCTTGATGAGTTGTGATCTGGAGCAGGGTTCAATGGTCTCGGACGCTCTGCAACATTTGCCTGAAGAACAACGGACGTTGATATGGTTACGCGAAGTCGAGGGGCATTCTTACGCCGAGCTTGCCGTCATGCTGGACATTCCGATAGGGACCGTTCGGTCGAGACTCTTTATGGCGCGGCAGGCGCTGCGGACTATCTGGCTCGGCGCAGCCAAAGGAGAACTACATGAGGTGCGATGAAATCAGAGAGTTTGTCTCAGCAGTTTACGACGGAGAAAATGTGCCGCGCGAAGCTTCCGAACACATTGCCCACTGTGCGGATTGCCAGAAGCTACTAAGAGGCTACGCCGAGATGGGGTTAGCGCTGCGCAGCTATGGCAGCCTCCTGATCACGGAACCGGTTCCGGATCGCACATGGCTCAAGACGCAGACTGCCACAACCATATGGTTCGAGAAAGGTTTGCAAATGATGCGTATCCCAAGAATTGCCTTCGCTTGTCTTGTTCTGCTGCTTGTCGCTTTGGGTTCACGTTTGGCGCTGGTTGAGGTTCGAGCGCATGAAGATGGCTCAGTGATGATGCTGAAGCTTACTCCAGAGCAGGGCGACAGCTTTCAATGTTTTATGTCGACCACCGATAAGGACCATTCGGATTGCGGAGGCTTGGCGCAAATCGATCGCAGCAACCTGTTCTACTCCATCAAGACACTTCGCCGAGACGGAGAGCGTGTCCTGCTGTCGATTCGGTCCAAGATTGTCCCCTTGGGTCCTAGCAGCTATGGTCCTGAGGCGGAGAGCGCCCTACCAGAGACGCAGTCCTGGTTTACACCCGGACAGTCCTTTTCACTCCCAAATACTGGAGAGCTGAAAGTGACGCTTACTGGCGAATGGACGGACCACATGCCGCTGACCTATGGAAGCAATCAGATGCTCGACCCTGGCGCAAATGAAGTAAGACTCACTTCGCCTCTTCTCCTGAAGAATAACAAAGTAGTGGGGGACATGGCGGGCGGGAGCGCAATAGCCGATCATCCTGGAGATGGTGTTTTTCTTTACGTTCCGGGCCAAGGGCGCTTTCTGCTTTCGTTGATGCCCACCGAAGGCGCTATATCGACAAAGGTTCAACTCAACCGTGTCTCCTTCGAGAGCGACGGGCAGAGTTATGTCATCGTCACGGGAACTCCGATAAGCCGAGCAGAAGAGATCTATGTTCGGCATGATGCAACCTACAAACCCGCTCCCGAGATGTCAGAACATGCAGTGGTTGGCGCCGGGCCCTCTTCTAAATTGAATTAGCGTAAAGAAAAGGAATGCAGCCAATGAGCTCTATTCTCCATGCCAAATCGATAAAGATCTGCTGCCCGCGCCTGCGGAACGCGGTAAACCTGTGCATTGCACTTACTGCTGGGAATAAGTCTGGCTGTCAAAGATGCAGGATTGGTAGCTGCAAGTGCGATGGACAGACTTGACCAACTTCGACCCGCTCGGGCTGGAGAAAACGTCGAGATTGCCGAAAAAGGCTGACTTTGCAGAAGCTTCATTGTTAGACGAAACCGTAGCGAGGACTTCAAGCAGTATGGTTCCGGTTGAGAGCAGACCTCTGACCCTCCGCGAATCCGAGTTTGCTCATTCCCTTGCGTCGATTTCTCGTCAATGGGCTCACGTGGACATTACCCTCTCTGAGAGTCATCGCGGAATGCCGTTGTGGCTGTCAGTCTGTGATGCTGCTCAACCAGCAGAGCCGCAGAATGCGATCGGCGTGGGTCATCAAGGTCCGATTGGTGAGTTGAGCCTGAGCATACGACTTGATCACGGTAGTGATGTTGTCAGTGTTCTGCTTCATCAGGCGCAAGGAAGCCTCAGTTTGCTGGAGATCATCTGGTACAACTTCCCGGAACCAGTCCAACCGAGTGGGTAGAAATAGGCCTTGAGGTCATCCCAGTCTGAGTACCCGTTCTTCTTGAAAACGGCGTTTTCGGCAATGACTAACGCAGGCGAGTTCGGCTTTGCGGCTATGCAAGGCTAGGCCAATAGCTCTCGAAAGGAAGCACACGAGTTCTGCATTGCGTCTGTTCGAGGAAATGAGCCCACTCCTACATCATCTTGGATCGCGGTTCGAGATAGAGTGCGTGATTGTAGGCCACGCTTACTGCGTTTCGCGGGGCATGGCCAACCGCAGTTCGATGTGCTCATGACTGTAGCGGCGTTCGTAGAGGATGGTTGAGGTGAGCCCGCGAAAGCCGTGGCCTGTCATCTTACCCTTGTATTCTATTCGTTCAAGTCCCTTGAGGATCGTGTTGTTGCTCATTGGCTTCACGGCATTTCGGTCACCCGGAAACAGCCATATATTTCCACCAGTAAGCTCCCGCAGCATATCGAGAACTTCCAGATTTTGTCTCGCAAGAGGCACAACGTGCGGCGACCTCATTGTCATGCGGTCCGCCGGAATATTCCATCTTGCTGCGTCGGGATCGATTTCCGACCAGCGGGCGCCGATAAGTTCTCTGTCCGTACAAATGAGAGCGCCATCAACTTGATCGCGAGTCGCGTAACGTGGGTACCGGGGTAACCTCAATTTGCCGGAGTAAATTGGGAGATCCTGTCTCCCTTGCCTTACGAATCTCAGTGTCTGTCAATACCATCAGAGCCTCAAAGCAACGCTTTGGAGGTATCCCCCGGAAGACAAATACATACCCCCGGAACTATCCCCTTGCACGCTTAGCTTCTGTCGTACGCTCTAGGACGGTAAAAGCGCTAAACCCTAACGCCCGCTTGGGTTCGGGTAGTGCCTTCGGATGTCTTGGGATTTCCTGAAACAGGTAGGTGGCGGAAGAGGAGGGATTCGAACCCCCGATACCCTTTCAGGTACGCCAGTTTTCAAGACTGGAGCCATCAACCACTCGGCCACTCTTCCTGTTTGAAGTTTAGTACGCTGCAGCCTCCTACGCAAAAGGCCTTTCTGCAAGCGCGCCGGCGTGCGGCCGCCGTGCATCGCCCGGGGAGTACTCCGCGGACACGGTGGAGGCGAATGTCGATCTTTGGGTGCAAGACAAGCTCTCGGCCACAGCCTACCGTTGGGAGGCTCCCGTTCAAGCATTCTGCGTACGTCGATGATCCGGGAGCAAATTTTCGCTTCGAGGAACCCATTATGCGAAACATCAAGCGGCTTGCGGTTATAGCGACCCTTGCATCGATCAGCCTGGCCGGAACGCAAGCCATCGCACAGGGTTGTGTCGCCGCCCACTCCACCCAGCACACCATGGACGAACTGGTAAATCCGATTGGCGGATTCAACGAGAGCGGCGGGGGCTACAAGGGCCTGTCCATTCACAACCTGACAGTCGATATTGGATACCGGGTCTTCAACTCCAATAAATACTTCATCGGCGATGCTGAGATCGCACGCCCCACCACCGTTCGCAACCACCAGAACATCTTCGATGTTGGCGTGGAATACAAGTTCACTCCACGCTGGAGCTTCATTGCCGATGTTCCCGTCTACAACGGCACGCGCAACCAGATCTACGCGCCCGTGGGGATCTATCAGGTCAGCGGCCTGGGAGATCTAACCGTCGGCGCACAGGCCTGGATCTTCCGCCCACCAACTGAGAACGGCGGTAACGTCGCCGTGAGCGCCTCCCTCAAGATCCCAACCGGCATCGACAACGCCACCGGATCGGGTGTACTCAATGGCCAGACGATCAAGGCGACTGCCGACCAATCCATGCAGCCCGGGGACGGTGGCTGGGGCCTATTGGTGGCGACCCAAGGCTATAAATCGATCTGGCGCCGTGCCGATGCTTACTACCAGGCGCAATATCTACTTAATCCGCGCGATACGAATGGCGTGGCCACCTTCCGTACGCAACCCGGCCAAGGCGTCATGTCCGTCACCGACCAATACCTTTACCGCGTGGGCATCTCGCAGGGCGTCCCCAAGGCTCGCGGACTGACGATGAGCCTCGGTGTGCGCGGCGAGGGAGTGCCGGTTCGCGACCTGCTCGGCGACAGCAACGGCTTTCGCCGGCCCGGTTCGATTCTGTCGCTTGATCCCGGCCTGATCTTCCAGGCGAAGAAGATGATCCTCTCTGTCAACGGACCGTGGGCGCTGCATCGGAATCGTCCTCCGAGCGTTCCCGAGCTTCAAAACGGTACGCTCAACGGGGACGCTTTTTTTGCAGACTATTCTGTGATTGCCAGCATCTCGCACCACTTCTAAAACCGCAGTGCCTGCTGCGAATTTCCGCCTACGGCAGGCACTTCGCCTCATGACAACAACTGCTCCCTGCAAATCTCGCACCGCTGCCGTAGTTAAGAGCGTCTAATCAATACCGATGCCGAAGCTTCTCAACCCCAAGAGCTCGTTTGACCGCACCCTCGCGAGCGCCCGCACCACCATGGTCTTCAGCGAGGTAGTCCAACTCGCCATCGATAGCTTCCGCGCCAGTAAGGTCCGCTTCCTGCTCACCATGATTGGCATGGTCATCGGTTCGGCCTCAATCATCCTCGTCACGACGCTCGGCCTTACAGGCAAGCAGTACGCGCTCGACCTTATCTCCTCCATCGGTACCAATATGGTCGAGATGCAGTACTCCGGCGGCAGCGTTGTCGGTGCCGATAACGTCAGCACTCCGGACTATATGACCCGCGAAGACCTCACCAACGTCGTCGAGCAGGTTCCCGGCGTCGTCGCCTCCTCGCCCATGCTCGAGCAGCACGAGGACATCAGCGTCGGCGGCGGCATCACCAAGGAGACGATGTTCCTCGGCGTCTCTCCCCAATACAAAGACATTCGCAACCTCGCCATCACCGCCGGCCGCTTCTTCGACGATCAGGATGCCAGCGGCCACGCCAAGGTCGCCGTCATCGTCGAGCCCTTTGCCCGCCTCCTCTTCGGCAGCGACTCCGCCGCCATTGACCAGACTATCTCCGTCCGCGGCATCCCCCTTACGATCGTCGGCGTCTTCAAGATGCGCATCGATACCTTCGGTCAGTCCGAGGTCTCGGATCAGACCATCCTCATTCCTTACACCGTCGCGCGTTACTTCACCGGAACCGACACTGTTAAAGAGATTTTCTTCTCCGTCAGCGACTCGAAGATGGTTGTTCCTGACTCCAAGAAGATTCTCGCGGTCATCAAGGGTAATCACCGCCCCAACTCCGTCTACAACGCCTTCGTCATGACGGATGTACTGAACAAGATGGCTCAGATCGCCGACATGCTCACGATCGTCCTTACGCTTGGCGCCTTTGTCACCTTGATTGTTTCAGGCGTCGGCATCATGAACTCCATGCTCGCAAACGTCTCCTCCCGTATCCGCGAGATTGGCATCCGCAAGGCCATGGGCGCGACCAGCCGGGAGATCCGTATGCAGTTCCTCACCGAAGCTGTCTTCCTTTCGCTTGCTGGCGGCATTGTCGGCACTCTCCTTGGCCTAGCGCTGCCATTTTCGGTTCGCTTTCTGACGCCCTTCACGATTCCGATCAATCCCTGGTCCGCCGTCATCGCGCTCGCGACCTCCGTCGTCGTAGGCGTCATCTTCGGGACCCTCCCGGCCAATCGTGCCGCCCGCCTCGATCCCGTAGAAACGCTGAAGTACGAGTAGTCGCTGGGCCTTGCTCTTCCAGTTCACATTGCCAAGTAGTCCGTTATCGATCGCCGGACGTAAGCCGTCCGCGAAATGATGTAGCTTGCGCTGGCCGACGTGATACTGTTCTGACAAAGCCAACAGACAGAAGTAGTGGATCGATAGCTAGAACGTGGCAACTCCCTGCCTCATCCACTCGCATAGCCTATGCTATCGAGCCCAGGAAGCTCCACGGATCACACTGCATTCGTCTGTTCGCAGGTCTGCTCAGGAGCTGCTATGACGAACCTTGCCGCAAAGCTTTCCCTTTTTGTGATCCTGATCTTCGGGATCGACGCAATCGGCCTCGCCCAGGTGCAATCCACCACCGGCAGCATTCAAGGTGAGGTTATGGACGCAGGCGGAGCTTTCGTAGTGGGCGCTTCGGTCGAAACCGATGAGATCGAAACCCATACCCTTCACCAGGCCACGACTGATGGTTCAGGCCACTTCGACTTCCTCTCACTCCAACCCGGACGCTACACCGTCAAGATTTCGAAGACCGGCTTCGCCACCACCATCCAGGAGAATCTCACCCTCACGGTAGGCCGCACCGCCTCGCTCAAGCTGACCCTCCAGGTCGCCGGCACCTCCGAGTCGGTCATCGTTACCTCTGCCCCGCTCGTCGACGTGGTCACCGCCTCCTCTACCACTACGCTTAATGAGCAGACCATCGCGACGACGCCGGTCCTCGGACGCAAGTTTGAAGACCTGCTCACGCTCACGCCCGGCGTCAGCATCTCGCAGGGACCGGACGGCGATGAGATCAACATCAACGGCCAGCGCGGCATCTTTAACAACATCTCGCTTGATGGCGGAGACTATAACAACGGCTTCTTCGGAGAACAATCCGGCGGCCAGCGTGCCGCAGTCGACATTACCCTCGAAGCGGTCAAGGAGTTCCAGGTCGTCGCCAGCGGTGCCAATGCAGAATTCGGCAGGACTGGTGGCGGCGTCGTCAATGTCATTACCAAGTCAGGCACTAACGATTTTCACGGCAGCCTCTTCGAATATCAGCGGCTTGAGGCACTCGCCGCCGCAGCCTCCGACGGCACCTCGCTCACCGACTTCCATCGTGAGCAGTTTGGAGGCAGCGCTGGCGGCCATATCATCCGCGACAAGCTCTTTTATTTCGGAGCCGCTGAAGGCATCGATGAAAACCTGCAGCGCACCAACCTCAGCGCTTACAACAGCGCAGCTCTAGGCGGAGCTACCCCGTGCTCGGTAACTAACCCAGTATTCCGCTCGAATATCACCGAGGCGCAGATCAACGCCAACGGGGACTGTCAGCGCCAGGTGCTCCTCAACTTCTATAAGAGCAGCTTCAACGAGAATGAGGGCTTGCCCGTAGACCACGTCGTGCACAATGGAGCCTTCTTCGGCCGTGTGGACTACACCATCAGTCCGAAGAATCAGCTTAACGTCTCCTATAACTTCGACTACTCTAACAACGCAAATCAGACCTTCGACGTCTCCACCTACGGCACCTCGGCCAACGGGACAGAAGGGCCCTCGCATGTCCAGACGCTGAACTCAAACCTCATCACTACCCTCAACTCACACGCGCTCAACGAGGCGCACTTCACCTTTGGACACGAGACCCGGCCTCGCTCGCCGATTGATCCGACCGCCGTTCCGGATACCGGTATCGGCTTCTCGCCATCCTTCCGCTTCGGTCAGCCATTCTTCCTCGGACCTGGGTCGAGCGAGACGTTCTATCACCTGGACTTCAAGGATAACTACTCGCTCATCCTCGGCAAACACACCGTCAAGGTCGGCGCGGAGTACCTTTACAGCCACAACGTTCAGGTTTTCGACGGCTTCGCCTTGGGCCGCTATATTTTCGGCAGCGCTACTGGCTTCCTCCACTATGCCTCACCCGCCAGCACCGGCAACGGCTATGGACCGAATACGGTATCCTGCGCCGATGGCAGCTTCCAGTCGGCGGCTACCTCGTGCCCGGGCGGCTCGGCTAATTCGTTCGGCAGCCCGCTCTTCCTCTACCTCCAGGACACTGCTACCCAGCCCGGCGAGACTGTTCAGCAGGCAGGCTACTCCAGCATCGCCAATCATGAACCAGCCTTGTACGCGCAGGATACCTGGCAGGTCGCCTCGCGACTCACCATCAACTACGGTCTTCGCTGGGAGGCACAGTTCTTTCCCAACCCAGTCATCGACCCCTCGAAAACCGCCTATGGCTCGAATCTCTCAGATCAACGCTTTCCCTCCACCGGCTACCTGCCTAATCAGACAAAGGAGTTTCAGCCCCGTGTCGGGTTTGCATATGACGCCTTCGGCAACGGAAAATCAGCCTTGCGTGGGAGCGCCGGCATCTTCAACGCGCGGCAGAACGGCCTGACCCAGGTCGGTGCCATCACTACCAACGGCGTGCAGCAGCAGACGATCGGCACCTGCTCGAACGGCATGCCCGTTTATCCGAACGATTGCGCCGTTCCGGCTACCTACTCGCCCATCGGCGCAGGCGTCACCGTCTTCGACAAGAACTACCACAACCCCCGAATCCTCACCTTCAACGTCGGATACGACCAGCAGGTCGCCCAGGACTATGTCGCCTTCGTTGATTTCACCGATTCGAAGGGCGTCTATCTCACGCGCTTCACGAACCCCAACGTCGGACCGACCGTCATCCCGGCAGTCAACGCCGATACGGTTTCGTACGCCGGAGCTGTGCCGTTTACGAATCTTGGAACCATCACCAACACCATCAGCAACGCCAAGTCGCTCTACCGTGGCCTCACCATCGGCATGCGAAAGCGCATGTCTCACCACTTCCAGTTCGAAGCGCAGTACACCTACTCGGTCGACCGCGATGATGACTCGAACGAGCGCGATCCCTTCACCTTCCGCTATGCCAACCTCTACAACCTCGGCGCGGAGTACTCCCTCGCGGATCGCGATGAGCGACACAAGTTTAACGCCTTCGGACTCGGCGAGCTGCCCTTCGGCTTCAAAGGCAACATCCGCGTTCAGCAGCACTCCGCCGAACCCGAAACCGACAACACAAATGGCACGGGCACCGGCGCGGCGTGTAGCTTCAATAACTCACTGACACGCTTCGTAAATGGCGTTGATTGCGGCCGCAACCACCTCCGCAAGGACAACGCCTTCTTCGTCTTCGACTTCGGCGTTGCCCGCCCCATCCGATTCCATGACAGCAAGTTTGAACTTATTCCCCGGGTTGAAGTCTTCAATACCTTCAACAACACGAACAATCTGAACCCGCTCAGTTCCCCGGCTCTCTTCGATTTCAGCGGCTTCCTTCGCACTGGTGTCGGCGATCCACGGCAGGCCCAACTCTCCCTCCGTTTCGTCTTCTAAGCACCGAGCAGCGCTCGTCCATACCTGAAACTCCTGCATCCAAGTAGGAGGTTCAGGGGTAAATCAATGTCAATGCTAAAGGTTCCGGTAACGGACGATGATCACAGCTTAGGCGATGCGAAAGCTAAAATCACACTCGTCGAATATGGAGATTATCAGTGTCCCGATGCCGGAATGGCCTACCCGATGGTGAAGAAGCTTCAAAAGCATTACGGCAAGGAGATGCGATTCGTCTTCCGAAACTTTCCGCTGGCGGACATTCACGAGATGGCAGAACCGGCAGCCCAACTGGCCGAGTTTGCAGCCGCACAAGGCAAGTTCTGGCAGATGCACGACGCGCTCTTCGCCCATCAGAGACGCCTCAGACCTTCCATGCTGGTGAAATTAACCGAGCAGCTCGGACTGGACGGCAACGATGCCGCCTCGGCGATCGAAGATCACGAGTTTGCCAAGCGAATCGCCACCGATGTAGACGGCGGCAAACGATCTGGGGTACACGGTACTCCCACTTTCTTCATCAACGGAAACCTCTACGAAGGCGAATGGAAGTACGAAGAACTGATGGCAGCGATCGAAGCGGCTTAGCTTTATCGTGGCGACGGTCGCAGTACTCGGATTTTGATGTTTCGGAACGAGACCGGAAACCCATGATCCTGCAGAACGATCGCCGTCTCCGGCATCTCGCCGAAGTTGGGATAGACGCTGAATTTGCTGCCAGCAACAATTTGTTTGAACTCAGGACTGTTCCTGTCGAACTCCAGCACCTTCTGGCCATTCAGCCAATGCTCTCCGTGCGTTCCGCGAAGCACGATCCGCGCCGTGTTCCACTCACCCACCGGCTTGATCGGCTTATCGCTGCGGGCTGGAATCATGTCATAAAGTGAAGCGACGGTGCGGTCACCATCCTTGCCGCGCTTGGCATCGGAATGCACAGCATCATCGAGAATCTGGTACTCAAAGCCAACTGGCGAGCCCATCCCTTTCTTCAGGTTCAGGTCGACCAGGTACAGAATCCCGCTGTTCGCTCCGACCGTCGTGCGGAAGTCGACGGAGAGTTCAAAGCTTGCGTACTTCGTTGTCGTAATGATATCGCCCGCTGCGCCGCCCTCCGCACCGCCAGTGTCGGTGACGCTGAGCAGCCCATCCTTAAGTTCCCATCCCGATCCCGGAAACGGACCACTACGCTCACTCTCCCAGCCTGCGCTGGTCTTGCCATCCCAGAGGAGATGCCAACCAGCAGCCACCTCCTGCTTTGTAAGCGTATTAGGCGCCTGTGCCGCGAGCGAAATAGAACCGGCAAGTAAGGAGACGACGAGGAGCGTAGCGCGAATCGACATGGTTCACCATACATTCATGTAAGGTCTGAAAGTCAACCTACTTGGAGGGAGTTGCCGGCAACTCCCGAATCTTGATATTCCGGAACGACACTGGAAATCCATGATCCTGCAGCAGGATATGGCCCGACCTAGCCTCGCCGAATCCCGGATAGACGTGATACTTGCTGTCCGCAACGAGCTGCCGAAACTGCGGCGTAAATCGCTCATACTCGACGACCTTAACTCCATTCAGCCAGTGCTCGCCATGCGCGCCGCGAACCACGATCCGCGCCGTATTCCACGCCCCAATCGGCCGCTCAGGCTTCCCCTTCGCAGGCGCAATCATGTCGTAGAGTGACGCTTGCGTCCGATCCCCATCCTTGCCCTTCTTCGCGTCAGGATGCACAGCGTCATCGAGGATCTGGTACTCAAACCCGATCGTCGCGTTCTTGCCCCCATTCGCAGCTGGGTCGACAAAGTACTTGATCCCGCTATTCGCCCCCGTAGTGATCCGAAAATCTACCGAAAGCTCAAAGTTGGTAAACGCATCCGTCGTAATGATGTCGACAGCGCTGCTACCCTCCTCGCCGCTGGTGTCGGTCACATTCAGCAGACCATCCTTAAGCTCCCACCCAACCGTCGGAAAGCTCACGTCCTTACTACTCCGCCAACCAGCAGGAGTCTTTCCATCCCAAAGCAGTCTCCAACCACCAGCCGCCTCCTTCTGAGTAAGCGTATTAGGAGCCTGAGCAAGCGCAGGAAGGCCAGCAAATAGAACTGTAGCTACAAGAAACACGGCACGAATCGACATGGTTATCCACGATACACGGGTGAAGAAATTCCTGTATGAAGCTCTAGCACTTCCAGGAATGATGGCGTTCCACGCAAAAGGGGTATGGGTTATTAAGTCCGCCCGGCTATCATTCTGAGACGGAACGAGGTTGATGCAATGCGGTCATTGGAGATTGCCCAGGTTATTGGCATAGCGAGCTTTATCACCACCGTCACGGCCTTGACGCTGAACATCCTGTGGAGCCGCCGCAACCGCCGAGAGGCAAGTATTCGGGACCGAGCGAGCTTCAACGCCGGTTTTCGCAAATGGGCGGATGCAGTGCTGGCCGCGATGAGCGCCGCTCTCCATCACTGGCAGCAGGGTGAACCGATCACGACGGAGTTGCTCGGAGAGTTATCCGCGCTGATCCATCAGGGACGACTCTTTCTGCTGAACGAATGGCGTGCCCAGGACCAACACAGCCTCGAGTTTCCGGGTTTGCGACCGCGGATGCTCGACTGCATTTACTACACCTATCGATTCGTGCAGATGCCGCGCGAGGGCCGGGAGGTCTCGGAGGATTGGGACATCCTCTTTCGCCTGCAGGCCTGCTTTGTACGGGATGCACAACGAGTGATGGCTCTCGACGCTCCGGAATCGAACATGGAAGACCTGCGCAAACTTCTAAGAGATCCAGAGTTTCTGGATACCAGCCAGATGCACCCGGCAATCTTGGCCGCATACACCGAAATCGAACGGCCGTCCTCAATATCCAAAAAGAATGGATACCGTTAGGCAGATCGTCGCCAGTATCCAACTCACTCATAGTGGAAGCCAGACATAGACCTTGTAAGCCCATGCCTCTACGGATAAATCCGATTCAATGTCCTGGCGAACGGAATCGTTTCGCGCACATGATCCAGCCCGCAGATCCACGCCACAACGCGCTCAATCCCCATCCCAAACCCGCTATGCGGAACGCTGCCGTACTTGCGCAGATCCAGGTACCACTGGAACGGAGCAAGCGGTAGCTCTGCCTGCTCGATCCGCAACTTCAGCAGGTCGTAGTCGTGAATGCGCTGCGAGCCCCCAATAATCTCGCCGTAGCCCTCAGGCGCGAGAACATCAACGCAAAGCGCACGCGCCGGATCAGCCGGATCAGGCTGCATATAGAACGCCTTAATCGCCGAAGGATAGCGATGGATGATCACAGGCTTATCGAACTGCGAGGAGATGTAGGTCTCGTCCGGTGACCCAAAGTCGTCACCATCCTTGTGCTCCGTCTCAATCAGGCCGTTGTTGAAGGCATCGACGAGCATCGCGTGGGCCTCGTCATAGCTCAGGCGAGGGAAGGCCAACGACCCTTCCGCACCCGGCGCGACCACAGCCTCAAGCTTCGGCACGTCGCGCCCAATCACCTTGAGGTCGGCGCGATGCTGAGCAAGCACCATAGTCACAATATGAGTCAGCAATCCTTCAGCAAGCAACAGCAACCCATCGAGCTCCAGAAAAGCCACCTCAGGTTCAATCATCCAGAACTCAGTAAGGTGTCGCCGCGTCTTCGACTTCTCCGCCCGAAACGTCGGCCCAAAGCTGTAGACCTTGCCGAGCGCCAGCGCCGTGGCTTCGATGTAGAGCTGACCGGACTGAGTGAGATAGGCCTTGTCGTCATCGAAGTAGTCCATCTCGAACAGTTCAGACGTACCCTCACACGCATTCGGCGTCAGGATCGGCGGATCGGTCCGGGTAAAACCGTTGGTGTCAAAGTACTCCGCAGCCGCGCGCATAATCGTGGCCCGCACCCGCAGAATGGCGGACTGCCGCGGCGTCCGAAGCCAGAGGTGGCGGTGCTCCATCAGGAAATCAACGCCATGCTCTTTGAGCGTGATCGGAAACGGGGTCTCATCGGGCACACGCTGCAGCACTTCTACATGCTCCACATCAATCTCAAAGCCGGAGGGCGCGCGGCTATCGGCTCGAACCTTGCCCGTCACCACAAGGCTGGACTCGAGCGTCAGGTTCTTGAGCGTCTCGAATACGTCTTCCGAGACCGCAGCCTTCGGGACGATGCCCTGAATAGTGCCGGTACCGTCGCGAAAGATCGGGAAGAGCAGCTTGCCGGAGGCGCGAAGATTGTAGAGCCAGCCACGTAGCGTAACGGTCTGGCCTTCATGGGCACTGAGGGAGGCGATGGTAGCGATGGGGCTGGTTTCAGTCGACATGTCAGCCATTAGGGTAAATGAATGAGTCCAGTCGTCGGATCAAGAGGCTTGGAGCGAATCCGCGTGGCGGGCCTGCTCGTCCCAGAAAAGCTGGGACTTCTTTGTCACGGATTCGGGAGTTTCCCCAAGATCATGCGAGATCTCAAGAATCGCAGGAAGCTGCGTCTTCAGCCCGGCGATGCGCTTGGCAACATTCGGCCAGTCGATCGTCCCCGCACCCGGCCACAGATGCTCATCCTTCGTGCCGTTATTGTCATGCAGCTTGATCTCGCCGATACGCCCCTTCAGCAGTTCGAAGGCCGTATCGATCCCTTCGCCGTTCTCAGGCGCGGCGATATGCGCATGCGCCACGTCGAGGCAGAAGTTAACCGTGTCGAAGTGCCCAACCTTGACGATCTCAAGCAGATGCTCTGGCGTGGTGACCTCATTCTGTAAATTTTCGAGCAAAATTTTGACGCCAAGAGGGTGCGCGAAGGCCTTTAGGTGCTCAATGGCGGTGAGCGAGTGTTCGAGCGACCGTGGACTCCATTCATCATCCTTCTGGCCAAGGTGCAACGTCGCGGCAGTGAAAGGAATCTGCTCGGCGGCCTCGATCGCGCGTTTCACCTCGTCCATCGCGTCGATCCGGTGAGATTTCTCTACATGGATCAGGTTGATCGTCGGGGCCACATGCCGCGACCACTGGGCATCGGTGTAAAGCGGCTGGTGCAAGGTGGCGCCAATATCGTTCGAGCGGAACCAGCTTGCGATCTCGCGGACGACGGAACGGTCGGCGTAGTCGAAGTGATGACGGGCGGCGAAGATCTCAATGGTGCGCGCCCCTCCGTTGCGAAGTGCGTCGAGAAGGCCGGTGCTCAGGCGCTGCTGCAGGAAAACGTGAGTAGAGATTCCAGGGTTCATCAGTTTTAAAGGTACAGCAGGTGGATTAAGCTTTGTTTCTCCTTATGGAGAAAGGAGTGGGCGCAATCCTCTAGAATCGAGACCACCAAGGGTGAGCCGGTCTAGCCGGTCGTAACGATCCATCAGGAGAGACGCAATGAAGGTTCTAATGAGAGCAGCGCTGCTGGCAATTGTGCCGATGACGGTTTTGCTCGCACAGGATGCAACCCCGGCACCTGCCCCGCCAGCCGTCAGCGATGCTGCAGTAGCGAGGATGAGAACACAACTCATGGATTGGGCACAGCTCGACAGATACAAGGCAGCCAACGCCACACTCGGAACCTCCGGCATGACCGGCCGCGTGGTCTTCTACGGCGACTCCATCACCGACGCCTGGGTCAGCAACGGTGGCGAGTTCTTCCCCGGTAAGCCCTACATCAATCGCGGCATCAGCGGCCAGACGACGCCGCAGATGGTCGTCCGGTTTCGTCAGGATGTCATCAACCTCCATCCGGCAGCAGTCGTCATCCTCGCCGGCACCAACGACATCGCCGGGAACACTGGCCCAGAGACGCCGGAGATGATCGAGGACAACTTCCGCACCATGGCAGACCTCGCCAAGGCGAACGGCATCAAGGTGATCTTCGCGTCCATCCTGCCGGTGGCAGACTATCCATGGAAGCCCGGACTCAAGCCCGCGCTCAAGATTCAGGCGCTCAATAACTGGCTCGCTGGTTATAGCGTCAACCACTCCATCACCTACCTCGACTACTACACCGCGATGGCCGATGAGAATGGCGGGATGAAGCCCGGCATCAGCCTCGACGGCGTCCATCCCAATGCGAAGGGATACGCCATCATGCAACCACTCGCGCAAGCCGCAGTCGATAAGGCAATAGGCCCACGATGAAGTATCTCTATATAGCGACCCTTGTAATGAGTGGCAGTCTCTGGGCCCAGCAGGCGTCCGTCTCAATAGCCGTTCCGGTAGCGACGGTCACCGCAGGCGAGTTGCAGGAGATGCGCGCGAAGTTGGCGGACTGGCCGCAGCTCGGCCGATACCGTGCAGCGGACGCAGCGCTGCCTCCGCCCAATGCAGGACAGAAGCGAGTCGTCTTCTTCGGCTCGTCGACAACGGACAACTGGGGTCGCAAGTATGACTCTGTCTTCTTCCCCGGCAAGCCCTACGTCAACCGTGGCGTAAGCGGTCAGACAACGCCGCAGATGTTGATCCGCTTTCAACAGGATGTCGTCGCGCTGCGGCCCGCGGCCGTAGTCTTCCTCGGCGGCTCGAACGATGTAGCGGGCAACACGGGCACGGCAACGCTCGAGATGATTGAAGACAACATCCGCTCCATGGTCGCCGTTGCCAAAGAGAATCACATCCAGATGATCCTCGCCTCACAGCAGCCAACCATCGAGTTTCCATGGGCCAAAGGGTCGCACCCCGCGCCGATGCTGCTCGCACTCAGCGCATGGGAGAAGGAGTACGCCCGCGCCCAAGGCCTCGGATATGTGGACTACTACAGCGTCCTTGTAGGACCCGACGGAGGCTTCAAACCTGGCCTGAGTGTAGATGGAGTCCACCCGACAGCAGCGGGTTATGCTGTCATGGCACCCGTCGTTGAACGCGTGATCGACCTCGTTCTCAAGCAGCCTTAGCGCTGCGCTCATTCCGTAAGCTGCTGCAGTCGACGCGCATCGCCAAGTGCAGCACCTGACGCTGTGTTGTCGAAGATGCACCAGACATCAGCATTTTTCTGTCGCGCCTTCATATCAGTAGCGAGCGGAACCAAGCGACCGTCTTCGTACGCAGAGTAGTACACACGCGGTGAGCCGTGCAGCCGATAGTAGACAAGGGCCTCCCAACCTCCGGGGTAAGTAGCCTCCGGAATGGAGGTTGGATCGGCCGCCACAAGCGCGATATGGAACCTTCGAAAGAGCTCGCTAACCTCAGCCGTAAACCATGTGGGATGGCGTGGTTCAAAGACAACCGGGCCGGGATGCAGGTCGCGCAACATGACCATGAAGGCCTCTGCGGAGGCCAGCTCAAATGCGAATTTTGGCGGAAGTTGGAAGAGAAGCGGGCCAAGCTTTGCATCAAGAGTCGTTACTTGTTCGAGGAAGGTCTTCAGTAGCTCAGGCGAGCAGGCAAGTTTGCCCTCATGCGTAATGGTCTTAGGTGCTTTGACGGAGAAGCGAAAGTGCTCGGGCACTGAAGCTGCCCACTTCGCCCAGGTCGCAAGACGGTGCGGCTTGTAGAAGGATGAGTCAATCTCGCAACAGCGAAAGGCACGAGCGTAGCGTTCAAGGTGCGTCCCTTCGCCAGGCACGTCACTGCCAAAACGACTGGGAATGCTCCATCCTGCGGTACCGATCCGGAGACTTGAAGTCATGAAGATGCCGTCTCGTCGAGAGTTAGTAACCAGCAGCTTTGCCGTAAGTCCGCCGCGAGTCATGGCCGCCCAGCAGCTCATGCGTCTTCGGGTCGACCATGATCAACTCACTGTCGCCCCAAGTCCCGGGACTCTTCTCGTCGGCATGCTGGTTGCGATTGGTGGTGTACCCCATCGCCTTTAGTTGATCGCCAACCTCCGCCGAGAAGCTCTTCTCAAGGTCCAGCCGATCCGGCAGGTATTGGTGATGGAAGCGCGGCGCATCCGCGTCAGTCTGAACATCAAGATGGTTGTCGATCACAGAGATGATGTCGTTCGCCACCGTGGTAATGATCGTCGAGCCACCCGGTGAGCCGAGCACAAGGTACAGCTTGCCGTGCCGATACCAGTGCCCACGCGTAGTCACAATCGTCGGTGTCATCGCAGAGAGCGGCCGTTTACCCGGAGCGATCGAGTTCGCCGAGCTCTGCATCAGCCCGTAGACATTCGCCACGCCGATCTTCGATGTAAAGTCGTCCATCTCGTTGTTCAGCAGGAAGCCAAGCCCCTCCACCGTCACACCCGAACCGTATCCACCATTCAAGGTAGTCGTGCTCGAGACAGCCATCCCGTCCTTATCGACAATCGAGAAGTGAGTCGTGTCCGTAGGCTGTTTATGCGGCGGACTGTCCGGGGGCTGAGGCATGAAGTTGGCAGGCCGAACAAGGCTCGCACTCGGCGTCGGCTTATCCGGATCGATCGAACTGCGCCATGCTGCTGCGTACTTCAGGCTCGCCATCTGCTTGAGAGGAAGCTGGTTGAAGTCGGGATCGCCAAGATAATCAGCACGATCTTTGTACGCGCGCCGGAAAGCTTCGGTAATGATGTGGACCTGTGCAGTACCTCGATCCGGCCCCAGCTTAGGCAGGTCATAGGTAGAAAGAATATTCAGGATCTCGACCAGGATGATCCCGCCCGAAGACGGAGGCGGTGCCGTAATCACGTCATACCCGTGGTATCTCCCCTTGATCGGCTCCCGGTCCTTCACCTCATAGCTCGCCAGATCCTCCGCCGTAATCAGCCCACTATGCTCCTTCTCAAAAGCAGCGATCTTCTGCGCCATCGCGCCCTTATAGAAGGTGTTTGGATCGCTGGCAATCGCTGTCAGCGTCGCACCGAGCACCGGCTGTTGAAAGGTCTCGCCTGCCTTATAGAAGTTGCCATCTCGCTGATAGATGTGTGCCGAGACGGGAAAGCGAGCGATGTTCTTGCTTTGCAGCCATGTCGCCTCCGCCGCGCTCAGCACAAACCCATCCGTCGCCAGCTTGATCGCCGGAGCCATATCCTGCGCAAGGCTGAGCTTACCGAAGTGCGACTGCGCATAGATCATCCCGGCCACCGAGCCCGGAACACCCGAAGCCAGATAGCCCACAAGCGACCTGCCCGGCGCAATGTTCCCCTGCGCATCGAGGTACATATCGCGCGTGGCCGCAGCAGGAGCCTTTTCGCGGTAGTCAAGAAAATGCGAGCGACCGTGCTTATCGCGGATCAGCATAAAGCCGCCCCCGCCAAGATTGCCCGCAAAGGGATAGACCACCGCAAGCGAGAAGTGGACCGCCACCGCTGCATCTACCGCATTGCCGCCCTGCTTCAGAATTGAGACGCCAGCATCGGCAGCATCATGCTGAACGCTCAGCACCATCGCATGAGCCGCGTGCGTGGGCTGTTCAGCGTGCGCCGGAATAACGAGGGACAGTGCCGCAAGCGACGCGGCGATGCGGAATCGAACGTGCGGATCTGCGAACTTCGTGAGCATGAGAACTTCTCCGCGGAGTTGTAGGTGTTCTCAGCAGCATATACGGTACCTCGTTCACACGGGCATCTTGCATTGCTCCTCGCGGACGCGAATGCCTCTTAGTTTGAAAGATAAATAAGAAAATTGAACGGTTTCCTGTTTTGGTCGGTCTTAGGGTGTGAGTGACAGGAATGAGGCTCGCGATATGAGCGCAGGAGTCGGGGTCTGGGTGCCGTATGGCGAAGACGAGGAAGCGTTGCTTTGTCACCGGACGAGCGAGCGAGATGAAGCGTTCGCCGGAATGGTGGCGCGGCAGTCACGGTTCATGTTTCGCGTGGCGTATAGCTTGCTGCGGAACGCCCATGACGCGGAGGACGCGGTTCAGGAGGCCTTCCTCAAGCTGTATCGAGGCGAAGCCTGGCAGGCGATGGAGGATGAAAAGCCATTCCTTGCGCGCACCGTATGGCGGGCAGCGATCGACCGGCTTCCGCGCAAAGGGATGGAGGACATCGCGGGGATGAATCTGATATCAACCGCTCCCACCCCTGAGGGCCGAACGATTGAGTTGAACGAGCAGGAACTGCTACGGCGGCTCATTCACGGACTTCCAGAGGAGTTGCGACAGGTGCTGGTGCTGTCGGCGGTCGACGAGATGACGTCACGGGAGGTGGCAATCGTCCTGGGAGTTCCCGAGGGCACGGTCCGGACACGGCAGATGCGGGCGAAGATGGAGTTAAAGAAAAGATTCGAGAGCATGAAGGGAGGGCGGCGATGAGCACATTTGAAGAGTTAGTTGAGGGGACCGTGCGAGATATGGCGAACCCAGAGCCTCCCGTGAACTTCGAAAGCCGCCTGAGCGCGGTGCTCTGGGCCGCTCGTGAGGTGCATGTAGCCAAGGGGGCGACGGTCAGTCTTCTTGCAGACGAACTACGAGCACCAGGTCTGCTGGCATCATTGTGGAGTAGCGTACGGGAGTTGGTGTGGCCGCAGAAGTTGGTCCCGCTGGTGCTCGAATCGCGATCTGTTGTAACGGTCGACCCATTGGCCCCGGAGCGAAGTTCACGGTCGATGCTGGGCGCGGTCCTGGCGCATGCGGTGGTCATTCTGGTGATTGGGTTAGTCGTTGAGGCGCGGACCGGTGTGGTACGTACGCCGCCCGCTCCGGTTGAAGTCGTGGCGCTTGAGGCTCCGCCGTTGAAAACTCCGCCAAGATCAACTGCTGCCGGTGGAGGAGGAGGGCAGCGGGGGCCGGTTCCGGTGACTAAGGGGCACCTGCCGAAGTTTGCAGAGATGCAGATCGTACCGCCAAAGACACCTCCGCTTGATGCGCCGAAGATTGCAGTTGAGCCTATGGTCGAGGTGCAGATGGATCTCAAGATGGCCGTCGCTGCGGTGCCGGAGTTAGGCATCCCGAACTCTCCGCTTATTGGCAGATCCATGGGGAATGGAGACGGGTTAGGACTTGGCTCCGGTGAGGGCAACGGCATTGGGCCGGGATCTCGCGGCAACACAGGCGGAGGGTTCCGACATGTCGGCGGTAGCGTTAGCGAGCCGAAAGTCATCATCCAGCCTGAGGCGGAGTACTCGGACGAGGCGCGAAAGGCGAAGTTCTCAGGCAACGTGCTGGTGTATCTATGGGTGGACGAGCATGGCAACCCGACGCATGTGCGAATTGCCCGAAGCGTTGGCTTGGGTCTGGACGAGAAGGCTATCGAGGCAGTGCAGCAATATAAATTCCGGCCAGCGACCGAAAATGGAAGGCCGGTAACGGTCGAGATGTATGTGGATGTGAACTTCCATATTCTCTAGACACTCTCAGCGAAGAAACAAGGCAAGCGTGCTGATTGGTCGTGCGTTCCCGTCAACCACCTACAATGAATAGGTTATGGCGACACGAGTTTGTTCCTTTTCGAAGATCAATCTGGGGTTGGCGATTGGGCCGGTGCGGACCGACGGCTTCCATGGATTGACGACCATGTACCAGACGCTGGCGCTTCACGATGTTGTTTCGGTAATGGCGCACCTGGCTGATGAGACGCGAATTACGCTTACGACGAATCACCGGCATGTCCCGGTCGATGGTCGAAACACTGCCTGGAAGATGGTGGAGCGGTTTATCGCCCGACTGGGAATCTCGGCGGACGTGACTATACATATTGAGAAAAACCTGCCGGTGCAGGGTGGAATGGGTGCCGGATCGGCCAACGCGGCTGCAGCACTCCTGGGCCTTGAACGCGAGTTAGGTGTGGCGCTGGATGGGGTTAGCCGGCTGGAGATGGCGGCGGAGGTCGGCTCCGACGTGCCTCTTTTCCTGCTCGGCGGGGCGGTGATGGGGACTGGCCGTGGCGAAATTGTAGTCCCGATGCCAGATTTGGCGGCCATCCCTTGCGTGGTGGCAGTGCCGGAGACGGGGGTGTCGACGCCGGCGGCCTTCCGCGATTGGGACGCCTTGCCCGAAGCGCCCTCTTCGTCAAAGGATCTTGATCCATTGACCCCTGCTCGTAAGCGTGATAGGTTAGAAGAGTTGAGTCTGGCTTACTCATCCCTATCTGCAAAGACTGGAGTGGTTGAGCCTGACACCTCCGGTATTGTTCGCGACAACCTCCTCGATGGGGACCTTGGCAACAAACAAGGAAGTTCTGAAGATCAGAATGGTATGCTGAACAGTCTCGCCGAGAATACCCTTCTCGCGCTTGTCCGCACCGGGATCGGAAATGGCCTTCGGAATGATTTTGAAGAGGTCGTCTTTCCTCAGTATCCCTCTCTGCGTGAAACCAAGCGTCACTTGATGGGTAATGATTCGGGTAGCTCTGCGTTATACGCGGCGCTTTCGGGTTCAGGTTCGGCACTGTTTGGACTCTATCGGTCCATGGCGGATGCACGGGCAGCTCAACAACGCGTTCAGGCGTCTGGGGTACGGGCTTTGTTGACTACAACCTTGCCTCGATCCGATTACTGGCGCAGAATGTTCGCAGGGTGATTTTGTCCGGAGAGTAACGCAACCGGCAATTCATTGGGCGATCGACTAACGGTAGGTCCAGAGCCTTTGAAGCTCTTTGTCTAGGTTCGAATCCTAGTCGCCCAACCAGAAAGTTGACGCCGACTCTTTTGGAGTCTCTCGAACAGGCAACTTAGGGTTCTTTGGCGGCAGCAACATGCCGCGGAAGTTGAATGGTTTTGACGTCGTGCGAGAACACCGCAGACGGTGAAGTACCAAGTTTGAAGTGCCGAGTCTTACTTTCGTAAAGAAGTACCGGAGCAAAACAAGGCTCCGGAAGAGACAAGCAGCAGGAGCTACCGAGGTCAACCAGCCTCCGAGGGTTTCAACGTGAACAAGCAAGACACGACTGCGGTAACTTCCCCTATTTCAGGCCAGGCTGGCGAGACCGAAACAACCTCCCAGCCTGGTACCTCGCAAGGCTTTACGGCCAAAGGCTCCCAGGAGAAGAAGCGCTCCGGCAAGCTGAGCGAGGACAAACGCTTCAAGATTTTCAGCGGATCTGCCAACGTTGCGTTGAGCGAGGAGATCTGCCGGTTCGTTGGTGTGCCGCTGGGCGAGACCCGGCTGCAGAGATTCTCTGACGGCGAGGTTCACTTTCAACTGCTGGAAAACGTTCGCGGCGCGGACGTTTTCCTCGTGCAGCCTACCTGCTTTCCGGTCGATCAGCACCTCGTGGAGTTGCTGATTATGATGGACGCGCTCAAACGCGCCTCCGCTGGCCGGATCACGGTAGTGATTCCCTACTACGGTTATGCGCGGCAGGATCGCAAAGATCGGCCGCGTGTCGCCATTACTTCGAAGCTGGTGGCAGATCTACTGACAACGGCAGGCGCGAACCGAGCCCTGCTTGTCGATCTGCACGCGGCGCAGATTCAAGGCTTCTTCAATATTCCGGTCGATCATCTCTTCGCCAGTCCGGTGCTGGTGAGCTACTTCCGGGATCTGAACCTGCCCAATCTCACCGTGGTCTCACCGGATGCAGGTGGCGTGGAACGTGCACGCTTCTTCGCAAAGAAGCTGGATGTTCCTTTGGCGATCGTTGACAAACGCCGGACGGACATCAATGTAACCGAGGTGATGAACGTGATCGGCGATGTACGCGGCCGGACATGTCTGATCCTCGACGACATCATCGACACGGCGGGAACGCTCGTTAAGACGGTGGATGCGCTGCTGGCCCAGGGCGCGGGCAAAGTTTACGCGTGCGCTTCCCATCCGGTGCTTTCGGGCCCGGCGGTGGAGCGTATTGCGGCGTCACGGCTTGAGCAGTTGGTCGTGACGAACAGCATTCCATTGCGCGAAGAAGCGCTTGGAGTGTCGAAGATTAAGGTGCTCTCGATTGCTGGCCTTCTGGGTCGCGCCATCGAGAGTATTCACATGGAGACCAGCGTTAGTACGCTGTTCAACTAGGCGGTTTCACAGCAGGTCCACCGTTGAAAGGGAGCAGCTCACACTGTGCCCGAAAGGAAGATTACCTCATGGCAGCACCTACTACATTTCCAGCCGTTGTCGCCACGCCCCGCGAGGGCAAGTTCAACAAGAACGCCGCACGCCGGGTTCGCGTTTCGGGCAAAATTCCTGCAGTCGTTTACGGCGCGGGCGAAGATGCCGTCGCGGTCACAGTTGACCCACGCATCATCACCAAAATTCTGCACTCTGAGTCCGGCCACAACACCATCTTCGACCTCGATGTCACCGGCGCTTCGCTGGTAAAGGCGATGATCGTCGACTGGCAGAATGAGCCGATCAAGGGCACGCTGCTGCACATCGATCTGAAGCGCATCGCGATGAACAAGATGATGCGTGTCTCCGTGCCGATCCAGTTGACCGGCGTTCCGGTTGGCGTGAAGACGCAGGGCGGCATTCTGGAGCATGTTCTGCGCGAGGTCGAGATCGAATGCCTCCCGGGCGATATCCCGAGCCACCTCGATGTCGATGTCAGCGGCCTCGAACTCAATAGCGCGATCCATATCTCGGATCTCCCACACTCTGGCTCGATCAAGTACCTTGGTGAAGAGGATGCGACGGTTGCTCACGTAACGACGATCAAGGAAGAGGAAGTTGCGGCTGATGCAGTTGCCGCAGCGCCTGCTGAGCCAGTGGTTGCCAAGAAGGGCAAGACCGATGCGCCAGAGGCGGCAGCGGATACCAAGGGCAAGAAGTAGTTGGGCTGCGGACCTGAGCATCGCGCTCGGGTCCGCAATGTTTCGGCAGGAGAGGGAAACGCGTCTTGAAGCTGATTGTCGGTCTGGGCAATCCTGGTATCGAGTATCAGTTCACGCCGCACAACGCCGGGTTTCTGGCGGTGGATCGGATCGCGGATGATTGCGGTGTGATGCTTTCCAATCGCCGGGGCCGAGCGTTGACGGCGAAGGCAAAGCTTGCAGGACAGGATGTTCTGCTCGCGAAGCCTGAAACGTTCATGAATCTGAGCGGGCTTTCGGTAGCTGCGCTGGTTCGGGAGCTTGAGTTGGAGCGGCCATCCGAGGATGTGATTGTCCTCTACGATGAGCTAGCATTTCCGCTAGGGACGCTTCGGATCAACGAGCGTGGCTCGGCGAACGGGCATAACGGGGTGAAATCAGTCTCCGGCGCGCTTGGAACAGAAGAATGGCTGCGCATTCGGATCGGGGTTGGAAAACCCGCTCTGGAGGACGGCCGAGAGATCAAGGCGGGTGGCAAGGATTATTTGCTCTCGCCGATGCGCAAGCAGGAGCTTGCGGTGCTGGACGAAGTACTTGATCGCGCGAAAAACGCGGTTGAGGTGGTTCTGACAAAAGGCGTCGGAGCTGCGATGAATGAGTTCAACCGTCGTGCAAGCGATCCTGACGATGGGACGAGCGGCACGGCTAAGAAGTAGACGCATTATTTCCAAACCGGATTGACAGAACAGACGTCAGTACGGTGCGAAGCAGAACTTCGCAGAAAGAAGTAGATCGCATGAATACTCGTTCTTACGAAATTATGTTTATCGTCCGTCCAGACGTTGAAGAAGCTGACCTCGACAAGATCATCGAAGGCTTCCAGAAGAACGTCACCGATGGTGGCGGCGAGATCAAAAGCCTCGAGAAGATGGGCCGTCGCCGGCTTGCTTACACGGTCAAGAAGTTCAATGATGGCTTCTACGTGCTCCTAACCATTGGCGCCGAGGGTAAGCTGATCGCCGAACTCGAGCGTCGCCTCCGCGTCTCTGAGCCGATCATCAAGTTCATCACGGTCCGCATGGATGAAGAAGAGAAGCGTCTCGCCAAGGTCAAGGCCATTCGCGATACCAAGGTAAAGCGCAGCGCTATGCCGATCGCCCAGCCAGTCCAGGCGACACCTGCGGCTACGACACCAGTCGCTGAGACGACGCCTGATGCAGTTGCGGCCCCGGTCGAGGAAGATGCAAAGCCGGCAGCTGAAACTCCCGAGGCAAGCGCGGCCGCCGAAACGGTTCCAGCTGCTGTCTAGCTGAGAGCTCCAAGCTTTGCGGTACTCCAGTTCGCTGGATTGCCGCAGGAAGTACAACCGCTCATCGTCGCTTCCATCCGAACGGATGTTCAGAGATTCCACAGCGAATCTGGAGCGATTGAAAGGCAAAACCCATTGAAAGGGAATCATCATGGCTGACGAAACGAACAGCACTCCCGCTCCTGAGCAGCAGGCAGCAGCGGCTCCGCACGCACACACGCCCCGCCCATCGGGTCCTCACTCCAGCCCTGGCGGCCCGCCGCGCGGACCTCGTCCGGCTGGCGGTCCCGGCGGCGGTCCTGGAGGACGCAAGTTCTTCCGCCGCAAGAAGGTCTGCAAGTTCTGCACGGAGAAGATCGATGCGATCTCGTACCGCGATGTTCGCCTGCTTCAGGGCTTTGTCGCTGAGCGTGGCAAGATTGTTCCGCGTCGTTTGACTGGCGTTTGCACACGTCATCAGCGTCGCCTTTCGCTCGCCATCAAGCAGTCGCGCAACATTGCGCTGCTGGCCTTCGCAGCGCGCTTCTAACTGCGCCCAACAAGTCAGGGATATCGGAGATAGTCATGGAAGTCATTCTGAAGGAAGACGTAAATAAGCTTGGTCACCGTGGCGACGTGGTGAAGGTTGCGGACGGTTACGGTCGCAACTATCTGCTGCCGGGCAAGCTGGCGATTGAAGCGACGACCGCGAATCGTGCCGTCATCGAGCAGATGAAAGGCTCGGCGATCCGTAAGTCGGCGAAGGAGAAGGGCGAGGCGCAGGATCTCTCGACTCGTCTGGATGCTGTTGAGCTGACGTTTGAGCGCAAGGTTGGCGAGAACGATCATCTGTTCGGTTCGGTCACGTCGGGCGATATCGCTCACGCGCTCGAGCTGCAGGGCTACACGATCGATCGTCGCAAGATCTCACTCGAAGAACCGTTGAAGACGCTGGGCGAGTTCCACGTTCCCGTGAAGCTGCATCGTGAGGTTACAACGCACTTGAAGGTAACAATCAAGGGCGATGCGCCTGAAGCTGAGACCTCGGCGGCGTAAGCCTAAGGGTACGAACATCGAGACGCCTGTCTTCGCTTAGTTTGCGGAGGCAGGCGCTTTCTTTGTGGCTTGCCGTAACTTGCTAGTCCTCTAACGCGACGCGCGACGCGGGTTCCCCATCCGGGCGGCTTCTTCGGCCGCGGAGGAATTGCTGACAGCGAGCGTTGCAGACATGCAGGGTTGGAACCCAGAGCACGAGGGCGATGAGAACGGCCATGGTGAGTACGGGCGCTAGAATCTTTTCGGACATAACACCTCCAGTCGACTGAACCAGTGAGCTGGAGCGTTGAGGCGCTCTCAGCCTATTTGGATAGTGTTGTTTCTGGTGATTTCGTTACGTGGACCCGAAGTTCGATGTGTCGCTTTGACGTGCTAGAGGCTAAGTGTTTTCGAAACGTGGGCTTGGAAAGTGCCTTCCAATCCATCATTCAATTGGACTTACACCAAATTTTCATGCCGAACAATGTAGCCTCGACACCGATGGCGCCAAGGCCAATTCTTCACTGGCAGTACTGTAGCACGGCGAAATATCTCTTTTATCAGTTTCTTGCCAGGAATTTTGTCTCTGGCTTTTAGTGTGGTGCGTTGCCGACATGAATGATCGCGCATCCATGCCGGTAACGTGACTACTACTTCTCGCTGCTAGGCGGAACGAGTCCCTTCAGGCGCATGTAGAGCGCCAAGGTCGCGTACTGTTCGTTGTCATGCGAGACATTTCCCCACATCAGGCCGATGCGCGAGCGCTGCGCCTTGCCAACGGTGAACATCTCGGTCAGATTTGTATCCGTCAGAGCGGCGTACGCTTTATCGCACTCGGCATAAGAAGCCTTTAGGCCCTCAACGATCTCAGCCTTATTCGCTGTATCCGCGGGAACCTTTGCCATATCCTTCGTTCCGTTCGCCGCGCCGCAGCTATGGATTTGAGCCTCGGTGATATGGTTAACGACTCTCGCAAAGGTCCGAACCTCAGGCGTTGGCTTCACGGAGTAGTCCTCGGCAGGCATCGTATCCGCGGCTTTGAGAATGTTGACCTTGAGTGCGGCGTAGCCTCGCTGCGCCTCAGCCGCAGGCCCTGTTGCTGTTGGAGCAGCAGCGCTGTGTCCCATGTTTGTGTGATCCATCTGGCCGATCGCCAAGCCAGACATCACAAATGCTGTTGCCGTACATAGTCCAAATGTCCGTAAACTCATCGTTCTCACCTCGCACCTCTTGCAACAGCCTACCTTCCACTTACCTTCGCTACAAGTAACAAGTGGCGAGTTGTCAAAAGTGTGCGACTGCGCGATGACGACCCTGATTCTCCACGTGCCATTTAGAAAAGAAATGACAATCAGGGCCTTGCTTATCGGACACTAAAGACGACATGAAGAAGAAATTACGCGTTGGTATTCTGTTCGGCGGACGCTCAGGCGAGCACGAGGTTTCGCTACTCTCTGCTGCCTCGATCCTCAAAGCAATCAATCGGCAGAAGTATGAGGTGATTCCGATCGGGATCACCAAGGAGGGTCATTGGCTCAGCGTCAGCGAATCGCAATCGCTGCTCACTGGATCGCCTTCGGCAAGCGAGGCTGACCCGGACTTTGCCGTTTCTGCGGCTGTTCTGCGCGGCGGCGAAACCTTCGAGGCGGCTCCAGCACATCCTCTTCACTTACTTCAGCTTCACGGTTCAGGAAATTCGGGCCTTGAGCAGCATGCGGAGACTTTAGGCCTCGACGTGGTCTTTCCGGTATTGCATGGGACCTTTGGTGAGGATGGCACGATGCAGGGGCTGTTTGAACTCGCCGATCTGGCGTATGTCGGTTCAGGCGTGCTAGGGTCGGCAACCGGAATGGATAAGCTCATCATGAAGCAGCTTTTTGCCGCTGCTAGCTTGCCGCAGACGCCTCATGTAGGGGTGCTGCGAAGCGAATGGAAGGCTGATCCTAAGCGATGCGCCAGGCTGATTGAAAATCATCTCCGCTATCCTCTCTTCGTTAAACCTGCGAATCTCGGCTCGTCGGTGGGCATCTCCAAGGTTCATGACCGGTCTGAACTGGCGAAGGCAATGGATTTAGCTGCGAGTTTCGACCGCAAACTCATCATTGAGGAGGGCGTTGGCGGACCGGACGCAAAACCTCGGGAGTTAGAGGTGGCAGTCTTAGGCAATGACAGCCCTGAGGCATCTATCGTCGGCGAGATTGTTCCGGGAACCGAGTTTTACGACTACAACGCCAAATATCATTCCACCGCTTCTGTGCCGATTATTCCTGCAAAGCTTTCTAAGGCTGAAGAGAAGCAGATCCGGGCGATGGCGGTTGCCGCGTTCCGCGCTTGCGATTGCGCTGGCCTCGCTCGAGTCGACTTCCTGATGGAGCCAATCCGCAAGGGTGCCAAAGCACGCATTTTCCTCAATGAAATTAACACAATGCCTGGCTTCACCAGTATCAGCATGTATCCGAAACTTTGGAAGGCTAGCGGGGTTTCCTACAAGAGCCTGATCGACCAACTGATTCGGCTTGCTTTAGATCGCCATGCCGAGAAGCAACAAACGCACTTTAGCAAAGAATAGGCGACTAAGTCCTCAGGAACATTGAAGCCCAGCGAGTTGCATCCAATGCGAGTGTCTCAAAGAACTACATCGGCGGACCGAGGATCGTTATATTCTCAGGAGGCCTTGTCTTTCCTTCAATCGGGATTCCTGTGGACCTAAGTGTTCTTCCTACGCTCTACGCATTGACGATATTCGTTTGCTGCTTTCGGCCCCTGGTTCGGAGAGCAGGACCGCATACGAATGTGTGGTTTACAGGCTGGGCCTTCCTGCTTCTGCATTATGTGCTGCTGATCGTGCCTACTCAGGCGGGCCTGCTCGAAGTGGGGATCAATTTCCTTGTCATTCTGTCTCTTGAGGCTTGCGCTTTTTCGTTCCTTTGGGCATCCACCGGGACGCGAAGAACACCGTTCAAGCGCATTTTTGTTGGGGAGATCGCCGCATCCGCCTTTGTCCTGACGGCCTTGTACGTGTCTGGTGAGACTTCCTACTGGCCCCGGCTTGCCGGGACGCTCCTTTTGCTGATACCCGGTCTGCACCTGCTTTGTGTGCAGAAATATCGAACACTAACCTTTGACCGGCTTGCGATTGGCTTTGCCGTTCTAGGAGTTTGTCTCGCCCCCATAAGCAAGACAAGTTCGTATGTACTGGCGAACGCAGTCCTAGGAGCAATTTTTGTAAGTGCAGCGTACCTGACCTTTGCTCATGTTCCTCGGTTATCGCGGGGCGTGAGCCTGATGGTGGCCGGACTGTTGCTCTGGGGGCTGACCTGCCCACTGCAGGCGGTCGACTTGCTTCTGCCCACTGCTATTTTGGGCAGGGCAATCCTGGATCTGCCCCGCTATATTCTTGCGGCCGGCATGATCCTGTCGTTCCTGGATGACTACGTCGGACAAACGGAGCGGCTTGCCCTTCATGATCCCCTGACAGGCCTGCCGAACCGCCGTCTCTTTGAAAACCGGCTTGATGCCGCAATCGAGGAATCGCGCCTGACGCGAACTCCTGTGGCCTGTTTGGTCATTGATGTCGATAACTTCAAGCACATCAACGACACGCTCGGACACCCGGTGGGCGACGGACTTCTGCAGGCGCTGTCGAAGCGGCTCAGTTGGAACCTTGGACCTCGCGACCTGCTCGCCCGTACAGGTGGCGACGAGTTTACGGCCGTCCTGGTGGAGGCAGCCGATGAGTTTCATGTGCGGTTTATTGCAGGGGCGATGATGGCTGCAGGCTGTGTGCCGGTTTCTATCCAGGAGCACTCGATTGACGTCCGCATCAGCATTGGCGTCGCTGTTTCACCACAGGATGCGGGCACCAGCAGTGAACTGCACAAGGCGGCAGACGACGCCATGTATCGAGCGAAACGCAGGGGCGGCAGCATCGTCGCCTTTGTGGGCGAAGAGGCTGCGCAGATCCACGCTGTTTGACTCTAGAGAACGCGGCTGTGTTTATACCCTTCGGCGGTGAGAGCTGCGAGGAGTTCGGCTACCTGCTCGCGGCCACGGGTTTCCATGGTGATATCAATGACGGTGTCGCCCAGGTTTACGCCGTAGTAGGCGCGGTTATACAAAGTATTGACGATGTTCGCTCGATGGCTGGCGATCAGACGGGTCAAGTCCGATAAGGCCCCGGGCTTGTCGAGGAGATGGATGCGCAGCATGATTAAGCGCCCATCCTGTACGAGGCCGCGCTCGATAATGCGCGAGAGCAGGGTGACGTCAATGTTGCCGCCGCAGACGAGAACAGCGGTGTGAGCGCCCTTGAGGCTGGTCTTGTGCTGGAGTAGGGCGGCCAGCGCGGTGGCTCCCGCACCTTCGGCGAGAGTCTTCTCGCGTTCGAGCAGCATGAGGATCGAGGAGGCGATCTCGTCTTCGTCGACCGTGACGATCTCGTCGACATACTGCTGCACCATAGGAAACGTGACATCTCCGGCGCGGCGAACAGCGATGCCATCCGCAATTGTGGTTGCTGGATCGATCGTCACAGGATGACGCTGCTCGATTGCCATGACCATCGATGGGAGGCGGGATGTCTGCACGCCGATGATGCGGACCTCCGGTCGCAACTCCTTGATGGCGCAAGCGATGCCACCGATCAAGCCTCCACCGCCGATGGGAACGACGACGGCTTCCAGTTGCGGAATCTGCTCCAATAGCTCCAGGCCGATTGTGCCCTGACCGGCCATAACGGCGGGATCGTCGAATGGATGGATGAAGGTCATGTTCTGCTCGGTGCAGATGCGGGTTGCCTCTTCGCAGGCTTCGTCGTAGTTGGCACCGTGAAGGATCACTTCAGCACCGAAGTTTCGCGTGGCGGTAACCTTCACCAAGGGCGTTGGCAAGGGCATGACAATGATCGCTCGAATACCCCTTGCGGTCGCATGGTAGGCGACCCCCTGGGCATGGTTACCGGCACTTGCGGCCACAACCCCCCGCGATGCTTCCTGCGGCGTCAGCAAGGCAATACGGTTAAGGGCACCTCTCTCTTTGAAGCTACCTGTCATCTGTAGGTTTTCAAGCTTCAGGTAGATCTGCTGGCCGGTGAGAGCGGAGAGCATCTGCGAATGAGGGCAGGGCGAGTAGTAGATGGAAGAACGTAGCCGCTCACGCGCGGTTAGTACGTCGGCAAGGCTAATGCTGCGATTGTCCTGGGTCTGATTCACGGTGTATCGATGGTACTCGAAGCGCGAACGAGGGGACCGCAGAGCTCCGTAAGGACCACCTACAAGACCAGACAAGTGAAGATCACGCTCGCAACAGACTGGTTCCTGGCGACGATCCAGATCAATGCGCCCAGCTAATCGGTTCGCGCATAGCATTTTGCTGAAACTGCCGTGTGTAAGCAACTGAATCCCTCACGCTACGCGACCCTATATGATTGAAAGCGGTACGGGCCTGCATTCTTGCGAGTTTCCGGCCAATCTAGTTTTGGAGTACACATCCGTCGTGAGTCAACGCAAATCAGCGGTCATTCTGGGCGCCCAATGGGGCGATGAGGGTAAAGGCAAGATTGTCGATGTGCTGTCGGAGAAGTTCGACATGGTGGCCCGATATGCCGGCGGCCACAACGCGGGACACACCGTCATTATCGAAGGCAAGAAATTCGTACTCCAGTTGATTCCATGCGGCGTGCTGCGGCCGGGCTGCAAAGGCGTCATCGGCAACGGTGTCGTGCTCGATCCGATGGCATTTCTGAGCGAGGTAAAGAAGCTGAAGGATGTGGGTTTGCCGATCGATGGTCAGCTCTTTATCTCGAACCGGGCGCAGGTGATCCTGCCATACCATCGAATGATTGAGCTAGCGGCTGAGAATGCGCCGGGGCGGACGAAAATTGGCACGACCAGCCGGGGCATTGGGCCGGCGTACGAAGACAAAATGCACCGCAGTGGCCTGCGCGTGGTGGATCTGCTGAATTCGGCTCTGCTGCGAACGCACATCCAGAACGCCTGTTTTGAGAAAAATACGATTGCCCATGCATTATTTGGGACGGAGCCGCTTGATCCGAAGAGCATGTATGAGGAGTATGCACGAGCGGCTGAGCAGATTGCTCCATTCGTGACAGATACGGCTGTGATGTTGAACAAGGCTATCGATGATGGGCAAAAGGTAATGTTCGAGGGCGCACAGGGAGCACTGCTCGATATCGACCATGGTACGTACCCGTTTGTGACCTCGTCCTCGGCTACGGCCGGCGGAGCGGTGACCGGTACGGGTGTCGGACCAACGCGGATCGGCACGGTCATAGGAGTGACAAAAGCCTATGTGACACGAGTGGGTGAGGGCCCATTCCCTACCGAGATCCATGATGATTCTGCAGATCTGCTCCGGGCGCGTGGCCAGGAGTACGGTGCGGTCACTGGTCGTCCCCGGCGTTGTGGCTGGTTGGACCTTCCACTCCTGCGGTACAGCAACATGATCAATGGAACAGAGTGGCTGGTCGTAACCAAGATGGACGTGATGGACGAGTGTGTCGACATTCCAGTCTGTACGGGATACAAGATCAACGGACAATTGACAGATGTAATCCCGGCGGACATGCGCGGCTACGAGTCAATTGTGCCTGTCTACACCACGCTCAAAGGGTGGAACTGCTCAACCGAGGGAATCACGGAGTTTGAAAAGCTGCCGCAGCTTGCGCAGGACTACCTGAAGTTTCTTGAAAAGGAGTCAGGCGCAAAAATCGGCATGGTATCAACGGGACCTGATCGGGCACAAACGATGACGCTGCCGGCTTTTGCAGAAGCACTCAAGGCTTAGGCAGGACGACTGGAGTACATGATGGTTAGTTTTACGGTACGGCTGCGGTTTGAACAGGAACACTTGGAACAGGTACGGGAGCAGTTGACCAGCCTTACCCTTGCATCGCGGGAAGAGCCAGGCTGCGTGACCTATGTCGCTCACTTTGTTGAGGGTGAACCTACGACAGTGCTGATCTACGAGCAATACAACGATGAGGCAGCCCTCGAACATCATCGAGGAACACCACACTTCCATCGGTATGCGATTGGCGGCTTCTATCAGTTGATGAAGGACCGGGTTATGGAAAGTCTTACCGCCATCTGCTAAAAGCGGGCGGCATTTTCTTTATTTGCCGCCCGTTGAGTTTAGTTTTTGACTCCTGTCATCAGCCGGATTAGTATCCGCTTGAACAATGTCACTCCTGCTGCACCTTCGTCCGTGCCTCCGCGCAAGACTACTCTGCCTGCTTGTCCTCAGTCTGGGGCTAGCTCAAGCGACACTCGCGTCTGCCGCGGTTCATCGTCCTCACGAATCGAAGCGGAGCGAAAAGCGCCAGATTGAGGACTTGGAAGAGCAATGGCGCAGGGCGCTTATCGCCGATGACGTGGCAGCGGCTGACGACTTGTTGGCTGAAGATTACGTTGGCATCTCCATGACAGGCCAGGCAAATACCAAATCCCAACAGCTCGACCGCATCCGTAACCGACGCCTGGTCATTACCAGCATGAACCTGAGTGACAGCAAGGTGAAGCTCGTGGGTCCGGTCGCTATCGTCACCTGTCTTACCCAGATCGAAGGCACGAATGAGGGCACCTCTATGAGGGGTACGTATCGATATACACGCATCTACCAGAAGCTGCCCTCCGGCGTCTGGAAGACAACAAGCTTTGAGGCAACCCGAGTTCCGGAGTCGCGCTGATCATAGCGTGTCTAGTTTGCATAGAAAAGCCTGCCATCTGGCAGGCTTTTCTAGCGATCGGGGTGAAGTTACGATGCTTGTCTTACATTGAGAGCGAGGAGTCGGCGGGAAAGCGAACGTGTGGCACCCGTAATGTGGGCGTCATCTGGCTCCGTCGCCATCTTTACAACGGCTGATACCGACTTCCGGGGCGCGGGCACGGGAGCGTAACGGGAACGTCGCGTCTCGGTTCCCGGAATTGCAGAGCCTAGAAGACCTGCCTTCAGTGCCACTTCCTTTGAGGTCGAACGCGGAGTTAGTGATGGAAGATTGTTAGGAACTGGCATACTTGCCTCCTTCGATTCTTCTCTTCAGCAATACAGAAAGGACAGAAAGTTACTTGAGGTTATTACCACTGACTACATGGATGAAGATCTGGGGTACCAAGTTGCTTCTGCAGCGAAGGCATTTCGAAGCTTTTCCCAAGTGAGATCGAGCGTTTCGGGGAGAACGCGGGTTTCGGCGGTAACGGTCATAAAGTTGGTGTCACCTCTCCACCGGGGTAGCGCGTGAAGGTGAAGGTGATCGGCTACACCAGCGCCAGCTGCTTCACCCAGATTGAGTCCGAGATTCAGGCCGTCCGGACGATACGCCGCCCGCAGTACGGCCTCTGTCCTCTGAGCCAGTCGCATAATCTCTGTAAGAGCGTCTGGGTCCAGAAGTGTCAAGGAATCAAGGTGCCGATGCGGGACGATCAAAACGTGGCCGGTTGCGTATGGGAAGGCATTGAGACAGATAAAGCAGTAGGTGGCACGATGAACTATGAGCGCCGCGTGATCGGCGTCACTCGCCGGCATTCCCTGTTCAATGGCGTAATCGGCGGCTGCTCTCAAGTTACAAAAGACGCAGTGCTTGTCATATTCTGCAGGCCAGGCGCTAAGCGCGGCTGGAACCCCCCTGCGACCGTCGGGTTCCGTGCGACTTACATAGCTGTAGCGCCACGGCGTCCAGAGTCGGTCCATATGCGGAGTATATCGGCCGACTCCGTTGCGTTACCACCGCAGACCATCGAGTTTGTCGCGCGGCGTTTGCCAGTTTCATCGGAGATTGACAATCCACCATGTTGACGCGGGTCCAACTGCTTGATATGCTTTGTGGTGAGCTACTGCGTGTGGGATCTAAGTGCAGCCGCTCCTCTGCAAGAGCGATCGTTTCTGACTGTGGATGATGCAGCAGAAGGTCATTAGTCGGCTGGTCTCATTTGAGATCGTTGACTGGGCCTGCGATGGTTCGACGCCGGAGATGCATGTCTCTTGGATCCCGGAGTCCGCATCAATCATGGTAGACGACCACAATCCTAATCACCCCGAGAGCCAACCCCTGAACACCGAACTGGAAATCCTAGCGCCTGAGGCGACAGCGGATCACACCGAACTGTCTTCTGAATCCACCCCAACCCAGCACGTATCTGAGCATGTTGCTGGCACAACCGAACATCTTGAGTCCGCCGAACCGAGCCACGTCGCGACACTGACAGCCTCCTCCGATGAAACCGAAGAAGAGCCGAATTACGACGCTGCAGATTTTGCGGCTGCATTGGCAAACTTTGATCGTGAGCAGGCTGCTGAATCTGCCGCTGCCCAGAATCTGACCACGGAAGAGGTCATTGTGACCGGCACCGTGATCAAGATAACGGACAAGCATGTTGTCGTTGACATTGGCCTGAAGTCGGAAGGTCTCATCCCCCTCGAGCAGGTTCTGGACGCGAATGGCGTATCCAAGTTCCAGGCTGGGGATACGGTTGAGGTTGTGGTGGAGCGCGAGGAGGCCGAAGGTGGTTATCTCGTCAGCTACGACAAGGCGCTGCGTCACAAGGTATGGGACACGCTTGAGCAGGCTTCGATCGATAAAACGCCGGTCAAGGGCATGGTCCTTAGCCGTGTCAAGGGCGGTCTGACCGTTGACATTGGTATCAAGGCTTTCCTTCCTGGATCGCAGGTTGAGGTTCGGCCGGTTCGGAATCTTGACGGCTACATCGGCACAGAGATCGAAGTCCGCGTCATTAAGTTGAACAAAAAGCGCGGCAATGTCGTTATCAGCCGCAAAGAACTGCTTGAAGAAGATCAAAATGCGAAGAAATCGGTCACGCTTGCCACTCTGGAAGAGGGAACTATCCTTACCGGTGTCGTCAAGAATCTTACTGATTACGGCGCGTTTGTTGACCTCGGCGGCCTCGATGGACTTCTTCACATTACCGATATGAGCTGGGGTCGTCTTACGCACCCGCGCGATCTGGTCAATGTTGGCGACGAAATCCAGGTCAAGGTTCTAAAGTTTGACAAGGATAAACAGCGCGTTTCGCTTGGCTTCAAGCAGTTGACGCCTGATCCGTGGCTGGATGCGACGGAACGGTATCCTATTGGCGCGCAGGTTCGTGGGCGTGTTCTCTCGGTCACCGACTATGGCGCCTTCGTTGAACTTGAGCAGGGTATCGAGGGACTTGTACACGTCTCCGAGATGACCTGGTCGAAGCGGATGAAGCACCCTTCGAAGATGGTCAAGCCAGGCGATGAGGTCGACACCATTATCCTCAGCGTCAACCCGAACGACCGCCGCATCTCGCTCGGCATGAAGCAGCTTCAGGATAATCCCTGGGAGCAGCTCGAGGACAAGTATCCGACGGGCGCCATCATCGAAGGCCGCGTTCGCAACCTTACCGACTTTGGTGCTTTCATCGAGATCGAAGACGGTATCGACGGACTGGTCCATGTATCGAACCTAAGCTGGACAAAGCGCATCAAGCATCCCTCGGAAGTTCTGAAGAAGGGTGAGAAGGTCAAGGCGATCGTCCTCGGCGTTGAGCCGGAGAACCGTCGTCTCTCACTCGGCGTGAAGCAGCTTCAGCCGGATGTCTGGGATACGTTCTTCGCGCAGCACCGTGTTGGCGATGTGATCAAGGGCAAGGTTCTACGTACGGCGCAGTTCGGAGCCTTTGTTGAGATCGCTGAGGGTGTTGAAGGTCTTTGCCATGTCTCTGAAGCAGTCGATGCTACCGGCCAGCCCGTGAAGCTCGATGTGGATCAGGAGCATGAGTTCAAGATTGTCAAGATGAACCAAGAAGAAAAGAAGGTCGGTCTCAGCATTCGCGCAGTTGGCGAAGAGGCCAGCCGTGCAGAGGTCGAGAGCTATAAAGAGCGCGATCACCAAGGCAAGAGCTCTGCTGGCGCACCTTCCTCATCTTCTTCATCAAGCAGCAGCACTACGCTGGGCGACCTGATCAACTGGAAACGTTCCGAACGCGAGTAATCGCCGAAGAACAAATAAAAGGGCCGTCCTAAGGGACGGCCCTTTTATTTAAGATTCAACGTAGGAGCGGGTCAGATGCTCGAGAGCATCCTCCTGATTGCAAGGAAGGGCGGTCGAGCTGTAGAGCTAAGCTGTTTGAGAGTGTTGGAGCGCCGCCGTGGGCTGAGTCGACATCTTGAGCGAGGCGCGCCGCATAATCTCAAGCTCAGCCGGCGCAAAAAGTTCAGGAGGGATCCCACCAATTGCCACAAAGCCGGGCTCATCACCTAGGACTTGGGATATTTGATTCCAGCGCAAAAAGGGTGACGTCGTTGGTAGAACAATCATCCGACGTCTCGGTTCCGGTAGAGCGAAGTAGGTGATCCACAGGAGCAATACAAAACAGGTAGCCACTCCTGTCGCCGTGTTGATGGTCGAATACATTTCTTTGAAGTGGGCCATCCACGCCGAAGCTACAAGGTTTGTCGTCGCCAGAAGACCGAGACCGAGGCTGACACCGAAGATCCGGCTGCTGTAGGAAAGACCCATTGGCCTGATGGCAAAGCAGACAAAGAGCAGCAGGCATAGAGTAAGAATGCTCTGTGTTCGCTGTAGCTCAGTCACAAAGTTGGTAATGAAGGACATCTGGGTGAAATGAGGAGTGAGAGCGGAAACGAGCGCAATTGCAACTGAAATACTCGCGGCCCAGCGGAAGATCAAGGTTCCCAGGTTTTTCAAACCTTCTAAGGGTGCCATCGCCAGGTTGAAGATGCTATAGATGAGCAGGAGGCCAAGCACAGACTCGGCCGCATATGTAGCCCAGTAACTATAGAAGTAAAGGCGATAGGCGGTGTGGGCTTCGATGCCATGTCCCCCGAGAAGAAGGATTGGGAGTAGGAAAATATCGGAGATAGCCCTGAATCCTAAGAAGAAGCACAAAAACTTATGCTCAGAACCTTGCTTTCGAAAGAGGATGCACCCTATGCCGAGTAGACATAGGAGTGCCTCACCGATGGCAAGCAAGTTCGAGATGAGTGATGTGTGCATCGCCTGACCCCTTGGGAGACCAGAATATCTCAACCAAGGGGCCAACGCAGTAGAAAAGTGCTATTTTGCGATCCCGCAGGCGTTTGGGTCGTTCGGCGGGCACATCGGGATCGGGAGCGAGCTGGGCTTCGGCTTCGTGACCGAGGTGGTCGCGTTGGGAATGTTGATGGTGTTTGCTGAAGCAACTGCTCCGGTTACGGTGAGGGCGATGACGAAGGCGCGGATGATGTTTTTCATTTGATTTCCTTATATAAATCAGTATTGGGGTTAGAAAGATTTTTCTCTGGACACATCAGATGAACTAAAGATAGGATGTGTAATGGAGTTTGTCTATCTAATAGAGATATATAACTAAGTAGTTACTATTGTTTACACCCGTTGAGGCTTTGATGGATGCGAGAACGCCTGCGTCGAGAGCTCTCGCGCAGGCATGGACTGACTATTTAGATCAGGTCTGGATTACGCCTCAACGGGCGATACAACTGCTTCTTCGACTGCCTCGACTGGGCGAGGAGCCGATATCTTTTTCGGTGCGGGCGGTTGCTGAATTTCTGCCTTCTTTGCAGGTGCAATGATGGCGTGAAGGGTTGTACCTTCCATGCGGGGCATGAATTCAACCAGTCCCGCTTCGCCGATGTCTAGTATCAGGCGATTGATGATCTTGTACCCAAGATCGCGGTGCGCCATCTGGCGACCCTTGAAGCGTAGAGAAGCTTTTACCTTGTCGCCGTCACCAAGGAAACGGACAGCTTGGTTCTTCTTCGTTTGATAGTCGTGCTCGTCAACGGTAACGGAAAACTTTACTTCCTTGATTATGATGACCTTCTGCTTTTTGCGGGCAGCGCGATCAGACTTATCTTTCTCGTAGAGGAACTTGCCATAATCCTGGATCTTGCACACAGGAGGCACCGCATTCGGAGAGATCTCGACGAGGTCGAGCGTGCGCTCCCGTGCCATTTTCAAGGCGTCAAAAGGAGCCATAACGCCGAGCTGTTCGCCATTTTCGTCAATGACGCGAACTTCGCGTGCGCGGATGCGTTCGTTGGTGCGGATAAAAGACTTTGCGGAACGCTTATCAATCGGTGGAATAGGTCGCCTCCACAGCGGGCTAAAGCCTCGCCATGCCTGGGTTAAGTTTTAAGTAAACCGATCGTGTCGCGGTCTACAGTACCAGCAAGTATAGCATTAGCCCAATGGTGCTAACACGCCTTTACAGGCCAGACCGAGAGTCTTCGACTGTTCCGCCACTCCATGAATAACCGCTGTGCGTAGGTCACAGCATGCAGAAGTGGACATGCTCCCTTTGAAGAGGGCAAGATGAAGACGCTGGCAGTTGCATTGTGCAGGTTAGAGTTCAGGAGCTGTACCAAGTGAAAAGAAGAATATTGCTGGTCGATGATGAAGTGGCTGTTTTGCTGACACTTAAGGCCGTTCTGGAGATTAGCGGCTTTGATGTGGACACGGCCGCTTCAGCCAAGGACGCCAAGCTCAAGCTAAAGAAGAATCAATATGCCATGGTGATCACGGATATGCGCATGGAGAACGATGCAGCGGGTGCAGAGGTGATCCAGGCGGCGCGATCGGCGGAATACCACCCTGCCTTAGCCCTGCTGACGGCGTTTCCAGTAGCTGAGGAAGACTGGCAGGAACTGGACACGGATAAGGTCGAAGTGCTGATGAAGCCAATGCAGACCAAGATCCTGTTGCAGCAGATTGACAGCTTGCTCGACAAGCACGAAGCCAGACTTGCTGCAGTTCTGAAGTCTCTAAAGGAAGGTCGCGCCGCGGGAAAGTTGCCAGCGAAGACTGCAAAGGCAGCTAAAGCGCCTGCTAAGAAAGCCGCATTGAAGAAGGTGGCTCCGAAGAAGGGCCTTCGCAAGTCTTCGGTGGCCCGCTAGGTCGAGCCTGCTGGCCAGCCTAGTTCGGCGTATGCACCTTGATGTACTCGCGTAAGGAGAGATTGATGTCCAATGCCTTCTGGACGCCGCTGTCAAGCATGCGAAGCCAGTCTGTGGCGGGTTCCTTCAATTCCACGGTGCTGAGGAGGTAGCTCGTCTGCACGATGATCTCGAGAGCATTGCTCAGGTCGTGGGCCAGTTTGCGAATGCCGAGCGAGATTTCCTCAGGCATTATTTCAGCGGACTGCATAGTCGGATGGATCGGATTCGTTGCATCGGTCATGACGGAGAAGCTTGCCTCCAGCGGCTACAGCAGGGACTTTCTACAAAGTGTAAGTCAGCGCGACGCGAATTGACAGGGCAGGAAGTGTTTGTAAGACTAGAGTTTATCGACTGCGGTATTCCCGATGTTTGGAATATGCAAAGTTGCCGTAGTGGCGGAATTGGCAGACGCGCATGGTTCAGGTCCATGTACTCGCAAGGGTGTGGGGGTTCGAGTCCCCCCTTCGGCACCAAAAAAATCCTGAATGACCTACGCGGCGTCCACATTGGACGCCGTTGTTATTGAGCAAGACTTGTCGACATCCCGAAACAACGCTATGACTTCTAAACTCGACCAGATACTCGCAAGTACGACGCTGGGCGTGGCTGAGCGCAAAGGTTCGGCAGACCTTGCCGCGATGGAGCAACTGGCTGCGGCTCACACACCAAAAGGCTTTGCTGCCGGGTTGCGGCGGGTGTCCGAATACGGCCCCGCAGTCATTGCCGAACTGAAAAAGGCATCGCCGTCCAAGGGGTTAATTCGCGCGGACTTTCAGCCACGACCGTTGGCTTTGGGACTGGAAGAGGGCGGCGCGGCGGCTCTATCGGTCTTGACAGATGTGGAATTTTTTCAAGGCTCGCTTGAGAACCTCAGGATGGCGTCTGATGCCGTCAAGATTCCGTGTCTTCGTAAAGATTTCATTGTCGATGCCTTCCAGGTTTTGGAGGCGAGAGCCTATGGAGGCGACGCTATTCTGCTTATCGTGGCTGCGCATGACGATGCGACTCTTCTTACGTTGCGCGAGGCGGCCAGGCAATATGGACTCGATGTTTTGTGCGAGGTTCACGATCGTGACGAGTTGACTCGCGCGATCGATATCGGATGCGAGGCAATCGGAGTGAACAGCCGGGATCTGCGCAACTTTACAGTGCGTTCGGAGACGTTGCATGAGCTTGTGGAGTTGATTCCGGCGAGTGTTGTTCGGGTTGCGGAGAGCGGCATCACGTCCAGCGAGGATATGTTCGCGCTGCGCACAGCGGGCTACGACGCCTTCCTGATAGGCGAGGCGCTGATGCGGCTTGCTGATCCGGGCGCCGGTCTGGCCGAAATGCTAAGACGGACGGCCGTCGCTTCGGGAATCTAGCCATGTGGGTAAAGATCTGTGGCAACACAAACCTCGAAGACGCGCTTCTGGCAGCTGAGCTCGGGGCTGATGCCGTGGGCTTCGTGTTCGCTCCCAGCGTAAGGCAAGTGACCGCGGCACAGGTTGCACAGATCGTGGCACATCTGCCGGATTCACTTGAGCGAGTCGGGGTGTTCCCCGCGTGGAGTGCTGAGAAGATTCGCGACATAGCGCGTGAGGCCGGATTGACTGCAGTCCAACTGCATGGCGGCGTAGATCAGCAGATGCCTTCTGTAAGGCAAGCTTTTGAAGGCCTGCTTCAGGCGATTCCGGTGCTCCATTGGGAGGCTGAAACTGAGGAAGCTTCTGTGATGGACCAGATGAACTCCGCTGCTGCCGCTGGAAACAACCGCGTGCTGATCGATTCGAAGGTTGGGAGTGCTCTCGGCGGAACCGGCGTTTCGTTCGACTGGCACGCCGCTCGTAATGTATTCGCGAGCCCGCCAACGGGGATGAAATTAATCCTCGCCGGTGGGCTCAAGCCTGAGACTGTGGCGGATGCGATTCGGAAGTTGCAGCCCTGGGGAGTGGACGTTTCGAGTGGGGTGGAGGCCCATGCTGGACGGAAGGATCCGGAGAAGCTAGCTCAGTTTATCCAACGAGCAAAAGCACTACACGGATAGTTCCGTTCCACATGTACTGTTGAGACTTACTGCTTATGCCTGGTGATGCGGTTGTGCGGCACGATCATGGATGTGCGGCGACCGGTCATGAAAAAGCTGCGGACGCATGTGTGCGCCAACGGAGTGCGGCCTTGATTGAGCTACTGCTGGTACCGCTGCGGCGATCAAAGCGAGAGCTAGTGCCAAGTTGAGTTTCATAGGATCAGTTCCCTTCTGGTTCACCTATCTGACGCGAACAGGACCCTGCTGGATTCAACTCTTCACGATGACTAGTTGCAGTCCCAGGGCTGCGCGTGTATCTTCAGAACCAAGATGACCAGCTCCTTCAGCCGATTTACGTTTACGTTCCGCTATTGGCGCACAATAGCGGCCTCGGCGGAGTAGGTCTTCTGAACGTTTAGGTTTCAGTTGATTTCATATCCACACGAGCCGCGACCCTCCAAGTCGCGGCTTTGTTTCGTTCAGGAGAGTTGCAATGAGTTCTACCGGAACATTGACCGAAGACGTTGTGACAGTGGCAGGGCGATTTGGAGCGTATGGCGGACGCTATGTGCCAGAGACGCTGATGGCGGCTCTCGAAGAGTTGGAGCAGGCCTATGCGGACGCGCAGGTTGACCCTACATTTCAAGCGGAGTTGGATGACCTGCTTCATCACTACTGCGGGCGTCCGACTCCTCTCTATTTTGCGAAACGGCTGACGGAGCAATGCGGTGGGGCCAAAATCTACCTGAAGCGTGAAGACCTGCTGCACACGGGAGCCCACAAGATCAACAATGCGCTCGGGCAGGCATTGCTGGCGCGGCGCATGGGGAAGCAGCGCATTATTGCGGAGACTGGCGCTGGCCAGCACGGCGTCGCCACAGCCACGGTGTGTGCGCTCTTTGGGCTCGAGTGCGTGATTTACATGGGCGAAGAGGACATGCGCCGTCAGGAGCTGAACGTCTACCGGATGCGTCTACTTGGGGCCGAGGTGCGGGGCGTTGCGGCAGGCTCGGCGACGCTGAAGGACGCGATCAACGAGGCGATGCGTGACTGGGTGACCAATGTTCGCAGCACGTACTACATCCTCGGGAGCGCCCTGGGAGCACACCCCTACCCAACGATGGTGCGTAACTTCCATCGGGTGATCAGCCGCGAGGCACGGGTACAATTTCTGGATGAGGTTGGCATCCTGCCCACGGCCGTGATCGCCTGTGTTGGTGGCGGGTCGAATGCGATTGGAGCGTTCTACGAGTTCCTTCCCGATGCGAATGTGCAGTTGATCGGGGTCGAGGCAGGTGGGCGCGGCAACGGCCTGGGCGAGCATGCGGCGCGGTTTCAAAAGGAGGGCGGCGGCGTACCTGGTGTGCTGCAGGGGACGTACTCGTATGTGCTGCAGGATGAGGCTGGACAGATTTCAAGCACCCATTCGGTGAGCGCCGGGCTTGACTACGCTTCGGTTGGGCCGGAGCATGCGATGCTGCATGACTCAGGAAGGGCGACATATGTTGCGTGCTCGGATGACGCGGCCCTGAAGGCGACGGTGACGTTGTCGCGAACGGAGGGTATTCTTCCGGCGCTTGAAAGTGCGCATGCGGTCGCTGAGGCGATTCGGCTGGCTCCGATGATGGCGAAGAGTGCGGTGCTGATGGTGAATCTGTCGGGCCGTGGCGATAAAGACATAGGCATTCTGGCACGGGAACTTGATCTGAGGGGTGCGTAGTGGCCATCGTTTTCAAACGGAAGCCGGGAATTGTGGCATACCTGACGGCGGGCGACCCCGACTTAGCCACGACGCGCGATATTGCGCTGGCTGCTATCGATAACGGCGCGGACGTGATTGAGCTTGGTGTGCCGTTTAGTGATCCACTGGCGGATGGACCGGTAATTCAGCGGGCGAGCGAGCGGGCTGTGGCGAAAGGCACCACGTTGACGCAGGTGCTCGCGCTGGCAAGGGAGTTGCGAAGTGCGCGGCCGGCGGCGGGTTTGGTGTTGTTCTCGTATCTCAATCCGGTAGTACGGATGGGCATGAAGGCTTTCTGCGCGAAGGCTGCCGAGGCGGGCGTGGACGGCGTGCTGCTGACGGACATGATTGTCGAGGAAGCCGGAGAGTATCTGGCGGAGATGAAGGCGCATACGCTTGCGCCGGTTTTCCTAGCGGCGCCGACGAGCCCGGACGCGCGACTCAAAGCCATCGGCGAAGTTTCGCAGGGCTTTGTGTATGCCATCTCTCGCGTGGGAATCACCGGCACGCAGCAGTCCTTGGCCTCGGATGCTGCAGCTCTGGTCGAGCGACTTCGCCGGTATACGACACTCCCGATAGCGGTAGGCTTCGGCATCTCGAATGCAGAGCACGTCCGGGCTGTTGGGGAGTTTGCGGACGCTGCAGTGATCGGCAGCGCGCTGGTAGCTTTGATCGAGGAGACGAAACGTGCAGATGCGGCGGCTGCGGTCGGAAGCTTTGTCGCCGGGCTGCATGCGAACTTACCAGCAATTGAGGCCAACCAGACGGATGTTCTTACAAGCCGCGGAGCGTAGTTGGCTGCGTGGCAAAGGCGGGCAGCTATGATAGTGCCTGCGAATTTATCCCGCAGCGCGGCTCTCTGAGCGTTGCCGGCACAGCGAGGAATGGCGTGGACATAACGGATTGGCGCAAGAAGATCGATGCGATGGACGAGCAGATTGTGCAACTCATCAGCCAGCGGGCTGAAGCAGCAAAGGCGATTGGCGACTTGAAGCGAGAGACCAGCCTTCCCGTCTACGAGCCTCACCGCGAGCAGGATGTCTTCGCTCACGTGAAGGCCATCAACCCCGGCCCACTTGCTGATGGTGAGTTGCTGCACGTCTATGAGCGGATTATCGATGTGATGCGAACCCTGCAGCGCCGCGATATTTAGGCCAAGTTTGTAGTACCCAAGTTGCGTATAGAAAGCGAAGACGACGATGATCGTAGCAATGCAGGACCAGGCGACCGAGGAGCATATCCAGCTCGTCATTGAGCGGATGGTGGAGCTCGGTTTCAACGTTCACCGCACCACAGGAGCCACGCAGACAATTTTGGCCGGGGTCGGTACCCCAGGGCACTTCGATGTCTCGGAGTTCAAGGTACTGGGCGGCGTCTATGATGCCTATCGCATTTCCTCTCCGTACAAGCTTGCCGGCCGAAGCTTTCGGCCTGAAGGGACGACGATTACGTTTTCCAACGGCGTCGTTGTTGGCGGACCGCAGGTGATCATCATGGCCGGCCCGTGCTCGGTCGAGTCTCGCGAGCAAATCCTGCTGAGTGCAAAGCAGGTGAAAGCCGCTGGAGCCCAGTTCCTGCGAGGTGGAGCCTTCAAGCCGCGCAGTTCCCCGTACAGCTTTCAGGGTATGGGCCTGGAAGGCTTGAAACTACTTCGCGAGGTAGGAGATGAGACAGGCCTGCTGGTCATCACCGAGGTCATGGAGATCTCCCAGATTGAACTGATGCTGCCTTATATCGACTGTTTCCAGGTCGGGGCGCGCAATATGCAAAACTTCAACCTGCTGCGTGAACTTGGTCATGTGCGGACGCCAGTGTTGATGAAGCGCGGCATCTCCGCGACCATCGAAGAGGTTTTATTGAGTGCGGAGTACATTCTCTCTGGTGGCAACTACGACCTGATCCTCTGCGAACGCGGCATTCGTACCTATGAGACGTACACGCGAAACACGATGGACATTTCGGCGATTCCGGTGCTGAAAAAGCTCACGCACCTGCCAGTCATGGGCGACCCTTCACATGGCGTCGGCATCCGCGATCTGGTGCCGCCGATGGCGCTTGCCAGTGTCGCTGCCGGTGCTGACGGATTGTTGATGGAAATGCATCCGAATCCAGATAAAGCAATGTCCGATGGAGCACAAAGCCTCTATCCTGAGCAGCTTGAGAAGTTGATTGCGCAGCTACGCCTACTTGCTCCCGTTGTTGGTCGGAACGTCGCATAGCGCATGATCGAGCGCATCCTCATCGTCGGGACGGGGCTGATCGGCGCATCGATCGGACTTGCACTGAAAGCTGCCGGGTTTCGAGGTCACATCTCTGGCTGGGACTCAACCCGTCTCGAACGTCTCATGGCTCTCGATATGGGAGCTGTAGATGAGGTTGCCTCAAGCCGCGAAGAGGCTCTAAGCGTGGCTCGCCACGCCCATGTGCTTATTTTGGCTGTGCCGGTGATGGGCATTCTCGACTGGCTGATGGAACTCGCGCCCGCGCTTCGCGCCGGCCAACTTGTGACCGATGTCGGTAGCACCAAGTTGAAGATTGCTGACCTTGGCCAAGGCTTGTTCGGTGGCGCGGGTGCTCGTTTTTTGCCGGGGCACCCGATGGCCGGCAAGGAATCGGGCGGTGCGGCGCTGGCTGATGCAGCGTTGTTCCAAGGGGCAATGTGGCTATTTACCCCGTTTGCGGAAGAGCCGACCGAACTGGAGGTTGAGTGGCGCGAGTGGGTGACCAGGTGTGGCGCCCGCACTCTTGATCTCGACGCCGGGCGACATGATGAGCTTTGCGCCTGGGTGAGCCACCTTCCACAGATGGTCTCGACGGCGCTGACGGCTTTGCTGGAAGATCGTTTTGGGGATACTCCTGAGGTGATGGCGGTTGGCGGACGCGCACTGCACGAGATGACCCGGCTCGGCGCCAGTCCCTACAGCATGTGGCGCGACGTTGCTCTTTCGAATACAACTTCCATCGCCGAAACGCTGTTTGCTTTGGAACAGCGGCTTGCGCATATTCGAGAAAACCTTAAAACACCGGAATTGCGAGACGAATTCGCTTTGGCCAATAGCTTTCGCGCAAGACGGCGCACTGAGAGCAAGTGAGGTCACCCATGCTCGGAACTCTCCTCCGCAAACAGAAAAACGATAGCTGTTTGTTACGAGTAGGCATCAAATACATCGAAAATGATTATTGCAAGATGGTTACTTTAAATGACTTGTTGGCTTTTAACCTTTCTAATACCGGGAAAGGCCGATATAGTTGTTTGCAGGACAATCGTTCCAAAATCTCAACATAGCCGGGGACAAACACTATGAGCATGCAGCAGAAAATTCAAGGAACCACGAAATCCGCATACACGAAGCCCACCTTGGTCGAGTATGGCTCGCTTGCAGAGCGTACGAAGATGTTCGGTCTTCTCAACCCAGACGAGCTTCAGCCAGAAGCAATCACCCCTTCCGCGACGAGCGTCACGTTCTAAGGAAGCCTTTTGCGAGCTGTAATAGCCTATGGGAGATGCATCGAAAGCGATCTGCCTTTCGATGCACTTCCTAGCGCAGAACATACTGCAGGCGCGATTCGCATTGAAGTACAACGGGATCCGGAAATTCCAAGGGATCCTGGGGTTTCGGTTCGACCTTGTAATGCCCAGGGCCGGATGGTTCACATCGTTTCGCATGATCTTTATGTGACCGTTCAGGTTGATCACATTCTAAGTTTTGAGTTGTGGCTCACCGCGAATCGCATTCAATGCTCCGCACTGACCGATGTTTCCGACGCCCTTCTAAGTTACTGGCTACTACAACAGATCATTCCCTTGTTTCTCCTCCTGTGTGGGTCCACTGAGTTCTTGCATGGGATGGCGGTTAGTTCGCTGCCGATCGCGGACTGCGGGACTGACGAATCGTCATGTGTAGGATTTCTTGGCGCATCACATGCCGGAAAATCAACATTGCTTAGCTACTTTCTCAACAAGGGTCATTCTTTGGTGACAGATGATCATGTGGCGCTGGCGCGAGAGGACTACACGCGGGTCCTTCCTGCTGTTCCGTTCTACCGTGCATATCGGGCTCCTGAAGATTTGGGCGTAGCAGCATCGCACTATTCAGCGAAATCTACTCGCTTGAAATGTCTTTACCTTCTCAGTCCCGCTCCACCGGAGGCAGCACCTCGCATGGAACGACTCGTAGGTGCCGAAGCCATCAGGGCGCTGTTTCCAAATATCCTGTACAGCTTACACAATGCGGAGAAGCCTGATTTCTTTCCTCTTGTTGAAGATCGCTTCCGCGGGCTTGCCGATATTGTTCGCAGGGTCCCATTTGCGATACTCCATGTTCCCCGCTCCCTGGAGCGATTACACGAAGTCTACAACTTCATCCAGAATGATTTAGGAGGTCAAAGAGCGTGATTCGATACAGCACCGTTGGCCTCCTGTATACCCGTACCTGCCCTCTTGCTTGCCGTCATTGCATCATTGAGTCGTCGCCAAAAGCGACTGAGAAAATGACTCAAGCCTTGGCCAGCGAATATATCAAGGTCGTTCCGAAGTACTCGGATCAACTCTGCTTTACTGGTGGAGAGCCGCTGCTCTACTACAACGAGATTCTGCCTCTGATCCGGCAGGCGAAGGAACTCGGGCTTGGGGTGTCGCTTGTGACGGGTGCAGGCTGGGTAACCCTGGCGAAGCCTCACATCGCACGCGAGCGAATCCGATTGATCAAAGAGGCTGGGCTTGACGCGCTCGTAGTGAGTTGGGACTCGTATCATGAGGAGTTTTCCCCACCCGAAAATGCACTACTAGTCGTCGAGAGTGCAAAAGAGGTCGGCCTCTCGGTTCAGGTACGTGGCGTGATGTCGGCGACCGGACCCCTCCCCCGTATCGAGCAGAAACTTGTCAGCATCGACGTCAAGTACCAGAAGCAGAATATTCTTCGTCTCGGCTCAGCGGCCACACTGCCAGAGGATCACTTCATCTTTGGTGGCATACCGAAGACGGGCGGCTGCGGAACCATCTTCCAGCCAGTGGTCGAGCCGGATGGCAAAGTATATGCCTGCTGCGGTCCTTCGCGCAGCAGCAGGAGCGAGACCTCTCCGCTCATACTTGGTGATACTGCTCATGAGAGCCTTGACAGCATCTTCGAACGCGCCACGAACGATCCAATTCTTGAGGCGATTGCAACGATCGGGCCCCATGCACTCTTCAACCTCATCAAGGATGATCCTGAGCTTGTGGGCGTCCTCCCTATCCGCGAGCGCTACACCGGTATCTGTGAACTCTGCCTGGATATGAACGATGTGCCCGCCGTAGTCAACAAATTGCGGGCGCGTGTCAGTGAATCACAGGTAAGCAGGCTTATTACAGCTCTCCGCCTTTATCATCAATCGAGCCCCGAATTACGAGCTGAGGTTCAGTGTCCCATGTAATCTCATCAACGAGTTGGACGATAGAAGCTATGTTGATTAGAATTCATGACTGGACGGAGATATTCCATGCCCCACGACACATCGATCACGATACCAAAACACGTCCTCTCTGAATCTTTGAATGATGAGACCGTCCTACTTGATATGAGCTCCGGTCTTTACTTCGGACTTTCCCCCGTAGCCAGCCGCTACTGGCAATTGCTCGGTGAAGGTGTCTCCGCTGAGACAACTCGATCGACGATCCTCGCCGAGTTTGATGTAACGCCTGAGGTCCTCGACAGCGACCTCGATAGTCTCCTTTCTGAACTTGAGTCGAAGAAGCTCATTGAGCGGCAGACGAACTGAATCGATCTGGAGACATGGCGTCTGCCCTTGAAATGCGTTTTCTGGCGCTCTGTCTCCCACGCATGCCGGGGGACAGCCTCGACCTGACCAAAGACCTTCCTTCAATGGACTGGACGGCTTTTCTGGGTTTAGCCCGACTGCATGGAATGATGCCTTTGGTTGCGTCACATTTACTGGCTTCAAACCCCCCGCTCGAACTCGCAGTTCCCAGCCAGGCGATATCGCAGCTAAGTGCCTACCAGAACATTCACGTCATTCGGACCCTCATCCAAACCGCTGCACTTTTAGAACTACAACGAGAGTTCGATCGGCATGATGTACGCGTGATTCCCTGGAAGGGCTCCTCGATGGCTATGCTGGTCTATGGATCGGCTACTCTGAGGGAGTCGGTTGACTTGGATTTCCTCTTGCTCAAACAGGATATTCAGACCATTCTGCAGATCACGCGGGCACTGGGATATCGTCTACTAGGCACGTCTGACTCCGAAAGCAAGGACATCTATATTCTGTCCCAGCAGCGCGAGTTCACCTTTGCGCGAAAGCGTGATCGGCTCGTTCTGGAGTTTCATCTTCAGGTTCTTCCGGCGCGGTTCGGCCTTTGGCAGAATTCGCAACTTGACGTGCATCGCGCCGATACTATTCTTACAGCGGCAGACGTAAATTTGCGCTTGCAGAATCCCGAAGATCTGCTCGTCAGCCTCTGTGCCCACGCAACAAAGCACCATTGGGATCGCCTCAAGTGGTCCTGCGATATCGCACAGTTTATCCGTGTTTACAGTTCACAGATCGCGTGGAAACCGTTTCTCAACCGCCTGCATAACGAAAAGAAAGATGCTGTTGTGCTGCTTGGCCTTGCGCTAGCTGGAATGATCTTTGCGGTGAAGCTTCCGGATGAGGTTTCGCAAAATTTACAGCATGAATCCGCCATCCGTCTTCTCGCTGAGGAACTTGCCACTCACGTCATGAGTGGATCAAGCGAAGTGATGGAGCTCAAGCACCGAAAGGCGATCTTGGCGCTGCTTTGTCCTCGCGTTCGCGATCGCTTCTCATACGTAATACGACCCATTATCGAACTGAACTATCAGGATCTTTACATTCCAGTTCAGAATCAAGCCTTCTTCTTCTTAAACTACGGCTTTCGGGTGATTCGTCTACTCAGAAAATATGGACCTCATCTCCTTCTCTCAAAGATCACAGCCTCTCTCCGGCCGGTGCGGTAGCCATGACTCAACCTACTCGAGCCCTTCGAGTCGCCCTTGCTCTCAATCGCTTCATGCGACTCTCCGAGAGTGACCGCTGGCTCATCATTGAAACAACGTTTTACCTGATTTGCGCTAAAATTGCGACGTTTACTACACCTACCCGAACACTCCTTGCTCTTGGCGATCTGGATCTCTCATCCGGCGCACCCGACACTCGCGTTGCTGCTCTGCCTGTCGAGATAGCCCCTGCGATCCATGCACTCGATAAGAGCAGCCGTCGGCTGACCTTTGCAAACTGCCTCATTCGTGCCCTTGCCTTGCGTATGCTGCTCGCGCACCGCGATATCGCGACGGATCTCCATATCGGCGCTCGTAAGGATGAGCAAGGACAATTCGCTGCCCATGCATGGCTCACCTACAACGACATCATCCTGGTAGGTGGTGACGACGCCCGCGACCTCTATCGCGAGCTTGTCGGGTCCAGCCACGCTCTCCTGCGGTAGGTATACCTGCATGCCGGAACTTCCTGAGGTCGAGACTGTAGCGAATGGCGTTCACGAGCGTGTCCATGGTCAAACGATCTCTGCTGTCTGGACGAGCAACAAGCCACAGACCTTCAAGTCACCCCCCACTCTCATCGCCGATGTGCTCACGGGCGCTCGTATCGCGCGAGTGCACCGCGTAGGTAAGACGATTGTCATGGATCTTGATTCACCTACGGCAGGAGCTTCGGCGCAATTCCTGATCCACCTGGGAATGACCGGCCGTCTCCTGGTATCGACACCCGACACACCCGTTCCGGCTCACACCCACGCTGTACTAACGCTTAGCGGCAGCCGAGAGCTCCGCTTTGTGGATGCGCGACGCTTCGGGCGGCTCTCGGTCTCAGCGCCGCTAGAGACGTACACAGGACCAGGCACGGAACCCCTTACGATCTTGCTGGAGGATTTTGTTGCGCTCTTTCGAGGGCGCAAGACACCGATCAAGGCTGCGCTACTCAACCAGTCTCTTCTGCATGGCGTGGGAAACATCTACGCGGATGAGAGTCTGTTTCGTGCTGGCATTCGTCCACGACGACAGGCTGGACAACTGACCCGGCTTCAGCTTTCTCATCTGCGAGACGCTTTGCAGTCCGTACTCCTCCATGCAATCGACCTTGGAGGCTCGTCTGTCTCAGACTATGTAGACGCTGACGGGGTGAGAGGCTTCTTCCAGTTGGAGCATCGCGTGTATATGCGCACCGGTCAACCATGCCTCGTCTGCGGCACACCCATTAAGCGCATCCTGGTTGGTGGCAGGGGCACCCACTTCTGCTCCTCCTGCCAGAAATAGCCCGTATCTAGCGTTTGGCGGCGCGCTCTGCTGCAACGGCTGCGCCGATGACCCGCGTCTCTGCGTCGTCAGTCACGATCTCGAGCGTGTAACTTTGCAGGGGGCTCATCTGGACCATCTGCTGCACATAATCCTTAAGCATGGGCAGATCGACGAAGCGAACGTTAAAGCCTGTGAGGAAGAACTTTCCGGGACCATCCATGTGGATGGAGCTTGCGGTACCAGCCGCCAGAGCCTTGTGCCAAAGGCGCTTGAACTCCAGGCACTTAGGATCGCCTCCGTTTGCCGCTTCAAAGACCTCTTCCGGCTCCATGTCGAGGAAGCGCAAGCGCATTGCCCGATGGCCCATGATGCCTTCCATGTGCCCCCGGCCGCCGCAACCACAGAAACGTTCCTTGTCGTCGAGCGTAACCACCGTGTGGCCACCTTCGCCAACTGACTGCGTGAAAGGATAGCGCCCATAGCCGATACCCACACCCATGGTCCAAACCCGGATAGTGTGATCCAGCTTGCCAATCGAGGCAGCCAGCCCTGAGGCAACAGCGTCAGCGTCATTCAGAACGTTGACTGAGACGTTCAGCCCTTGGTTCTTCAACTGCATCGTAAGGAGTTCTTGAATCCGAGTTCCCTTCATCTGCGGAAGGTTCGGGGAGTCTTCAACCACACCATTCTTAACCAGGCCCGGCAGAGCAACACCCACGGCAGTCACATCGGTGGCTCCAGCAGCAGCAAGGACTACACGCTCACAGATGGTCCGGATCAGGCCGTCAGTCGGCATTTCGACCAGAGCATACTGATCGTCATCATCTTCCGGGAATTGCTGTAGCGAACCGACCAGCTTGTGGTCGACGATCAGGCCGGCCAACATGCGTTCAGTTAGGGTTACGCCAACGATCTTCGCCATGCGCTTCTGCCTCGTTTTCGGTTGCCGGTTGTTAGTCGAACTTGCTTACGCGGTTCAACCCGTTGAAAGCGGCAACTTTATAACATTCAGCAAGAGTTGGATAGTTAAACACCGTATCCACAAAATAATCCAGCTTTCCGCCTAGTGCCATGACGGCCTGACCGATGTGTACCAACTCACTCGCGCCCTCCCCAATGATGTGTACACCGAGCAATGCGTGCGTCACACGATGGAAGATCAGCTTGAGGCGTCCAGTAGTATCGCCACGGATTTGACCACGGGCAATCTCACGGTAGTACGCCACCCCAACCTCGTACGGAACGTCCTCTTCGGTAAGCTGCTCCTCCGTCTTGCCGAGGAAGCTGATCTCCGGGATGGTCCAGATGCCGTAGGGGTAGAAGCTTGGATTCGAGATGATGGACTCATCGCCAAACGCTCGCGCCGCGGCCACGCGGCCTTGCTCCATCGACACGGAAGCAAGCGAAGGAAAGCCGATCACATCACCGACGGCAAAGATAGTTGGCTGCTTTGTGCGGAAGTCCTTATCGACTGGGATTCGTCCGCGCGAATCGGAGTCGACCCCAACGTTGCTAAGGTTCAACTCATCCACGTTACCCTGACGCCCAACGGCATACAGCAGTGCGTCACCCTGAACCTTCTTCTTGCTCTCAAGATTCGCGACCACTGTACCGTCCGGCATCTCTTCGACCGACTCCACCTCTTCGTTGAGGCGCATAGTCACGCGCGAATCGCGAAGATGGTAGCTGAGCGCCTCGACGATCTCCTGATCGGCAAACTCAAGCAGTCTGGGTCGGCGCTCGATCAACGTTACGCGAACACCAAGTGCAGAGAACATGCAGGTGTACTCAACGCCAATGACACCACCACCGACCACAATCAGGGTCTTCGGCAGGCTTGGCAGGTCGAGCACCAGGTCGCTATTGATGATGCTGCGGCCATTGATCGGCACCTTGGTCGACGACGCTGGCTTGGTACCTGTCGCAATGAGGATGTTCTTCGCCTCATACGTCGTCGATCCCTTGGAGTTAGTCACCAGCACGTGGGTCGGGTCGACAAAGCTTGCGGTACCTACCAGCATCTCGATGTTGTTGCGCGAAAGCTGCGCCTCGGTCACATCGATCTCAGTCTTGATCACGTGCTGGACACGGAAGGCGAGATCCGCCATGGTGATCCGTTCCTTCACACGGTAGTTCATGCCATAAATGGACTTGTAGTTATAGCCGGAAAGATGCAGCACAGCCTCGCGCATGGTCTTCGACGGGATTGTGCCTGTGTTGATACAGGCACCCCCTACAACCTCGCGCATCTCAATCAACGCTACTTTTTTGCCTAGTTTGGAGCCATAGATGGCGGCTCGCTGCCCGGCCGGGCCGGAACCAATCACAATTAAATCGTAAACACTGCTCATAGACACTTGCCCATAGACGCGTACTGAGGACGCCTGCTCTCTAACATCAACCTATCCAATCTTGCGCTCTTCCTGGCGATGACGCAAAATTGCGACCAGAACCGCAGACACCGTTGACGGAAAACCCCGTGGAAAGCCTTGGGCCGGGGCCCATGCTTGCTAAAAGCTACCACACCTCGCCCCGCGTCCCTACACTGATCATGTGAATCCGATGTTCCTGCGGTACGCCATCACAGATCGCTCTCAGACTTCCCATAATGGGCAAAATGACCACTCGTTTGAGGAAAGTGATTCAGGACTCGCCCGCCAGTCCACCTACCTGGCCGGGGCAGGCGTGGACTTTCTACAAATCCGCGAAAAGGATCTTGGGGCTGCCGCGATCGCCGCCCTGGCCCGTCGGCTACTGGAAACCCTGCAGGGCTCTTCGACCAGACTGCTTATCAATAGCCGCGCTGACATCGCGGTGGCGGTAGCAGCGCACGGTGTTCATCTGACATCGTCGTCAGACGAACTCTCAGCCGATCAAGTTCGGGGAATCTATGCCAAGGCGAGTCTGCCTGTTCCGGTTGTGACGCTCTCCTGCCACACTCTTGATGACGTGGCAACTCATCGCTCTGATGGGCTTACAGCAATCCTTTTCGGCCCCATCTTTGAAAAAGTACTCGCCGGGGATGCACGTCTCGAGGGTATTGGTCTCGAACGGTTGCGTCAGGCCTGTGAGGCCGCCGCGCCGGTTCCTGTCCTTGCGCTTGGCGGAATCACCACAGAAACCATCGCTGACTGCATCGCAGCGGGGGCCGCTGGTGTCGCCGGCATTCGATTGTTCCAATACGGCTGACCTTCGCCGTAGCCGGAGGTTTGCCCAAAGCTCGCGATATTCACGATCAATTCAATCTCCTGTGACACCACAGCTCCGGCCAGTGGCTAAAAACGAGGTACACATCTTCACTCGAAGGAAGCCGAACTCTGATGATCCGTAAATCGCTCGCTCTTGCCTTGTCCTCCACCCTCGTTTTGAGCGGATGTAGCGCCACGACCGGCACCACTCCGGGCAATGGCAGCGCCAATACCACTCCGCCGGTCACAATCACGCCCACATCTTCGGCCAGTGCGATTAAGCATGTCGTTGTCATCTTCGGCGAAAACGTTTCGTTCGATCATTACTTCGGCACCTATCCGAACGCGGTCAACACCCCGGGCGAGCCCACCTTTACCGCCGCTGCTGGAACGCCGATCCCGAACAACTACGTCTCGAATCCAAATCTGCTCTCACAGAACCCCAATTTGGCCACGGGCGGCACTATCAACACGGCGAATGGAGCGGGCGCAGCAAACCCCTTCCGCCTCGCCCGCGCACAGGCCGCTACCGCCGACCAGGATCACGGCTACACCGATGAGCAGTCTGCCTTCCATGCCGGCAAGATGGACCTGTTTCCTGCCTCCGTCGGCACTGCTGATACGGCTGCAGTTGCCACTGCGACCGGAGCCTCGGCCATTGCCGCGACCAAGGGCTTGACCATGGGTTATTACGATGGCAATACCGCCACGGCCCTTTGGAACTACGCTCAGCACTACGCGATGAGCGATCACTCCTTTGGCACCAACTTCGGTCCCTCGACCGATGGCGCAGTCAACCTGATCTCCGGACAGACCAATGGCGTCATCAACACCGTCAATCCAGGCTCAGCAGTGGTTGCCGACGGCAACGGTGGCCTGACTTTGATCAGCGACGCTGACCCAACGGGCGACATCTGTTCCAGCACGACGCAGTCCGTCAGCATGTCCGGTAAGAATGTCGGCGACATGTTGAATGCCTCCAAGCTCACCTGGGGCTGGTTTGAGGGCGGCTTCGATCTCACCGTCACCAACCCGAATGGCACCACGGGCTGCAAGCGCTCGACTGCCTCGACGATCACGGGCACCCAAGCTGACTACTCCGCTCACCACGAGCCCTTCCAGTACTACGCGAGCACTGCGAACTTTACGCATGTACGCCCCACCTCCATCGCCGCCATCGGTACGACCGACGCGGCTAACCACCAGTACGACACGCATGACTTCACCGATGCGCTCGCCGCTGGGAACCTCCCCGCCGTCAGCTTCCTGAAGGCTCCTCGCTTCCAGGACGCGCATGCAGCGAACTCCGATCCGATCGATGAGGGCACCTTCGTCGCCACGATGGTCAACGCGATCCAGAAGTCCAGCTTCTGGCCGAATACGGCAATTATCATCGCCTACGACGACTCCGACGGCTGGTACGACCACCTCACCAACCTCGTCAATGGCTCTGCGACGACCGCGGACACTATCAACGGTGCCGGTGTTTGCATCAGCACCACCGCTGCCGCAGCTGCGTTGCCCGGCCTCACGGGCACCAATCCTGCACAAGGCCGTTGCGGCTACGGTCCCCGTCTCCCGCTCATTGTCATCTCCCCGTGGGCGAAGAAGAACTACATCGACTCCACGGTTACGGATCAGAGTTCGGTGCTGAAGTTTATCGAAGACACCTTCCTCGGTAGCCAGCGTATAGGCGGTGGCTCCTTCGACAGCATCGCGGGCTCGCTCAACAATATGTTCGACTTCAGCAATGGCGCGGTGCCTCCAAACCCGAACGTCGTTCAGCTCAACACGGCAACCGGCGTGGTCACGAGCGGCAACTAACCGCCTGTTCACCACGTCTTCACAGTTCGGCTGTAGCTTTATAGGCACGCACCCTTCACAGGATGCGTGCCTACTTTGCGCTGCGCCCTTTGCGCGTCCCTGGAGCTCGCCCGTTGTCCTCGTCCCGACGCACCTTCCTCCACCAGGCCTCAGCTCTGAGCCTGCTCTATGGAACACGGCAAACCTTAGCCCAGACGGCGATGGGTTCCATGAAGATGGGTGAACCGCAGAGAACGCGAGCACAGTCGCCGAGTCCCAATCCCCCCCACGTAGGGCCGCCGATGCTCCACACCCTGGAGTTGGCACCGTTCGTCGATCCGCTGCCCATTCCTGAGACGCTCCGCCCCACCCGCCATCATGGGCACCAGGCACTCACAATCACCATGCAGGAGGTTCACGCAAAGGTTCATCGCGATGTCGCACCCACGCGGATGTGGAGCTATGGCCCTGGCACGCTTTCGCCGCTCATTGAAGCACGCGCAGGAGAGACCTTGCAGATCCACTGGGTAAACAACCTGCCTGCGAAGCACTTCCTCCCGATCGACCACTCCCTCCACGGCTGTGGAGTGGAGGTACCCGAGGTGCGCACCACGGCTCATCTTCACGGGGCGAAGTCGCCCTCCTCGGAGGATGGCTATCCGGATAGCTGGTTTGTGCCCGGAAAATCTCGAACCTGTACCTATCCCTTGCAGCAGGAGGCCACAGCACTGTGGTTCCACGACCATGCGATGGGGTTGAACCGACTGAACACCTACGCCGGATTATTCGGAATGCTTCTACTTCGGGACAAGGTAGAGGATTCGCTTAACCTGCCCTCCGGCAGGTACGAGGTCCCGCTCATCCTGTATGACCGCGACTTCACAGCTGCAGGACAACTCTTCTACGACGTTTCAGGCGACCCGGAGAGCCCATGGATTCCTGAGTTCAGCGCAGACGGCATCCTGATCAACGGCAAGATACGACCATTCTTTGAGGTCGAGCCTCGTTTGTACCGCTTTCGCATGCTCAACACCGCCAATAGCCGCTTCTTTAACCTGAGCTTGTCGAATGGCCAGCCGCTGGTCCAGATTGGCTGCGATCAGGGGCTGCTGGCTGCGCCAGTCACAATGAAGCGGCTGGTGCTTGGATGCGCGGAGCGGGCGGATGTTCTGATCGATTTCAGCCAACTGGCCGGGCAGACGATTCACCTTCGCACGGGTGCCTTGGACATCCTCGAATTTCGGGTCGGCAAGCAGCCAGCAGTAGCCGCGGTAATCCCGAAGATGTTTCGTCCCATCGAGCGCATCAGCGAGTCGACTGCAGTCAAGACGCGAACCCTGACGCTACACGAGTATCAGGACGAGGCCGCGCGGCCCATGGTGATGCTCATCAATCGAAAGCACTGGCACGAGCCGACCACGGAACTCCCGAAGCTGAATTCGACTGAAATATGGGAGTTTGTGAACCTCACCGAAGACACGCACCCGATGCACCTCCACCTTGTGCGCTTCCAGGTTCTGGACCGGCGGCCGTTCGACACGACGGATTACCTGATTCGGAAGAAGGTGCGGTTCACAGCTCCCGCCGCGCCGCCGGAGTCCAATGAGTACGGGTGGAAGGATACGGTTCAGTGTCCGCCCGGGATGATCACCCGCATCATCATGCGCTTCGAGGGCTATCCCGGAAAGTACCTATACCACTGTCACATTCTCGAGCACGAGGCGAATGACATGATGCGACCTTTTGAGGTCGTCGCCTAAGTCTGCAGAAGGGGACGTACTTGGTGCCGACGGCATATCTGATCGACTGGATGCGGGAGTTTGGGAGCCTGCCGGCGATCTATCAGCAGAAGATGATCGACGTGGGCGCGGCGATGAAGGCGAACCATAAGCGGGCGATTGCGGCGGGCGTGAAGGTGGCGCTGGGGACGGATGCGGCGGTGTATCCGCATGGGCTGAACGCGCACGAGATCGACGTGTATGTGAACCAGTATGGGATGACGCCGCTGCAGGGAATCCAGACGGGGACGATCAATGCGGCGGACCTGATGGGCTGGACGGATCGTGCGGGGACGATTGAAGTGGGGAAATGGGCGGACCTGATTGCTGTTGATGGCGATCCGCTGAAGGATGTGAAGGTGCTGCAGCATGTGAGCTTCGTGATGAAGGCGGGCGTAGTCTACAAGGATGAGACGCATGTGCGTTGATGCGGGCGGACTGCCAAACAAAGGCGTGTACGGGAAGGTTTACTGATTTCGATGAAAGCTACTGCTGTTGAGTACCGGTTCCGCCACCTGATTCATGGCTTGATCTTTGTGCTGGGTTTTATTGCTCCATGGAACTATGCGGTGCACCTGGATGCGCGAGGGCCGAATGCACACCTCTGGGGCGTGCTGGCGGCGTTGCTGGCGAAGAGTGGAGTGACCAGCATCGGCACGGCGTTTGAAGGGCTGCTGGTGCTCGGGATCGTGCTGGCCCTGCTGGGGGCGTGGGTGCGGACGTGGGGAGCAGCGTATCTTAGCTCGGCTGTGGTGCATGATGGCGGGATGCATGGCGAGGGTATGGTGGCGGATGGGCCGTACCGGTATGTGCGGAATCCGCTATACCTTGGGACGTTTCTGCATGCGCTGGCTGTGGCGCTGTTGATGCCGGTAAGCGGGGCTATCTTTACGGTGGTGCTGATCGGGATGGTGCAGGTGCGGCTGACTCTGCGGGAGGAGCCGTTTCTTCAGCAGAAGCTTGGAGCTTCGTACGCGGCTTATTGCGCGCTTGTGCCGCGGCTGATGCCGTCGCTGCGGCCACGGGTTGCGGCTTCAGGGCAACGTGCGGCATGGGGGCAGGCGGTGCTGGGTGAGGTGTACTTCTGGGGTGTGGCGGGGTCGTTCGCCGTGGCAGGGTGGTGGTACAACGCGATGCTGCTGATCCGATGTGTGATTGTTTCGTATGGGGTGTCGATGGTGGGTCGGGCGTTTGTGGTGAAGAAGTAAGGGTGGATAGCTATGGGCAAGTACGGGGCCCTTGGCGGGGCCTGCGCTCATGGTGACTGCGTAGATCTTGCGACGGCAAAGGGAGTTGCAGCTCTCTTCCAGAATGACAGAGAGAAGGGCAAGTGCAACCGCAGGTCCTTCGGGTTCGCTCAGGATGCCAGCTCTGGTGGGTGGACAAAGAGAAGCCCGCTGGCTCTCGTGGAGAGACAGCGGGCAGTGGCTTCCGGCTGGCCGGGGAGGGCTGCCGGAGCTACATGTCGAACTAGGCTGCTGACGCGGTCTTCTTGACCGGAGCGATGGTGTCCTTCGCTACCTTGGCCACGCGGAACTTGACCACGGTCTTGGCCTTGATCTTGATGGTCTCGCCGGTCTGGGGGTTACGGCCGAGACGCGCCTTGCGCTCTGCCTTGACGAGCTTGCCGATACCGGGAATGGTGAACTCGCCATTCTTCTTGGTCTCTTTGACTGCGGTCTCAGCGAGAAGCTCGAGGAAGGTCGAGGTCTGCTTGTTGGTGAGTTCCATCTTCTCTGCGAGTGCGCGGACGAGTGCCGTCTTGGTCATACCCTTTGCCATAGTGATTACTCCTTCGTGCTAGATTGTTGGTGCTGCTGCGGGGAGGTATCTCCTGCAAGCGGAACCGCGTGGATTGCCGACCGAAATCGTCAATGTTCATGCGGGTCCGGAGAACCGTACCGCCATTCACCTTCGGCTTTTCAGAAGGGAATGTCAACCGCTTTCCTTGGTTTTCCACCGGTTTTCTTCGGGTTTTCTGGAGATTGTGCTGAATTTGGGACATTTCGCTTGGAAATGAGTGATTTGCGTTGATTTGCGTCAGTTCGCGGCAGGCGATGTTGCGGGTGCCTCAGCTGCAGGGGGCAGGCCAAGATCGTGACAGAATGGACCAGAGTAGAGGGCAAACTCCCAGTTTGTGGCGGACGTTACCTGTTCCACGGTGAGCCAGCGGGCGCGGCGCAGGTCCGTGTAATTCAGGTCCGCTCCCTGCAGGCTGGCGTTGACAAGGTCAGCGCCGCGCAGGTTTGCCATGCTTAGGCGGGCATTCTGAAGATCAGCTCCGGCGAGGTAGGCATCCCGCAGATCAGCGTCGGTAAGGATGGTGTCTTTGAGGCTCGCCTCGCCGAGAGTTGCCTGCTGCAGATTGGCTTGTACGAGTCTTGCGGACTGCAGGACAACCCCGGTCAGGTCGGCGTTCTGCAGGTTGGCCTCTTCGAGGAGCGCGGCTTTGAGATTGGCGTACCGAAGGCGGGCGTTCTGCAGGTTGGCCTCGGCGAGAGTTGCATGTTGCAGACTGGTTCCGGCGAGGGTGGCTCCCTGGAGGTTCGCTCGGGCGAGGTCTGCGCCATGTAGATAACTGCGTGAGAGATCGAGCGCGTGGCCTGGCCTCTCCCGCTGCGGGCCTGTCCTGCGCCGGCCGACGACTGTGAGTACGGCCTGGATGTCAGTGCGAGGTCTCTCCCGGTACGGGGCGTCGGGATAGTTGGGTGCGTTCTGGCGAACGTAGGCGGTGAGGATCTCCATGATCGTCCAGTGGTCGCGAGGAGAGTCGAGCGCGATGCGTTCGAGGGCATAGATGGCACCGAGGCGCACCTCGATGTTGGGCGCGGCACCGTCGGTTTTGCCGAGCTGCTCGATTGCCTTGGTGAAGCGATCGGTGATCTGGCCCTGGCGGGAGAGGCCGAAGCTTTTGGAAGAGATGTAGAGGCCGGCCAGGAGGACGGAGCCACCGAGAATCTGCGCCAGCGTTGTGCGGGCGGCATTCTCCTGGGCGAACTGCGTGGCGTTCTTGAGTGCCTGCCGTTCGGGCACCTTCCAAAGCGCAAGCACGACGACGACAGCGGCGAGCAGGATCATAGCCTGCCTTTGGCGCGGGGGATCGTCGGTCTCCTCAGCCGATGGACGGAAGAGGCTGCGGAGTTTCTGGAGGAGCGTACGCACTTGGTGTGGAGTGTAGCACCGGAGTTCGGCGTTACGACGCGAGATCACAACAGACTTAGAAGAGGGGTTTGCGGGCCTTTGGCTGGAGGGGAGTGTTGAGGAAATCGACCAGGGGCGTGGCTAGTTTGAAGCGGCTGACGATCTCTTTGATGAGGGTGGGACGCAGGGCCTGCTCGACGGGCAGTGTGGCGGAGACGCCCCATTGGCGGTGGAGGAGGAGGTCGATGGCGGGGTGGTCGGGCGGGAAGCCTTTCGGGGCGCGGGTGAGCTTGAGGCCGTCGAACTCGGTGAGGACGGCTTTCAGCTTCTTTGCGGCGAGGATGCTGCGGAGCTCTTTGTGGTGCTCGGCGATGTGGCGACGGATGGCGAGGAGCTGATCGCGCTCGGGCATGTAGGCACCGGCGGCGATGGTGAGCTCGGTGCCATTGATCTCGAAGTAGAAGCCGCCGCCGGAGGTCTTTTCGAGGCCGTCGCGGGCCCACCACGCCCCGGCGTTGTGCTTGTAGGGGCGCTTGTCGGGAGAGAAGCGGATGTCGCGGTAGATGCGCATGGCTACCTTCTGTGGGGGGCGGACGTGATGCGGCGCGAAGTCGAGGAGGTGCTCGTTGATCTCGGCGATGAGGGCGAGCATGGGAGCCTTCAGCTCGCGTTCGTAGAGGGGCTTGCGGTCGTTGAACCAGTTGCGGTCGTTGTTGCGCTTGAGGGCGCGGAGGAACTTCGGGGCTTCGGGGGAGAAGTGGACAGCCATGCTTCAAGGGTAAACGTGACAGTGCACCGTACGAAAACGTTCGGGCATCTTATAGTTTGTCGCCATATGCGGCCTGATGAGGAGTTTCGATGAAATCTACAAAGACTTTCGTTCTGCCGGTTGCGTTGCTCACGCTGTTGAGCATGGGCGTCGCCCGCGCGCAGGATACGACCACGACGCAGACGACGGGTGCGCAGACCACCGCGCCGTTGAGCAAGGATCAGCTCAAGGCGCAGAAGAAACAGCAGAAGAAGGAAGAGAAGGCTGCAAACGCGCAGGCCAAGGCGGCCAAGAGCGAGGCTAATGCGAAGAAGGCGTCGGATAATGCGATCCAGCAGCAGGAGAAGGCTGCTCCGGGATCGACAAACACCACGGCTACGCCGCATAACTAGCTCTTGTTGAGTGCTTCAAGTAGCGGCTGCGGCTGGGATCGAGGGGACATGATCTTCAGCCGCTGCAATACTTTGCGGGCGAGGCCGGTGAGGGGAAGCTGGGCTAGTTCGGCGGTGGAGGTCCAGTGGAGCATGGTTTTGCTGGCAGGGATATTGGCGCGGAGTGTGGTGTCCGTGGACTCGAAGATCTGGACGACGTAGATGGTGTTCGTGATGGCGTGGCGTAGGCTGAGGACGGGTTCTCGTCCGATGACTGTGTCTGCCGGGAGCGGGGGTAGTTCGTACATGCCCGCCATGAGACTGGCTTCGGCGGGGCGTTGCTCGAGGAGGACTTCGGTGATGTGTTTGCGGGTGCGGGTCTCGAGGAGATAGGCGGCCGGGAGAGTTCTGGCTTTGCCGCGGGGGGCGGTGAGGTGCTCGCCGCGGGTGATGCAGAGGTCGTAGACGGGGCATTGGAGGCAGAGCGGGCCGCGTGGGAGGCAGATGGTGGCGCCTAGCTCCATCATGGCCTGGTTATGGTCGCCTGCGGCGTTGGTGCTGTCGTCGATGAGGCGTGGCGGGACGAGGGCTGCGGCCTGCTGCTGGATGAAGGCTTTGCCTGCAGAGGTGGTGTCCTCGGGGCGGCCGGTGATGCGGAGGAGAACGCGCTCGACGTTGCCATCGACTACGGCGATGCTCTCGCCGTAGCAGATGCTGGCGATGGCGGCGCAGGTGTAGTCGCCGATGCCGGAGAGCTTGCGGAGTTCTGTGGAGGTGGTGGGGATGATGCCGTCGAGGTGCTCCGCTACGAACTGCGCAGCCTTATGCATCATGCGGGCACGGCGGTAGTAGCCGAGGCCGGACCAGGCGGCGAGGACGTCGCTCTCAGAGGCTGCGGCGAGGGCGGTGACGGTGGGGAAGCGGGTGAGGAAGTCGTGATAATGCTCGATGACGGCGGCGACGCGGGTCTGCTGGAGCATGATCTCGGAGACCCAGGTCTTGTAGGGATTGTGGATGCCGCGCCATGGGAGCTTGCGGGCGTGCTGGGTGTACCAGGTGCTGAGGTTGTTGCGGAAGAGGAGGGTGTCGAAGGCTTTGGTGCGGGTGGGCATTGGGGGTTAGTGTATCGGGTGCGCCTGGCTTGTTGATACGAAGCTGAGGACAACCGCAGGTCCTTCGACTACGCAGGTCACGATGAGGCTGTGACCTGCTTCGCTCAGGATGGCAGTTTTTTGGTGACGAAGCGCCACAAGTAAGCAGCGGCGAGCTAGACGGTGTCGCCGGGCTTGGTTTTGGGGGTGATGGGCTCGGGTTTCTGGGGGTAGGGCATGCCTTTGGCGAGGGCGTCGTTGAGTTGCTGGTCGTACATGTAGATGTCGTCGAAGAAGTGGATCTGGCCGTCCTCGGCGGGGAAGGCGGTCAGGTAGAAGATGACGACGGGAAGCTGCTTCTTCAGGTTGACCTGGTTGTTGTCCTTGCCGGTGTTCATGGCGTCCTGAACCTTTTGCAGGTCCCACTCTTCGTTGCCGGGACCCTGCTGGCCGTTGAGGACCCAGGCGGCTAGATCGTCGGGATGCTGGACGCGGACGCAGCCGTGGCTGTAGTCGCGGCGGGTGCGGGCGAAGAGGAAGGTCTCGGGTGTGGAGTGGAGGTAGATGTCGTACTGGTTCGGGAACATGAACTTGACGAGGCCAAGGGAGTTGCCGGGGCCGGGCTTCTCGCGGACCTGGACCATGGAGTGCTCGACCTGGTGGGTGGTGTACTCGGTGAGGACCTTACCCTTGTTGTCGGTGACCTCGTAGTTCTTGGCTTCGAGGTAGCCGGGCCTGGCGTTCATGTGCGGGACGAGTTCTTTCTTCGCGATCGAGACTGGGACGTTCCAGTAGGGGCGGAAGATGAGGTACTTCATCATGTGGGTGAAGACGGGGGTTTCGTGGTCGCCCTTGACCTTGCCGTCGACGACCTTCATGGTGAAGTCCATGTGGTGCTGGTCATTGAAGCCGCGCAGGAGGAACTCGGGGAGGTTCACCATGAGGCTTGGATTGAGGTAGGGGTCGGGGAGCCAGCGCCAGCGCTCGAGGGAATCCTGCAGGCTGGTGACGCGGGCGGAGAGCGGGACGTTGATGCTCTTGAGGGTGGCGGGGGTAAGCTTGCCGTCTTCGGCGATACCGTGGCGATGCTGGTAGTTCTTGACGGCATCGGAGAGGGCTTGTGAGTAGTTGGTTGGCGCTTCGCCATCGGACGGGGCGTCCCCTTCAAGCTGGAGGCGCTGCCAGAGCTGGGCCGCGGCCGGGTAGGGCTGCTTGACGCTGAGGGCCTTGGAGACGTCGGGCAGGGGCTCCGGGGTGCCCTGCTGTTTGGCGAGGTCCAGGTAGTGGACGAGGGCCTGTTCGGTCTGACGGTAGAGGTCGGAGTCGGGCTCGACGGAGGTGAGGAGTGCGGGGACGTCGGACGAGTCGACGGCCTTCTCGGTGAGGAACTGGGGCAGGTCGTACTTCTTCGACTGGGTATCGATCTCGGAGTTGAAGTGGAGGGGGCTGACGCGGCCGACGTGGAGGTCTGAGATGTAGCGCATGACGGAGATGGTCATGGCTACGTCGAAGTTCGCGATCGCTTCGGCAGGCTTGCCGTTGAGCTGCTGGATGCGGTCGGACCAGCGGGAGGCGTCGTAGTCCTCGGGGTTGAGGCCCTTTTTGTCGGCATCCTGAATGGCCTGGATGAAGGCGGTGGCCTGGGCGGTGGGCTTGCCGTCGCGGGTCCAGGCGAGCTCGAAGCCGCGGTCGTTGTAGAACTTCTGCACGAGGGGCTGATAGTCGCTGTAGTTGGGCCACTTGAGCGCGGGCAGCGTTGAGGAGGCGACGAGCGGCTGGAGGTTGGAGGCGTAGTCCGGGGTGTTGGGCTTGTGTTCGACGGTGCCGGGGGTACCGTGGCGGCTGCGGCAGCCGGTCGCGCAGATGAGCAACGCGAGGGCGAGGGCGGTGCCGGTGGAGCGGATTTTTACCTTCTTCATCACGGGCTTTACCGTCCTTGGTGCTGCAACTTTGAGGCTATGGGCAGTTTAGATGCAGACGGGTGTTGTCGTCATGCAATGTGCTTCCCGAGATACGTTCTGATGCAGACAGACTGTATGCGAGGTGTTTTGCGGGGATGCTTCGGGGACTGCAGACGCGAGATCTTCGGAACTTAGAGGAGAAGGGCAACGGCCTGGGGAGTTGGGCTTTGTACAGTCCCACGCCCCCGGAGTCGGCACATAGCGCACCTGGGTGGTTATCGAGTGAGGGTGGGGAGGGCGGCGAGGCAGATGATGGTCTGGGTGAGAAGAATGGCGCCGGTGAGGCCGAGGAAGAGTTTGCGGTGGCGGGTTTCGAGGGCGTCGGCGAAGGTACCGCCGATGAAGGTGAAGAGGAATGGGAGCGCCCAGAGGAGCGGTGCGGAGATGGTCTGGGTGGTTGCGAGCGGGAGCAGGATCAGGACCATCAACAAGGGAGCGGTGTTGCCGAAGTAGCGTGTGCGGCGTGTACCCGCATAGAGGATGACCGCGACCAGCGTGGCGATGAGGATGGCGGCGTTGGTGGGGTCGGGCAGGAAGCGTGACGCGGCATCGAGCGAGAACCAGAAGCGCGCGCCGCCGCCGGTGAAGACGTAGCTGAAGGGCGCCGGACGGAAGCTGTAGAAGCCGAAGAGAATTGCGATGGCTCCGATGGCTGCGAAGATCGGGATCTGGATGACGGCGCTGCGGCGGTGTTCTGCCACGTAGAGCATGAAGACGACGGCGGCGACGAAGCCGACCATGGCGGCGAGCAGGTGGGCTGCGGCGGTGAGGCCGATGGCGAGGGTGAGCAGGAGGATGCGCGGCTTCCACTTGCGGCGCGGGCCCTGCATGGCGTGGGCTACGCCGATGGCGGTATAGATGAGGCCGTAGAGGCCCCACATGGCGAGGACATCGTTGTTCGGTGAGACGGCGTAGTGGAGGATGGTCGGGCAGGTGCAGTAGAGGCCGAGCGCGAGGAATCCGCCCTCGTTGCCGAAGAGTCGCCGGGCTACCCACCAGAGCCCTGCGCCGAGCCAGATGGCGAAGAGGACGAAGGGCAGGTGGAGGAGGTAGATGATGCTCGATAGCTCGTGGCGGGCTTCCCATGTGGAGCCATTGAGGGTGCCGCCGACGTAGAGGCGATTTTCGGGCTTGCGGAACTTGTCGGATGCGAGGAGAGCGAGACGCTGCACGGTGAGCGGAAAGCCGGCGACCCGGTAGGCGAAGGTGCCGTCCCCGTTGAAGTTGCCGCAGGTGGTGAAGTAACCGGCGAGGGGCGAGGGGCGCTCCCACATCTCGCGACCGCAGCGGGCGTAGCGATAGTCCTGCTGGGAGATCTGCTGACGGCTGATGATCCAGACGCACTCGGCCAGAAAGAAGAGGAGGAGGAGTGCGGCAAGCTGCTGGGGTCGGCCGATGTGGATGCGTGGAAGCTTCATGCGGGGTGTTGTGCGCCTCGTGCTGCTGCGATGCGGGGCGCGATGGCAACCCTTGCCTTCGAGTGTATCGTGAGGGAAGAGGTGTTATGGAGTCGCTTACATTTGTGCCGGGCCGTGCGTTTTTGTCATCAAATTCGAGCGCCGTTCCGTGGACCGTAGTTTTTGAAGACGAGGGTGTGGCGGGCTATTTCTATGCGTGCGATCGTTCGCAGGAGACGCAGGAGAACAGCATCATGGACGCGATGCTGATCTACAACGTAGCCGCACTGGCGAAGAGCGATGCGGAGCTGGAACGGCCTGAGCCGGAGCGGATCGCAAGCGTCGCCTGGTCGCGCAATGGTCAGCAGGCGGTGCTGTATCTCGATGGCACGGCGCAGGCGCTGTTCGATTTTCAAGGCCGATGCGGGTACTGCCGGATGGACTTCCCCAACTTCATGGAGGAGGGCGAGACGTGGCGGAAGGCGACCCATGCGTGGAGCGATGGGGCGCTGGCGCGATTTGAGTCAGAGCTTTACGGCGGATAGGTGAGCCAGCTACGACTATCGCCAGGCAGGACGTTCTGACTTGCTGGCAAAGTGATCAATGGCCGCCAGAAAGCCGATCACGAGCAACCAGATGGAGTAGATCGCCGAGATCGCTACGATGTCTCTCTGGAAGAAGGTAGAGAAGTTGCGGACTGCGCTATGGATTGCCAGGAAGTCGTAGGTGCCGTAGATGGCTCCTGCGATGGCGAGAATTCGCAGCCAGGGGCGTACTTGTGGCACGGTCCAGTAGGTTGCAGCAGCGGCGAGGAAAAGAAGCCCGATGAGCAGGCTCCCGCTGATAGCTGTAAAGACTTGAGCAAGGGTGGCGTGGGCGACGCGGAACATGTTTGCGAAGCAATACGCAAAGTAGAAATAAAGGCAGGCCTCCAGCAATATGGCGGTGGCAACGATGGTGGGTAGTTTGGCCTTCATTTGCGCGTGGATCCTTTAGTGAGCATAGCGGAGCATGGGGGCAGCAGCACCAGCAACCGGTGCTGCTGCACGGAGGAGAGCCATTCCCTGACCAAGCGCTTCTGCTGCTGCTGCAAACGAGAGTGGACTCTCAACGGTTCCTGCTCCGAGAGTGCCGATGTCTTTCGCGATGTCGGCGACGACGATGACCCCAGCAAGGACAACAAGGCCTACTCCGGCTACCTTGACCCAGTGGGTTACATGAACCGGGTGAGGCTCAGGCTCTTTAGGGCTCACGCGGGCGGTCACGAGAAATTCGTAGCCGAGTACGCCCGCAAACTCGAAGCCCCCGCGGACGATTTTGCACTCACGGCCCTTATTTGTGTATTTGATGGTGCTCGGAGGGATGACCGAGGTTTCGGAGCTAGCGAGAACCTGGTCGCCTGACTTGAAGGTCGATCCGATGGTCATCGAGATCTCGGCGCTTTTACCATCACCTGCGATCTTCCAGCCTGGCTTGGAGAAGAGTCCTGTCAGGGCTCCGTCAGCCTCTTTCTTGTACTCGCCCTCGATCCCTTCCTTGGTGAACGTCAATCCACCTGTGATGACGCCCTCCTTCTGCACCGTTAGTTCGCCGACGAAGCTAAGTTTGTAGTTAATGTTACCGATGGTCTCGTCAGCGACTACGCGATTTACCTCGTATTTGAACTGCGGGAACAATACGGGCCGAGCGGGTTGGAAGGGGCCGCTCTTTGTGGAGGCTGGCAAGGTGTTGGAGGGCGCATGCTGGGCCGGGATGGGCGGCGTCGTGGGGGCTGGATGCTCGAGCGCTGTTGGATGCTGTGGTGCGGATGGCTGTGGTGCCGTAACGGTTCCGTGGAGGGTTTTGTGGATACTCTGGCGGGCGGTGGGAATGACCAGGTCCATGCCGGCAAGGATGGGGCGACCACGCTTGAGGTGGTTGGCCTCGCTGATGCCCTGCCAGAGATCGCCGCGGCCATAGGCGTGCACGGAGATCTTCCAGAGGCTGTCACCGCGACGGACGCGGTAGCGGGAGAACTTCGGAAGGGTCTGGCTCATGCTCTATCACCGTTAGCGGAAGGATGGTGTGTGGCTATCTTCGATGGCGGGTTGTCGTTGGCACACAGTTCGCCGTGTGGCTCAAGGTATCGCCGTGGTCGGCTGGTGTCAACCTCAGGGTGTGGACGCCCTGCGGCGATAAAACCAGCATGGTGAATCGTACTCTACGGGGCTGAATGGGAGAGAAAACCTCAATGCGCGTGGCCTCGTGTCGCGCGGGTCTGCTGGTGGGCCGATGGTATAGTTGACCCAACTTTCATCAATTCTGTGTACCGCGAGCGCCAAGAAAACTATGACCTTATTGTGCCGTGCTGTTGCTCTTGCTGTTGCCGTTTGCTCACTCTCCGCCATGGCACAGGAGAAGCCGGTCGGCAACGATATTCCTCCCTCATTCACGCTGCCGAAGTCTGCGGATCGGATCGTGTTCAAGCCGGAGTTCGACTATGAGAAGCGGGTGGTAATGGTCCCGATGCGTGACGGGACGAAGCTGTATACGGTGATCGTGATCCCGAAGGGTGCGAAGAACGCGCCGATTATGCTGACGCGCACCTGCTACAACGCCGCTGCGCGGGCTGCGGCTGCGCGTCCTACATCTGGGAACCCTCCTGCTGCTGCAGCACTGGCTGTCGCTCCGGGACGTGGGGGCAGTGATCCGGTCAAGGCGGTGTCGCCGCACATGATCGACGAGCTTGGACTGGCGGATGAGATCTTTGTGAAGGCCGGGTACATCCGGATCTACCAGGATGTTCGCGGCAAGTATGGCTCGGAGGGTGTGTACCTGATGACGCCGCCGCCGGTTGGGCCGTTCAACCCTACGGGTGCGGACGATACGACCGATGCGTACGACACGATCGACTGGCTGACGAAGAACCTTCCTGAGAGCAATGGCAAGGTGGGGATGATCGGCTCGTCGTACGAGGGCTACACGGTGGTGATGGCGCTGCTGCATCCGCACCCGGCGCTGAAGGCAGCGATGCCGGAGAGCCCGATGGTCGATGGCTGGAAGGGCGACGACTGGTTCCACTATGGGGCGTTCCGCCAGCGGATGCTGGACTACTTCGTGTCGCAGACGGCGGCGCGGGGTGCGGGGCCACGGGTGCCGCGGGAGTACAGGGACGACTACACGGCTTACCTCGAAAAGGGGTCTGCGGGGGACTTTGCGCGGTCGATCGGTGAGGATCAGCTCCCGTACTGGCACACCGTCGAACAGCACCCGGCGTATGACGCCTTCTGGCAGAGCCAGGCGCTCGACAAGCTGGTGAGCGAGCATCCGATTACGGTTCCGACGGTCTGGTTGCAGGGTTTGTGGGACCAGGAGGATATGTGGGGTGCTATCCACAGCTATCGCGCGCTTGAGCCGAAGGACAAGAACAACACCATGAACTACCTCGTGATGGGGCCGTGGTACCACAGCCAGATCAACCGTGAGGGGCATGTGATGGGGCCGTTTACGTGGGATGGCGATACGACGGCGGACTTCCGCAATGACGTGATGCTGCCGTTCTTCAATCAGTATCTGAAGGATGGTTCGCCCAAGGCGGATACGCCGCCGGTGATGATCTACAACACGGGCGAAGATCACTGGGATCGCTTGAAGTCGTGGCCGCTGAGCTGCGATGGAGGATGTGCGAACAAGGCGAAGCCGCTGTATCTGACGACGAAGGGTGGCCTCTCCTTCGACGCGCCTGCTGCCGAGGGTGAGAAGTTCGACGAGTACACGTCGGACCCGGCCAAGCCTGTTCCGTATCTGCCTCGGCCGGTTTCCGGCGAGAAGTGGCGGACGTGGCTGGTGGAGGATCAGCGATTCGTTGATGGACGACCCGACGTGCTGACGTATATGACGGAGCCGCTGAAGGTACCGCTTCGGGTGAGCGGGACGCCGGTGGTCAACCTATACGCCTCAACCAGCGGGACGGACAGCGACTGGGTGGTGAAGGTGATCGACGTCTACCCGGAGGGTCAGGAGAACTCCGCGATGGATGGCTATGAGCTTCCTGTCTCGATGGACATCTTTCGCGGGCGGTATCGGACGAGCTTCGAGCATCCTGAGGCGATGAAGCCCGATCAACCGGAGCTGTACAAGTTCGACCTGCCGCAGGTGAACCACATCTTCCAGCCGGGCCATCGGATGATGGTGCAGGTGCAGTCAACGCTGTTCCCGTTGTATGACCGCAATCCGCAGAGCTTTGTGCCGAATATCTTCGATGCGAAGGCGGGGGACTATCAAAAGGCGAAGCAGCGGGTCTGGCATGCAGCGGGGACGGCCAGCTTTATCAGCATGCCGGTGGCGCCTTAGCGGCCAAGCGAATGGCTAGCTGAGGAAGAGATCTTCGACAGCTAGCCAGTCTTTGACGCGCTTGAAGCCGGTGACGTTGACGTTGTGGTGCGCGTGGTAGAGGATGCCCTCGCCCTGAAACCGGCGAAGCTGGCGAGGGTTGTCGTCGATGAGGAAGTCTGCGTTGAGGATGCTCTTGTCACCGCAAAAGACGATGTGCGAGGGCTGGATGTAGGGGAAGTGCTTGCCGAGCCAGCGATATTTGGCTACGAAGGAGGTCGGGACCTCCATGGCGGCGGTGGCGATGAAGACCTCGTAGCGGTCGTGAAGACGCTCGATGACGCGCTGGGCGTGGGGCATCACGTCGAGGACTTCAAAAAAGTCGTCGGAGCGAAGATAGCTCTCGAGGACGGCGTGCTGATCCTGGGAGACGATGTCCCAGAGCCACTTGCCGTGGAGTTCGTCCCGGTTGATCTGGCGGGTGTGGTCGCGGTTGTAGCGGAGGATGTGCTCGGCAACGGCGTCGGCCATCACCTCGTCCATATCGATGCAGATGCGCTTCACGGGGCCTGTCTTTCCTTGCTGATGCTGCTAGAGCGAACGGATGATGGAAGCGGCGATGCTTTCGACGGGAACGGTTTTGCGCTGCGGAGCGTCGCGGGCCGGGTCGTAGTAGAGGAGGCGGCCACAGGATTCGCAGGTCATCATGTCGTCATCGTTGCTGCGATCGCGGAGGTCGTTCCAACGCTGGGGGCGGACCATCATCTGGCAGGCCATGCACTTCTGGTTGACGGCCTCGGCGACGGCGGTTCCCTTACCCTTGGCGATGCGGTCGTAGGTGGAGAGAGCGGCTTCACTGATCTGCGGGCGGAGTGCCTGACGGGCCGTGTCGACGGTAGCCAGAGCGACTTTGTCGGCGGCTACGGTTTCGGCGGCGCGGATTCGTTCGCGGTCGAGGATCTTGCCGGCGTCCGAGACGGCGTCGTCGGCGAGCTTGCGCTGACCTTCAAGTCCCTCGCTGCGCTCCATGGAGTCGAGTTCAGCATCTTCGAGGCGGCTGACTTCGCCCTGCTCGAAGGCGATCTGATGTTCGAAGGCAGTGACCTGTACGGTCGTGGTGGCGAGGTCGAGCTGCTTGCGGATGCGGTCGGCTTTGGCCTTGTGGTCCTTGATGTCGGATTCCTGGCTGCGGCGCAGGACCTCCTCTTTGGTAATCAGTTCGACTATTACGGCACGCTGGCCCTGTACGGATTTCAGCGTGGCTTCGAGGCTGGCGACGAGTTTGGGCAGGGCTACCAACTCATCGCGGAGGCGCTTGGCCTCGATATCGTGGGTCTGGAGAATCATCAGCTTTTCAAGGTCTGGGTGCATCGTCTCTACCTCGTCAGTCCGATTCGTTTCGGGAAAGTTCTGCGAAAGATCGAAGTCTAGCATCATGGTACGTCCGGAGCGAGGAAGAGGACGGCGAAAGGCGATTGAGAAGCGCCTCCCGATGGACCATAATAGACGGAGCATTCGGCTCGCCTTAAGGGCGCTGTCGCGTTCTGTACCTTTGCTTTCCTTGCCTCGCGGCATTCTCCTTTGCCACCAACTTTTTCCCAGGAGTGGACACGACCTATGCGCCTTTGGAGCGAATACGAAGGAACGACTATTGCGGAAGCCTATCCAATCGAGAAGCTTATCCGCCCGGAGGGCCGCAGCGCCTTTTTTTCAACTTCAAACGGAACTGGCACGCCGGCGGTCATCCGGCTGATCGAATCGATCAATGACGAGTCCGAGATTCTGAGCCGCTGGAAGACCGTGGCAGATCTCAAAGATGCGCACCTGATTACGCTGAAGAAGTTCGGTCAGACGATCTTTGAGGGCACGCCGCTGATCTATGTGCTGATGGAGACCTCGGAGGCGGACCTTTCCGGAATTCTTAAGGAGCGAACGCTTACCACGGAGGAGACGCGCGAGATCGCGACGAGTCTTGTTGGAGCGCTGCAGACGCTGCACGCGTCGGATATCGTTCACGAGCATGTGGAACCTTCGAACGTGATGGCAACGGGCGAAGAGGTGAAGCTGCGAAGTGATTGCATTCGCGAGGCTCCTGAGGGCGAGGAAGGGCTCGCTGCGAGGAAGCAGGACGTTCACGATCTGGCGGTAGTGCTGCTACAGGCGCTGACCAATCGTAAGAGCCTGGACGGCATCGATGGAAAACGACTGCCCGCACCGTTCGACCAGATTATTCGGAACGGCATGAGTGGCGGATGGGGATTGGCGCAGATTGCTGCGGCTCTCAATCCTCCGGTAGCGAAACCGCCTGTAACGCCTGCTGTCAGGACGCCAATGGTGACCACCGCGGCTACGGCAGGCACCGCGCAGGCGCAACAAATTCCGTTGGCCATTCCGCGTGCTACTGAGCAGACGGCATGGAGCGGCAAGCGCCCTGAACCGACGAAGGAGACGACTGGCGTGCAGGCTGCGGCTCCCGTGCTGGAGCGACCGGTGATGCAGCGTGATCGCATCACTGTGCCCGTGGTGGATGAAGAGACACGCCGACGCCGGTTGTGGATCGCAATTGCACCGGTGGTGATCGTTGTAGCCGCAGCATTGGGATGGCATTTTTTCCATAAGGCGGCTGCTCCCACTGAATCTTCACAGCCAATTACGACACTGTCTGAGGTAGCTCCACCCAATGCGGCCCCTGCGGCGCCGCCGACAGTGACAAAGGCGCCGCAGGCGGATACGTCCGCGCCAGTAACTCCGGTTGCTGCAGACGCACAGCATCCGTGGCGCGTGGTGGCGTACACCTACAATCGGCAGGACCAGGCGCAGCATAAGGCTGACACCATTGCACAGCATGACGCGGCTCTGCGACCGGAGGTGTTCCGTCCTTCGGGGACCGGGTCGTTTATGGTGACCGTTGGTGGAGCGATGACGCGGGATGAAGCGGTGGCATTTCGGCAGAAGGCCCAGAGCGAAGGCCTGCCACGCGACATCTACATCCAGAACTACGAGAGTCGTGAGCAGCGGCGAGCGCGTCGCGGCCGCTAACACAGCGCACAGCCACAAGCACGCGGCTGTAAGTTTGCACTAGAATCACGGGGCAGATGAAGAGAGGTTGCCCCGTGAAGAAACTCCCCACAGTATTCGTACTAGCGATCAGTCTAGGTTTCGGCATCCTTATGACTGCAGGCGTGCGTGCCACAGCGCAGGCGACCTCTATGCCGAAAGACACAGCAACCATGACAATGATGAATGGCTACCAGCCGACGTGGTGGAAGGAGGCGGTGGTCTACCAGGTATATCCGCGCTCGTTTAAAGACTCGAACGGCGACGGGATAGGTGACCTCAAGGGAATTACGTCCAAGCTGGACTACATCCGAGGGCTGGGTGTGAATGTCATCTGGCTTAGTCCGCACTTCGACTCGCCGAATGCTGACAATGGATATGACATCCGCGACTACCGCAAGGTGATGACGGAGTTTGGCACCATGGCAGACTTCGACGCGATGCTGGCTGGCATCAAGCAGCGGCACATGCGCTTGATCATCGATCTGGTCGTAAACCATACGTCGGACGAACATCGGTGGTTTGAAGAGAGTAAGAAGTCGAAGGACAATCCGTACCGCGATTACTATCTCTGGCGTCCTGCGAAGAATGGTGTTGAAGGTCAGCCACCGAATAACTACACGTCCTTCTTTTCTGGCTCTGCATGGAAGTATGACCCAACTACTAAGGAATACTACCTTCACTATTTCGCAGAGAAGCAGCCCGATCTGAACTGGGATAATCCTAAGGTTCGGAACGAGGTGTATGGGTTGATGAGGTTCTGGCTGGATAAGGGTGTGGATGGGTTTCGGATGGATGTTATTCCGTTTATATCGAAGGATCAGAGCTTTCCGGACCTGCCTGCTGGTGTGCTGAAGGAAGATGTCTATGCTGCTGGGCCTCATCTGCATGACTACCTGCAGGAGATGAATCGCGAGGTGCTTTCTAAGTACGATGTAATGACTGTAGGTGAGGCGCTCGGTATCTCGCTGGCGCAGACGCCGACGATTGTTGACGACCGTCGTCATGAATTAAATATGGTCTTCCAGTTCGATATCGGGCGTATCGATAAGACAGATGGTACGTGGCATCCCTATAAGTTGCAGGATATGAAGGCTATTTACCGGAAGTTCGATGAGGGTCTCGATAAGCATAGCTGGAACACGGTGTATCTCTCGAATCACGATAGTCCTCGAGTAGTTTCTCGCTTTGGCGACGACTCGCCGGAGTATCGAGTTGCTTCTGCAAAGCTGCTGGCTACGCTGCTGCTGACGCAGAAGGGAACGCCATTTATGTACCAGGGCGACGAGTTAGGTATGACAGACTTTCCATTTACCGATATTAAGCAGTTCGACGACATCGAGGTCAAAAATGCCTATAAGTCGATGGTGCTGACGCATAAGACGGCCGAGGATGTTTTTATTGCGAATCTTCGGCATACGAGCCGTGATAATGCGCGAACTCCCATGCAGTGGGATAACTCCCCTGAGGGTGGATTTAGCAGCAACTCAAAGCCATGGCTTGCAGTAAATCCTAACTACGCGACGATCAATGCAAAGCAGGAGTTAGACGATCCACGTTCTGTGTATCACTATTTCCAAGAGATGATTGCTCTGCGTCACAGTGACCCGGCTTTGGTATATGGAGACTATAAGGACCTTGATCCGCAAAATGCTGATGTATTTGCATATACAAGGGTGATGGGTACTAAGCGCTATTTAGTCGTTATGAATTTTTCTACCAAGCCAATTGCTTATACGGTTCCTGATGGTATCAAGGCTGGGCATCTTGCGATCTCTAATATCAATGCGACCGAAGAAAATACCTCGACCCTAAACCTTAAGGGCTGGGAAGCCCGCGTTTATACCTACTAAGAAGGTGCAAATAAAAAGCGTCCAGCATTTGCTGGACGCTTCTTATTGAGAGAGCCAAGTGCCTAGTAGGGGCGAGGACCGCCGGGTCCACCACCGAGAATGTGCTGGATGCCCATGTTGTAACCACGGCGAAAGGCGTCGCGATAATCATGGCGTACATTGCCCGGTACGTTTGGATGGCGGAACTCGTCGCGATTATTCACGTTAGGGGGACGGTGATTTTCGATGTCCTTGCGGGCACCTTCGATTCCGTCATGAAACCCCTGCCGCTGAAACTCGCGATATTCGCCGGGGGGCTGGTCCCATCCGCCACCTGGACCTTGGCCATAGCCTGGAGGTGGCCCCTGGGGAGGGCCATACTGTTGCGCGACGGCGAAGCCGGTACTGCCGAGGAGTGCGAGTGCCAATGCTGGTGCTGCAAACCTTGCGTGTTTCATGGGTATTCCTTTCGGACTCACCTCGTAGGATGAATCGCTTCGCGCGCCTGTTGTCTAAGACCCACATACCGATCCATAGTTGTTGCGGCGCGAGTTTATACGGGCTTGGGGTTACGCTCCTGGAACTGACGCTGGTGCCAGTAGGGATAGGCGACGGGCACTTCACTGGCTGCATCGAGCGCTGCGATCTGCTCGGTCGAGAGCTTCCAGCCAACAGCGCCGAGATTGGCTTTCAGTTGTTGTTCGTTGCGTGCCCCGATGATAAGTGTCGAAACGGTGGGCCGCTGCAACAGCCAGTTAAGGGCGATCTGAGGAACGGTTTTGCCCGTCTCTTTCGCGATGAGATCAATCGCATCCACGACTTTGTAGAGGTACTCGTTATCTGGCTGCGGTCCGCCATCGACGACTACCTTGGTGTTGAGGCGGCTATCGGCGGGGAGGGGCTGGCCACGACGAATTTTGCCGGTGAGGCGGCCCCACCCAAGTGGCGACCAGACGAGCGCGCCGATGCCCTGGTCGAGTGCAAGCGGCATTAACTCCCACTCGTAGTCGCGACCGACGAGCGAGTAGTAGACCTGATGACCGACGTACTTTGACCAGCCGTAGCGCTCGCTGACGGAGAGGGATTTCATCAGGTGCCAGCCTGAGAAGTTGGAGCACGCGATGTACCGGACTTTGCCTTCGCGGACGAATCGGTCGAGGGTGTTGAGCGTCTCGTCGATCGGGGTTGTGGCGTCGAAGCCGTGGAGGTGGTAGACATCGACGTAGTCCGTGTTGAGGCGCTTGAGGCTGTTCTCGAGTGACTGGATGAGGTGGTATCGACTTGAGCCAACATCATTCGGACCATTACCGAAACGGAAGGTCGCCTTCGTGGAGATGAGCACATCTTCACGTTTCAGATGGGAGAGCGCTTTGCCTAGAGCCGTTTCGCTTGAGCCGTTGGAGTAGATGTCGGCGGTGTCGAAGAAGTTGACGCCAGCCTCCATGCAGATGTCGACGATGCGAATTGCCTCATCCTGCGTCGTCTGAGACCACGCCTTGAAGAACTCGTTGTCTGCGCCGAATGTTCCTGCACCGAAGCAGAGCTCCGGAACTTTGAATCCTGATCTGCCTAGCTGTCTATATTCCATAGTAGTTTCGATGATCCGGGCAGGGAAGGAGATGCGGCGAAGGTAAAGTTTTCACAGAGTTGCTCGCTATGATGGAGCCATGACAGATTTGTTTTCCTTTGCGGGAGCAACGGCGGAAGCTTCGGAAGAGATGGTGGAAGCTGCACCGGAGCGGGCCGTGACGGCTGCCCTTTTTGGCGACGAGCCCGAGTTGCCGCCAACGTGGAGCGAGGGAAGCGAGGTCTTTCACACTACCGAGAAGTGCAATCGCCTGCACGCAATTCGGAGAAATAATCGAATTACGGGCAAGCCGGGCGTGAAGATGCGGCTGTGCTTCAACTGCGAAGACATTATCCGCACGAAACGCTCAGGCTAGTACAGTCTCTGCATCAGATACGGATATCTAAGAGATATCTGGAGAATGTGATGTCAGAGAATAAAGTGAAGCGAGTGGGCGCAGGGCAACAGTTGATTGCGGCGATCGGGTCCCTGGCCGCCGGCCTCTTGCTTTGCTTGACACTCTCTGGATGCCTTGTGGCGGGCTACTCGAGTGGAGCCGGTTTCTTTCTGTGGCCTGGAAGCATCAGCCTGCTCGTCGTGGTGCTGTTCGTGGTCTTTCTGCTCCGCCGTCGACGGTAGAAAGCTGTGGGCATGGCTTATTCAGAAGGCCTATCCACCTGACTGAGGTAGACCTCTTCGACTCGCTCTACGGTGTCGATTTCGGCTAGAGGCTTGTCGGAGCGGATGCGGAGGATGCGTGGAAAACGCAGGGCAAAGCCGCTGGCGTGCCGGTCGCTCCGCATAATGTTGTTGAACGCTACTTCAAGAATAACCAGCGGTTCAACGGTGCGGAAGTGGCCGTGATCTTCGAGCGTGTGTTCTTTGAGGAAGTCTGTCAGCTCAGTGATCTCCACATCGGTCACGCCCGAATAGGCTTTGCCAACGTTGAGTAGTTCGCCGGTCTGATGGAAGGCTGGTCCTCGCACGGCGAATGTGTAGTCACTCAGAAACTGGGAGCGACGGCCACTGCCGAACTCAGCGCCTGTGATGACGACGTCGAGCGAGCCCAATTCGCGCTTCAGTTTGACCCAGGCGAGGCCCCTCCGGCCGGGCTGATAGGTGGACTTTGCGGCCTTCAGCATCACGCCCTCATTGGCACGGGCGCGAGCATCGGCGTAGGCGCGATCGATGTCTTCTGCGTTCTCGACTAGGCGTGAAGGCGAGAGAATCAAGCGCGGTTTCGGCAGCTCGTCAGGGTTGGCTGCGGGAGCGTCGAGAAACATCTCGGTCTGCGGTTTCCCTTTGTATTCGTTGAGGGCAAGCGGTGAGACGATGCGGTCAATCATCAGCTCCACCACTGCTTCGAGGCGGTTGCGCCGCTCACGCAGGGGCAGGTCAAGGACGAGCTCGCCGCGGGTGTACATCAGGTCGAAGACCATGAAGACGACGGGAACCTGCCTCCGCCACTCGTTTGAGACCTTCTTGCGGCCGATGCGCTGGCCGAGGGTGGCGAATGGAAGGGCTCGCTCGGCCAGGCCTGGGCCTCCTTCTTCAGAGGCTTCGCTGAAGTTCCAGCCGAGGATCTCGCCGTCAAGGATGAGCGGGCCGTCGACATCGGCGAGCACATGGGCGAAGGCCTCCTCCAACTCGGGAAAGCTGACCGTCACGTCCTCGCGGTTGCGGGAGTAGATAGCCACGCGGCCGGGCTGATCAGGGTCGCCACAGTGGATCTGGGCACGCATCCCGTCGTACTTATCCTCTAAGAAGGCCTGTACGGGGAGCATGTCGGTCGGTATGGGTTCCAACGCCAAGGGCTCTTCTGAAACAGCTTCAAGATCCTCTGGATCTGATTCTTCCAGCTGAGCTTTAGCGGACTTCTTTGTTTTCTTCCTTGGAGCTTTGGCGACCTTCTCAGGCCTTTCGGTGAAGCGGGCGACAGCCTCCTCGGGGCTATCCACGGGCGATGCGAGCATGAAGCCGAGCGGGTGGAAGAGGCGCATGCGGGCTTCGGCAAGCGTGCCGGTAAAGGCACGTCTCGTAGCTGCTCCTAGATCGGCCTCGAGCATGACGGCATGGCGGACGTCAGCAACAGGGGCTTCGGCAGCGATGCCAATGGCCTCTTCGACGAGGCTTTGCTTGACGCCGATACGCATGTCGCCCAGCATCAGCTTGATCAGGTATTTTGCCTCAATCGGGGTGGCGCGACGGAGAAGGTTCTCGACCAGACCTGAACGGATGGCGGTGGTGCGGGCGATCGCCATGCCGTCGAAGGCTGTGGATACCTCGTTGAGGGCAATCGTGGGCGGAAGCGCTTCCTTTTGGGCCAGCAGGTCATGCGCGGCGGCACCCATGTCGCCATGTCTGCGATAGGCCGCGGTCAGCGCGGCGTCCGTTGCGCCGGTCACCGTCAAGACGGCCTTGCTGAGAAGAGCACCACCCGCGTTGAGTTTGCGGGGATCAGCCTCAGCAAAGGGCAGTCCGGCGAGATAGAGCGCGAAGAGGCCGGCGTCATCCGATTCGGGCGATGCGAGGTGAATCGCAGCGATGGTGCTGGCGATAGCCGACCTCTTTTTGAGGCGACTCGCCTCGGATGCCAGTTGTTCCGCCAAAGCCGCAAGATCGCCAAACAGAGCCATGGTGTAGAGATGCGCGAAGAGCCGAATGCGGCGGGAGTATCATCGAATAAGTGATGGTGCACTCAAACCCAAAGACGGTGAATTTTTCCCTCGCACTGGTCGCAACGCAGCAGTATGGGCGTGCGTGCCGTCGCGACTTTGCCTAGCTGCGCCCTTATCTTCCCCTTCCGTACTGACAATTTTGCACGATATCCTGCGAACTGAAGCAGAGGAGACATCCCATGTTCGACCGTTTGGAACAGATGGAAGCACGCTACAACGCGCTGGGTCAGCAGATGTCTGACCCAACGCTGGTCAACGATCAGAAGAAATTTCAGGCCGTCGCGAAGGAGAGCCGCGATATGGAGCCGATCGTTGAGAAGTATCGCGAGTATCGCAAGATCAGCGAGGGGATCGCAGAAGCTACGGCGATGATGGCCGAGACTGATCCCGAAATCAAGGCTATGGCGGCGGAGGAGCTAGCCTCGCTCGAACCGCGGCTGGTGCCGGTCGAAGAAGAGTTGAAGGTCATGCTGCTGCCGAAGGATCCAAATGATGACAAGAACATCATCATCGAACTGCGTGCGGGCACGGGCGGCGACGAGGCGGCGTTGTTTGTGGCGGAGGTCTTTCGGATGTACCTGCGCTTCGCAGAGCAGCATAAGTGGAAGGTGCAGGTGCTGTCGGAGTCGGAGTCGGGGATCGGCGGCGGTCTCAAGGACGTGACGGCGATCTTTGAAGGCGATAAGGTCTACTCGCAGATGAAGTACGAATCGGGGGTGCATCGCGTGCAGCGCGTTCCGGCGACCGAGACACAGGGCCGCGTTCACACCTCGGCGATTACGGTTGCGGTGCTGCCCGAGGCCGAAGAGGTCGACGTCAAGATCGAGGCGAAGGACCTGCGCATCGATACCTTCTGTAGCTCGGGGCCGGGCGGTCAGTCAGTCAATACGACGTACTCTGCGATTCGGATCACGCATCTGCCGACCCAGACGGTGGTGAGCTGCCAGGACGAAAAGTCGCAGATCAAGAACCGCGAGAAGGCGATGCGCGTCCTGCGGTCGCGGCTCTACGAGGTTGAGGCCGAGCGCATTCACCAGATCCAGGCGAAGGAACGGAAGTCGCAGGTTGGCTCGGGCGATCGAAGTGAGAAGATTCGCACTTATAATTTTCCGCAGAATCGGCTCACCGACCACAGGATCGGATTGACGAACCACCAGCTCGCCATGGTGATGGAAGGTCAGCTACAGCCGACAATCGACGCGCTAATCGCTCATGACGTCGCCGAGAAGATGAAGGGCGACCAGACGATGGTGGCCTAAGTTTTGGTCGTGAATGCGAGTGAGCGGTGAGATTGCGCGATGCACTTGCTGCTGCGAGGGAGCGTCTTGAGACTCATGCGGACCTCGCGACGAGCGCGGGGCGGGATGCGGAGCTTCTGCTGCTTCATGCGGCGGGACTTCCGCGAGCTAGCCTTTTCGCCTATCCGGAGTGCGAGTTGGGTGTGGAGGAAGATGTCCGCTACCAAGCCAGCGTGGCGCGGCGATTGGCGCTTGAGCCGATCCAGTACATCATTGGCGTGCAGGAGTTTTATGGACTGGCGCTTAAGGTCACTCCAGCCGTCCTGATCCCCAGACCGGAGACGGAGCACCTGATCGAGGCGGTGCTGGAGCGATCGTCCAAGGACGAACCGCTTCGCATCCTTGATGTGGGAACGGGTTCTGGAGCGATCGCCATTGCGCTGGCGACTCATCTGCCGAAGGCTCAGGTAACTGCTCTGGACCTTTCGCCTGGGGCTCTTGCAGTGGCCGAGGAGAACGTTCGGGCCCATGGTTTGGCTGGGCGGATACGGTTTATCGGATCGGACCTTCTTGCCGCGGTTGCAGGCGAGATCTTCGATGTGATTGTGAGCAATCCGCCGTACATTCCGGCTGCAGATCGGTCTTCGCTGCATCCGCAGGTGCGAGAGTATGAACCTGACATGGCGCTTTTTGCGGGAGCAGCCGGGATGGATATCTACCGTCGCCTCGTGCCGCAGGCATTCGATGCGCTTCGGCCGGGCGGATTGCTGGCAATGGAGATTGGCTGGGGACAGACAGATGCTATCCGCGATCTGCTTAGCGGATGGATGGACGTTTCGTTTGTGGATGACTTGCAGGGGATTCCAAGAGTGGCCCTAGCCAGGCGACCTGACTAGTCGGCTATCTCAGGGTCTTTATGGCGGCGCTCCAGGATGAATTCCGTAAAAAGGTGGGCACCGATGCGCGTCGCGAAAACAGTCCGCGATGCTACGAGTCCTTCGACTGGGTCGCGCCGGGGATACCAGGAGCCGCTTGCGATGAGCGGTCCGGCGAAGTCCGAGATGACCGGTGTGACCGTGAAGAAGCGTCGGCCATCCGAATCATGTCGCGCCGTTACCTCAGCAAGCAGAGCATTCTCGACCTTCCGCCTCGCAGAGCAACCGTGACACGCGATGTAGCGCATGTCCTCACGAAGGACCGTCTCCATTCCGTAGCGAACGTTACCATTGATCGCCGTAATTGCAACGGAGGAACCAAATCGCTGCCCGAAGCCGGGCCAGTCCTGACCCCATTGTGCGGGCTTCTGGGTACCCTGGGCGAAGACAGCACGGACTGTAGAGCGGCCAAATGCAGGTAGCCCATAGGAATCGCGAAGATAGTCGCGGAGCTGCTCCTTATGGGTTGGGTGCTTATATGGTCGGCCGTTGATGATAACGGCTGACTGGCTGGAAGGATGCTGAACAAGCGCGGGTGCCGGTGCCTCGGGCAGCGATTGCTGCCCAAAGGCGCGGAAACCACAAAGGACCAGGCTCAGGCATACGAGTCGTGAAGGGCACAATGCCCTGTGATGGTCCATTAAAGATTCTCCGCGATGACACTATCCTACGACAGGGTGAAATTGCTTGGTGAGTCGCGGTGAATTTACATCCAGGCTAATGCGAAGTACCTTCTGCGAGATAGATGGCCGTGTAGTCGAGGTAATTACGGGCGTACTGGAGGATGAGTTCTCGGTCGGCATCGCCCAGTGTTCGGCGAATTTTGCCTGGGACGCCGGCGACCAGCGAACGCGGCGGGATGATCATATGCTCTGGAATAACGGCTCCTGCGGCGATGATGGAACCTTCGCCGATACGGGCATTGTTGAGGATCGTTGCCCCGATGCCGACAAGAACCGTGTCTTCAAGGATGCATCCGTGGACGGTGGCATTGTGGCCGATGGTGACCATCTCGCCAACGATGACCGGGTAGAGATGGCGCATGCCGTGGAGAACGGCGCAATCCTGCACATTGCTGCGCGCGCCGATACGAATTGCGTTTACGTCGCCGCGGATCACGGCGTTCATCCAGACGCTGGCCTGTTCGCCGAGCATGACGTCGCCAATCACCTGGGCGGACGGGTCAACATAGCAGCCGGAGGCGACCGTGGGAGTGGTGCCCTGATAAGGACGGATCATAGCGTCATGATATTCGCAGCGAGGTCCAGAAACCGGTTACCGAACGGTTACGAAGATGATAGATGTTTGTTTTCTGCGGCCTACGGCAGCAACTGTGCGAAAAATAAAGCTATTTTTATGTATGATGCTGCGAACCGGGCGTATGCTTTAAGTATCCCGATTGGGAGTGTTTGGAGGTGTATTTCTTTTGGCAGAGGTTCGAGTTCAAGAAGGCGAACCCCTTGAGAATGCCCTGCGTCGCTTTAAGCGTAAAGTGCAGACTGAAGACATCATCAAGGAAGTCAAGCGTCACTCTTTTTATCTGAAACCAGGTGAGAAGAAGCGCGTGAAGGAAGCGTTAGCGCGCAAGCGTAACCGCAAGAAGATTCGTAAAGAGCAGGACTAGTTCCGCTCTTCCAACAGGCGAGAGCCGTCTTGTTTCACAACAATGACGGCTCTCCTCGACTACCGGTCGTACTTTAGATCGCTGGTATGGCATGACAGCAGCCGATCTCTCGATCGTTGGCTTCTGGTAATACGCAGCACTGTTTCAACTTTTTTTACTGCCGCAGCACAGCCACGGCACGGGCCCCCGAACATCAGTGAAGACAAAAGTGATCGCTTGTTATGCGATTGCTTGTTGCGCACGTACCTATCTTCTTCCCGTTGGAACGGAGAAGTGATATGAACTTTATGGACCGGCTCCTGACCTGTAGTGATTGCGGCGGTGAATTTATTTTCACCGCAGGCGAGCAGCTCTTTTTCTTCGACAAACAATTTAAGAACGATCCCAAACGCTGCAAACCATGCAAGAGCAAGCGCGCCGTGGGGCGTCCGGGAGCCGGCGCATCCGCTTCGGGCCTCTCGAGGACAGAGACACGGACGGAGTGTTCTGCCTGCGGGGTTGAAACTACTGTGCCATTCAAACCGACCCAAGGCCGACCGGTACTTTGCCGGCAATGCTTCCAGGGGCGGCCCGGTGTGCCCGGTACGATGCCGGAGATCTCGGCGGCTCGGGCAGAGCTCGAAGTCGCTACGGCGAAGCTAATCGCCGCTGCCTCGACCGGGGAGCATGGATCGGCGATTGATCTGTCTTCACGTCCTCCGCGCGCCTAGCCTTCCGCTGATTATGATGGTGCTCATAGCGGGTTGCAGCTGACCCGAGGAGACCCATGCATCCTGCTTCGCTGCCCTCAGACGCTGATCTTGTTCGCGCCAGAACTCAAGTTGGTGACTTCGAACTGACTGTCTGCACAGATGGAACCTATCTGCTCGATGGTGGAGCGATGTTTGGCGTTGTGCCCAAAACGCTATGGGAGAAGCGGATGCAGGCGGACGATGAAAACCGCATCCTTCTGGGGCTGAATACGGTTGTGGTGCGGACCGGCAGGCACACGGTCGTCATTGAGACAGGGATCGGCAACAAACAGCCGGCAAAGATGCGCGCCATTCATGAGAATCAGGAGCTGCTTCCGGCTTCCCTCACGGCAGCGGGCGTGCGACCGGAGGAGGTCGACATTGTCATCAACACTCATCTGCATTTTGACCATTGCGGCTGGAACACCACGCTCCAGCCTGACGGCTCCGTGACGCCAACCTTCCCAAATGCGCGATACTTCGCTCACCTGGGCGAAGTCCAGCATGGGCATCTCCAACTTGATCGTGATCGGGTGAGTTATCTCGCGCCTAACTACGATCCGCTGGTGCAATCGGGGCAGATGACCCTGCTCGACAATGAGCGGCTACGGTCCGATCCGAAGATCTGCCATGGGATCTCGGTAGAGTTGTTTCCCGGGCATACGGATCATATGATGGCCGTCCACATCGAGTCAGGCTCTGAGCACGCCTGTTACATCGGCGACCTGATCGCAACGAGTGCTCATCTCAATCCAACCTGGGTGATGGGCTACGATCTCGATCCGCTCGAATGCATCGCGCAGCGCAAACGGTTCTACGAGCGGGCGATCCCCGAGAAATGGCTGGTTCTGTTCACGCACGATCACCAAACGCCGATGGCGCGGATCGAGGTCAACGAGAAGGGTAAGCCGGTGGTGCAGTCGACAGAGTAGTGGAGACGCACGAAAGCCCCGCCGAAGCAGGGCTGTGCATGAAACTCCCGAAATCTAGGCAGGAACTGCGACAACATCGGCCGGATCGACGAGGACGAAGCGGCCCTTCTGGCCACGATCCTGAAAGCGGACGACGCCGCTGATCTTGGCGAAGAGGGTGTCGTCTTTGCCGCGACCGACGTTTGCGCCGGGCTTGAGCGGTGTTCCGCGCTGGCGAACGATAATGCCGCCGCCGAGAATTGCCTGACCGCCGAATACCTTGACTCCCAGTCGCTGGGCGTTTGAATCGCGACCGTTCTTAGAGGAGCCTAGACCTTTTTTATGTGCCATTTCTTTACCTCATCTGCACCGCACGCAGGCGGTCGAAAGTGATGGATCTAAACTTTTGCTGAAGCGTTTTTACGCCTTGAAGCTTTGGCCGTTTACCAGAATCTCGTTGATCTTGACTTCAACGTAGTTCTGCCGATGACCCTGCATCTTCTTGTACTGCTTCTTGCGCTTCAGTTTGAAGACGAGAATCTTGTCGCCGCGGCCTGTGCCTACGACCGAGGCAAGGACCTTTGCGCCGGTCAGTTCCTGCTCGAATTTGCCCTCTTCGCCGCTGAAGGCGAGGACATCGGAGAACTCGACGTTGCCGTCTTCGTGGGCGGTGGTCTCAATCTTCAACTTGTCGCCTGGGGCGACGCGATACTGCTTGCCACCGGTACGGATCACTGCATACATGGGTCAAACCTCAAGCGGGAAGCACCGGATAACCGGCCCGCTTTCTTCATAAAATATGTCGCGTTGGGGGCGAGAGACTCGCACCGGTTCCTTCAAAACGATTTGCGATCTCAAAAGTGTTCCCGATCGCCGCCTGAGTTCACCGGCCCTGCAGCCAGAGATCAGGCTGCAACGCCAAGCTCTGTAAGTGTACCGTGGCTGTCGGCTGGGGTCAATGATTCATCTGACCGAGATTGAAGCAGAATGGGAGATGATCCGAAATTTCGGCCTGGAAGGCTTACCGATGCTTAGAATCAAGGTCCTGAAACTCAATCCGGCAGCCCGGCTGCCCCGATACGCGCATACGGGAGCATGGGGCGATCTGGCCGCCGACCTGCACGCGATTGACGAAGCGACGCTGGCTCCGGGGCAGACGCTCGCTGTAGCGACTGGTATCGCCCTGGAGCTTCCGTCAGAGTACGGCGCGCTGGTCGAAGACCGCTCCGGGTTGGCTCTGCGCGGTTTGACGACGCTGGCGGGGGTCATCGATCCGGGGTATCGAGGGGAGATTAAAGTCGTCCTGACGAATCTGGGTAGTGAGCCTAAAGAGATCATCGCTGGAGATCGAATCGCGCAGCTCAGGCTGGTGCGGCGGTATGAGGCGGTCTTTGAAGAGGTCGATGAGTTGATCGAGGCACCGCGCGGAGTCGGTGGTTTCGGCAGCACAGGGCAATAATCGCCTTCGGCCGGAGTATGCTCTTGGCGAAGAGGGTGCATGATGACTGAGGAACTGAACGATAGCGGACCCTGGCCCGCGCTTCCATGGGCTGCATGGGAGGCAACAGCCGCGACGCTGCACATGTGGACGCAGATTGTCGGCAAGACACGGCTCGCCCTCACGCCTCTTCAAAACCATTGGTGGAATGTTCCGCTCTATGTCACTGCGCGCGGCCTGGGAACCTCAGCGATGCCTTGTGGCGATGGCCTGCTTGAAATCGAGTTTGATTTTGTGACCCATGCATTGCACCTGCGGCCAAGTTATGGTGACGCCCTCTCGCTTCCCCTGCGGGCACAATCCGTCGCGGCCTTCTACGGCGAATACGAAGATGCGCTGCGGTCGCTGGGGATCGTAGTTCCTATCAATCCGATGCCCGTCGAACTTGCTCGCCCTATCCGCTTCGACCTGGATACGGTGCATGCGAGCTATGATCCGGAATACGCTCACCGGTTTTGGCAGATTCTTGCCCGCGCCAACACGATCTTTCACCAGTTTGGGACGGAGTTTCTAGGCAAGGTGAGCCCAGTGCACTTCTTCTGGGGCAGCTTCGACCTTGCGGTCACGCGATTCTCTGGCCGCCCGGCGCCGCCTCGGGAGGGAGTTGACGGTATCCAGCGCGAGGCCTACTCGCACGAGGTGATCAGCGCTGGTTTCTGGCCTGGGAACGGAGGCTACGGAGCACCGGCTTTCTACTGCTACGCCGCGCCAGTTCCCGAGGGAATGTCGAAGGCGGTCATTCGCCCCGACATAGCGCATTTCGATACGGTACTGGGTGAGTTCCTGCTTCCGTATGAGGCGCTGCGGGAGCAGTCGGACCCGGATGCAGCGGTGCTCGAGTTTCTCCAGAGTGCATACTCCGCAGCCGCCGACCTCGCGGGATGGGATCGGGTCGCCCTCGAAAGGCATGCCGGATCGAGATGGGCTTGAGCGGATACCGGTCGCCTCGGCCTATCGACCATGCGACAATCGATACAGCGAGCCATGCCTATCCAGCAAGTTCAGCATCAAAGCTTAGTCCCTGTCCCCGCCTCCATCACACCGGCGCTGCTCAAGCAGCACAGCATTACAGCGGACGAGTACACGCGACTCGAAGCCGCGCTGGGACGCACGCCCTCACTGACTGAACTTGGAATCTTTTCGGTCATGTGGTCGGAGCACTGCTCCTACAAAAGCTCGCGCGTTCACCTGAAGCGGCTTCCGACCGAGTCCCCGCTCGTTGTGCAGGGACCGGGAGAGAACGCGGGCATCATTGATGTCGGTGATGGCTGGGCTTGTGCGTTCAAGATTGAGTCGCATAACCATCCTTCGTATATTGAGCCGTATCAGGGCGCAGCGACGGGTGTTGGCGGCATTCTCCGCGACATTTTCACCATGAATGCGCGTCCGCTTGCCGTGATGGACTCACTGCGCTTCGGCCCGCTCGATGAAGCCGAGAAGGACGCACAGCTTCGCCGTCGGAACCACGCTATCGTCAACGGCATCGTCGCTGGCGTTGCCGGCTATGGCAACTGTTTTGGCGTTCCGAACCTCGGTGGCGAGACACGTTTCGAGGAGTGCTATTCCGGTAATCCCCTGCTCAATGCGTTCGCGCTGGGCCTGGTTCGCATCGATGAAATCTTCTACGCGAAGGCTACCGGTGTGGGAAATCCTGTTATCTACGTTGGCGCCAAGACTGGTCGGGACGGCATCCATGGCGCGACGATGGCGTCTGAAGAGTTCACCGAAGGCTCTGAGCAGAAGCGTCCCAACGTGCAGATGGGCGATCCATTCCTCGAAAAATTGCTGCTTGAAGCCTGCCTCGAGGCAATGGCGACCGGCGCTGTTCTTGGTATTCAGGATATGGGTGCGGCTGGCCTTACCTGTTCCACCTGCGAGATGGGTGCGCGCGGCGAGCTTGGTCTGACGATTGAACTCGATCTCGTTCCGCAGCGCGAAACCGGTATGTCGAGCTACGAGATCATGCTGTCCGAGTCGCAGGAGCGGATGCTGCTCGTTGCCGACAAGGGCCGCGAGGGCGAGGTGCTGGATGTCTTTAAGAAGTGGGGCCTTGACGCGAGCATCGTTGGAATCGTTACCGCGGACGACACGATGCGCGTTACGCATCACGGAGAGCTGGTTTGCGAGATCCCCAATAAGGCGCTCACCGATAATGCCCCGGTCTACCATCGGCCCGTAGGGGTCTGGAATGCTCCTGTTCCGAGCGATCCAACACCAGAGATTCTGCAAGAGCTTGAGCATCTGCGCGATTACACGGCTGATTTAAAGACGCTGCTGACGAGCGCCAACATCTGCAGCAAGCGATGGGTCTTCGAGCAGTATGACTCGATGGTTCAGACGAACACCGTACAGGGTCCGGGCGGCGAAGCTGGCGTCATGCGCATCAAGGGCACAGGCGGTCTGCGGAAGAACTCCAGCAACGGTCCCAGCATCGTGAAGGAGGTTGCGGAGTTCTTCGCTGCCTCTACCCCGCGTGGCGAGGCAACGCTCGACGCGGATGCCCGGTCCACCAAGGGAGATCGTGGCCTTGCCATGGCGCTTGCTGGCAATGGCCGCTGGTGCTATCTCGATCCGAAGCTTGGCGCGATGCATGCCGTGGCAGAAGCAGCCCGCAAGGTCGCCTGTACGGGCGCAAAGCCTGTTGCGGCGACGAACTGCCTCAACTTCGGCAATCCGGAGAAGCCGGAGATCATGGCGCAGCTTTCGAATGCTATCGACGGCATTGCCGAGGCCTGCATCGCGCTCGGAACTCCTGTAACCGGTGGCAATGTCAGCCTCTACAACGAGACGCGCGGCGAAGGGATCTATCCCACCCCGGTTATCGGTATCGTCGGCATCATCGAAGATGTGACGAAGGCTACGCCCTCCGGCTTCCAAAAGGTTGGCGACAAGGTGATGCTCCTGCAATCGACCAACGGCTCGCCTGCTTCGCAGATTCAGGAGTTCGGCAGTTCGGATTACGCTAAATCCATTACCGGTAGTCTTTGGGGCACACCACCATGGATCGACCTTGCAGCCGAAGCATCTCTGCACAAGGCCCTGATTACGCTGGCTGAGCGCGGTCTCATCCATTCCGCAAAAGATATCTCTGACGGCGGACTTGCAGCAGCGCTGGCTTCGTCAAGCTTCGAGCGAAACATTGGTGTTCGCGCAACGCTTGGCGCGCTTTCGGAAGCGGAGTATTCGACTGCGCTCTTTGGGGAAAACGCTACTGAGGTGCTGATTACCTGCGCCTTTGAGGATTACGGGACCATCTGTACGCTCCTGGATGAGGAAGGCGCAATCTGGCCCCTCGATCTTGGAGAGACGATCGAGGACGACATAGAAATCTACGCAGGGGATGTGCCGCTGGTACAGGCAACAATCCTCGAACTAAAGCACGGTTGGACGCATGCTCTTGAATCGCAACTCGCTGCGGAGGTGCTGGTTTGATCGAGGAACTTACCCTGCCCTTGAATGCTGCCCTTGTAGACGAATCCCACGACGAAGCAGATGACGCCGACCCCTTCGACAAGCTTCGCGAAGAGTGTGGTGTGATGGCGGTCTACAACCACGCCGATGCAGCCCGGATGACGTACTGGGGTCTCTACTCACTCCAGCATCGCGGGCAGGAGTCTGCAGGCATTGCGTCTGCTGACGGCACCGAAGTCAACGATATCAAGGGCATGGGTCTAGTCTCCGAGATATTTACGGACGACGTGCTCGCCAAACTGCCAGGCCATATGGCTATCGGGCATACACGCTACTCGACCACAGGCGACTCCGCCCTGCTGAACGCTCAGCCTATTTCGGTCGAATCGACCAAGGGTCTCATCGCCATCGCGCACAATGGCAACCTCATCAATCTTGGAACGGCCAAGGAACGTCTCGAGCGCGATGGTGCAATCTTCCAGACGACCAGCGACTCCGAGATCATCATCCAGCTCATCGCGCACTGCACCAAGAACACCTTGATTGACTGCATGGCCGATGCCCTCCAGCAGGTTGACGGTGCTTTCTCGATCGTCATGATGACGCGCAACCGTATCTTCGCCGCGCGCGATCCGCACGGCTTCCGGCCACTCTCGATGGGTCGCATTGAAGGCAAGGACGGTGCGCCTGATACGTTTGTTTTTGCGTCCGAGACCTGCGCGTTTGACCTGCTGCATGCGAAGTATGAGCGCGACGTAAAACCCGGGGAGCTCGTCATGGTCTCCGAGGATGGCGTGACCAGTCGCTACTTCGATACCACCAAGGAGCAGTCGAGCTGCGTCTTTGAGCACGTGTACTTCGCGCGCCCGGACTCGAAGATCTTCGGTCGCTGGGTCCAGCAGAGCCGCGAGGAGATGGGCCGGCAACTAGCCCGCGAATCAGGTGTAGCGGCAGACCTTATCGTGCCTGTTCCTGACTCGGGCGTCACCGCAGCGATTGGCTACGCGGCGGAATCCGGCATACCTTTCAACTTTGGCCTTATTCGCAACCACTACGTTGGCCGCACTTTTATTCAGCCAGAGCAGCGCGTCCGCGACTTCGGCGTCCGCATGAAGCTCAATCCTGTCCGCAGCCTGCTCGAAGGTAAGCGCGTCATTCTGATTGATGACTCCATCATCCGCGGCACGACCTCGCGCAAGATCGTCCGTATGGTCCGCAACGCGGGTGCAGCCGAGGTTCACATGCGCATCTCGTGTCCTCCAACGATCTCTCCGTGTTTCTATGGCGTCGATACCCCTTCGAAGAAGGACCTGATCGCTGCGAACAAGACTGTCTCCGAGATCTGCGATTTCATCGAGGCAGACTCGCTGGCGTACCTCTCTCTTGTCGGCCTTACCCACTCCTGCACCAAGGGCGAAACCTCCGAAGGCCTCTCTCCAGCAAGTTTCTGCACCGCCTGTTACACCGGCGAATACCCCACCCAATGGGTCGATGTTGAAGAGATCCTGCCTGCTCCTGCACTCGCGCTTTAGATCGAGAGGGCAGAAAGCCAGCGATGCGTAGAGTCTATTGTTCTGCGCCTACTTATCTTCCGTGGCGGTAGGATGCTTTCCCATGAACGGCGAGCAGCAAGGTGTAGAACTCGGCTTGAACTCCATATATTCAATCCGCGTCTGATCGGGATCGAACAGGTTCAACTGCACCTTTCCGTCCACACCAACCTGGGTCTTGCTGCAGATTGGCTTTGTGCATTTGTTCGCTGCAAGCCCTGTCACTACCTGGTCCATCGTCTCCGTGCCTAGCGAGAAATGATTCATCATCCCGTAGGTATGCAGGTCGGGGATGGCGGGATTGTTCAGCATGTACTCCAGCCAGTCGCTTCCGTCCGGCACCTGAAGACTTACATAGTCTGTTCGCTCCGGTGTCTTGCCACCGTGCCAATATGGATGGAAGCCAAGCAGGTCCTTGTAGAAGCGATCCTCCGCAGCAGCATCGCGCACGATAAACCCGGCATGGATGATCCGATGGGAGGTCGCCCGCGGACTGGCTACAGACGAACCTGGGTGCTTCATGCCCTCCTGCACAAAGACGATGAGATTGCCCTCGGGATCTTTGACGGCGAAGCGTCCACGCTCAGCCTCCGGCAGGATCGACTGCCCGTGAGCACGCAGGTAGCGTTCCAGGCCAGCCTCATCCCGCGTTGTAAACCCGACCGCAGCAAGGTGAGAGGATACCTCTGGCACATGCAACGGAGCGATCTGAAACCATTGTGAGTCGCTGACCGAGTAGAAGTCTTCCGTGCCTATTTTTGTGCGTATGAAGCCCATGTCGTTGTCGTACAACTTCGCCGCGGCTTCCGGGTCCCCGGTGTACAGGCTAACGAACGCGATTCCCGTAATTGCAGGACGAGCCTGTGCCACGAGAAAGTGGCAGCAGGTGAGGAGGAGGGCGAAAGCGCTCAGTTTCTTCACGGGCTGCCACTTTAGGGTAGCGATCATACGAAAGTCAAACGCTTTAAACGATTTAGTACTTGGTTATGCCAGGTCGAAGAGAAGGAACTCGCCGCCCTCGGCGCTGCTGACCGTTACGGATGCCTCTCCTGTCAGGGCGAGTCCATCCCCAGCTTTCAGCAACTCTTCGCCTACCGACACCGCCCCGCGAGCTATCTGTAGATAGCCGTTGCCGAGCTTGAACTCATGCGTCACTGACGTCGCCGGATCAAGCTTCGCCGCCAGCAACTCCGCATCTGCATGAAGCTGGAACGAACCGTCGCGTGCATCCGTGCTCGCCAGAAGATGAAGCCGATTCGGCTCCGTCTGGACCGCGAACTTCTTCTGCTCGTACTTCGGCGGAATGCCCGTTTCGTTTGGCATCAGCCAGATCTGCAAGAGATGCAGTGTCTCCGTATCCGACGGATTCATCTCGCTGTGCTTCACGCCCGATCCCGCTGTCATGTGCTGTAACTCACCCGGAACAAGCGTCTCGCTTGCACCTGTCGTGTCCTCGTGATTCACGGCGCCTTCAAGCACGTAGGTGAGGATCTCCATGTCGCGATGAGGATGCTTGCCAAAGCCCATTGAAGGTGCGACAAAATCCTCGTTGATGACGCGGAGCGCACGGAATCCCATGTGCGCGGGATCGTAGTACTCGGCGAAGGAAAAGCTGAAGTTGGAGTCAAGCCATCCGTGGTTTGCATGCCCGCGACTCGCCGCGGGACGAAGAGTCATCATAAGATTTACCTCGATTCGTCCCTTTAGATGGAGCCGCCTTCAATTCGATTCAAGCCACCCTATAACGCGTGCCAGCCGATATCCCGGCGAAATTGCATACCGTCGAAGCGAATCTGATCGAGCGCCGCATAAGCCGCTGCAAGCGCTTCCTTCAGGCCACCGGAGGCCGTAGCTGTTACAGCGAGTACACGTCCGCCAGCCGTACGGAGTGAGCCCGACTTATCCAGCGCCGTACCCGAATGAAAGACCTTTAGCGCAGCGTTTGAGGTGGGAGATGGCACGCCCGTAACGACCTTGCCCATGTCGTATTTGCCTGGATAGCCACCGCTGGCAGCAATGACGCAGGCTGCCGCACCCGGTCGAAGCTTGATCGTCAGTCGGTCTGCGGTTCCATCGATGGCGGACTCGAACATCTCCAGCAGATCCGTCTCAAGCCGCATCACGATCGCCTGCGTCTCCGGATCGCCAAAGCGCGTGTTGAACTCCAGCACCATGGGCCGCACTGCACCGTGCCTCCCGAGTATTGGCCCACGCGCGTCGGGAACCATCATGATTCCGCAGAACAAGATGCCTGTAAACGGCGTACCCTCTCGATCCATTTCGCGGACGACTACCTGGGCAACATTTGCCGTCAGCCACTCCTGCATTGCTGGAGGCATCAGGGCGTCCGTCGAATACGCTCCCATACCCCCCGTATTGGGGCCAGTATCGCCTTCGCCGACGCGCTTGTGGTCCTGCGCCGCGGCCAACGGAACCGCCGTCTTTCCGTCGCACAATGCAAAGAACGAAAGCTCCTCACCCGTAAGGAACTCCTCCAGGACGATCTCGTCCACGGCGCTTCCGAGCAGCACGCCCGAGAACATCTGTGCTGCTGCCATCTCCGCCTCGCGGTGGGTCTCGCAGATTACGACGCCCTTACCCGCAGCCAGTCCATCTGCCTTGACTACGACGGGCACTGAAAAGCTCCGCAGCTGATCGCGAACCTCGTCGAGGCTCGTACAAAGCGCGTATGCCGCGGTTGGGATCCCTGTTCGCTGCATGAAGGACTTCGCGAACGACTTGCTGGATTCGAGGCGCGCAGCAGCCTTCGTCGGGCCAAACGCCCTGAGGCCAAGCGCATTGAGTCGGTCCACCAGACCGAGAGAGAGGGGAAGCTCCGGCCCAACAACGGTCAGGTCGGGTGACTCCGCCTGCACGAGGCGAATCATGGCCTCAAGATCGCCTAAATCGACACCAACGCACCTCGTCTCCTGGGAGATCCCGCCATTGCCGGGAGCGCACACAACCTCCGTCACGCGCGGACTTTGCAATAGCTTCCACACCACAGCATGCTCCCGTCCGCCACCGCCAAGTACCAGAACCTTCATCTCTGCTGCGCTCCTTGCAACGATCAACTTCTTGAAACCAGAAATCCTTTGCGGGTAAATCAATTGGCCTAGCGAGTCGCTACTAAGATAGCGTCCGCAAGGGATTCGCTTAGAAGAATAAGCGTGCTGGCTTTGCCAACGCGCACTTGAAATGCACCCTTGAAGGGAAGCTGTTCGCTCAGCGTAATTCGCACCCCGGGGCGAATGCCTTGCGTAGCGAGGTAGCGCAGCATCGCGGGATCCTTGTCGGAGACACTCGCAATCTTTGCCCCTTCACCCGGTTTGAGCTGCGAGAGCGCTTGCGGCTCCTGTCCTGGGATGGATCCATCGAGAGCGGGTATTGCATGGCCATGAGGGTCGAACTCCGGATGGCCAAGTTTCGCTGCGATCCGCTCTTCAAGCCGCTCCGAGATGAAGTGCTCGAGGCGCTCCGCCTCCTGGTGAACCTCGTCCCACGGGTAGCCAAGAACCTGAGTTAGAAACGTCTCAAGAAGTCGATGATGGCGGATGATTTCGAGCGCGCGTTTCTTGCCGCTCTTGGCTAACTTTACGCCGTGATGTTTCTTGTAAAGCACCATGGGCGGCTCGCCGGCGGAGAGCTTTTGCAGCATATTCGTCACGGAAGCAGCGGTGATGGAAAGGTGCGTGGCTATCTCGGTGCTGGTGACAAGACGCTCGTCCCGCCCGCTTAGCTGGAAGATTGCCTTGAGGTAATCATCAATTGCCTCACTGCCTGCAGTGGCGGTTCCGGCATCCCTGGTCGGTCGAGGTCTGTTTTGGAGCTTCGCCATAAAGATAACTTCATATTAGCTTAGCACTGCGTTATTATTTAGGCATGGCTAATATCCAGATTAGTGAACAGAAGATATTGCCGCGCACCAGAAAGCAGCAACTCTGGAGCTTCTTCGGTCCCGCCTTCGTGGCCTCGGTCGCCTATATTGATCCCGGTAACTTTGCTACTAACATCGCCGGGGGATCGCAATTCGGCTACCGCCTGCTGTGGGTTCTTCTGTGGTCGAACGCCATGGCCATCCTGATCCAGTATCTGTCGGCCAAACTCGGCATCGTTACTGGCCTCACGCTCCCTCAGAACTGCCGGAAGCACTTCGCGCGGCCCATTACCATCCTGCTTTGGGTCTGCGCAGAGATCGCTGCTATCGCTACCGATCTCGCTGAATTTCTGGGAGCCGCACTCGGACTCTACCTGCTCTGCGGACCCGCATTGCTCGCTCACGGATGGACCCGCACCGGTACCTTGTTAGCCTCTGCTCTCATCTCGGCTGTGGCGGTCTTCCTCATCCTTGCGCTCGACCTCAAAGGGTATCGCTGGCTTGAAGGCGGCATCATGGCCTTCGTCGGGGTCATCGGCCTTTGCTATGGATTCGAAGTTCTGCTGGTCCATCCTGACTGGCGGCTCGCGGCCTTCCATACACTGATGCCCACGCTCGATACAAGCAGCCAGAACAGCTTCTATGGCAGCATCTATTTAGCTGTCGGCATGTTAGGTGCCACGGTCATGCCGCACGTCATCTACCTGCACTCTGCCCTCGTACAGCCGCGTCTCAGGAAGATGGCCAGTGAAGGACTTACCCCGGTGGACGCGCCGGCAAACTCCAAGGCCCAGTCGACAAGTAACGGGCTTCGTCGTCTCTACCTCCGGTTCGAGCTTATCGACATCATCTTCGCCATGAACGGCGCCTGGCTCATCAACTCCGCCATGATCGTTATGGCCGCAGTCGCCTTTATCCACCTCGGCGCCCCAGTGACTGATGTCGAACAGGCCTATAAAACGCTCGGTCCGCTGCTAGGACCCGCCGCCGCAACGGTCTTTGCGGTTGCGCTCCTCTGCTCCGGTCTGTCGTCTTCGACCGTTGGAGTAATGGCCGGCCAGGTCATCATTGAGGGATTTCTTAACATTAAGTTCTCGATCTTTCTCCGCCGTCTCATCACGATTGTCCCGGCGATCCTTGTCATCGCCATCGGCCTCGATCCGCTCAGAATACTTATTCTTTCGCAGGTAGTTCTCAGCTTCACGCTGCCCTTCGCTCTGATCCCTCTCCTCATCCTGACCAACCGCCAAAGTGTCATGCGAAGCTTTACCAGCCCCCGACTCACGCGAGCCGCAGGCTGGACCTCCGTCACTATCATCGTCACCCTGAACGTGGTTCTGTTGGGTCAACTGGCACTCGGGCACTAAACATAGCCAGTGCAAAAAAAGAGGCGGTGCCGATGTGGCACCGCCTCTTTCTGTCTTACCCATTCTCTAGTGATGTTCGCCGTGCGGAGCTGGCGCCGGACGAGCTTCCTGCTGCGGAGCTGGGCGCGGCTGCTCTACCCGCTGCTGTGGTGGAGATTGCTGATGCTGTGGTTGCACCTGCTGCCGCTGCGGTTGCTGCACCTGCTGCCGTTGCTGCTGAACCTGCTGCTGTTGTTGCTGCTGATTTCTTTGCTGCTCCTGCTGTTGCGTCCGCTGCTGTTGCACCTGCTCATTGCGCTGCTGCAGTTGCTGTTGATTTTGCTGTTGCGTCCGCTGTTGCTGTACCTGCTCATTGCGCTGTTGAAGTTGCTGCTGATTCTGCTGTTGCGTCCGCTGCTGCTGTTGCACCTGCTCGTTACGTTGCTGCTGTTGTTGCTGGTTTTGTTGTTGGGTCCGCTGTTGCTGCTGTACCTGCTCATTGCGTTGTTGAAGTTGCTGTTGATTCTGTTGTTGCGTTCGCTGCTGTTGCGTCTGCTCGTTATGTTGCTGTAGCTGCTGCTGGGTCTGTTGCTGATTCCTCTGCTGTAACTCCTGCTGATTTCTCTGCTGCAACTGCTCCTGTCCGTTCCGTTGCTGTACTTGCTGCTGCTGATTCCTTTGTTGCAAGTTGTTATGTTGCTGCAGCTCTTGCTGGTTGCGTTGCTGGTCATTTCTCTGTTGTAGTTGCTGCTGCTGACCACTCCGCTGTAGTTGCTCGTTTCTTTGCTGGTTCTGCTGTTGGTTGAGGCCGCCCGGGGTTACAGCACCAGGACGATTTTGCTGATTGCCGAAGCCGCCTGTCGTGACGCCCGGACGATTCTGCTGTTGCTGTTGGAATCCACGCTGCGGCGCAACAACTCCGCGATCCGCTACAAGGCCACGTTGAGCCACGGCTGCGGCAGGACGTCCCTGGTTCGCGCTGAAGAACTGCTGGCGATTCTGCTGAGCTTGCTGGTGAAGCTCCCGCTGAGCGGCCATCGGCGGAGTGTGCTGCTCCCGCATAGCCGCGACCTCGAACGCAGCGGGTCGCGCCTGGATGCCACCGCGACCACCGTTATAGCTCACACGGTTATTGATCACCGTGTTGTTGATCGTCACATTGCGAACGTAGACGTTATGGAAGTTGTTTCCATTGATGCGGTTATAGGCACGGTTGTAGTAAAAGTTGTTGCCATTCCAATAACCACCCTCATAGCCGTGGCCGAGATATCCAAAACCATAGTTGATTCCACCGTAGAAGCCGATGTGCAGGCCCCAGTATCCGCGGTGAAAGCCATAGCGATTGCCATATACGCCCCAGTAACCCGGCGTCCAAAGTGCCCCACTGTACGGAGCCGCACACCATGCGCCCGGAACCCAGTAGTAGCCCTGCGGCGCATAGCCCCAGTAGCCCGGTGTCCAGAGGTAGTTTGGATCGGGAGCAGGCGGCTGCTCGTAAACAGGTAACGGCGGTGGTGCCTGCTCGGCATACTCATCGACCGTAGCATCGAAGTTCTCATCAGCTTGCTGGGAACCTTGGTCCTGCTGGACCCCATAACCCTGTTGACCCTGGATGCCCTGCTGATTCTGGTAGCCTCCGGGCGGCGTGTAGTTTTCGGGATCGGGAGCGTGCTGCTGACCCTGAGCGTTGTTCTGTTGGTATGTCTCAGACTGCTGCTGGGCGACCGTCTCCTGGGTCTGCCCGAGCACCCGTGTACGTGCAGGCTGGGTCGCGGCAGGGTAAGGTGCCATCTGTCCAGCGAACTGCTGTGCCTGATTCGGGTCGGTCGGAGCTTCATTCGCCGCTGCTGGATCAACTCCGGTCGATGCAACGTCAGCATTTTTCTTGCAACCAGAGACTCCTGCAAGTCCTGCAATTCCAAGTACAGCCCCGAGAAAGTAGGTACGCCCTGCGAATTGCTTGATGTCAATCATTGTCGTCTCCTGCTACTGCATACCCTTATTCAAAACACGTTCCATCGAAATAAGATGCGCCAGCGGCTATGGTACCGGCAAAACAGGACTTTATTTCTCCTCCCTGCAGCGATAGACTTGGTTCATGAGCCTGCGAACACCAGTGTGCTGCCCACCACCCGCTCCGGTGGTGAAGCGCTTTCGCCATGGCCGCCGCGATCGCGGTCGTTCCTAGTCGTCTCTAGTCTCCGCTTGTCCCCTCTGCTACGCTTCGTAACGTTACGCCCCGCCGCCCCGTGCTGCTCTGGGACATCCCGCGGCACAGCCATCGGTCAGACCGCGCATCGGCTCTGACCAAATTTAGGAGAGTTCTACCATGTCGACTCCGCATCCTGATTCTTTTCGCAGCCAGGCAGTCCTGACCAGCGGCAACGCCACGTACACCATCTTTCGCCTGCAGGCGTTAGCCGAGCAACAGGGAGGTGGAACGAGTGTGGACCTAGCCCGCCTGCCATTTTCTCTTCGCGTGCTTCTCGAAAACCTGCTCCGCCACGAAGATGGCCGGACCGTTACTGCTGACGACATCCGCTTTCTCGCCTCGTGGGACGCCAAGGCCGAGCCCTCGCGCGAGATCGCCTACATGCCCGCGCGCGTCCTCATGCAGGATTTCACCGGCGTTCCTGCCATTGTCGACCTCGCTGCCATGCGCGATGCCATGCGCTCCCTTGGTGGTGATCCCGAGAAGATCAACCCACTTCAGCCTGCCGAGCTGGTCATCGACCACTCCGTTCAGGTCGATGAGTTCGGCACGGTCAACTCCTATGACCTTAACGCTGCCCTCGAGTTTCAGCGCAATCGGGAGCGGTATGCCTTCCTCAAGTGGGGCCAGACGGCTTTCGATAATTTTTCAGCCGTTCCACCCGGCATGGGCATCTGCCACCAGGTCAACCTCGAGTTCCTAGCCCGCGTGGTGTTCACCACCTCGCCGGATGCAGAGGGCAAGCTCATGGCGTACCCCGACACGCTTGTCGGCACCGACTCCCACACCACGATGGTCAACGGTCTCGGCGTACTCGGCTGGGGCGTTGGCGGCATCGAGGCCGAGGCGGCCATGCTCGGCCAGCCGGTCTCCATGCTCATCCCGCAGGTTGTCGGCTATAAGCTTGTCGGCAAGCTGAAGGAAGGCACCACTGCCACTGATCTTGTTTTGACTGTGACCGAGCAACTCCGCAAACTTGGTGTTGTCGGCAAGTTCGTCGAGTTCTACGGCCCCGGCATCGCCGAGCTCCCCCTTGCCGATCGCGCCACCATCGCCAACATGGCCCCAGAGTACGGCGCCACCTGCGGCTTCTTCCCCGTCGACGCCGAAACCCTCCGCTACCTTGCCCTCACGGGTCGCCCCGCCGAGCAGATCGCTCTCGTCGAGGCCTACTATCGCGAACAGGGGATGTTCCACACCGCTGACGCTCCGGAAGCTGTCTATTCTGCCAGCATGACGCTCGATCTCGGCTCCGTCGAACCGAGCGTCGCCGGGCCCAAGCGCCCCCAGGATCGTGTTCTGCTCTCCGGGGCAGCGGCAAGTTTTGCCGAGCAACTCCCTGGTCTTCTCGGTCCAAAGGCGAACAAGGATGCAGTCCGGCAGATGGTTCGCTGGGAAGGTGAGGGCGGAAATCCCAGCGCCACTGGCGATGTAACCAGCGGTGTCGGCGCACCGAGCCCCATCGTTGAGGGAGACGAGATCGCCGTCGCTACTCTGCCTGTGAATACGCTCACCGTCGCTCCCACCAGTGTCGAAGGCCGCTTCGGCATCGACCCCGACAAGTACCTCGACCACGGCAGCATTGTTATCGCCGCCATCACCTCCTGCACGAACACCTCGAATCCTTACGTCATGGTTGCGGCTGGCTTGCTCGCCAAGAAGGCTGTGCAGAAGGGTCTCCGCACCCCACCCTGGGTCAAGACCTCGCTTGCTCCTGGTTCCCGCGTGGTTACGGACTACTACAAGAAATCCGGCCTTCTGAAGTATCTCGACCAGCTCCGTTTCCAGGTCGTCGGCTATGGCTGCACCACCTGCATCGGCAACTCCGGTCCTCTGCCCACAGACGTTTCCAAGTCCATTGAGGACCATGGTCTTGTCGCCGTATCCGTGCTCTCTGGCAATCGAAACTTTGAGGGCCGCATCTCTCCCGAGGTTCGCGCCAACTATCTTATGAGCCCACCGCTTGTCGTCGCGTATGCGCTCGCCGGGACGATCAACCACAACTTCGACACCGAACCCCTCAGCCACGGCAAGACCGGAGAGCCTGTCTTCCTGCGCGATATCTGGCCTACCCAGCAGGAGGTCAACGATACCGTCGCGAGCTGTATCGACTCCGAGATGTTCCGGACCCAATACTCCACAGTGACCGATGGCGATGCCAACTGGCAGCAACTCAAATTTCCCGAAGGCGACACCTACGGTTGGGAACCTGACTCCACCTACATCCGCAAAGCTCCCTACTTCGATGGGATGACGGCTAACCCCGCGCCCGTCGAGGACATCCACGCCGCCCGGTGTCTAGCTGTGCTTGGGGATTCGGTCACCACCGACCACATCTCCCCCGCCGGGTCGATCAAGCTCACCGGTCCCGCCGGCAAGTACCTCGTCGAGCATGGTGTGAAACCAGTCGACTTCAACAGCTACGGCTCCCGCCGTGGCAATCACGAGGTCATGGTTCGCGGCACCTTTGCCAACGTGCGCCTGCGCAACAGGATGGCGCCCGGCACTGAGGGTGGTGTCACCCGCCTTCTCCCCGAGGCCACCGAGATGTCGATCTATGACGCCTCAGTCGAGTACGCCCGTCGGGGTACGCCACTCTGCATCCTGGCTGGCAAGGAGTACGGCTCCGGCTCCTCTCGCGACTGGGCCGCCAAAGGGCCAAAGCTTCTGGGCATCCGCTTCGTGATTGCCGAGAGCTACGAGCGCATCCACCGTTCCAACCTCGTTGGCATGGGCATCCTCCCATTCCAGTTCGAGCCTGGCGAATCCGCCGAAACACTTGGGCTGACCGGTGAAGAGATCTTCCACATCGGTGACGAGCCCGGTCAGCTTCAAGCCATGCTCGACAGTAAGTTTGCCAATGGCAAGAACCTCACGATCGTCGCGGAGTCTGAACTGGGCATGACGAAATCTTTCCCTGCGACCCTCCGTATCGATACACCGCAGGAGATTCTCTACTACCAACATGGTGGGATCCTCCAGTATGTCCTGCGCTCCCTGATCGCTCAGTAACTGGCAAGCCGAGTGCCCCATTCTTTGCAGCTCAACCTGCAAAGGGTGGGGTAGTAAGCCAGCAGCGCTCTCCATTCATCCTCTGTCCATGTACGATCGTTACGCTTGAGGCTCACTCCAGGGCAAGGATCGACACTAATGAAGAAGCACGCGCTAGCACTCATGGCTATTGCCGCCACGGCATCCGCTCAGCAGGCATCGAATCCAACCATGAACCCCTTCCTCACCCTGATGACCAAGGCAGGCACGCACGCCGCAGCTCACGGCGCGAAGACTCCGCCCGTCCTTTCCCCGAACGATGCCACGCTCCTCGGCCCTAATCCCGCTGTCAATGTCGCTGAGCTTCACAAAGCTGGCTTCCGCGTGATCCCCTGGACTACCAATGACCCAGCCAAGATCCGCGCCCTCATTGCCCTTCGCGTGGACGGCATCATCTCCGATCGCCCCGACATTCTGCAGTCGGTCCTCAGAGAGGAGAAGGCCGCCGCCCCGGATGCCGCCGCCTACTTTGCCAGCTTCGACGTGGCCGCCCATCGTGGGGGCCGGGGCCTTCGTCCCGAAAACACGTTGCCCTCCTTCGAATCCGGCCTTGACCAACTCGCGACCACCCTTGAGACCGATACTGGCGTTACTACGGATGGCGTCTCGCTCATCTGGCACGACCAGTTCCTGAATCCGCAGTCCTGTCGCAAGTCGGACGGGTCGCCCTACACCCTTGAGAACAAGGTTTATACCCGAGACATCTCCTCAGTCGAAGCTCAGAAGACCTTCATCTGCGACAAGCTTCACTTTGGTGCTGATCAGAAGAACGACCTCACCCTGTCGCCAGTAGCTGTAGCTTTCGCGAAGCAGGAACACCTCATCAGCCCCTACGTCCCCACCTATGCGGAGCAGCTCTTCCGGTTCGTCGCTTTCTACACCCACTTCTATAAGGATGGTCCCGGTAAGGGCACTCCTGATGCTGAAGTCCGATGGCGCAACGCTGAGACAGTCCGCTTCAATCTCGAGACCAAGATTCTCCCCGAGCTTCCACCCGCCATGGCCAAGGCGGCCGGCGAACCCGATGGCAACCATACTGTCGGCCCAGAAGCCTTCGTCAAAGCACTATGCGGTGCCATCAAGCGCAACCGCATGGAGGGGCGCGCGGAGGTTCAGAGCTTCGACTACCGCACCCTCATCCTTGTCGAAGAGCAGTACCCGGAGATTCCTACCTACTACCTGACCGGCGATCCCAAAACGTTGAGCTCTGAGCTGGTCCCGTCGGCTTTACGACCGTAGCTGTCATGCGATCTAGAGGAGTGTCGCACCCGTCAGCTGTTCACACGTCGTCCAAAGCTGCTTCGCAGCATTCAGATCCAGCGCCTGCGAGGCCACCTTCGCTTCGCCCACATCGCCGCCGCGCATCTCCATAAAGCCCTGCGGCCCATAGTAGCCGCCACCCCTGGCTTCGAGTGCTGTCGCCGCGAATAGCGTAGGCAATGCTCCCGCCGCCTCGGAGTTCAGCAGCACCTCCATCAGTCGCCCCATTGCTTTGCGTGCTGTCCGCTCGAACGACGAGAACTCGCCTTTATGAAAGAGTTCTGTGTTCGCCACACCCGGGTGAGCCGCAACGCTCAGGATCGGAGATCCCGCCGACCGCAGCCGTCGGTCGAGCTCAAACGCCAGCATCAGATCGGCTAGCTTCGACTGATAGTAGGAGCCGTTCGGGTTGTAACTCCGTGTCGCCTGAAGGTCATCGAAATTTAGCTTGCCCTGCTTATGAGCGATGGAGGCAAGCGCCACAATGCGTGGAACACCCGCGGCCTTCTGCAGCGCTGGCATCAGGAGTGCCGTCAGCGCGAAGTGGCCCAGGACGTTTGTCCCAAACTGCATCTCGAAGCCATCCGCAGTCTCCAGCCGCTTCGGCGGGGCATACACGCCTGCATTATTGATGAGCACATCGAGCGGCTGCCCCTCTTCTACAAGCGTTGCCGCGACCTGTCGGATTGAAGCCAACGACGCGAGATCAAGCAAGAGCAGTTCCGCAGAAGCATGCGGTACCTCTGCGCGCAGCCTGTCCAGGGCGGTCTCACCACGCGTCTGATCGCGTACGGCAAACAGCAGATGTGCTCCGCGCCGTGCAAGCTCGAGTGCAGCGTAGTAGCCGACACCGCTATTCGCGCCAGTGATGAGAATGCGGCGCCCAGTCTGATCGGGCATGTTGGCAACAGTCCATTGGCTCATGCCTTTTGGATGCAAAGCTATTCTCCATTGGTACATTTCGTTGACGAAGCCATCGTCTTTGCTTATAGTTTCGCTACCGCCCGACGAAACATTACCATGGCTTTCCCGGGCGGAATCTAAAGCGGAGTGAGCCGCTCTTCCCTGTACACCCGCCGAAGCATCATGGTGAATGGTAGAGAGCGGCTCAAACCCGGCCCCCTGTCTATGCTGTCTCTCAGTAGGCAGGGGCTCGTCTTCACGTGGCAGCTACTAAGCCAATAAGCAGAATTCACCACTGTAGAACTTACCCGGGCCCTTGAACCGTCTCCTGCCATGTTGCTATCCATCCAGTTTCCGTTCGCCGACTTCCGAAGGTTCCTGCATGCTTCCACTGGCTGCATAAGCCAGCCCGGCTGGCCGTCCCCGGTCATCCATATCGAAGATGAGTCCAAGAAAAATCAACCCTTTGTGCGGGGTTTTGGCGAGGTCGAAAAGCGAGAGGATGGCGGCCTTAGCTTCTGGGGCGAGGACATCATCTGCAACGCCCAGCACGCGATCAAGTGGGAGCGGCAGGACACTTATACCGCTGGTAATGGTCACTCTCCCCTTCAGTTCGAAGTAGCTTTCCGGCGATTCCTCTCGGACGGGACCACCGCAGGTAAGTGCGAGCTCGGTATCGCCACGGTAGGTCGTCCAAACCTCCAACTCGACCTAACGCAGGTCGCCGGCATCTCCCAGTGGTTTCTTGGTCACGGCGTCACTGTTCCCGTCTACGGCGGAGAATCAAAAGCGATACGAAGGCAGCGCACCGCTCTCCGGGATATATCCCTGCCTCTCAAGCGTCACCTGCTACGCGCCACCACCCGCAGCCGCTGGATGCAGCAACAGCCTGTTCAGGATTGGTGGATTGGCAGCGGTTTGCCCATGTTGTTCCTACAGCTCCAGGCCCCTAATGAGAGCATCGACTTCGACGAGTTTCCAAACAGCCAGATCCAGCTTCCCGCACTTGGCGTCACGCTGAGCTGTCAGATCATTTCATCGAATGGTCTGGACATTCCCCTCTGGATTCTGAGGACGGAAGCGAAGTTCAACAGGACCTGGACCCGTCAGTTGCGGCTCAGCCTGCTCCGAAGGCATGCCGCTCATGAGTCGCTCCGCCTCGTTCTTGGCAACCTGAATTCCGGAAGAATCAAGGTTAAGCGCGATACGATTCCCACGAGTTTGCTGCAGGATTACCTTGAAGAGGCGAACGCGAACCTCGCTCGTACACAGATCAACCTGCAGCACATGTTCCAACCATCGACGCCTCAGGATCCCGACATTGCCGCGATCGCGATGGCTGCCTCAGAACAGATCTGGCCGGGAGAGATGGAGTCGCTTAAAGCTCTTATTCGCCAGATGAATCTCCGTAAGAACATCGGTATTGACCTCAAACGCTACACCGCCAACCAGGCACTCACGATCGGAGCACTCACCATGAACTCGATTACTGGCAGCACCATAGGCAATGTCATTCAGGGCCATGACATCCATGACGTTCAGCAGACGGTGGGGGCTCCGGCGACACCCATCGATCTCGACGCTCTGAAGAAGCAGTTGGAAGCTCTCACCAAGGAGCTATCGGAAGCTCTCGCCAAACTCCCGCCGGAGCGCGCCGAGGACAAGGAAGCGGTCGCGGATAAGGCTGCCGAGCTTAAGGCTCTCGCGGAAAAGGAAACGCCCAATAAGAAGTCGCTCAACATCACCGCAAGCGGCATGATGGAGGCGGCAAAGGGAATCGCCAGCGTCGTCCCGATCGCGCTCAAGATCTCAGGATTAGTAGCCAGCTTTATTGCTGGTGTCTGAAGCGTGCCTGGATGGTCAATCTACTCGCCGCCGGCGGTCGGAGGGCGAAGCGCGGCTTCGATACTGGAGTTCACCTCGGCCTGCGCATACTCAGCAGCCACGCGAATCCCGTTCATCACGGCTTTCTCGTTTGACGAGCCGTGTCCGATGATGCAGGCTCCTCGCACTCCGAGCAGCGGAGCGCCGCCGTATTCCGAGTAGTCCAGCCGCTTTTTGAAGTCGTTGAACGCCTTCCGGGAGAGCAGCGCCCCAACCTGCGAGGTCACCGTCGATTTCAGTGCATCCCGCAGCGAGACGCTCACGAGCTTTGCGACTCCTTCGGAGGTCTTCAGCGCGATATTACCGACAAACCCGTCGCAGACTGCAACGTCGGTCCGGCCGTTGTTCAGGTCGCGGCCTTCAACGTTGCCAATGAAGTTGATGCACGTCAGTGCTCGTAACAGCGGCAGCGTATCGCGTGTAAGCGCATTGCCCTTTGAATCCTCTTCGCCGATCGAGAGAAGCCCAACCCGTGGATTGTGTATCTTCAGTACGTTCTGCGCATAGATGCTTCCCATGACGGCAAATTGCACGAGGTTGTCCGGATCAGAATCGACGTTGGCGCCAACGTCCAGCAGGAAGGAGGGGCTGCCGGTAGTTGTCGGAAGAATGGTTGAGAGCGCCGGCCGATGAACGCCAGCCAGCATGCCCAGCACCATCTTCGCCGTGGCCATTGCTGCGCCAGTGTTTCCAGCCGTGAAGAAGGCGGCGGCGCGACCCTCGCGCACCATCTTCAGCCCGACGCGCATGGTCGAATCGCGCTTTGAGCGGACCGCCTGGGCAGCCTTGTCGTCCATGCTGATCCACTCGGACGCAGGAACGATGAAGATAGGAAGGTGCTGTCCGTTCAAGTGCTGCCGAAGTACCGGACGCAGAATATCTTCCGGTCCAACAATGTGGACGCGGACGTCAAGATGTTTGCATGCGAGGATGGCCCCGCGAATCTCAGATTCGGGGGCCTTATCAGAACCCATTCCATCGACAACGATGTCTATCGGCATCTAGTTCGGGTGCCTGCGTTGCTGATGATGGAGCTAGCTTGCTTCCTTGACCGCGAGTACTTCGCGGCCCTTGTACGTACCGCACTTGCGGCAAGCACGGTGAGGCAGCTTGCGCTCGTGGCAGTTGGGGCACTCGGAGAGGCCGACGGGGGTCAGGAAGTCATGGCTGCGGCGCTTGGCGGTGCGCTGTTTGGAATGGCGCCGTTTCGGATTAGGCATTGCGTTTACCTTTCAGAATCTTCAACATACCGCGGTACGCGCAGGTAGTGAAGGAGAACTTATACAACAAAACTTAGTGCTTCAGCTCAAGCTTGTCAGCTAAACCGGCAAGTGCGTTCCATCGCGGATCAGCTGGAGTGTCTTCACAGGAGCAACTTGCCTGGTTCAGATTCTGGCCACAGCGGGAACAAAGCCCCTTACAGTCCGGCTGACAGAGGGCTCGTCCAGGCAGGGAAAGTAACACCTGCTCACGCACGACATCCTCCAGCAGCAAGCCACTCTTTTCATAATACCCGATTTCGGTCTCGTCGACAGTAATTGCTCGCTCGCCGGAATCTGCATCGGCCTCCTGCGGACGAAAGATCAGGTCGAAGTTGCCCTTGAGCGGCATGCTGACTGGCTCGACGCAGCGAGCGCAGTCCATCTCAAAGTCGCCGGCGTAGTGAGCGCGGATGCGGATATCGGCAATCTGCTGATTTCCTTCGCGATGTTCGAGCAGCAGGTCTGCCTGCCCGTCGACCGGAAGCGAGCCAACCTGGACGATGCCTGTGGTGAAGTCGATGCTGCCGGGTGCGAAGGACTCGGCGATATGCAGCGGCTCATTTTCAAGTTGAAGCGGCGTGATGAGCATGTGTTAACGCTATGCGGGTATGGGGTGCAGGTCAACTGCATCCCCTCCAGCAGCGTAAACTTGCATCCGACAGCACGAGCGAGGTTTCATGGACTTCTCCCCAGCCAGCATCACCGCCCTGGTCATCGCCGCAAGCTTCGCCGCTGGCCTCAATATCTATGCGACTGTCCTGACGCTTGGCATCCTTGCCCGGACGCACTGGGTAGCGCTTCCGCCGGGCCTCGACTCGCTCGGACATACCTGGGTTCTCGTTGCCTGCGGCATCCTGTTCGCGGTCGAGTTTTTCGCCGACAAGATTCCAGCGTTTGACCTCGTATGGAATAGTCTCCACACGTTCGTCCGGATCCCGATCGCCGCGCTTGTCGCCTTCCACGCCAGCTCGCAGCTCACTCCGCAGATGCAGATGGTCGCTACGGCGCTCGGAGCAGCCGTCGCGCTGGCGGCACACAGCTCGAAGACTGGTCTTCGTGTCCTTGTTACGCCAAGCCCGGAGCCGATCTCGAACATCGCTCTTAGCACCAGCGAGGATGTGGTCGCCGTAGGCCTCACCTGGTTTGCGACACGTCATCCGGTTATTGGTGCTTCGGTAGCCGGAGCGCTGCTCGTCATCGCAGTCATCGTTGGCTGTTTCTTGTGGAAGACGCTGGCGCGGATCGTTAGAGGCCTCCGGCAAAATAGCCGACCATCTGGTCAGGCTCTTCCAGGCTCAAAAGCCAGCATGGAGATCTAAGCCACTCATCAGCGCAATATCCGCGTCATCCACATACGACCCATGCTCGATTGAATCCACCCCAGCCTCGGTAGCAAACAGAATTCCCTGTGCCCCATGCGCATGCGCCGCCACCTTGCGGCCCAGCCGATGCGCATCCGCCACCAGTGCCTGCAGTTCCTCCAGTGTGTACTGGCTCGCCTGCGGATCATCCCCCTTCGACAGCACGCCGCCCGTCGCGCACACCTTGATCAGGTCCGCCCCATACTTGATGTTCTGGCGAACCTTCTGCTGCACCGCCGCCACTCCATCCGCCACGCCCTCACCCTTCACGTGATACTCGTACGGCAGCAGGTTCTCATCGCAGTGCCCACCCGTTATCCCCAGCGGCGGCCCGGACACCTGCATATGCGGCCCCGGCACATGCCCCTCGTTGATCTCATCCCGCAGCGCCACATCCGCATAGTCATTCGCCCCGACGTTGCGCACCGACGTAAACCCGGCCTCAAGCGTCACCTTCGCATTCTCGACGCCAATGATCCCCTCCTTAGCCGGTGTCATCGTCAGCTCATAGTAAGGATCGAAGTTAGGCGCACCGGTAATGTGCGTATGCACGTCGATCAGCCCCGGCAGCACCGTGTACTTCGTCAGGTCGACCACCGTATCCCCGGCCTGCGTAGGAGTAGCTGCCGTAGCCGCAATCCCGCGCACCCGATCCCCCACTACGATCACCGTCTGCCCCGCGGCCTCCGCACCCGTCCGTACATCCAGCAGCTTGCCCACACGCACCAGCGTCCGCTTCGCTGCAACACTCGGCACCGGAGCCACCACCTGTGCCAAAACAAAAGTATGTAACCCAATCAGGCACAATAACAAACCAACCCTACGCAGCTTCGCCATCGACACTCTCCTCTGGATGGACAACATCATCTCACCCCTCAACATAAGAGCCTGTCGTTCTCAGCGAAGCAGCCTCCCACCCGCAGTTCAATCTCTACTCAAGCCGCTTGACCACCTCATAAAGCACCTCGGGCCCCGGACCAGTAATCGCCTGCCCTGGCCGATAGTTGGCCTGCATCCAAACCAGCAGAAACACCAGCGGGATCCAGCCGCCACGATCCTCGCTCACCTGCGCTCCAAGCTTGTATAGCAGCCTCGAAAGCTTAAGTGGAACCGGCACCCCCACCACTGGCATCGTCGAGGGGTCATCACAAAACTCAGGAGGCGACGTAACAAGGTACTCGCGGCAGGCAAACGGACGAATCGGGTGGATGCTGCACGACTCGTTCTCAAGGAACGGGCAGGGGATAGCCAGGCGCATGTAGTCGATCGCAAGCGCCTTTGCCTCTGCGTGGTCGACCTCCTTGCTGGCATCCATGCGCGCGATCATCCCTCCATCGCGGACGGCTGTCAGCGCAGTATGAAATCGCTGCGCAAGCACCGCCCTCTGCTCGATCGGCAGTGCAGCGACCCATGCACCAAGCGCCTCCGCTTCGAAGAGACTCAGCGGCACCATCTGTCGGCAGCACGCACCGCAGCCTGCCCGGCACGAGATGGAGTATCCCTCTGCCTCAACAATGCTCACCGTACTGGCGATCACATTGCTGCTCAACGTCTGCAGCGCAGGCAGTATCTGCGTAAGGGTCACCGTGCCCGCAGGAACGTCGAGCGAAGCGTCAAGGCGGCCGGCGCCGATCGCAAGGGTGAAATCAACCTGTACGGTTGCAAGGTCAGGCGCATCCATAATGCCGTCAGTATAGCGAGCGGCCACGGCAAAGCGTATGAAATGGATCCGGCAGCAGACAAAAGGGTCACGCCCAGTCAATCGGCGAACCCAACGAGCAAAAGGCCCCCGACCGACTCCGCTGGCCTACTCCCCGGCATCCCCATCGAGCGCCGTTAGAATCGCGTCAAAATCCGCCACCCCCGAGTACTCGATAATCACCCGCCCCTTACCCCGCTTGTCCTCAATCTGTACCTTCAACCCGAGCGCCCGCCGCAGCCGGTCCTCAGCGTCCCGCACATTCGGGTCCCGCACCTCCGCAGGCTTCTTATCCTTATCCTTCAGCTCAGGATTCAGCAGCCCCTGCACATAGCTCTCCGTCTGCCGCACCGACATCGACAGCGCAATCACCTTCTGGGCCGCAGCCGCAATCGCCGGCTCGTCCTCAAGCGCCAGCAGCGCCCGCGCATGGCCAAACGTCAACTCGCCAGACTCCACCTTGTCCTGGATCCCCTTCGGCAGCCGCAGCAGCCGCAGGAAGTTCGTGACGCTCGCCCGGTCCTTACCCGTCCGCACCGCCATCTGCTCCTGCGTCATCTGGAAGTCCCGCGCCAGCCGCTGATACGCCCGCGCCTGCTCCATCGGGTTCAGGTCCGCGCGCTGCAGGTTCTCGACGATCGTCATCTCCATCGCCTGCTCGTCCGAAGCCTCGCGCACAATCGCCGGAATCGTCGCCTTCCCAGCCTCCTGCGAAGCAAGCCAGCGCCGCTCCCCCATAATCAGCTGGTACATCCCGTCCGGCAGCGCCTTCACCACAATCGGCTGCACCACGCCGCTCGCCTTGATCGACGCCGCCAGCTCCTTCAACTTCACCGGATCGAACTGCGTCCGCGTCTGCTGGGGGTTCGGAACAATCTGGGTCAGCGCGATCTCAAGCGGCTTGCCCCACACCGTCACCTGCTCAGCAACCACCGGCGTTGGAGCCTCGACGACCGGCGGAGCCACGACCCGCGCAGGCGGAAGCAGAGACTCAAGACCCTTACCCAACGCCCGACGCTTCAAATTCTCATAGTTAGACATAGTATGTAACCCTCACAGCTACAATCTCTACACTCATGCCAAGACCTCTAAGCAGGTCTCGTCTCGTTAAGGACACGGCTTCAGCCGTGCCATAAGCTCAAATCTTGCAATCGGCTTTAGCCGCTGAGGTCCGCTTCCTCTTGTGTTGCGCCACAGATTACTTCGTATAAGGCCAGAACTTCATCTCTTTCTTCTGCTTAGGCTTCTTCGCCTCTTCTTCAGCAGCCGTAGCCCGCTTCTTCGCCTCAGGGCTCTCGATCTTGTTCCGCGTCAGCAACTCTTCTGCCAGCAAGCGGTAAGCCTCCGCGCCACGCGACCGCGGATCGTAGAGCGCCACCGGCTTTCCGTGGCTTGGAGCCTCAGCTAACCGAATGTTCCGGGGAATCGCCGTCTTGAACAGCTTGTCGCCGAAGAACGTTCCAAGGTTCTCCGTCACCTGCTGCGAAAGGTTCGTCCGATCGTCATACATCGTCAGCACCACGCCCTCAAGCGCCAGCTTTGTATTGAACGTCTGCGCCACGCGATCCAGCGTGCTCATCAACTCCGAAATACCTTCAAGAGCAAAATACTCTGCCTGCATCGGGACGAGGAGCCCATCCGCAGCAACTAATGAATTGAGAGTCAAGAGATCCAATGCAGGCGGACAATCCAGAAGAATGAAGGCAAAGTCCTTCCGAACCGGGTCAAGAATGTCTTTGAGCCTATATTCGCGCCGTTCCTGGGTGACCAACTCAAGATTTGCCCCAATCAGGTTCTTGCTTCCAGGGATCAGCTTCAGCCCGTCAATCTCGGTCGCGAGCATCGCCTCCGCAGCCGTCGATGTACCCATCAATAACTCATAGATGGTCGGCTTACCTTCCGTCTCGAGATCTTTTCGCGATACACCCATACCCCCGGTCGTATTTGCCTGGGGATCGCAGTCGATCAGCAGCACCTTCACTCCTTCGAGCGCGAGTGAAGCCGCAAGGTTGATTGCAGTGGTCGTCTTCCCGACTCCACCCTTCTGGTTGACGATTGCGAGGATCTTGGACGAATCGGGCTGGTTCACTATCTGAGGAAGCATGAGGTTTGAGACTAACCCCTGCAGCCGTCACTGGCAACAACGAGACAAGCGAATGTTCCACGTGGAACATTCCTTCTACATACTCACCAATCGCAGAACTGCAGAATCGCTGTTCGGCAACGGAATCTCATTCCCCACACCAGATCGGACAGTCAATATAGCCAGCATTCCATTAGTTTGAACGCGAGGTCTCGCCGCGATCAAAGCAGCGTCCATATCATCGACCGCTCTGAGGGTCACCACGTCGAAAAGCCGTTCTGCCGGCAAAGCCTCCACGCGTCCCGCCCAGACTTCCGTCTGCAGGCCCAGTGTACGAACAGCCTCGCGCAGGAAAGTGGCCTTCTTGTTTTGGGACTCGGCAAGCAAAACGTGAAGCTCAGGACGGAGTAACTGGATCGGAAGGCCAGGAAAGCCAGCACCACTTCCAAAGTCCAGTAACGTTCGAGCCTGCGGCAGATGGCGCCCGGCAAACAGGCTCTCCCCAAAGTGGCGCGTCACAATCTCCTCAGGGCTTCGGATCGCCGTCAGATTGGTACGAGCGTTCCACTTCAGGAGCAGGTCAAGGTAGGTCGAGAGCTGATCCAGCAGAAGATCAGTCGGATTCCCGAGGTATGGCGCAAGAAGACTGGATATCGCGGAGTTTGTCAGTGTCGGCATCAGGTGACCTCGAATTCGGAATGTTCCACGTGGAACATTGTTCAGGCGACCGAGGTGCTGATCGTCCGCGGAAGCCACTTTCTGGCCTCGTCCACGAAACGAGTGAAGATTGCGGCGCTCGCAGGGCTGGTGTCGTAGCTGCGTTCCGGGTGCCACTGCACTCCAAGGACAAAATGATCCTTGCCAAACTCGGGCGACTGTCCACCCTCCACCGCCTCGATAACGCCGTCCTGCGGGCATCGAGCCGCCACTTTAAGCCCGTCGCCGGGAATCCCAATTGCCTGGTGATGGCTGGAGTTGATTGGCAAGCGGAGGAAATCATCGACCTCTGGAGCCTCAACAGGTTGCGTCAGCGAGCCGAGGATTGATTGCGGGGCTACTGCGACAGAGTGCGCTATGGCCACAGAGCGACCGGCAGCATGGTTTACAGGGAGAACCGTCACATCCTGGATCAGCGTGCCGCCGCGCCACACGTTCAGGATCTGGGTTCCATAGCAGATACAGAGAAGCGGCTTATAGAGGTTGTGGGCCTCCTGCAGCAGCAGTTCGTCTACATTCTCCCGAGGAAGATCGGTCGGTGCCGTCGCAGGGTCGGCCTCCTGACCGTATTTCTGAGGATTTACGTCAGCGGGGCTACCTGGAAGCAGGATGCCCTGACAGGAGCTGACAAGGCGGGCGGTCTCCGCAGGGGTGGACGAGAGTGGAATCTCGATAGGCTCACCACCTGCGCGTTCTACAGCGACGGCGTACTCGGGCCATGACTGCTGGTTGTAGCTGAAATCGTTACTGGTCGGGATCGGTATGGCGATGCGAGGGCGTGTCATCTCTCTTGATGATAGAGCGTCACGAATGTTCCACGTGGAACATTGCTAGGCGTGCTCGCGATAAAGCGTCGAAATTGCCTCGTACAGGCGAGCCGTCAGCTCATCCGCATCGCGCGTCGTCAGGCCTTCAGTGATTAGCGGGTCGCCAACGATCAACTTCAGAGGGCGCGGGGACAGGTGGTAGGTATGGATGGGAAGAAGCTCGTAGGTGCCGATCAATGCGATCGGGATGAGGGGTACACCCGCCCGGATGGCCATGAAGGCACAGCCGGACATCATCTCCTGGATCGTTCCGAACTCGGAACGGCCGCCTTCAGGGAAAAGAACGAGTGGCAGGCCCGACTTGATGGTGGCGACTCCCTTGAGGAGCCCGGCAATCGCGGTACGGGAGCTCTTCTGATCGATGGGGACCTGTCCGGAGCGATTGAGGTACCAGCCGATGAACGGGATCTTCCAGAGCCCCGATTTCGCGAAGATGCGGAACTGGAATGGGAGCTTCGCGAAAAGTACGGGCGTGTCCATGTAACTAAGGTGGTTTGAGGCGAAGACGGCCTTCGGGTGGTTGCGAAGTTTTTCGCTGCCCGTCATGGTCACCGGCGAGAAGGTGATCGCCAGAAGTGATTTGCCCCAGATGCTTGCGATGGCGTGCTGCTGACGCCCTGATTTATCCCAGAGGCCACAGACGAGCGAAATGCAGCCAAAGAAGGTGGTTGATGCAGCCATCAGCGGGATAAAGAGCAGGTAGGTCAACCAGCGGAGTACGAAGCCGCGGTTATGGCTGGGTGGAGGTGGTGCTTCGTCCCCCGCCCGAATGTTTGGGTCCGAGGCACTCAGGATCTCGTCTGGTTGCACGTTGCTCATACGCTGAGGGCCAGGTGGCGGAGTTCGCCGATGAGGTACACGGAGCCGGTGGCGAGGATGAGGCCGTTCGGTGGGGTGATGGCTCGGGCCTGGGCGAGGGCTCCAGCCATGTGGGGTGCAGCGTGCGCAGGGATCGAGAGCGCGTGGGCGGCGGCGAGTAGATCGTCTACGGCGGCGGCGCGGGGATTGGAAATAGGGGCGAAGACGATGTGGTCGTGGCGTCGAGCGGGGTCGGCGTCGAGACTTGAGTCGAAGAGAGGAAAGAGGATGCGGGACATCTCTTCGAGGCTCTTGTCGCGGAGGCAGGAGAAGAGGAGGGTGCGGGGTCTGTCTTCGGGTAGCTGGGCGATGGCGGCGCGGAGGGTCCACGCGCCTGCGGGGTTGTGGGCTACGTCGAGGAGGAGGTCCGGGCCTTCGTTGAAGTGTAAAAGCTCGAGGCGACCGGGCCAGTTGGTGCTGCGAATTCCCGCTTCAATGGCGCCGTTTGTGATGTTGTAACTGTTTTGGTTACGTGTTGCTGATGGATTGTTACCTGTTGGGTTACGTAATTCGACTGCTGCGGCTATGGCGAGGGCTATGTTGCGCTGCTGGTGCTGGCCGGGCAGGGGTGAGTCTACTTCGAGGGGTTCATTGTTCAGGGTCAAGGGGTAATGGTTTGGGGTGAGCGGGCCTTGTGGATGGTTGAGAGAGGCAAAAGCAACCGCAGGTCCTTCGACTTCGCTCAGGATGACAGGGTTTTTCGGTGGTGTTTGAGGGAGGTAGGTGGCGGCGTTGATGGCGTGGAGGTGAAGCGTGGCGGCGGCTTCGCCGATGGCCTGATTGGCCTCGGGGTGCTGGGGGAGGGTGATGAGGGTGCCGTTGGGGCGGAGGATGCCGGCCTTTTCGCGGGTAATGGCGGCGATGGTGGTGCCGAGATAGTCCTGATGGTCGAGCGCGATGTCGGTGAGGATGGAGATAAGGGGTTCGACGATGTTGGTCGCGTCGAGGCGGCCGCCGAGGCCGACTTCGAGGACGGCGATGTCGACTTTCTGCTCGGCAAACCAGGTGAAGGCTACGGCCGTGAGGACTTCGAAGAAGCTGGGGGGGTGCGGGAGTGAGCCTTCTGCCACGAGGCTAGTGGCGGTGTCGTCTACGTGGAAGTAGAGGCGGGCGAAGTCTTCGTCGTCGATCTGAAGGCCGTTGAGCTGGAGGCGTTCGTTGACGCGGACGAGGTGGGGCGAGGTGTAGAGGCCGGTCCGGTAGCCTGCGGCGATGAGGATGCTCGCGAGGGTGGCGGCGGTGGAGCCTTTGCCGTTGGTTCCGGCGATGAGGACGGAGGGCCACTGGAGCTGGGGGTCGCCCAGGGCACGGACGAGGGTGCGCATGTGGGCGAGGTCCCACTTGCGGCGTTCGGGGATAGTTCCGTCGGCGTTCGGGGCCGGTGGGGCGAGTTCCTGGCCGAGGTTATAGAGGTGGTCGATTGCCGCGGCGTAGGTGGTTGTGGTCATCGAGATCATTCTAGGGGATGCGCTGCCGGGGGTCGAAATCACACGTAACGCAGGGAAGAGGACTTCCCTTGGCCGGGTTCGGGAGAATGCTAGTCCCCTTACGACACATTCGTATCGGTGCGACAATTCATTGTCTTTAGTAACCGTCCTTTGACGGGTATGAAATCTGTACAACACGGCACTCAGCGGAGATCCTATGCAACTCAAGTCGCGGACAGCGTTCCACAACACCCTATACCTTGCAGTTTCTCTCTTCGTTTTAGCAATGATCCCGGCTGTCGCGGCGTTTGCCCAGAAGGGTCCCCGCCCCTGCGATCTCTTTGCGTCTACGACGCCCTGTGTTGCCGCAATCAGCACAACACGAACGCTCTATAGCAGCTATGCGGGCCCGCTCTATCAGGTCACACGACAGTCGGATAAGGGTCACGCCGACATCGGTCTGCTCGCTGATGGCTATGCGAACGCCGCGATGCAGGACAAGTTCTGCGCTGGCACTGCGTGCACGATTACGAAGCTTTATGACCAGTCACCGAACCACAACGACCTTACCCCTGCACCTCCTGGCGGGGCCGCCAAGGGGCCTGGCACCGGCGGCTACGACATTCCTGCTGTCGCTGACTCGCTCCCGGCCACGATTGCCGGGCACAAGGTCTACGGGATAGCCATCACGCCCGGTATGGGCTACCGCAACGACACTCCAAAACAAACGGCAGTGAAGGGCCAGCCCGAAGGCGTCTACATGGTGACCTCTGCTCTCCACCTGAACGAGAAATGCTGCTTCGACTTCGGCAATGCCGAGACGAACGACCTCGACAACAAAGAGGGCCACATGGATGCCATCAACATCATGTATCGCGAGAAGACAGGCCAGCCCGACGCCGGGTTGATATGGAGGACGGGATCTACGGTCACCTCAAAGTTCCCGCGAACACTCCCTTTGTTACCGTGATGGGTGCCTGCGATGGGCAGCATAGCTACGTCATCTATCAAGGCAATGCCCAGTCCGGGGCCCTGACGAATACCGGTACGCTTGCCCTGCCGAAGGGCTATCAACCGATGCAGCAGGAGGGAGCCATCATCCTTGGCATCGGCGGCGACAACAGCAATTCGGCCAATGGCTATTTCTTCGAAGGGGTGATGACCCAGGGGATGCCGGCTGGGAAGATTATGGAATCCATCCAACACAATATCGTATCGGCTCGGTACGCAGGCCAACTGCGCTAAGGATCTGTAGATCTGTACGTTATTGCCAGGAGCGTCTGGGCGACATTGGCAAAGGTGGCTTTTGGAAACTGGTCCGGGATCAGGAGCGTGACGTGAATCGCTCCTGTGTCGCGGGCTTCGCCATGTTCGCTCCGGGAAGCTGTGACCTTTGCTGAAGCGCGATTTGGCTTGAAAGAAGGTGCCTCAGAATTCTGAATCGACTGTTTCTTTTACCTCATCTATTCGATGGTTGTCGAAGTGTAGAAGACAAATTCTGAGGAGTGTAGAGCGATGAGCAAGCTGACAGGTAAGGTTGCAGTGGTTACGGGAGCTTCGAAGGGTATCGGCGCTGGGATTGCGAAGGCGTTTGCCGCTGAGGGTGCTTCGGTTGTGGTGAACTATTCGTCGAGCCGCGAGGGAGCGGACAAGGTTGTGGCGGAGATTACGGCTGCGGGCGGTAAGGCGATTGCGGTGCAGGGATCGGTTTCGAAGGCTGAGGATGTAACGCGGCTGTTCGCGGAGACGAAGAAGGCGTACGGCAAGCTGGACGTGCTGGTGAACAACGCTGGCGTGTATGAGTTTGCACCGCTCGAGGCGATTACGGCAGAGCAGTTCCATCGGCAGTTCGATACGAACGTGCTGGGGCTGATCCAGGCGACGCAGGAGGCAGCGAAGTACTTCAACGGTCATGGCGGCAGCGTGATCAATATTGGTTCGACGATCAGCTCGATCAACTCGCCGCAATCGACGGTGTATACAGCGACCAAGCATGCGGTTGACGGCATCACGCGCGTGTTGTCGAAGGAGCTTGCAGCGCGGAAGATCCGTGTGAACTCGATCAACCCGGGACTTGTCGTGACGGAAGGAACGCATACGGCGGGCGTGATTGGTGGCGAGTTCGAACAGCAGTTGATCGAATTGACGCCGATGGGCCGTGTTGGCCAGGTGTCGGACATTACACCGGTTGCAGTGTTCCTGGCTTCGGATGATTCCGGCTGGATTACGGGTGAGCTGTTGCTGGCATCGGGCGGCGCGCGCTAAATATAGCTGCTGCAGTGGTGAATGATGGGGACCGTGGGTGCGGTCCCCATTCCTGTTTGTGAAAGGTCTGTCATGGTGCCGGTTTAGTATGAAGACTCCCCCGGACGGTGCCGATGGAGAGAGTATGTCCGGGCTTGGAGTGTACGTGAGGGTTCGTTTGTGTTGTTGTGGGATGTTGGCAGGCTTGCTGCTGCCTGGTTCGATGGGTGCGGCAGGACAGGCGCGGTCAACGGCGACGCAGACGTTACGGCTTTCGGCGTTCGGCGGGATCAATGGAACGTACACGGGACTGGAAAGTGGAAGGAACGTGGGGATCACCGCAGGCGCTGATCTGGGCTTTCGACCCTTCTTTGGGCTGCGGCCTTCAGTCGAAGTACGTGGGACTTACCCCATCCATGACGACGGTGTGGACAGCCAGCGGAACGTGCTGGCGGGCGGCAAGATCGAGCGAGCGTTTGGGCGGCTTCGGCCGTATGGGGATGTCCTGTTCGGGCGTGGCGCGATCGACTATCCGCACGGCTTTGAAGACCCGACGGGGGCGGTCACCTACTCGCGGACGGTATCGAGCGTGCCGGCGCTGGGTGGTGGGCTGGACTTCGATCTGACGCCGCACTTCGCTGTGAAGGCGGATGTGCAGGTGGAGCGGTATGTGACGCCGGTGACGGTCTCGGGCGATGTGTATGCGAAGTCCGGGACGTTGGGGGTTGTGTATCGGTTCGACTTCAACCATCATCCCCGGGGATTGCGCCGAAACTAATTGGGTTGCGGACTCGTCTTTCTGGAATCCTGATAATCTTCACGTCTCAGTACAAAGTTTTCTGGAGGAGTTCCTCGCATGTCATTCGTCCGTTCGTTTGTTCGCTGCTGCTCGTTGACGGCAGTTGTTGCCAGTTTTGTTGTTTCTGCCTTTGCTGCGGATAAGACTCCGAAGAAAGATGCGGAGGTGGTGCCGTCGTACTACGGGCCGCAGCCGGCGACAGAGAATGTCGACCTGACGATGTATGCGCGGATTCGTGAGGAGGGCTTCAAGCACTCGCACGTGATGCAGTTTGCGGGCGCACTGAACGATGGGATCGGGCCACGGCTTACGGGATCGCCGAACATGGCGAAGGCGAATGCGTGGACGCGGGATACGCTGACGACGATCGGGCTTGAGAATGCGCACCTTGAGGACTGGGGCGAGTTCGGGATGGGCTGGCAGCAGATCAACACCTGGGCGCGGATGGTTTCGCCTGATCCGGAGCCACTCTGGCTGCAGGCTGCGCCGTGGTCTCCGGCTACGAAGGGTCCTGTGTCGGGCGAGGTTGTCTACATCAACCCAGCGACTGCCGATGCAGACAAGCTGAAGGGAACGCTGGCGGGGAAGATCGTGATGCTTGGTGCGATGCGCCCTACGCCGGATATTACGGAGCCGTTGTTCCACCGCTACACGGACGCTGAGCTTGCGGAGATGACGACCTACCCGAACGGCCAGGGTCGGGGTGCGCTGCCTCCGGGGCAGTCGGCTGAGCAGGTGCGGGCTGATCGTGCGCGGCAGCAGGCGCAGCGGACGGCGCTGGTAAAGATGATCATGGGCGAGAACGTCGCAGCGATCATTACGCCTTCGCGCGATGGTGGGGATGGCGGCGGGACCGGCATCATCTACGACGACAACGGTGCGAACCTGATGCGGAACGCGCAGACGCGGGAAAACGCGGTCACGGTGCCGAATGCGGTAATGATGATCGAGCACTACAACCGGCTTGGACGGCTGATCGAGAACCATGTGCCGGTGACGCTCGAGGTGAACATCGATACGAAGTTCACGAGCGACCATGAGCATGGATTCGATACGGTGGCCGAGATTCCGGGGAACGATCCGAAGCTGAAGGACCAGGTGGTAATGGTCGGCGGACACCTCGATAGCTGGATCTCGGGTACGGGCGCGACGGATAACGGTGCTGGTTCGATTGTGGCAATGGAGTCGGTGCGCATCCTGAAGGCGCTTGGCTTGAAGCCGAAGCGTACGATCCGGATTGCGTTGTGGTCGGGCGAGGAGCAGGGCCTGTTTGGATCACTGGGCTATGTGAAGAAGCACTTCGGCACGTTTGCGGAGCCGGAGCATGCGGACGCGGCGACCCCGGCCTTCCTGCGGGAGCGCGGCAAGCTGACGACGACGAAGGAGTGGGAGACGCTGGACGCCTACTACAATCTCGACAACGGTACGGGCAAGGTGCGCGGCGTGTACACGCAGGAGAACTTCGCCATCGGACCGATCTTCAAGCAGTGGATTGCGCCGCTCGCGGACCTTGGAGTGACGACGATCAGCTACCGGAATACGGGTGGAACGGATCACCTGGCGTATGACGCGGTCGGGCTGCCGGGCTTCCAGTACATCCAGGACCCGATGGACTATGAGACGCGGACGCACCACTCGGATATGGACACTGTCGACCGGCTGCATGCGGCGGACCTTGAGCAGGCGGCGATTGTCGAGGCAATCTTCCTCTACAACACGAGCGAGCGCGAGGCGATGATGCCGCGCAAGCCGTTCCCGCATCCTGAGAACGAGAAGAAGGCTACAGCTCCGATTGCGGGGATTTACCCGGGAGCCGTTGAGAAGTAGTTTATTGTGATTACCGCCCGGCGGTCAGGTAGAGGGGTCGAATGATGGCCACTCACCTGGCTGGACGAGTGTTCCTCTAAATGCTTCGGACGATGGCCGGGTTAAACACTACGTTCGCAGGGCCCTGAGGGAAAAATCTGTTGAAGATCATGGGGCGGGCGACACCGCGGGTAGTTGTGACGGTTTTGTTCGAAAAGGTTTGCTTCTTGATCTTGGTGTAGATCACGGTAGCGTTCTGCTGCAGGTAGAACGCCCAATGACCATTGTCGCCACGGATTCCCATGACGCAGCCGAAGGGTGAAGTCATCTGAACGTTGAGATCCTGTGGGCCGTTAGCTTTCAGCCACGCCTCGTAGGCGTCGGATTCAGTCGTTCTCAACTGGCCCAGGCCGACTCCTGAACAATAGTCAGTCTTATTGACCTCGAAAAATGCACCGCCCTCGTGCGTTTGAACCATATCCCTCCAGAATTTCGCGCCTGCAACATTATCGTTACCGGTGCCGGTCTGGCCTCCTGCATGGTAGACGATGGGCTGCTGGGGAGTTCCGCGGACGAAGATGGAGCAACCGGTGATGCCTGCGGTGAAGAAGTATTTCACGTCATCGTGAGCAGCGGAAAAGCCAAGCGCCGGTATGTCGAGTTTAATGATGCCGCTGTCATACCAAGGGAGAAAGTAGGCTTTCACGCGGCCTGGTGTTGGCGTGTATGAGCCCCCTACAGAGATGGATTCGTCGGCGACGGCAGCGAATCCAGCGTTAAAGCTCGAGCCGCGTGGACGTTTGGCAAAGTCCAGATAGGTGATTTTGTAAGCATCCTCCATCTTGTTAATTGGATAGAGCTTATCGTTGCCGTTTATCTGCATGGGAATCTGCTTCTCGGGCCGACCTTGCTGGCCCTCGAGCAAGTCTGCTGGAAAGCAGGCGTATTTCTTCATAAAAGCGATTGGATCTGCCATAAACAGCTTGTTCTTGCCACCAGACATAAGATCACTCCATGAACTTATTTGAGATTTGGTTGGGGGCCCGTGGGTCGGACGATTCTACTCCGTGCGTGGCGATAATGCGAAGCTTTGTATGCGCCACTCATAGCCAGGCGGAGAGGAGGCGGCCGGCGGTCCCGACGAGGCGGAGTTTGTCGGGGCGGGTATCGAAGTAGAGGGCATTGATTTCGGGAGCGCCGAGGTCTTCCAGGTCATAGAAGGCGGCTAGTTCAGCGGCGGCTTCGCGGGGCGTGAAGAAGAGCTGGAAGGGCTCACCGGCGAGGATGACGCGGGCGGCGAGAGAGTCGTGCGCGAGCTGCTCCAGGAAGGGGAGAGCAGAGCGGGGCTGGCTGTAGTCGAAGATGAGGCCTGAGTTGGCAGGCTGGGCGGCGATAAAGGCTATGGTGGCGCGGAAGGCTTCACGGGTGAGATACGGGACGACGCCGAGCATCGCAAAGACTGTCGGGAGCGCTGGATTGTGGCCTGCTATTTGTAACTGCTGAGGTAGCGTATCGACCTCGAAGTCTACCGGGACGTAGGTGAGCGCGGCAGGATGGGGCAGCGTTGTAGTGGCGAGGAGGTCGCGCTTCCACTGCTGGGTCGCGGGATGATCGACCTCGAAGACGTGCAGGTTGGGGTGGGGGCTGCGATGGGCGAAGGTGTCGAGGCCTGCGCCGAGGAGGACATACTGCTGGACGTTGTTCTCGACTACTGCGCGGGCGAGCTGGTCTTCGGCGTAGCGGCTGCGGGCGACGAGATGCGCTCGCATGCCGAGGGAGAACGGCTTGTTGAGCTTGGTGGCTGATTTGTGAAGCTCGGAGAGGTATTCGGGGCCGAGGATCGGGATGGCGATGGGGTCGTCGAGGACGAGGGGCTTGGCGTCGTAGCGCTGATGCGCGGCGCGGCGGAGGGCTACGCGGAGAGCCGTGCGTGAGGGGATGGCGGCTTGCACTCTTCGAGTTTAGTGGCAGCGGTGGAAAAGGCTCTGCAGCGATTCGAGCGGCTGACGCTGATTCGCATGGGTGGTGCTGAACAACGAGCAGGAGCGAAAGGGGACGTTCGCGATTAGGATGGATGCGACTGCTTGAGGTTCGATGGGGTTGCAGATGGGGTTCCGTGTCTCGATTGTGCGGGCGATGCTACGGTGCGGCGCTTGCGTTCTGCTGGCGGGTGCGGCGTTCGCGCAGGACGAGCCGACGATGACGCTCCATGCGTATGCGGACCTGGTCCAGATGCCGGTGCTGGTGCTTGATTCCCAGCGGGGACGGCTGCCGACGGTCGATATGACGCGGTTTCGGATGACGCTGAACTCGGGGCCGCCGTTTCGGCCGACCCATGTGCGGCTTGAGGGAGACGATCCGATCGAGATGGCCATCCTGATCGATAGCGATCAGCGGCGTAATCGGCTGCTGTTGGAGATGGCACGAGGTGTCGCCTCGATGGTGACGGAGTCGCTTGGACCGCAGGATAAGGTCGTGGTGTACGTGCTGGATTGTGGGGGGATTCGCCACTCGATTCACCTTCCGGTTGAGCGAAAGCAGATCGAAGAGGCGATCAAGATGCTGCTGGTTCACCAGCCTCTTGCGGCCGATGCGAGGCAGGATGCGAAGGCCTGCAAGGCTCCTCCTCATCTGTGGAGCGCGATGGCGTACACGGTGCGGGAGCTTTCGACATCGCCGGGGCGGCGGGTGCTGCTCGCGGTGAGCGACGGGCAGGATGGGGGTAGCTCGGTCCCGTGGCAGGCGCTGAAGGATCTTGCGACGCGGGGTAGTGTTGCTGTCTTCAGCCTCGCGACGAATGAGCAGCAGCCGTTACGCTTTCTGGAAACGGACGACCATATGGCGATGGTTTGCGAGTTCAGCGGGGGGCTGCGCCTTTGGAGCACGGATTACGATCTTCAGCGCAAGTTGCGGGAGTTCGTGCGGATGCTTCGGGAGCGATACATCCTCGACTTTCCTCGACCGAAACGTAGTCCGGCGGGGACGGTCGGGGTACAGGTGACGCTGGGCGAGTCTCAGGTGTTTATTCGCGCATCCGGAGTTTCATTTCCGCTTGCGGATGACAAACTGCTGGCCGATCCGACGACTGTTCCCTCGGACCCGACGCGCGCGCCTGAGGTTGGGTCGCGGCGGGTGTTGAAGTCGCAATGATGGTCCTTGCGACGTTGTGCCGGGGCTGCATCGTATTTGCCCTGCTCCTCCTGATGGAGGTTGGTCTGGGCTTTGGGCAGAGTGAAGTGGCGAGCGGCACAACGAATGATGGCTTGATGACGCTACATGCGTATGTGGATCTCGTGCAGATTCCGGTGCTGGTGCTTACACCGCAGCGGAAGCCGATGCGGTCATTCGATCCTCGCAAGATTGTGGTCAGCCTGAACTCTGGCCGGCCGTTTGCGCCATCTCATGTGCGCCTGGAGGGAGACGATCCACTTACGGTGGCCATCCTGGTCGACACACATGAAGGGGATAACGAGCTGTTGCCGGGCCTTGCGGATGCGATTGATTCGCTGGTGCCGACGTCTTTGCGGCCACAGGATACGGTTGCAGTCTACGGAATTAACTGTGGACTGGTGCGGTATGCGAGGAGTCGAAGCGCCGAGGGAGATTGGCTCAGGCATGCAGTGGAGGATGCTGCGGCGCACAAAGGGGAAAAACCCATCCGTGCGATTGAGGCGCCACGGAGTCCGGGCGATTGTGAGCATTACGCGCATCTCTGGAACTCCATGGCGTATCTCGTGAAGGAGCTTTCGACGCTGCCTGGTCGGCGCGTCATCCTGGCTGTCAGCAAGGGAGGCGATGGCGGAAGCCCGATGGAATGGCCGGACCTGAGGATCTATGCGACGAGCCAGGGCGTAACCATCTTTGGGCTCGCTCCCTCAGACGGCAACCGCAACTTAGTGAAGGAGGCGCGTGAAACTCTTGCGGCTGTGAGCGAACTTAGCGGTGGGCTGACGATGCGGAGTTCGGCCAGCGAGCTTCCGGAGGTGCTCAAGGGGTTCGTGGGCATGCTTCGCGGTCGATACATTATCGATTTCCCGCGTCCGGTAAGCAGTGAGCCCGGAAGGATCGACATCCTGGTTTCATTGGCGAAGCAATCAGCATTCGTGCGCTCTTCGGGGATCTCATTTCCGATCGCTGATCCGAAGCTGCGAACTGACCCGAACACGGTACCCTCTGACCCGACGCGCGCGCCTGAGATTGGGTCGCGGCGGGTGCTGAAGGCGCAGTAGAAGAGGCTTAGGGGGTTGGCTGGTCGGTCATCCAGGTGAGGCTCTGGGCAAGATAGGACTTCATATCTTTGCGAAGGACGATGGCGTCGAGAAAGCCGTGGGCGAGGAGGAATTCGCTGCGCTGGAAGCCCTCGGGGAGCTTCTGGCGGATCGTCTGCTCGATGACGCGGGGGCCTGCAAAGCCGATCAGGGCACCGGGTTCGGCGATGTTGAGGTCACCCAGCATGGCGAAGCTGGCGGTGACGCCGCCGGTGGTGGGGTCGGTCATGACGGAGATGTAGGGAACCTTTGCATCGTCGAGTCGAGCCAGTCCGGAGGAGATCTTGGCGAGCTGCATGAGCGACGCGATGCCCTCCATCATGCGGGCTCCACCGGAGGCGGCGACGATGATGAGCGGGTGGCGCGTGGCGAGCGAGCGGTCGATGGCGCGGGCGATGGTTTCGCCCACGACGGCACCCATGCTGCCGCCGATGAAGGCGTACTCCATCACGCTGAGGACTACGGGATGAGGACCGAGGAGGCCGGTGGCATTGATGATGGCGTCGTTGAGGCCGGTCTTCTTTCGGGCTTCTTCGAGGCGGCGCTTGTAGGGTTTGAGGTCTGTGAACTTGAGGGGGTCGGTGGAGAGAAGTCCGAGATCGACGAGTTCGTAGCCGGGCTCGAGGAGATTATCGATGCGGCTGCGGGCGTCGAAGCGGAAGTGGTAGCCGCACTTGGGACAGACCTGGAGGTTGGCGGTGAGGTCAGCCTTGAAGATGGGCTGTCCGCAGGCTCCGCATTTCGTCCAGAGGCCTTCGGTGCGGACGGTCTTCTCGGCGTCATTGATGATCGCGTGATCTTCGCGCTTGAACCAGGTCATGCTTGGTGTGCCCTTCCCGACGTACTGGACCATTGTAATCGGGCGGAGGGCGGGAGGGGGCAACGCGTGCCATGGAAGGTAAAAAGTGGCTTGCTGTCATCCGCATGCAGCAAGCCACTGAGGCTAGATCGAATATTTCCCTAACTTCGCCTCACCTGGTTAACGACGGATACCTTCAGGTGGATTCGGCAGGGATTATGCGAGGGTGAGTTGAAGAGTGGTGACGCTGGCCGCGGGGAAGGTGTGCACGAGGCGGCCCTGCGTCGGGGCTCCAGTGGTGGCGGGGACGGGGTGAACGGCGTTGGGATGGTCGAAGACGTTATGGTCGTGGATGTTGGCGGAGACCAGAACGGTTGCCTTGACGTTGGCAATAGTCATGCCGCCGAGATTGATTTCGGTGGTCATGGGGCGGTCGAGGTGAGGATTGACGACGGAAAGGGTGACGGTTTTACCGTTCATCGAAGCGGAGCCGCTAAGACCGGCGAGGCGGGTGATGGGGGCGGTAGAGCCTACGGTGCTGTTACCGCCTACGGGCGAGAGGGTGGCGAGAGTATTGGTGATGGAGGGCGCGGCGAACTCGACCCGGAGAGCCTTCGCTCCGCGATGCGGCATATACATCTGGAAGACGTGGAAGGTGGGGGTGACGGTGAACTTGTCCTCGCGGGCGAGCATGAGGGAGTGGATGCAGTTGATGGACTGGGCGACGTTGGCCATGGCCATCTTGTCGGCATGGCGCTGGAAGATATCGAGCGTGATGCCGGTGAGGAGAGCGTCGCGCATGGTGGATTGCTGCGAGAGATTGTAGTTGGGGCCGATCTCGGTGGACTTGCCGTACCAGGCGCCCCACTCATCTACGACGAGCTTGACCTTGTGGCGGGTGTCGACCTCGCCGAGAGCCTCCCAGTGGTGGTTGATGACGTTCTCCATATAGCTGCCGCGGGTGAGGAGATCGTAGTGGGTGGCATCGTCGAACTGGAGGGCGTCGCCGTGGGCAAAGTGGATGGCGTCGCCGGAGGTGTAGTAGTGGACGGAGAGGCCGTAGGGGAGGTGGTCGGCGGTGATGGACTTCATGACGCCGCGGGTCCAGGCGATGTCGTCGCCGTTGGGGCCGCAGGCGATGAGCTTCAGTTCGGGGCGGGCGCTGGGCTCGGCTCCGGCGGCGGGCTGGTCGCCCTGGCGGGGGTACCAGGTGGTGAAGCGCCGCCAGGCTTCGCCATACTCCTCGGGGGTCTGGTTGCCACCGCAGCCCCAGCTTTCGTTGCCGACGCCCCAGAACTGGACGTTGTACGGCTCCTTGTCCCCGTTCGCAGCGCGCTCGTTCGCGAGAGCGTTGCCGATTCCGGGAGCGGAGTTGCAGTACTCGATCCACTGATAAAAGTCTTTTGCGGGCAGGGCGCGGAGGTCGCCGGCGAGATAGGGCGCACAGCCGATGGCGCGGCAGGTCTCCATAAATTCGTGGGTGCCGTAGCGGTTGGTGTCTTCCTGATCCCAGAAGGCGGCGCGCTGCGGGCGCTTTGAGGCGGGTCCGATGCCGTCGCGCCAGTCGTAGGATTCGGCAAAGCAGCCGCCGGGCCATCGAAGGACGGGGGCCTGGACGGCCTTCATGGCGTCGATGAAGGCTTTGCGGATGCCGTTGACGTTGGCGATCTTCGACTTCTCGCCTACCCAGACACCGTCGTAGATCACGCCGCCGAGCTGCTCAATGAAGTGAGAGTAGATCTCGGGAGCGATGGTGGCGATGGGTTCGGAGGGAAGGATCTCGATGTGGGCGTCGACCTGGGTGGCGGTCTGCGAGAGTAAGCGTTTTCCTGAAAGCGCCAGCGAGGTGGCGGTCAGCGTAGAGGTCTGGAGGAAGCGGCGGCGCGTGGTGCTCATGGGGAGGGATCTCCGAGGGGCAGAACCAGAGTATAGATTGTGGTTGTTGTTGGGAATGGCAGAGCGCGTTTCCGACAAGGCAGATGCGTTCTTCAGACTGTGAAAGGTCGGTAACAATCTTATTCTGCGTCGTTTAAAAACAATCCATTTACTTTGGAGATGCGTCAGAATAGCTATATGCAGCCCTATTCTTGTGTTTTCGGAGCCTGTCGAGGGCTTCTTGTCTGTCTGGTTTTGTGTGTCCTGGCTGGTTGCGGCGGAAACGTTGGTACCAGCTCTCAATTAGTGACCGCCACATCGGTGCCGACGAGCCCGAAGTGGGTGGGTGCCTGGGGAGTGGCTCCGACCAATTTGACGGACACGGGTGGCTCCGAACAGACCTACCGTTTTCTGATCTATCCAACAGTCGGCGGAACCAAGGAGAGGCTGAAGTTTTCAAATTTCTATGGAACTGCGCCCGTGACTATTGGAGCCGGTCGGCTTTCCATTGGCAAAGACGGTTCACCATCGATTGACGCCGCGAACGATGTAAAGCTGACCTTCAATGGAGGTTCCACGAGCGTAACGATTCAGCCGGGTCAGACGGTTGTCTCCGATACGGTCAATCTCACGTACAGCTATGGGCAGACGCTGGCAGTCTCGATGTATCTACGTGGAACGTTTCCATCGTTAAGCCGGCACAATGCCCTGTTTAATCAGAACTATCAAAATGCTTCAAGCGCTGGAGACGCAACCACCGACGTTACGGGAGCGGCATTTACGGAGAGCCAGGCGGACTGGCTGTTGCTGAGCGGCATGGATGTCTACGGTCCGTACCAGGGAACAGTGGTCCTGTTCGGGAGCTCGACGACGGATGGCTTCCACTCAAACTACGGTCACACCCAGTCCTACCCGGCGCAGAACGCGCCTGTGGTCGGACAGCACACCAGTCGCATTTCGGATTGGCTCGCCAAGGCACTGAACGCCAATGGCTACCAGATCGGCGTATTGAACGAGGGAATACCCGGCAACATGATTACGGACCCAAGCAGCACGAATACCAATCCTCTACCCTCCGGGGTCCGGCGCTTCAGCCGCGATGTGGTTGCGCAGTCCAACGTAATTGCTGTCGTCAGCTACTTTGGGGCGATCGATCTGCGGTCCTCGGACTGCACATCGGCCAACGCGATCGAAGCAGCTACTCAGAACCTGATTACGGCTGCAGGGGCGGCGAAGCTGCCACTATTCCTGGCAACGCTTCCCCCTTCCGCCTTCTGCACCAATCCGGCACAGCCTTACTATGGGCTGATACCAACCCCTGCCGATCCGTACGCCGGTGGCGAGACAGGTTCCGTCAACGGATCAGAGCAGCAGCGGATTGCCTTCAACCAGTGGATTCGCTCGACAGGCGCGGGGCTTGCTGGTGTGGCGGGGATCGCGGATATCGATAAGGCGCTCGCCGATCCGGCAAGACAGGATTTCATGCTACCCCTCTATAACTCTGGCGATAACTACCATCCGAATGGTGCCGGATATCAAGCGGCTGCGGGCGCAATTCCAACCCATTTGTTTATTCCACTCCCATAACGGAAAAACTGTCACGACGAAATCGTGAACTGACCCGCAACTTTCGACGGAACTTGCCGTCAATAGGTGAATGCCCACCCTCGCCGTTGATTCGTCCTGCCTGAAGCGTTCGTACTGCCTTACGATTCTGATCGGGTTTGCACTGCTGACTGGATGTACGAGCTACAGCAACTCTGTTGTCGTGCCGGTAACCACGGTGAAGGCTACACCGAAGTGGGTGGTCTCATGGGGGGCATCTCCTGAGAACAACCTGTCTTCAACGACGAACCAGGGAGGCTCGGAACAAAGTTATCGATGGCTCTTTTCGCCAACTGTTGCCGGCACCCAGGAGAGGGTTCACTTTTCGAACTTCTTTGGGACAACTCCCCTTACGATCGGTGCGGCGCGACTGGCGGTCAGCACAAACGATACAGCGGCAATTGATACAGCGCACGACTCAGCCCTGACCTTCGCGGGAGCGGCAAGCGTCACAATCCCGCCCGGCGGAGCGGTCGTCTCCGATCCCGTAAATGTGACGTATCTCTTCGGACAGAAGCTCGCAGTCTCCATGTACCTGACCGGAACCTATGGCCCGTTGACGCACCACAATGCTGAGTTTCAAACGAGCTATGTCTCTCCGTCCAACTCCGGAAATGTGACGGGTGATGCCTCGGGCGCGGCTTTCACGCAGACTACCGCAGAGTGGTTCCTCCTCAGCGAGGTGGATGTTTACGGTCCTTATCAAGGAACGGTTGTTCTGTTTGGCAGTTCTTCGATCGATGGGCATGCGTCGAACTACGGCAACGCGAATTCTTATCCGGTGCTGAACGCCCCAGTTGCGGGTCAAGATAGTGACCGGCCTTCAGATTGGCTGGCTCGTCAGCTAGTGTCGGCGGGGTACAACATGGGCGTCTCGAACGCTGGCGTATCCGCAGATCCGGCAGGTCCAAATAGCGGAGCTACGCCGGCCAAAGGTGTCGCGGATGGTATTGACCGTGAAGCGCGCGATGTCTTCTCCCAACCTGGAATTACGACAATGATCACCTACATTGGTGCTGTCGATATTAAGTCGTCCGACTGCAAGTCGGCTCCTGAGGTCGAAGCTTCGCTGATGCAGATCATCAGCGCGGCCGCGGCGCAAAATATTCGAGTCATTGTCGGAACATTGCCACCATCGACCTTCTGTCAGAACTCCGCAGCGGCGAACTTCGGACCCTCCCCTTCGACGGCTGCACCCTATGCGGGCGGAGCGACGCCGGGACCAATCAATCCGGGCGAGACACAACGCATGCTTGTGAATACGTGGATTCGTTCGACAGCGGTAAATCTACCAGGAGTGGTGGGGATTGCGGACTTTGCAAAGGTTCTGACAGACCCGGCGAATCCCAGCTTCCTCATTCCGAACATCAACTCGGGCGATAATAATCATCCTAATGGCCCTGGGTATAGCGTGCAGTCCTCGGCGATTCCGCTGAACCTGGTTCTGCCTCCCGCTACGAACTAAGAGTCCGGGACTCACTCGAATGAGAGAGCTCCTAAGAACTTAGTTGACAGATTTCTGAAGACTGGCGTAGTGTCCTAATCAGTTAGGAGACACGCTCATGGGTGATCAGGAAAAAGAGACGCTGACGAAGCTGGAGCTGCAGATTATGCAGGTGATCTGGCGGATGGGAACAAGCAGTGTCAGTGCGGTGCAGGAGGGGCTTGAGCAGCAGCTTGCCTACACAACTGTTCAGACAATGTTGAACATTCTGGCGCGTAAGGGCAAGTTGACGCGCTCGCTACGGGGGCGGGCGTTTGAGTACAGCGCAACCGTCACTGAGGCGAAGGCGTTGAGCCACGCGGTGCGCGACCTGGTGGACCGGATGTTCGGTGGGTCGAACGAAGAGCTCGTTATGAGCCTGATCAAGAGCAAGCAGATCGACGCGAAGCTGATTGCGAAGTTGAGCAAGCGGATGGACGAGGAAGGCGGCGGCGAATGACTCCCCTCTGGAACTGGGTGCTTGGCTATTTATTGAACTCGATCTGGGAGGTGCCCCTGCTGTTTGCTGCTGGCGCGTTGGCGGCGTGGCTGATCCGTCGACTGGCTCCGCAGCCCAGGGTGGAGCACCGGGTATGGGTCGGCGCGATGTTGCTCGAGGTGATTCTGCCGGCCTGTAATCTGCGCATTGGGCAGCTGACCCGTCAGCTCGGCTCGATCGTGTGGCGTCATCGGGCGGCAGGGGACGGAGTCGGAGCGTTTACCGCCTCCGGGACTGACGCGACCTTGAGGCATGTTTTGCTCAGGGTGCCAGCGCCGGTGATCGCGATCTTCCTGGGGGCCTATATCTGTAGCCTCGCTTACTTTGCGGGCCGCATGGCGTGGGGTCTGTGGCAGACGAGCCTGATGCAGCAGAGAGCCGAGCCAATCGAACTGTTGCGAGACTCGGAGCAGGCACTGGACCGATGCCGCGACCGATTCGGAGTGGCGGACGCGGTGATCAGGACGTCTTCCATAATCTCGGGACCGGTGACGGTCGGGATTCTCCGGAGAGTCTTGCTGGTGCCCCCCGCGTTTCTCGACCAGGTGGCTGGGGGCGACCTTGAGGCTGTCGTCGCGCATGAGTTTGCTCATATGCGGCGGCGCGACTTCGCGAAGAACGTGGCGTACGGGGTGCTGACGCTGCCTGCCTCGTACCATCCCATGCTGTGGTGGACACGGTCGCGGGTTGCCGAGAGCCGGGAGATGGTGTGCGACGCCCTGGCCGCAGAGGCTGTTGCAGGAAGGGAGCGGTATGCACGGTCGCTGCTGCGGCTGGCGGCGATGCTTGCGGATCGAACGCCAGCCAGAACACTTCACGCCATCGGAATCTTCGATGCCAACATATTCGAGAGGAGAATCATGAATCTGACTCAAAGGCGTGTGGAGATAAAGGGTGTACGACGGCTTGTGATGGCCGCCGTGTGTGTCACGGTTGGACTGGCTACCTGTGCATCCGCGCTGGCGCTCCGGGAGAATGTTGGTGTTCCCGTGGTCGCGAGCGGAGGCGGGAAAGCTGCTGCTGCCGACGAACCAAGACGCGTATCGGGTGGTGTGATGGCGGGGAATGTTCTGAGCCGCGTTACGCCGGTCTACCCCCAGGATGCAAAGGACGCCAAGATCTCTGGTGCAGTGGTTCTGCAGGCAATCATCAGCAAAGAGGGCGTGGTGGAGCATCTTGAGGTGGTCTCAGGACCGGAGAAGCTGCGGGCCTCTGCGCTTGATGCCGTACGACAGTGGACGTATAAGCCATACCTCCTGAACGGCAATCCTACCGATGTGGAGACGACAATTACGGTTAATTATTCCTTTAGTAAGTAGAGCGGCCTACGATCCCTTGCAGACTTATCAGGCTTACCCTGCAAGGGACACCGTCCCAAGCTCGAATGCCGAATTCGCGGCTAATGACCGGAGTGGTAGGGGTGTCCGGCGAGGATGGTGAGGGCGCGGTAGAGCTGCTCTGCCGCGATCACACGAGCGAGCTGGTGCGGGAGCGTGATGCGGCCGAACGAGAGCAGCAGGCTTGCGCGCGTACGGGCTTCGCTCGACCAGCCATCTGCAGGGCCGACAGCGAGGATGACGCGCTGAGTCCCGGAGTCGCGGAAGCTGCCAAGACGAGTGGCGAACTCCTCAGAAGAGAGCTGCTGGCCCCGGCTATCAAGCAGGATGACGGTAGCTGCGGTTCGGCCAGGCTGCTTGTCCAGCGAATCGAGAAATGCGGCTTCAGTGTCGTAGACGACGGACTCTGTCGGCAGGTAGCGACCGCATCGTTCCTGATAGTCCGTCAGCAGGCGGTCGGTTGGTTCCGTCTTCGTGCGTGAGCGACGCGGGAGAATGGCAGTCAGCGAAATCTTCATCTAGCTTGAATTGTCATAGAAAATACGTTAAATTTTATTCCAATTTTCATATAAATGGCGGTTTGCCTACTCAACAGGTCTGAATTTTCGCCTGATTTCACCTTTCCCAAATTGGCACGCTACGTGCATATACCTAGGTAATGCCCTTATCCCTCTCTTCGTTTTAGTGGAGAGACACCTGCCACCTAGTTTGCCTCCCTTGAGGGAGGTTTGTCTCATTCAGTTTTTGTCCAGGAGTAGGTTGCTTATGCGCTTCAGAGGTTTAGTTGCTGCTTTTGTCACTTCCACTGTGTTTGCCAGCATCGCAGCCTCGCAGACCAGTAAGGGTATTCTCGTTGGTGTTGCCAGAGACTCGTCTGGAGCGGTCATCCCCAATGCAAACGTAACGATTACGGGGGATGCTGACAAGGCAATCCGCAGCATCTCCACGAAGCCAGACGGCAGCTACCGTTTTGAAGCTCTCGATCCTGAGAGCTACACGGTTACAGTTCAGCAGGCCGGGTTCCAGGGCTTTTCAGCCAAGAAGGTCATTGTTCAGCCCTCCCTGGTTACAACTTACGACATCAAGCTTTCTGTCGGCTCTGCGAATGACACGGTAAACATCACGGCCGACTCGCAAGCAATTAATACGGAAAACGGCCAGTTGACCGGCATCATCAACACGACCGACATCACGAAGCTGCCGATCTTTTCGCTAAGCCCCTACGAGTTGACGACGACCGTTCCGGGAGTGCAGATTGTTGACCAGAGCGGTTTCAGCAACGGCATCAACATCCAGGTAAACGGCGCACGTCCTCGCGCAAACAACTTCCTACTTGATGGGCAAGAGATCAACGACGTATCCATCGGTGGCCAGGCTTTCCAGCCTTCTATTCCTGATATGTACGAGTCGGTTGCCGTCCTCACGAATTCGGCTTCGGCCGAATTTGGCCGCGCGGGTGGTGGTGTCGTCAACCTGGTGACCAAGTCCGGAACGAACCAATTTCATGGCGAAGCATACGAGCGCTACACAGGTTCAGGCCTGAATGCACTCGGCGGCCAGGAGCGTGGAACCGGCGCCGTGAAGGCCCGCTTCGACAATCATGTCTATGGCTTTACCGCTGGTGGACCAGTCATCAAGGACAAGCTGTTTGCTTTCGGTGGCCTAGAATTGTCACGCTTCTATGGCAGCGAGACGCCGTCCGTTCTTGAATTGCCTGATGCAAATGGCTATGCGCAGCTCCAGAAGATTGGCGGCCCGCAGGTCGCCCTGCTGGACTCTTACCTTAGCAATGGAAACTACCTCGCTTCTTACGTCAACGTGCAGGGCCGTACTCTTGTGAACACCAACGTAGGGCCACAGAATGGCTGCCCTACGACTGGCTGCATCATCACAGAGAATTTCTTTCAGCGGCCTAGTCAAGCGACCAGCAACCCCGACACCCAGTGGACCTACCGGATCGACTATAAGCCATGGGATAAGGATAGTTTCTCCTTCCGCTACCTCCACGATCGGAGCTCGTTGAGCCCTGACTTCGGCAACAATGGTTCTGCTCTTGTGGGTTTCGACACGCTCCAAGGTGGCCCTGGCGAACTCGGTGAAGGAACTTGGACACACATCTTCACGCCGAACTTTCTGAATGAGTTTCGTGTTTCTGAAACAAGGATCAACTTTCAGTTCGGTCCAACAGCAGAGACCTCTGCCAATCCTCTTTTCGCTCTTCAGTCAATCAGCATTCCCGGAATCATCAATGCTGCGGGGACCTCAGACCTCGGACCGAATCAGAACTTTCCACAAGGCCGCGGTGAGGACCTCTATCAGCTCCAAGATACCGTGGGAATCACGAAAGGCATTCAATCCTTTCGCATCGGTTTCGACATCGGTCGCCAACTTGAGAAGGACCTCGTCTCACAGAATGCAAAAGGAACGCTCAGTTTTGTCAAAGGTGGAACCAACGCAGCTGGAGTAAGTTACGTTACTGCTCTCGGCAACTTCCTCCAGAACCAGCTTGGACCTTCAGGCACGGCGACGAAGACATTCGGCAACACTCGGGTCGATCCACACGGGTGGCGCTCGGGTGTGTTCGCACAGGACGATATCAAGCTGACCTCGGACCTGACCGTCAATCTTGGTGTTCGGTTTGACTATCTGACCAATCCTGAGAACTCGCTTCAGTTCCCTGGCCTTGACCCAGCGAATCCGCTCGGCATCATTACCCTCGTATCGGGTGCGCCTACAGCACAGGTCTTCAAGATCAAGAACGATACGAATAACATCTCGCCTCGCTTCGGATTTGCATACTCACCGCACAACGGCAGCTTCATCGGAGATGGTAAGTCGGTTATTCGTGGCGGCTTCGGTATCTTCTATGACAGTGACTTCAGCAACTTTGTGATCAACGCGGCACAAAGCTCGCCGAACGCAGTCGCAGGGACCCTGGTCCAGACGACTGGAGCAGGTCTTGCAAATGCAACCTCACTCGTCCCGACAATTGCTCCGCAGTTGAAACTGAACTCCTCCGTCACAAGCGTCGTCAACAACATGGTCAACCCGGTGACCTACCAATACAACCTGGGCATTGAGCGTCAACTGCCAGGCAATCTGTTCTTAGCCGTTCGGTATGTCGGTACGTCCGCACACAAGCTATTTGCGAACCAGCAGTACAACTACTTCTCCGGTGCAACCGGTGCACGCTTGAATCCTGCATACGGAGCAGTTGTTGCTCGCGGCAACTTTGCGGACTCCAACTACAACAGTCTTGAGGTTGAGGGTTCTCACCTCTTCTCACATGGTTTCCAGATTCGCGGAACCTACACCTACTCGAAGACGCTTGATGATGGCTCGGAGATCTTCACGACCTTCAGCTCGCCGACTTCGTACACAGCAAACCTGGCACCCGGTGGCCGCGGTCAGGACTATGGAAATTCAGCGTATGACCATCGTCATTATGCTGTCATTTCGTATGTCTGGTCTCCTGCCGGTCTGCATGCAGAGAATGCGATCACTAACGCTGCGCTTGGCGCACTCACGCGGCATTGGACCCTGTCCGGCATTGAGCGCTTTCAGTCTGGACCGTACAGCACCTTCGCTGTCAACGGCCTTGACATCAATGGCGACGGCAGCACAGCGAATGATCGTCCTATCAACGGTAATCTCGCTGCACCGGCACAGTCGGCTGGCATCGATGGCCATTTCATCGGCGGAACCAACGGTGTGTATTACGATCTGGCGGCCAACAATTCGACTGGAGCGCTAACGCCAGTCTCCACATCGGCTGTTCGCTGGCTCGTTCCGTACGGTCCTGGCAATCAGTACCTGCGCCAGGAGATTGGCCGCAACAGCTACTCTAACCCTGGTCTGCAGTTCCATGATCTGGCGCTCGAGAAGGGCATTGGCCTCTCGTACCTGCACTTGGAGCGTGGTCAGTTGATCCTGCGTGGCGAAGTTCAGAACATCGGCAACCACAACAACATCGGACCTCTGGATACGAACGTGCTTGATATCGGGACAGGTAACTACTTCAACCGATTGAACGCACAGGAAGATGCAGGCCGCACGATGGTTCTCTGGGCTAAGGTCGCTTTCTAACAAAAGCTAGAAAAAAGAAAAGGCCAGATACCTTCATAGGTATCTGGCCTTTTCCTGTTTGTAGTTGGTAAATCAGGAAGCCTGATCGACAACGGCAAGCGCGGTGACAACTATTTTTTTGAGATCTTCTTCGCTGCCTTCGTAGGATTTTTCTTGGCTGAAGACTTTACAGGTGCTTTCACAGCCATCTTCTTAGCCGCCGCTTTCTTTGACTTTGGCGCGACAGGAGTGGCTGCGGTGGGTACAGTCGTTTTCTTAGCTGGTGCATCAGCTGAAATTGTCTTAGCTGCTGAAGACTTACTGCGGGTGGCGGCTATGGCTGATTTGATCTCGGCGTTCAGGTCGTCGATGCTGAGGGTGGTTGCGGTTTTGCGGAGGCGTTCGAGGCCGTAGAAGGCGCGCTTCTCGGCGGAGAAGACGTGGACGATGAAGTCGACGTAGTCCATAAGGATCCATTCGCCGTTGCGTCGGCCTTCGACGGAGTTCGGGTAGGTGCCAAAGTCGCGCTTGAGACGGATCTCGATCTCGTCGGTGATGGCGACGTTCTGGCGCTCGTTGGTGCCGTTGCAGATGAGGAAGTAGTCGGTAAGACCGCTCTCTGTGGGGTCGAGTGCGAGAATGCGAATGTCTTCGGCCTTCTTGTCTTCGCAGGCTGCGGCTGCAGCGGCGAGGAGCTGGTTGCTTTCAATGGACGGCATGATGCTCCTTCAACCTTTTATGGTAGCGGGTTGCGGGCGCCGAAGCTACTTTTTCATACGCTTCAATTGGGCAGAGCGGCTTTATCGCCGCAATTGAGCGAGCCTGTACCAGGCGATAAGTGGAAAGGGCAGCATGCAGAAGAGCGAGACCAGGAGACAGGCTTCGAGGATTGAAGCGGTGGGCCACGAGATTCCTGACGGATCTGTCATAGCGATCGGCAGCGCCGCAGAGCCATGCGCGGGAATAGCAAGCAGCAGATTCCCAAGAGCGCACACTATGTAGAAGAGAATCGCCAGTCGATCCCATGTTGCAGGTACTTCTGCTGGTGTTGGTTGACGCTGCAGGTAGAGGGTGAAGCAGAGATACACGGTGAACACGGTAAGGAACCAGCCGAAGTAATTGCTGATCGGCACACCAACCACGCTCCGCCATCGCGCCAGATCCAGGCTCGATTGATGGTCGCCCAGACGGGGTCCATCGCCAGGTCCCACGCGACCATCATGACACTGGCAAGCAGTGGAGGAAGAAGGATTCCGGCGATACTGGAAGGCTTATGACGGCTCCTCAACATACGTTGAGCTTCAGTCCACGAGATGTAGCCGATGCCCAGGTAGGCGAGGGCAAGCAGGATAGGAAGCTCGAAGAGCTTTGGACCCATCACCTTTGTAAAGGCGTAATGCCCGAAGGGAAAGCCTGTGCGGAGGCTGAGCGTCTCGAAGAAACTTGCAATACCAAGGCAGAGGACGGTAAAGGTAAGCATCCCCCTGGGTCCATAACGTTCGATGCCATGAATCAGAGCGAATGCTGCAGGTGGGATAACGTGCAGAACCACAACAAGGAGTAACGGCACCCATGCCGTGTAGAGCTGCAGGATGCGGGAGCCGGAGTATAGCAAGAGGAGGCTGCCGAGAAGGTAGGTTGTGCGCCGGCTTGTGGGAGTTGACAGCATGGCAGATGAGAGACGGCTGACTCAGCGATAAAGATGATGAGCGGCGATATAGCTGGAGACACTGGTGGGGATGAGGTCGAGGCACGGGTCGCCCAGCTTCAGCCGGGGGCGGAGATGGGTTGCGGCGACATCCTCGTGGACTGAGTCGAGGGGATGAATGCGGGCGCGCTGACTGAGACTCAAGCTGGCGGAGTCGAGTGTGAAGCCGGGGCGGCTGACGATGATCCACTCTACCAGCGCCATAAGACGTTCTGCCTCATGCCACCTTGGTAGACCAAGGAAGCTATCAATACCGACCAGATTGAAGAGCTTTGCCTCCGGCATCTGCGCGCCGAGTGCGGTAAGCACGTCGATCGAGTAGTTTGGCTTGCCGTCGATGCGAGGCGCATCCAGGGCGCAGGGGCTGAAGCGGGCGTCCGCAGTACAAGCGAGCGTGACCATGGCGAGACGATCTTCGAAGGAGGCCGTCGCACCTGACGGCTTGAGGGGCTGCCGACCTGTGGGAGCAAAGAGAACTGTATCCAGGGAAAAATGATTCGCGGCGGCGGTGGCAACTGCCAGATGGCCGCGATGGACCGGGTCGAAGCTGCCACCGAAGAAGGCTACGCGCATGAGATATTGTAGGGCGATCAGCGCGCCGACTCTGCCACATCTGGCTTTCTTAAGAGATCTCAAGTAAATGGGCAAGCAGTTCGGCTAGGCCGTGGCACAATGTCTGGGATCAAAGAATGACCACAGTGACAGCCGTATTCCTGTGCAAGTCTCCTGAGCTCCAATATCTTGCCAAGGAATTTCTATGACACCGCAGCAGCAGTTGAATGCGTTTCTTACCCATTGCAGTACCCTTCGCCAAGGGTATTTCTACAACTTCAAGAAGAAGACGAGCTCGATGCGGCACTTTGTTACGGCGCTGGAGCAGCAGATCGCGCAGAACAACGTCAAGGGTTTCCAGCAGGAAAAGTACGACGGCGCTCTGGCGACGTTGAAGCTGCAGAGCCCGAAAGATCATCTGAAGTACCTGGACTCGATCTTTTCGCTGACCATAGTTTGGGGAACGCAGAAGAACTATGTGGCCCTGGCGTCTGCTCCGTTGCCGGTCTCGACGTTGTTCTGGAACCAGGTGACGGGTGCGCTCGCGACGACGGCGCTCCCCATCTCCATCTCGTCGCGGTATCCGGGATATCACGAGGCGGTGGCGACTCACCTGACTGCGCTGGCAGGGACGACTCCCGGGGGGCTGATGCTTGCGGCATTGGCCGCTCATCCGACGTACACGACGAGCATCGTGGACCATCCGTTGAGCAATCAGTGCGGCTCGAACGGATCGCCGCATGGCATGAACCCCGTTGCACGCGAGCTGTATTCGGATATCGTAAGCTCTCTGGGCGCCGAGACGAAGGCGGCCCTGTTGCGGGCGCCCCTGATGGTAGGCATGACGCGAGCTGCATGGTTGGCGGACAAGATTAATAAGACGCCGAAGTATCATTTGAAGGGTGTTCCGCCCATAGCAGCGAGCAATATGGGCGTAACAGAAGGTATGGTGCAGGCGTGGGTGGGTGGCCAGTCGATCTGGACTGACTTCGGGAACGACCCTGATCTTGAGCAGATCAAGAATGCCATCATCGTGGCGCTCTATCCGTATTCGGGGACAGGCAATGGATGCAGCTCCATGGTGAACTACAGCCTGGGGTCGGCGAACCCGCTGAACGTAGAGCGGCCACCAGCGATCGGCCTGGCGCATGAGCTGGTGCATGCATACTTCAACATGAAAGGTAAGCAGCCGGGGTATGAAGTAGAGAATTCAACGACCGTGCTCTTTGAGTATCGCTGCGTCGGGCTGGGGCCGTGGCACGGCAAATCGATCTGCGAGAATGCGATCCGGACGGACTGGAACTCTGCACTGGCTGGCTTCGATGGAGACGATACGCGTAACCTTGTGAATGTGGCGACGCGAGACTTCTATTCAAAAGCCTGACCTTAACCGCGGCCTCGTGAGGAGGGTGCGGGCGGCGGATAGTGCGGCTTGAGCTTCGTGGCGGCTACCGGTTCTGGCTCCAGATTGATGGGTCGGTGGAGCGCTACCAGATCGGCGATAGCGTACTTAAGCGGCTCGATCCCCTCACCGGTGACGGCCGAGATCGTGTAGAGCGGAATCTTGCGGCGCTTCGCCATGGCTGTCAGCTTCTTCAGCTTGGCCGGGTCGGCAACATCGGCCTTGGCGGCTACGAGAACCGTCGGCTTCTTAGCGAGGGCGGGATCGAAGCTCTTTAGCTCTTCGGTGATGACCTTGAAGTCTTCTACCGGATCGAGACGGCCTGAGCCGTCCGATACGTCGACCAGATGAACGACGACGCTGGTGCGCTCAATATGCTTGAGAAACTGAATGCCAAGTCCGTGGCCGAGGTGAGCGCCTTCGATGAGGCCCGGAAGGTCGGCTACCGTAAAGGAGTTCACATGGGGCCAATCTCCCACAGAGACGACGCCGAGGTTCGGCTCGAGCGTGGTGAAGGCGTAGTTAGCGACCTTTGGGCGAGCGGCGGAGATGCGCGAGATCAGGGTCGACTTACCGACGTTTGGATAGCCAACCAGGCCGGCATCCGCGAGAAGACGGAGTTCGAGACGATAGTTGCGCTCTTCGCCGGAGCGGCCGAGTTCGTGCTCGCGTGGCGCCTGGTGGGTGCTGGTGGCGAAGTGCTGATTGCCGCGTCCGCCGCGTCCGCCGCGGGCGATGACGATGGTCTCGTCGACGCGGGCGAAGTCGTGGATCAGTTCGCCGGTATTGTCGTCGTAGAGGAGAGTGCCGACAGGAACCTTGAGGGTGGCAGGCTCGCCAGCAGCGCCGGACATGTTCGAGCCGAGGCCGTGGCCGCCGCGCTCTGACTTGTGCTCGGGATTGAAGCGAAAGTGGACGAGGGTGTTGTGGCTTAGCGAGGACGACATGAGGATGTCGCCACCGTGGCCACCATCGCCGCCCGAGGGTCCGCCACGCGGAACGAACTTCTCACGGCGAAATGCCATGCAGCCATTACCACCGTCGCCAGCTTTGATACGAATTCGTGCTTCATCGATAAACATTGCAATATCCAGTGTACCGGAAACCCGCTAGACTAAAGGCATACCAACTATGCAGAAGGCGTGTAAACGTCAGTCAGTGGCAATGACGCGCGCTCCACTTGAAGCCACGTTACGGACCGTAATCGTCTATTAACGCTTATCTGGCAGACTTCAGGTAATTCATAAAGATTCCGAATGTCGCAGGGGAGGAACGCAATCTCGCCGCGCCTCGGATGAATCAAGGACTTTCAGGAGACAGTAATGCTTAGCAAAGTAAGTCAATGGGCCATGTTTGCGGTCGCTTGTACAGCGGTCAGCGTAGGAGCTTATGGGCAGTCGGCAGTGGATGGGGCCATTGCTGGAACAGTGGAAGATGCCGGCGGAGCGGTTGTTCCCGGTGCCACCGTGGTCATTCATTCCAACAAAACAAACGCCGAGCAGACATTAACGTCCGATAGCTCGGGCTACTTCCGTGCGATCCATCTGCAGCCCTCCACCTATACGGTGACGATTACGGCTGCTGGATTCCAGAGCTACAAATCAAGCGACGTGACGGTCGATGTAGGCCTGCTCACAGATCTTTCCCCGAAGCTTCCCGTCGGTGCCTCCAGCGACACGGTCACGGTGACGAGCGAGACTCCGGCGATCAACACGACCTCTCCCGACTTCGCGGGTCTGGTGGATCAGCGCGTATTGCAGGACATTCCCGTCAACAACTATCGCTGGTCGGCCTACGCTGCGCTGACGCCTGGTGTTGTCTATGACTCCAGCGGATTTGGCCTGCTGAGCTTCCGCGGCCAGAGCACGCTGCTGAACAATGTGACGATCGACGGCGCGGACGATAATCAGGCCTACTTTTCCGAAGAGCGCGGACGGACACGTGCTGGTTATTCGACGGCGAAGGCATCGATCCAGGAGTTCCAGGTCAACACGTCGAACTACTCGGTTGAATATGGCCGCTCGGCTGGCGGCGTCGTGAACTCCATCACCAAGAGCGGCGGCAACCAGTTTCATGGCGAGTTGTACTTCGACGATCGCGATGCAGAGTGGGGCGCGGCGAATGCCTTCACGAAGAACAACGTGCAGAACGCCGCTGGTGCCTTCGTTTCGCAGAACATCAAGCCGAAGGATGTGCGCAAGCAGTACGGCGGAGCCATCGGCGGTCCGATCATCAAGGACAAGCTGTTCGGCTTCTTCGCAGGCGACCGCTTCCAGCGGAACTTTCCCGCAGTAGCTGTTGCCAGCAATCCGAGCAGCTTCTTTGCAAACCCGGATAGCGCTCTTCCGGCTGGCAAGGTCTGCGGCGGAACAGGCGCTGCTGCTCCCACAACGCTTGATGCGAGTGTTTGCACGTTGCAGACAAATCTGGGTCTCACCAGCTACGCCGCAGCGGTAACAAGCTACAACAATGGCCTCGGCGGCTTGAACTCCATGTTAGGAACTGTGCCACGTACCGGTTTGCAGGACATCTTCTTCCCGAAGCTAGACTGGCAGATCAACTCGCGCAATCACGCTTCATTTGAAGTGAACCGCCTGCGATGGGTTTCGCCTGCCGGTATCCAGACCGCCTCGACTGTGGCTGACGGTACCTCCAGCTTCGGTAACGACTACGTTCGCGACACCTTCGGCATTGCCAAGCTGGATACGGTGATCACGAATAACATCAGCAACGAGGTTCGCTACCAGTATGGCCGCGACTTTGAGTTTGAGTTCGGCCAGGCTCCTACGGCCTATGAGAAGCAGAACCTTGTGGGACCGACGGCGAACGGCTATGTCAACCCGCTGGGTCTGCCCCCGAGCGTCAGCATCACGAATGGCTTTACCTTCGGTACGCCGAACTTCCTCGAGCGGGCAGCGCTGCCGGATGAGCGCCGCTTTCAGATTGCCGATACGGCGAACTGGGTTCGTGGAAACCACAACCTGAAGTTCGGTATCGACTACGTCCACACCAACGACCTGATCAACAATCTGTTCTCAGGCTTCGGTGTCTATAGCTACAGCAACCTGACGAACTACTTTACGGACTTCTACGACGGCCAGAGCGCCAATCCGGCTACGGTCGCCAAGGCGAAGAACTACAGCAGCTATGTTCAGGGCTTTGGTCTACCGGGTCTCGAATTCCAGACCGGCGACTATGCAGGCTTCGTCGAAGACAATTGGAAGGTCAACAAGCGGCTAAGCCTGACGCTCGGTGTTCGCTACGAGTATGAGCAGCTTCCTTCGCCTGTCGCGAACCTGACGATTACCAACGATCCACGTCTGACCGCAACAACACAGATGCCGAACAACAAGACGAACATCGGTCCTCGTGTCGGCTTCGCGTATGACGTTTCAGGTAATGGCAAAACGGTCCTGCGAGGCGGCTACGGTGAGTTCTTTGCGCGCATCCTCAATGGCACAATCTACAACGCTCTGATCAACACCGGTTCGCTCAACGGTCAGTTCACGGTCAGCGACACGACCACCACACCGGGTGCGCCGACCTTTCCGCAGATCGTTGCAACTGCCGGTAAGGCTGGACCTCCAAATGCAGTCTTCTTCGATAGCAACTTCAAGGCACCCGAGATTCATCAGGCTGACTTGACGATTGAACAGGACCTCGGCTGGAACACCGTGATGAGCGTCACCTGGCTCGGATCGATGGGCCGCAGGCTGCCGAACTTCACCGATCTCAATCTGAACGCGCCGACGACGGTCAACTACACCGTCATCGACACCTCAGGTAAGGGGCCACTGCCGAATGGTTCGACCCTCACGTCGAAGTTCTACGCAAAGAGCGGAACGGCTGCTGCCTGCCCGAGCCAGCGTCCGGACTGCGCCTATGGTTCGCAGACGGATATCTTCAGCGGTACGACGTCGAACTACTCCGGCCTCGTGGGGCAGATCAATCATCGCTTCTCGAACCACCTGCAGTTCAGCGCAAACTACACCTGGTCGCATGCACTTGACTACGGTCAGAACAACCAGACCGCCACCACCGCGAACAACCTGCTCGATCCGCAGAACATCAAGGCTGAGTATGGTAACTCCAACCAGAACGTGCCGAACCGCCTTGTAGTCAACGGAGTGTTTACGGCTCCCTGGACCTATCATCGCTGGCTGGCTTACCTGCTGAACGACTATGAGCTTGCACCGAGCTATGCGCTGCAGAGTGGTCTCCCCTACTCCATCGGAAGCAGTGGAACTCTCTCGACCGCCTTCACTGGTACGGGTTCGCCCACGTTGAGTGCAATCGGTGGCGGTGTCAATGGTTCGAACGGTGTCTTCCGGATACCGGGGTTTGAGCGCAATGGCTTTGTGCAGCCGAAGACGAACGTCCTCGACCTGCGCATCTCCAAGCGCTTCACCGTCCACGAGGGAGTCAAGCTGGAGCTGCTGGCGGAGAGCTTCAATATCCTGAACAAGCAGAACGTGACCGCCGTCAACACGACCGGCTACTTCCTCGGCAACACCACCAACGCCACAACGAAGGCAGTAACCGGCAACACGTTGAGCTTCAACACCAGCAGCACGAACAGCGCATTGCCGCTCTTCGGCACGGTCACCAACTCCAACTCGAGCGGATTCTCGTTCTCACCTCGCCAGGTCCAACTGGCAGCTCGTGTGCAGTTCTAAGCAAAGCCGACCTACTGGCGTTGCAGGGCGGTGGCTTCGGCTGCCGCCCTTCTCTTTGTGAGGCCGGAGATGCTGCTTCCCAAGATGGGAATCTTTCGTTAGTCTCCGGGTATCACCTGTAGCAACTTGGCAATGTTCCATCCCGGACAGTTATGGGTCGGAATGAGCCGTATGCCTGCCTCTCCTATGTCTTACGTTCTGGTTCCTACTGCGACGGAGAGCTGATGTCAGTAGGGCGTTGCCGAAGATCTTTCGGCACGATGGTTCAGAGGTTCGCACAATTCCTTCTTCTGTCAGCTCTGGGGGCTGCAGGACTTGGTGCGTCTGCAGTGGCACAGTCCGAGGTGGATGGGGCAGTTTCCGGCCGGGTCGTCTCGGCTGAAGGCGCTGCGATCGCCGGTGCGGAGATCGTGCTGGACGGCGAACAAGGTGTGCAGCGGCTGGCTACGTCAGGACGCAAGGGTGAGTTCCTGATGATCCGCCTGCCGCCGGGCGCCTACCGGCTCCGCGCACGAGCGCCAGGCTATCGCGGAGCCGTGGAGATCGCCGTCACGATTGAACTGGGACGAACGACAGAGGTACAGGTCGGCAGGGCCGTGATCGCGCCGATCCGAAAGAGGCACAAGGGCGACGGCGGACGCATACGCCTGGTCGCTCCTTCAATCGCCGGCCTCAGCGGATTGGTGGGCACAAGGGCAGGCGTGTCGACGATCCAGTCAGCGACTCCTGCATCGACAGGTATTGTGCTCACAGGCCGCGATCTCGAACGATCGCCCATTGCTGGCAACGATTGGAACTCCCTCGCCCTCGAGTCGCCTGTGGCCCACGCGGATCCAGAAGCCGATGGGGCAACTCTGCTGACGCTGCGGGGACTCGATACAACACAGAACAGCAGTCAGATCGACGGGCTGAGCCATGACCAGAGCTTCGGCGCGGTGCCGGTGGGAACGGGTGCTTCGGTCGGGCTGGAGCAGGAAGATAGTAGTCAACAGACGCTTGCAGGTGGCTCGAGCGGCGAAGGCATCGGGCATGGGCGACACGCAGGAGCGGCGTATACATTCTCGCAAGCGGCGGTGCGGGAGTTTCGTCTGAGCGAGCAGAGCTACAGCGCGCTCTATGGCCGGGCAGTCGGCGGGGTTACGACCGCAGTGTCGAAGAGCGGCACGAACGCGCTGCATGGGACGGCCTTCCTCACGCTGCGCGAGAGTGCATGGGGAGCGGCCAATCCGTTCTCAGTACAGACAACATATGCAGATGGTTCCATCGCAAGCAGCGTCGTCAAGCCACAGGACCAGCGGCAGCAGTTTGGAGGCAGCGTTGGTGGGGCAGTGATACAGAATCGCCTCTTCTACTTCGCTGCATATGATCAGCAACGACGCGGCTTTCCTGCGATCTCCTCTCCTGCATTCGCAAGCTTTTATGCGCTTACAGCGGTACAAACGGGTCTATTGGGAACGCGCGGGGTGAAGCCTGCGCAGACGAATGCGGCGCTCGATTACCTATCGAGTCTCACGGGCTCTGTAGCAAGGCGTCAAGATCAGACGGTTGCCTTTGGCAAGACCGACCTGCGGGTCAATGGGAGTAATCACGTCAGCGCGCAATACAACCGGGTGCGATGGACCTCGCCCGCAGGCGCGACGACTGCCGCAGTAGTAGCCCGCGGGAGAGCAAGCCTCGGGAATAATGATGGCCAGGTGGACGAAGTTGTAGGGCGATGGACGGCATTCCTTGGCGCGCGCTTCAGCAATGAACTGCGGGTGCTGTACGGGCGCGACTTCCAATATGAGACCGCACAGACTCCGCTGCCGCAGGAGCCGGGGATAGGCCCAGGAGGCTTTGCGCCGGAGATCAACGTCGGGCCGCAGGGGCTGCTGTTTGGGACACCAGCCTCGCTCGGACGCAAGGCCTACCCGGATGAACGCCGACTTGAATTTGCCGACACGTTTGCCTGGACGAAGGGCCGGCACCTCCTTCGCATCGGCGGCGAGTTCAGTGCAGTTCATGACCTTGTGGACGCATTGAACAACCAGGAAGGAACTTTCAGCTACGACAGTGGCCTCACAAACGGACACGCCGGCGGGCTTGTCGACTGGATCACGGACTACACGTTCAACGTTCACGCCTATCCGAACGGGGCCTGCCCTTCGATCAATGCGAAGATCCATGACTTCTGCTTCCGCTCGTTCAGCCAGAGCTTCGGAGAACAGACGACAAGCTTCGACACGCAGGAGTGGTCAGGGTTTGTGCAGGATGACTGGCGTGTCCGGCCTGGGCTAACGGTGAACCTTGGGGTGCGATACGAGTACGAGCTGCTGCCCTTCCCACAGACTCCTAATGTCGCGCTCGACGCGGTCTTTGGGAAGATCGGTTCGACGAGCGTCTTCCCTGAGGATCGCAACAACTTTGGCCCTCGTGCCGGCCTTTCATGGCAGGCAGGATGGATGCACGGCGGCGTAGTCCACGCCGGGTATGGGCTGTACTTCGGACGGCTTCCCGGGCTAACAATCCGCAGTGCCCTGGTGGATTCAGCACTGGCGAGTTCGACGACGCATGTGCGCATTCTGCCGACGACCGAGACGGACTGTCCGCAGGTAGCAAACCAGGGCTTCGGGTACGCCTGCGCCTACGTGACTGCGCCGCCTGCGACGATCGCGGCGACTACTTCAGCGACGGTGTTCGATCGACACTTTCGGCTCCCCGCGGTCCAACAGGCGAGCGTGTCGTTCGAGCATGGTGTCGGCGCGGGGATCACGACAACGGCAAGCTTTGTAATGAATATGGATCGGCAGTTGCCGAATTCAGTCGATCTCAACATCGCTCCGTCTACGGCCATGGGAACGTTTCAGTTGAGCGGTGGCACCGGTGCGCTCGGCGTACAGACCGGGGAGAGGTTTGTCGTGCCCGTCTACACCTCGCGCGTGACGAACAGCCTTGGACCAGTGACGGATATCGTCTCCAACGCCAATGGAACGTACGACGGTCTGATCCTTGAAGCTCGGCGGCGTAGCCGGGGCGGGCTTGATCTGCGCGTGAACTGGACGTGGTCCAAGGCCATCGACTACGGGCAGGCCAGCGGTGGCATCCCGCGAACGAATGGGCAATTCGACCCGTTCGCGCTGGGTTACGACAAAGGCCTATCAAGCTTGAACTATCCGCACCGTTTTGTTGCAACTGCCATCTGGACGCCGACAGTACACAGCGAGACCCACTGGCTGAGAGCAGCGGCAAACGGTTGGGATGCTGCACCAATGCTGCTCGAAAGCAGCGGTCGAGCGTACAGCTACGAGATCTTCGGTGGAAGTCGTCTGACCGGGGGCTACGAGAGCATCAACGGCTCCGGCGGCGCAACGTACCTGCCGACGCTCGGGCGCAACACCCTTCGCTTGCCGCAGTCGATCCGCGTTAACCTGCGGGTGAGCCGGGCGATCACGCTGACAGAACACGTGCAGATGCGAGGAGTCGCAGAGATCTTCAATGTTTCGAATCGTGTGAACTACTCGGGCGTCACCCAACGAGCGTTTCTCACTGGAACAGAGGCCGCTGGCGTAACGCCCTTGATCTTTCAGGATGCTGCGACCGTCGCGTCGGAGGGGCTGAACGTGCGTCCCTTCGGTGCATTTACGTCTGCGGGCACAAGCGACGCACGGGAGCGGCAGGTGCAGTTGGGACTTCGGCTGGAGTTCTAAATCGTATCGTTGCAGCTGATTCCGTCAAGAGGTTCCTAGCCCCTGTTCCACCATCTCCAGAAGGCGTTTCGAGGTCTGGTGAAGGAACTGCTCCGGCGCGCTGTTCAGTGGGCCTTCGATGATCAGAAAGGCAAGACCATGCACCGCAGACCACGCAAGATATTCGGCCCCCGGGCGTCGATCTTCGGGGAGAACACCAGCCTCCACCATCATGTCCAGAGCCGAGGCGAGAAGCTGAAAAGGATTGAGACCACTCCTGCCGCCCTTCGCTGGATCGACATCTCCCTCTACCGGGTTCGCCGCAGAGAAGGCCGTTCGGAAGAGTCCCGTCTCCGTCGTCGCAAACCGTAGATAGCCTGTTCCCACGGCACGAAGCGTTGCGCGTGCCTTCTCCGCTGGAGCCTTTCTGCGCGGCACGGCAGCGATCTCTAGCTCAATCGCAATGGCCAGCGATGAGAGTGCGGCAGCCCGCACGGCTTGAAGCAGATCGCCCTGGCTGGAGAAGTGCCGGTACGCCGCGTTCGGTGCGACACCAGCCCGCCGCGTCACCTCCCGCAGCACAACGGCCTGCGGTCCGCCAGCCCGCGCAAGCTCGATTCCAGAGTTGATCAGAGCCCGGCGCAGATCGCCATGATGAAAGGTCCCACGGACCGGCGGCTTAATTTTGCGGATAACAGCCATGCTTAGTGTGGACAGTGTACAGTTCCTTTGGTAGCGTGTTGTGGACGGCGTACACATAGAAACGCGCATGCCAGCGAAGAGGTGCATTTATGGGCAAGGTACGACTGCTCGTCGGTACTCGTAAAGGTGCGTTCATCCTCACGAGTGATGGAACGCGGAAGGATTGGACCGTCTCCGGTCCTCACTTCGCAGGCTGGGAGATCTATCACCTGAAGGGCTCGCCGGTCGATCCCGATCGTCTCTATGCCTCGCAAAGCTCCGGTTGGTTTGGTCAGGTCGTTCAGCGTTCGAACGATGGCGGTCTCACCTGGGAGGCTGTGAGCAACAACTTCGTCTATGAGGGTGTAGCCGGTACACATCAGTGGTACGACGGCACGCCCCACCCATGGGAGTTCAAACGGGTCTGGCACCTCGAACCCTCACTTACCTGTCCCGATACCCTCTATGCAGGGGCGGAGGACGCAGCCCTGTTCCGTTCAGTCGACGCCGGTGCCTCGTGGACCGAGCTTGCCGGACTTCGCACCCACGGAACTGGCCCCGCATGGCAGCCCGGAGCTGGTGGTATGTGCCTGCACACCATCCTGCTCGACCCTTTGAATCCGCAGCGAATCTTTATTGCTATCTCGGCTGCCGGAGCCTTCCGAACCGATGATGGCGGCCAGTCCTGGAAGCCAATCAACCGGGGACTGCATTCGCTCTACATTCCAGACCCTGCGGCTGAGGTTGGCCACTGTGTTCATCACATGGCGCTTCATCCCTCCCGTCCCGAGACGCTGTACATGCAGAAGCACTGGGATGTCATGCGGTCCGATGATGCGGGTGATTCCTGGCGAGAGATCAGCGGCAACCTGCCCACTGATTTTGGGTTCGTGGTCGATGTCCACGCTCACGAGCCGGAGACGCTGTACGTCGTTCCCATCAAGAGCGACTCGGAGCATTTTCCCCTGGATGGTCAGCTTCGGGTCTACCGCAGTGTGAGCGGGGGCGACGAGTGGGAACCCCTGACGAAGGGACTTCCTCAAAGCAACTGCTATGTCAATGTTCTCCGCGATGCCATGGCAGTCGACACGCTGGACGATTGCGGGATCTACTTCGGCACCACGGGCGGCCAACTCTACGCGTCCGCTGACTCAGGTGACAACTGGCAGGCTATCGTGCGCGACCTTCCCGCAGTGCTCTCCGTCGAGGTACAGACTCTTCCATGACCTCATGCGTTCGGGTGGAACTGCCTGCCCATCTGCGCCTGCTCGCGGGGGTTGGTCAGGAGATCGTGGTTTCGCTTACAGGCCCTGTCACCCAGAGGACCGTCCTCGATGCGCTGGAGGCCGATCATCCCATGCTGAAGGGCACCATCCGAGACCGCACCAGTAAACTCCGGCGACCCTTTATCCGGTTCTTTGCCTGCGAAGAAGATCTGTCCCACCTGTCGCCGGACGACACCTTGCCGGTCGCGGTGATCGACGGCCAGGAGCCACTCTTGGTCGTCGGAGCTATCGCCGGAGGGTAGCGCCTGTGAGCTCTTATGGGGCGGGCTCGCCTTCCAAGGTGCGTGAGATGTCGCGATTCCTTTAGAGTGGACATATGACGAAATCGTCGAAGGTTGACCTTGTCGGTGTGGGATTGAACGCGACGGACACACTGATTCCGCTTGCGCAGTACCCGGAGGCCGGGTCGAAGACGGAGTACCGCACGGCCACCGTGCTTCCAGGGGGGCAGGTTGCCACTACGGTCATTGCCTGTCAGCGCTGGGGCATGCAGACTCGCTATGTAGGCAAGTTGGGCGATGACCTGGGAGCGATCCTCCACCACAAGGAGTTCGCGCATGCTGGTGTTGAAACCCAGATCAGGACGGTCGCCGGTGGGTCGAGTGCCCAGTCGCTCGTGCTGGTCGATGGCCAGGGAGAACGAACCATTCTGTGCACGCGGGATGAGCGGCTCGCGCTTGAGCCAGCCGACCTCGATCGCGAGTGGATTGTGAATGCCCGCGCCCTCCACGTGGACGGGTACGATACGGCCGCGGCGACCCTGGCAGCCCAGTGGGCACGCGATGCAGGAGTGCCCGTGATCGCCGATCTGGATGAGATTTACCCCGGTGTAGAAGCGCTGCTTGAGAACATCGACTACTTGATCGTCAGCCGCGACTTTCCCTGCAGATTGATGAACGAGGCGAACCTGGAGCACGCACTGGAGCAGATGCATCGGCGCTACGGAGGCCTGCTGACCGCGGCAACGCTTGGGCAGGATGGCGTCGTAGCCTGGGATGGCAAGCAGCATCACTACACGGCCGCCTACCGGGTTCCTGTGGTCGATACGACGGGAGCAGGGGACATCTTCCACGCAGGCTTTATCTACGGTCTGCTGCAGGGCTGGCCGCTGCATCGC